>CAJBBX010000093.1 GCA_903951425.1 uncultured Chthonomonas sp.
AAGCGTCACGTGACGCTTCGCCCGAACCGAACCAACCGACGCGCGACTAGAGCCTAATCCGACAGCGAACGTGTCTCATTCCTATTGACATCTTCCGCGCCCACGGCATTCACGTGGGACCACAACGGCAACACGGTCGGCGACTCCTGGCTCGGCAACGTGGGCACGTACGGCTGGCACACCGAGAACCGGCTCGTCAAGGTCGTCCATGCAAACGGGGCGATCGAGACGAACACCTACTACGCCCACGGCCTCCGGGAGAGCTACACCGGCACCGGCGCATCGGGCCGCGACCGGTTCATCTACGACGGCGTCAATGTGCTGCTTGAGAAGCTGCCGGGAGGCACCTTCGCCATCTACACGCAGCAGCCGGAGAGCTGTGGCAACGCACCGATGATCGGCGGGCCATTCCGCCGGGAATCAGTGCCTCAGGATGGCGCCTCTGCGGCTACTATGAGTGCTGTATGCTCAGCCGACGAAGGAGAGAGCCCGTGACAGGACGGTCCGGCTTGTTGGCTGCGTGCGCGGCCTCTCTACTGGCCGGCACATGCCCGGCGAAAGGGGGCGCCATGCCCGCACCGACCGAGATCGTCATCCGTAACCGCGCCGTGGAGGCCCGAGTCGACCGGGCGACGGGCACCTTCTCTCTGATCGAATGCTCGACAGGGCGCGCATTTGTGCAGGGCGCACGGATGGGACCGGGCGACGCGGTCTCCGTCCTGTCGCGCGCGGCTCCGGATCCCATGTTCGGGCGCGGGAAAGCCGTCGACGTTACCCGCGCCGATGGCCGCACGGACACGCTGCTGCTCTACCCCGCGCTGCCGTTCGCGCTGCTGCAGACTGCGCTGCACAACGCGCGAGCATCTGCGCAGACTGTTGAGCATTTGCTCGCCGCCTCCCTGACCCTCGACATCGGCGTGCCCATCGACACGCTGGCCGCGCTGGGCACTGGTGGGCTTCGTCCCGCAGCGGAGGCGCCGGGCAGCTACGTCTGGATGGCCCTGGCCGACCCGGCGACGCGGGCCGGCGTGGTCTGCGGCTGGCTCACGAACCACCGCGGGAGCGGCGTGGTGCTGCCGTCGGTGGAGGCCGGCCGGCCGGTGCTGACCGCGCAGATCGACTACGGCAAGCTGCGGCTGGAGCCCGACGCGCGCGAGGCGCTGGAGACCTTCGCCATCGGCCGCTTCGCCGACGCGCGGCTGGGCCTCGAGGCCTGGGCCGGCCTGGTGGCACGGCTGGAAAAGGTGAAGCTGCCCCGGCAGCCCGCCGGCTACTGCACCTGGTACCACGCCGGGGCCTCAAACGAGACGCAGCTTGCAGCCCAGTCCGAGTTCGCAGCGCGGGAGCTGGGGCGGTTCGGCTTCTCCTTCGCGCAGATCGACGACGGCTGGCAGGACGGCGTGTCACGCAACGGCCCGAACCGCATCTTCGCCCGCCACCGGCCCGACGGCCCCTATCCGAGCGGCATGGAGGCGACCGCCGACCGCCTCCGCGGCCTGGGCCTGACGGCGGGCATCTGGTTCATGCCCTTCGCGGGCACCTACTACGACCCCTTCTTCGCCGACAAGCAGGAGTGGTTCGTGCGGAAGGCCGACGGCGCCCCCTACGAAACGGACTGGGGAGGCACCTGCCTCGACATGACCCATCCCGACGCACGGGCCTACCTGAAGGCCAATGCCGTCCGCACCGCCCGCGAGTGGGGCTACGGCTACTTCAAGATGGACGGCCTCTGGACCGGCACCGCCACCAAGCAGCAGTACGTCAACGACGCCTACCGCCCCGACGGCATCGGCGACGCGACGTTCCACGACCCAAGCAAGACCAACGTGGAGGCCTACCGGAGCGGCCTGAAGCTGGTGCGCGAGGCGGCGGGGCCCGAGGTCTTCTTCCTGGGATGCTGCATCCCGCAGAACATGCGCTCGTACGGCCCGGCGTTCGGGTTGGTGGACGCCATGCGGATCGGCCCGGACAACGGCCCGGACTGGGGCGGGATGCTCACCGGTCCGTCGTACGGCTCGCGCCACTACTTCCTCAACGGGCGCGTCTGGTGGAACGACCCCGATCCGGTCTATGTACGGCCCGGCGTGCCCCTGGAGCAGGCCCGCGCCCTCTGCACCTGGGCGGCCATCGCGGGCCAGCTCACGGTCTGCAGCGACTCGCTCCCCGACCTGCCCGCCGACAGGCTGGACCTCCTCAAGCGCATCATGCCCTACCACGGCCTGAACGCGCGCCCGGTCGACCTGTTCGACCAGCCAATCCCGCGTGTCTGGGTCCTCACCGACGACCGCAAGGGCCGGCCGCTGCGCCACGTGGCGGGCCTCTTCAACTGGTCGGACCAGGGCGCGGAGATCAGCGCAACGATGGAGCAGCTAGGCTTGGATCCGTCCGCCCCGTACGCCGCCTTTGACTACTGGGCCAATAAAAGGCTGCCCGACCAGCATGGCAGCGTCCGCCTCACGCTGCCGGGCCGCTCCTGCGTGGCGCTGGCCCTGCGGCCGCTCCAGCCGCATCCATTCGTCCTCGGCACCAACCGCCACGTCACCCAGGGCGTCATCGACCTGCCCTCGGAGAAGTGGTCCGCCGACACCGGCGCGCTCAGCGGCCGGAGCAAGGTGGTGGCAGGCGACACCTACGAGCTGCGGATCGCCTGCGGTACCGAAGCCGCCACGGCCACCGTATCGGCGGCCGACGCCAGGGCAGGCGTCACCATCGAGCTGCGGCAGGAGCCGGGGCTGGTGCGGGCCACGATACGGTCGAAGACGAGCCGGACCGTGGCGTGGAGCATCGGCTATACTCGTCAGCATGGACCCGGGAGCTGACCGCGTGTGAGCAGGGAGGCAGACCATGGAGATCGCGCCCAACATATCGGTGGATGCAGACATCCATCACGGTGAGCCGGTGATCACTGGGACGCGAGTCCCGGTGGCCCTGGTACTCGGCTCTCTTCGGACAATGAGCCGGGAAGAGGTTATGCGCGAGTATGACCTGACAGACCGCGACATCCAAGCATCGCTGGCGTACGCGGTCGATCTCGTATCGAGCACGTCCGTGGTCGCGTTTGCCGGGCTCTAGGCGTTGCGGTTCCTGATCGACGAGAACATGCCACGATCGCTCGCAACGGCTCTGGCGGAGCTCGGCCACACGGTGGCGAATGTCCGCGATGTCGGGCTCAAGGGCCATCCGGATACGGAGGTCCTGGCTGCCGCGGAGCTTTCGGATGCGGTGATAGTGACCCGCGACCGTGGCTTCGTGGATGTCCGGAACTGGTCCCCAACGTTCCGGGCCGGCGTCCTGTTCGATCACCTACCTGACTCCACAGCCGCGCCCGCTATAACCGCCAAGGTCGTTCGCGTTGTGGCCGACCGAGGCCAAGGCAGCTTGGTTGGTACCGTGACCGTGCTTGAACTTGGGCGTGCGCTGAGTCGGCCCGCTCGGCGCGCCTGAGCTCGTGGCATGGCAATGATGTTTGTCGGCCCCGCCGTGGCCCTCCACCCGGTGTGAACGTGGCACAACACCACGCTGCGCATCGAACTGCGAGCCGGCGGGCGCACTCACGCCTCGCCGATGGAGCTGAAGCCCGGCAAAGAGTAGAGCACTGGCCTTTGTCGTGCCGTCTCCTTGGCAATCGACCCGCCTACCGGCGCAGCCGCTCCTACGTGGCGCTGACGGGGCCGTTGAGCCGCCGAGTGGCGACTTTGCGCGGTCCTCAGCCGTCGACTTCAGTCGGCGGCCCTCAGACCCGCGCCCGCACCATGGCAACCCCGGCGCGGAGGCCCGAGCCACCAATAGCATGCTGCGCCTGTGTCGTCGTAAGGAGATCGCCATGCCTTTGCCTCTAGCCATTGGTGGCGCGCTCGGTGCTTCTAGCCGCGTGAGCCGTCCGGCTGTCCGCCGCTTCATCCGCGGATGCGCACTGGCATTCGCGCTGTTGCTGGTGCTTGCGGCTGGGTTCGTCTGGTATCTGCTCGATCTGTTTCAGACCCGTGCAACCGTTGTGAACGCGTCCGGGGCGGCGCTGTACGAGGTCGTCCTTGTGGCCGACGACCAGCGCCATACCATCGGCACAATGGTGGCAGGCGAGCGCCGCACACTTCGGGTCAGTCCGACAGAGGCCAATGGCCTTGAGCTACGCTTTCGCGACGCCAGTGGCCCGCACCGGCACGAGGCCGGGTACATCGAGGCGGGCGGATATCGTTGCACACTGACCGTGAAGGCGGAAGGGCAGGTCGACGAGGTCATCACCCTGGTGCACCTCTAAGACCAGGCGCGGGCCGCTGTTGCGTGGACCGGGCCGAAGCCCCGAGCGCGCCCGCACCATGGCAACCCCGGCGCGGAGGCCCGAGCCACCAACAGCATGCTGCGCCTGTGTCGTCGTAAGGAGATCGCCATGCCTTTGTCCGTCGCCGTTCGCGGCCTGGCCTGTGCGTTGGGACTGGCCCTGTGGGCCGGGCCGGGTAGCGCGCAGCTTGCGCCGCCGCCGCCGAAGTGGCTCTATGGCGTGACCCGAGTGGCGTACACCGATCTGCCCAACTCGCTGCGCTATGCCGACTGGCCGGAGAAGGTCATTGCGGACTTCGGCAAGGCCGGGGTGCAGATGATGTTCTCGCGCGTTCACAACGGTAGCGAGGCGCCCGGGTTGGCATGGAAGAGCGCCTACGGACCCGTGGACCCGGCAATGCAGGGCCGCGACGGGACACGAGAGGTGGTCGCGCTCTGCCACAAGCGGGGCATCCGGTACATCGCCTACTACTGGGCGCAGCGCGAGGCCGATTCCGTGGGCGTCGAGCACCCGGAGTGGTGCGCCCTCAACAGCGCCGGCCAGCCGAACGGCTACTTCTGCGGGAACACCGGCTACCGGGATCTGGTCAAGAGCCGCATCGTGGAGCTGGTCCGCGACGTGGGCGTGGACGGCATCTTCTTCGACATGTACCACGTCGTCGGCGACGCCTGCTACTGCGCCGCGTGCAGGGCGAAGTTCCGGGCCGAGACCGGGCAGGAGCCACCCGTGCGCGAGGAGTTCGACAACCCGCTCTGGCAGAAGTGGGTCGAGTTCCGGTTCCGTTCAAACGAGGCGGCGCTCCTGGAGTACAACCGCGCCATCAAGGCCGCCAACCCCGACGCCGCGCTTCTGGTGAACTCCTGGAACGCCTGGGTCTACCGGAACCCCGGCAACCTGCGCAACTCCATCCGCGTGGCCGAGTGCGTCGACGGGCTTCTGGAGGAGACCGGCTGGTACGACACCGTGGACCCCTCCTTCTTCGCGTCGCCCGCCCACATGGCCTTCATGAACTGGCACCTGGCGGGCCTCTGCAAGGGCAAGCGCGCCTTCATGTGGGGCTCGCCCAGCCTGCCGGGATGGATGCCGCTGGGCTACCAGGAGCCGGAGATCCGCGTGATGACCATGCTGACCAACGGGGCCGTCCCGGCGCACTCCGTACCGGGCCGCGACGCCATGGCGCAGTACATGGCGGACATCGCCATCCGCGAGCCCTACACCCGCAACGCGCAGATCGTCCCCTGGTGCGGCCTCGTCGTGTCGGAGAAGACCGAGCTCTGGTACGGGCGGGACGACCCAAAGAACCGCTACTTGAAGGGCGTCTACGGCGCCTTCCAGGCGATGCTCGAGCGGCATCTGCCGGCCTCGCTGGTGACGGATCGGGAGTTGGAGACCGGCCTCAAGGAGCGGTACCGCGTGCTCTTCATGCCCAACTGCGCGGCCATGTCGGACGCGGAGATGGAGACCGTGCGACGCTACGTGCGCGACGGCGGCTCGCTGGTGGCCACGTACGAGACGTCGCTGGTCGATGAGCACGGCCGGCCCCGCAAGGACTTCGGGCTGGCGGACCTGTTCCACACCAGGCGGCTGAAGTCCATCGACACCCGGTCCATGGCCGCCTTCGGGGCGACCGGCGGCGTGGACCTGGTGATGCCGCCCGGCAATGCGTGGAGCGCCGATCCAGTGATCCGTCGGGCGCTGGATGTCCGCGACGTCAGCGCTCGGGTCAGCGAACCGGCATCGTCAGTGCCGCTCCACTCCGGCGTGCTGATGGTCGCGCCCACGAACGGCACGGCATCGCCCCTGCGGCTGCGTGCGACGGCACGCGACGCCGCAACCGGGGCGGCGTCCGTGACCAACACCATAGCCATCGTCGAGTCGAGCTACGGCAAGGGGAAGGTGATCTACATCCCGTACGACGTCACCTGGTCCTACTTCCGGTACGGCCACGAGATCCTTGGCCGCGTCATCGAGCTGGCGCTCCGCTCGGCAGCCTCCGCGCCGCCGCCGGTCGAGGTAGAGGCGCCGACCATCGTCGAGGCCATGCCGCAGAAGCAGGGCGACCGGCTGGTGGTCCACCTCTTGAACGACATCTCCTCGTCCGGCCGCTCGCAGACCGTGGCGGGCGAGTCGCTGTACATCCGCCGCGAGGTGATCCCGATCCACGGCATCCGCCTCACGTTCAGCGACCACTCATACGGCCGCTTCCGGCTCGTCCCGTCCGGCAAGGCCCTGGAGCCCGCCTGGACCGCCGGCGGGTGGCGCGTGACCGTGCCGCGACTGGACCTCCACTGCATGGTTGTGGCCGAGCGCGGCGGCAAGGCCTGGCAGGCGCGCCGAAGCAACGCGATCGCGAAGGCGCCCGCCAGGCCCGCGCCGGGCGCCACGCCGGCGGGCTCCGCGAACCTGCTCCGCGACGGCTCCTTCGAGGCCCGCGACGGCGCCGGTCTCACGGCCTGGCATCTGGCGCAACCGACAGCGGGCGCCGTGAAGATGACAGCGTCAACCGACGCGCCGGTGGCGGGGTCATCCTGCATGGCCATGCGCGGCGCATCGGACTGGGCCTGCGGCGAGGGCGAGCGGGTCCCCGTTAGGGCCGGGGCGACCTACCTGCTACGCGGCTCCGCACGGGCAACTCGGGGCGATGTCTTCCTGCAGATATCCTACTGGCAGGGCAACGAGTGGCTGGGCATGACTCAGTCGAACGCTGTGACCACCGACGGGACCTGGCAGGCGTGCGCGGCCATCTCCGAGCCCGACCGGTTCCCGAAAGCGACACACCTCACCGTCAGCGGGACCGCAAGGGGCGGGGCGGTGGAGGCATGGTTCGACGACCTGTCATTGGTTGAGCTGGCAGCAGCTAAGCTGACCCGGCCGGTGAGCCGTGCAGGACGCTGACCGCAGGGCGCAGAATGATAGCGCCGCTGAGCCGCGACCAGGGCCAGACGTGGGACTACGAGCATCGTGTTCTTACGGGCTGGAGCTCGCAGAGCGGCGACTGCGGCTATTCGAGCGTCGTTCAACTGCCCGATGGCACAATCGTCAGCCTCACCTGCCTGTTCGGCGCCACCGACCTGCCCGGCGGGCACCAAGCGATCGCGGTCAGGTCTACCGAGAGGCAGATGCTGGAGGCTGGGCAGGTGCGGAAGACATGCCGCGCGGGCGCCCGCGCTACTACCCCGGAGGCCTGATTGGTGCACTATCGAGTCGCTAGACGCAGCGTTCGGCTGCTCGCCGCCCTGATCGCGCTGTTCGTTTGTGCGCCGCCGACCGCCTACGCCGACCTGATCTGGTGGGACGGGTCGCGCGATTCGGCTGTCGGTCCGCCCGGCAAGCTGCTCAGCGACAATGAGGGGTACTGGGGCGAATGCGTGTTGACCGGGGTGGACTACACGTATGAGACCGCCCCGGACAACCCGGCCGACGTCTACCGAGAGGATGCCAAACGCTTCGGGCGCCGCCTTCTGGACGGCCGCCCCGAAGGCAACTGGTGGGTGCCCGTAGGCACGGCGCGCGGCCCCCTCGTGGCGGTGTTCGACTTCAAGAGGCAGTGCACCTTCAGTGAGGTCGACCTTTGTACGCGCAGCAGACAGACAGCGGTTCTGCTGCAGATCCGGGGCGATCAGGCCGGCGCATGGCAGACCATCACTCGGCGTAGCGGCTCCGAGTCGCCGGATGCTTCCTTCCATCGGTTCAGACTGCCCGCCAGGCCACGAGGGCGCTATCTGCGCGTCAGCGTGGAGGCGACGGGCATCACGTACCTGGACGAAGTGATCGCGTGGGGCGACGCGCAGATTTCGGCGGCCCAGCCTGAAGCCTACCGCCCTACCGTTCCCACGCCGGTCGCGTCAGAGATCGCGTTCAGCTCGATCCCGGGCATTCAGAAGACCGCCTTCTCCGATGCCCGCTTCTGGGATTGGCAGGCACGCCTCGGTGCATGGTCCAAGCAGCCGGCAGTATGGTCGCGCACCGCCACATGGGACAGCATCAGCCATGCGCCCTTGCTTCCCGCAGCCGGTAGCATCTGCCGCGTCGTGCAGAGGACCATCCCGCGCAACGCGACCTACAATCTGGCCCTCGCGCTTACGAGCACGACAAGCCTGAATCCGACCACCTTCACACTTTCCGTGGGCCGCTTTCACAGACCGGGAGGTTCTGCGCCCATTCCCGGCCTCACCGGTGAGATCCGCGTTGCAGGCGCCATTGGGTCGCGCTGTTACGGCGCCAACCTCGGGCCGCTGTTCGGCGCGGGCAACGTATTGCCCGCAAGCCTGATGCAGCGGTACCTGACGAATGGCGCGGGAATAGCCGGCTTCCCGCGCGTTACGCTATCACCGGCAGGGTCAGCGGTCTTCTGGCTCTCAGTTACATCGGCCGGAGTGAAGCCGGGCGTCTACGAGGCCCACGTGACGTGTACACCGGGACCGCCGCTCACGGTCCGAGTGGAGGTCCTCGACGTTACGCTCCCACGTCCGCGCGTCTGGCTCCAGACATGGAGCGACGGCACCACGATGTTCCCGTTCGTGTACGCAGACCGAGCGGAGCAGGAAGTCAAGTACAAGCAGTCGCTGGGGGTCACGGTCTGGACTGGATGGCCGCTTCCGGGCAGTCCGGCGGGACTGGCCCACAGGCAAGGCACGACGATACACGACATCTGGGGCATCGGCGATTACGGGCACCGGCTCTACGGCGGCGCGATCGACGCCGACAAGCTGACAGGCGAGGACGAGGCCAAGATAGCGAGCCTCATTCGGGGCCATGTGGCTCAGGCCAGGGCGCTTGGGCTCGGGTACGACGACTGGTACGTGCAGCTCACGGATGAACCGGGCAAGAGCAACTCTCGGGCGTTCGGCGCACTGGCCCGGCTCATACGCAAGGTCGATCCGCGTGTCCGCACCTACTGCAATCCCAGCTTCTGGAACGGTACCGGCGTCGAGCCCGATGCGGTGGTCAGCGCGGCATTGGGGTCCTGGTACCGGGAGGCCGTCGACATCTCGGCGCCGATCTACCTGCTGCTCCGCGACCGCCCCAAGTCCCTCGAGCTGTTCGACGCTCCTCGGTCGGTGCGCGCCTTCTATACCGTGAGCACGCAGTCTGCCAAGAGCGAGAGAGCAGAGCAACTTGACTCGTACACACGGCAGGCGTGGGACGCCTTCAAGCGCGGATGGAACGGTTGGGGCTTCTACTCATACTATGCGCCGCGCGGCAACCCGTGGAACGACATGGACGCCGAGTGGCTGACCGGCGAGGACCTTCCCGACTACCTGATGGTCTACCCCGGCCCGCACGGCCCCATCCCAACCCGACAGTCGGAGGCCGTTCGGCAGGGATGGCAGGATTACTGCCTCCTGACCCTGCTGCAGCGGCAGGGCAGGAAGCGAGAACTCCAAGCGATACTGAGCGACTACGACCGTGGGGTCTCGCCTGAGGCGCTGCGGTTGCGCGCGCTCCGGGTGGCCGCCGCCCGCGCCAACGAGGTGCGCGTTCTGACAAAGGCCAAGCGACCATGACCCAACCTATAACCGGACGCAGGCCTCCACGGACCACCAGAAGAGGCGCTCGGCCATGGTCTCTTCGTGGTCTGCGTGCCTTGGTCCCCAGACCTCGCCGCTCACATCGTCGCTGATGGCGAGGATCTGCCCGAAGCGAACGCCGCGGAACCGTGCGACGGCGATGAAGGCAGCGCACTCCATCTCGACCGTGATGCACCCCTCGGCGGCGCGGCGAGCGATCCGACCGCGGGTCTCGCGGTAGATGGCGTCGGTGGTCCACGTCTTGCCGACCCGGTATGGGGCGCCGCTTTCGCGCAGCACGTCCTCGATCACAGCGACGACTGCCGGGTCGGCGCCGATCTCTCTGGCCGGAGGCGCGTAGTGGTAGGACGTGCCCTCATCTCGGACGGCGTAGCTCGGCACCACGACCGCGCCCTTCGGGCGGCCTCCATCGACCACCCCGGCATCACCGCAAGCGATGAACGTTCGGCACCCGAACGCGATCAGTTCCTCCATCACGGCCGCGGCAAGCGGAGCCCCAAGGCCCGGATGGGCTACAGCGACCTGGATGCCGCGGTGCTCAAGCCGGTAGACCGGCAGCGCGCCCATCGAGGAGCCCATGTCCACCACGTGCGTCAGGAGCGCCCGCTGCAAGAGCGCGGCGACCACGGTCTCGTACATCGGCAGCACGCAGCGCTCCGGCATGCCGGCCACCGGGCGTAGCACTCTCGATGGCTCGATCAGCGCTTCTGGTGCGGGGTCGTACTCCAGTATGGGGCAGTCGGTGAGATGAATCGACATGGTATGGGCGGGCCTCCTTACCTGGCTCCAACTGCTGCGAGCGCCGCCGTCAGACAGAGACCAGACAACTGCTGTCAGAGGTCCGTAGCGTCTATCCAACGATGAGGTGTGCTCCCTCCTGCCGCGCTGCAGCCTTGTCGAACGTTAGGAGGCATGCCTCCAGGTCGGCGTACTCAGCGTGGATGAGCCGATCGATGAAGCCGGCGCCGGTCGTCCGCGGCTCAGGCAGGACGCGCTTGACGGCAGGCGTGGCCGCAAGGCGGACGTCATGGGCGAGACGAGACAGGGCCTGCAGGGCCTCGGGCTCGGGCACTTGGTAGTGGTGACGCAGGGCGAAGAACGTCTCAGCCATCACCAGGTCCGATACCAACGGCGGAGGGCTGTCCTGCTCTGTCGCTTCGCTCAAACACGCCCAGGCTGCCATGGCCTGCTCCACGGGTTCGCCCAGCAGCAACCGCACGACTACGGATGTGTCGAGACCCACGGTCATCGGCGCACGCCAGGTCGACCGTCCGCGATGCTTTGCCTGATCGACGCAAGGTCGTGGCGGCCTTGCGCGTTGCCCGCATCCCGCCGCAGGCTACCGAACCAAGCGGCATCCCGCGGCTCGGGCTCATCGCGGACCGGCGGTTGTTCTCCCAGAACCATCCGTACGCCGGTCGTCACCATCTCGCGCACAGTGGTTCCTCTGAGCGCGGCCTCCGACTTCAGCCGCCGATAGAGGGCGTCATCCAACTCGACAGTGGCTTTCATTAAAGCAGTATACCTGTACTCCTGTATACCGATCTGACCCGATCTGTGGCCAGTGCCGATGTCGTGCCGACGGTGATATCGCACTGACCGACCAGTGCTCCACGCTGCCGGGATCCCTCGGTCGCATCACCTCGGATACGCCGGTGTTGAAGTAGAACGGGAGCTCCATGTTAACTCGCAGGACACTGCTGCCGTCACTGGCCGGAACCGCGCTCGGCGTCGGCGCCTCCTCGGCGGGCGTCCGTTCGGCGCTCCGGATGGGGCCTCAGCCGATGTGCTAGACTGTATGGTTACTGAAGCATCGGGAGAGTGGGCATGGAGCCCACTCTCTCTGTGCGATTCGCCAACTCTCCAGCACTCATGTGCGCAGCCTCCCAGATGGGGCCTATGCGCTCGGAGACACCACAATGGAATGAGGTGACCCACCCATGACGGGATCTCGTGTCAGCGATCTTGCGAAGGAGCTGGGCATAGCCCCGGCCGACCTTGTAGCGACCCTGAATGACCTCGGCGTAGCCGTGCCTGGAATAGCCGCCATCATCGACGGCGACACCGCACAGGCCGTGCGCGAAATGTACGCCCAGCCGGCCGACGGCGGCCGCGTGGCCGAAGTGGCCGCATCCGCCACCGTGAAGGACCTGGCCACCGCCCTGAGCGTCTCAGCGGCGGACCTGCAGAAGAAGCTCATGGCCATGGGCATCCTCTCGGGCATCACCCAGCGCCTCGCCCCCGACGTCGCGAAGCAGCTTGCCGCCGCCTACGGCTACACCCTGAAGGTCAAGGCGCCGGAGATCAAGGCCGCAGCCGCCGCGCCGCAGAGGCACAAAGGCCCAGGCGGAGGCCCCACGGTGCGCCCGCCGGTTGTGACCATCATGGGCCATGTCGACCACGGCAAGACGACCCTGCTCGACGCCATCCGGAACACCAAGGTGGTGGACGGCGAGTTCGGCGGCATCACCCAGCACATCGGCGCCTACCAGGTTGAGGTCGAGTACGAAGGCGAAAAGCGCAAGGTCACGTTCCTTGACACGCCCGGCCATGCGGCGTTCACCGCCATGCGAGCCCGAGGCGCCAGCGTCACCGATATCGCGGTGTTGGTTGTGGCGGCGGACGACGGCATCATGCCGCAGACCGTCGAGGCCATTGACCACGCGCGCGCGGCCGAGGTGGCCGTGATTATCGCCATCAACAAGATGGACCGCCCCGACGCCAATCCGGACCGCATCAAGACCCAGCTGATGGAGCACAACCTCGTCCCGCGCGAGTATGGCGGCGACATCGAGTGCCTGCCCATGAGCGCCAAGACCGGCCAGGGCATCGAAGAGCTGCTCGAGCTACTCGCCTTCCAGGCCGACGTCATGGAGCTGAAGGCGGACGCCCACGGCAAGGCCTCCGGCGTCATCGTCGAGGCCCAGCAGGAGGCCGGCAAGGGCCCCGTAGCCACCGTGCTGGTGCAGGAAGGTACGCTCCGCGTGGGCGACTGCATCGTCTGCGGCCTGGCCCACGGCCGCATCCGGGCCATGATGAACGAGCGCGGCGACCGCCTTACCAAGGCCACCCCGGCCACGCCTGTCGAGGTCCTCGGCCTCTCCATGGTCCCCATGGCCGGCGACAAGATGATCGTGGTGAAGGACGAGCGCGAGGCCCGGCAGACGGCCGAGAAGCGCGCCGAGCACCAGCGTGCGGCCCGCCTGACCAAGGTCACCCGCGTCACGCTGGAAGACATCCGGCGTAGGATCCAGGAAGGCGCTGCCAAGGAGCTGCTCATCGTCCTCAAGGGCGACGTGCAGGGCTCCGTGGAGGCCGTGGCCGGCCAGCTCCAGCAACTCCCGCAGGAGGAAGTCAGCCTGCGGATCCTGCATAGCGGCGTGGGCAACATCGGCGAGAACGACGTGATGCTCGCCTCGGCGGCGGAAGCCGTGGTCATCGGGTTCAACGTTCGCGCCGACCAGCAGGCCCAGATGGCCGCCCAGCGCGAGAACGTCGACGTCCGCACGTACCAGATCATCTACGAACTCACCGAGTCGGTCGAGCGGGCCATGAAGGGCATGCTAGCTCCGATCTACGAGGAGATCCCGCTGGGTACCGCCGAGGTCCGGGCGCACTTCCGGACGCCGCGCGGCGTCATCATCGCAGGCTGCTACGTCACGTCGGGCAAGATCCTGCGCAACGCCCAGGTCCGCATCCGCCGCGGGCGCGACATCATCCTCGAGAGCCGTATCGACTCCCTGAAGCACATCAAGGACGACGTCCGCGAGATGGCCCAGGGCTTCGAGTGCGGCATGGTGATCGGCGACTACACGGAAGTGCAGACCGGCGATATCATCGAGGCCTACCAGATGCGCGAGGTCGAGCGCTAACCCTCGCGCCGCAACGCAACGCCCCCGGGGCCAACCACCCCGGGGGAAACCAACACCATGCACGTCGGCATCATGACGATTGGGCTGGGCATCCCGGGCGCCGCATCGCTCAAGGATAAGCGCCACGTCCTGCGCAGCCTGATCGATCGGGCGCGCCGGAAGTTCAACGTGTCGATCGCCGAAATTGACGATCTGGATTGCTGGACGCACTCCGTGATCGCCGTGGCCGCCGTCAGCAACTCGCGGCAGCATACCAACCGGGCGCTGGACTCGCTGCTGGACCATATCGAGGCCAACCCCGAGGTCGACGTCGAAGGCGTGGACCTGCAGATCGACTAGACGCACGGGCCGCTCGCCGGCCGTAAGGACAGACCGATGCCTTCCGTACGCCAGGTACAGGTGCAGAACCTGATGATCCAGGAAATCAGCGATATGCTGTACAAGGATCTGAAGGACCCACGCCTCGGCTTCATCACCATCACCGCCGCTGAGATCACGCGGGACCTTCGGTATGCGAAGGTCTTCGTGAGCATCATGGGGTCGGAGGACGACTGCGCGAAGGGCCTTGCGGCATTGCGGAGCGCGGCCGGCCGGATCCGCGGCGAGTTCACACGGCGCGCCCACCTGCGCGTCGCACCGGAGATCGACTTCCGGGCGGACGAGGGCATTCCCCGCGGCGCCCGCATCTTCGAGCTCCTCCACAACATTTCCACGGAACCAACCACACATGAGAGTCCCGTACCGCCTGGCGACGGACGCGATCCTTAGCGCCGACAGCGTCGTACTGGCCGGACACGAGAACGCAGATGGAGATAGCCTGGGGTGCGTGCTGGCGCTCACATTAGCCATCCGAGCCCTGGGTAAGCGCGCCGTTCCGCTCTCAACCGACGGCGTGCCTGAGATCTACCGCTGGATGCCGGGGCAGGAGGATGTCCGCCCCACCACCGATGAGCGCGCGTTCGACCTCGCCATCGTCTGCGATACGTCGGCCTACGCTCGGCTCGGCGCGGCGGCGGAGCCCATGCGCTCGGCCTGCGTGAGCATGCGGCTGGACCATCACGGCGACCAGGGCGACCCCTTCGACATCGCCTGCGTCAACTCCAAGGCCGCGGCCACCGGTGAGATGGCGTACCAACTGATCCGCCGGTTGGGCGTCCCCATCACGCTGGATATGGCTGAGTGCCTGCTCTGCGCCATTGTGACGGACACCGGCTCGTTCCGGTTCATGAACACCTCGCCCTCCACGCTGCAGATCTCTGCGGACCTCATGCGGCGAGGCGCCTGCCCTGCGTTCATCAGCGAACTGGTGTTTGAGAGCCGGTCGCCGGCCAGTGTGCGGCTCCTGGCCCGCGCCCTCTCCTCGCTCCACTTCGCCCACGAGCAGCAGGTGGCCTGGGTCCGTCTGACGGCCGCCGACTTCGCGGAGACCGGGGCCGACGACGCCGACAGCGAGGGCGTGGTGAACCATGCTCGCTCCATGCGCGGCGTCCGCGTGGGCATGCTCTTCCGCGAGGCCGGCGAGCGGGGCGTTCGCGTTAGCCTCAGGTCGCGCGACGGCGTCGACGTGGCAGCCGTGGCCCGGCAGTTCGGCGGGGGAGGGCATATCATGGCGGCGGGCTGCACGGTGCCCATGGGCCTTGCGGCCGCCGAGGCCGCCGTCCTTGCCGCCGTGGAGGCTCAGCTGGCCCGTTGAGCAGCGTGGAATGCATCATCCCCGCCGCCGGCGGCGTGCTCGTCATCGACAAGCCTGCGGGCATCACGTCACATGACGTGGTCGACCGGCTCCGGCGCGTCCTCGGCACCAAGCGCATCGGCCACGCGGGCACCCTTGACCCCATGGCCACCGGTGTCTTGGCGCTCTGCATCGACTCCGCCACGCGGGTCATGGAGACCCTCTCGGCCTCGACCAAGGAGTACGTGGCCGGCGTACGCTTCGGGCTGACCACCGACACGCTGGACACCACAGGGCTGACGACCGGCGAGGCAGACGCGTCGGGCCTGACGGCGGAGCAGGTGGAGGCGCGGCTGCCCGCGTTCCGGGGCCTCGTCCTGCAAGTTCCGCCCATGGTCTCTGCCCGGCACCACCAGGGGCGCCGCCTCTACGACCTGGCTCGCGAGGGCGTGGAGGTGGAGCGCGAGGCGCGGCCCATCACCATCTCCCGGCTCGAGTTGACTTCCTTCGAGCCGGGGCCGGTTCCCGAGGCGGTGCTGGAGATCGAGTGCTCGGCGGGCACTTACATCCGCACACTGGCCTCCGACCTGGGCGCCGCGGTCGGCGTCGGCGCCGCCATGTCGGCGCTTCGGCGCACGAGGTCGGGCTCCTTCACTCTGGCCGATGCCCTGCCGTTGGAGGCCGTCGAGCGGACCGAGGCGCTCGCCAATGCCGCCAGAGCCCGCCTGCATGCGGCCATGGGCTCGCATACGCAGGTGATGGTGATCCTCGACGACGCACTGGCGTTCCTGCATGGCCAGGCCGTGGGTGAGTGCAGCGCTGACGAGGGGGCCATCCTCAGCGTCTGGCACGGCGAAGCGCTGCTGGGCCTGGGCAAGGCTGTCGGCGGACGCGTGCAGCCCTGGAAGGTGCTGGCCTCCATCGGACAGGGCGAGGCGGCATGAAGCGCTGGTTCGGCCTGGAGGCGTTTCCGGCGCCGTGCGAGGGCGCCTGCGTGACCATCGGCGCGTTCGACGGCGTCCACCTGGGCCACCAGTCGCTGATCGCCCAGACGATCGACGCCGGTCGGCTGCGCGGCCTGCAGTCCGTAGTGTTCACCTTCGATCGGCACCCCGCGGAGCTCCTCCGACCGTCCGCCGCACCGCGGTACATCACATCATCGGCGCGCCGATCACGGTGCATCGAGGCGCTGGGTGTACACCACCTGATCTCCGCCACCTTCGACGCCGCCCTCCGCGACATGGAGCCGCTCACCTTTGTGCGGCGCGTACTGGTGGAGGGCCTCAACGCGAAGTGCGTGGTAGTGGGCGACGGCTTCCGGTTCGGCAGCGGCGGCGCGGGCGACACCGGTATGCTGGCGGACCTGGGCGCAAGCCTGGGCTGTGAGCTCATCGTCGTCGCGCCCGTGCGGTTCGAGGGCCGGATCGTCTCCAGCACGCTGGTCCGGGCCATGGTGGCGGACGGCGACGTGGCCGGCGCTGCCGAGTTGTTGGGCCGCTGCTATGTGCTGGACGGCGTGGTGCAGGAGGGCGACCGCATCGGACGCACCCTCGGTTTTCCCACTGCGAACCTCGGGCCAGCCAGGCGCCTCCTGACGCCGGGCGACGGCATCTACGCAGGCTGGGCCCAGGTCCGAGGCCGGCAGGTGCCGGCAGCCGTCAGCATCGGTGTTCGGCCCACCCTGGGGTCCAGCAGGCGGCTGGTGGAGGCGCATCTGCTGGACTTCGAAGACGAGATCTACGGCGAGGCCATCAGTCTGGCCTTCGTGGCCAAGCTACGAGACCAGCAACGTTTCGCCGACCTGCAGGCGCTGGCACAGCAGATCGGCGCGGACACGGTGCGGGCCCGGCAGCTACTGGCGCAGAGTGGGCCGCCGCCGGGGTTCTGACCCCGCTCCTCAGTCGGTGACGTTGACGCCCAGCTGTGCCCCCAACTCCTTCAGGAAGAACTCGCAATCCGTCACCAGCCCGAAGGCCTGGTGCGTGCCCCGGTCCATCAGCTTGATGACGGTGTCGGCGCCGGCATCGACGCAGATCGTCGTCACGGAGGCCGGCAGCAGGTTGCCGGTGGCCACCGAGTGGAGCGTGGTCGCGACCATGATGGCGATACCCACCCGGCGCACGCGCACGCGCATGGCCTCTTGGGCCACCATGGTGTCGGTGATCACGTCCGGCAGCGGGCCGTCGTCGCGGATGCTTCCCGCCAGCACGAAGTCCACCCCGTGCGCGATGCAGGCGTGCATGACCCCCGTCTTCAGTACGCCCTGCTCCACGGCGCCCCGGATGGAGCCGCAGCGACGGATGGTGTTGATGGCTCGCAGGTGGTGCTCGTGGCCGTGCGCCACGGCTAGCCCGGACTTGAAGTCGACGCCCAGCGAGGTGCCGTAGAGGGCGCTCTCGATGTCGTGCGTGGCCAGCGCGTTGCCGGCGAACAGGACATCGATCCAACCGCTCCGGATCAGCCCCTCCAGATAGCGCCCCGCGCCGGTGTGGATGATGGCCGGCCCGCCCACGAGCAGGATGCTCTTGCCGGCGTCGCGGGTCTCGCGCATGGAGCGCGCCACGGCGCTGACAACCAGCTCCTTGCGCCGCTCCGACGAGACGCCGCTCCCCATGAAGTGGAACGCGCTGCTGGGCTCCACGCGGGCCGTGGGGCTCACGCGGACGCCCACGTCGCCCGCCACCACCCGGTCGCCCGCGCAGATCCGCCCGATGGGAACGCAAGCGGCCGAGGCCGCCGGTCCCGATCCGGTCACCACGATGGCGCAGTCCATCTCGGTCTCCGCCACAGGCAGCCATCTGCCGTCGATGTAGACCGCGGTCTCCAGGTTGGTGGTGGAATAGAAGCCCTCGGGGAAGACGCCCGCCGCCGGGGCCGGCTCCACGCGGGCCTGCCTGGCCTGCCGCACGGCTCCGATCTGGCCGACCTCGTGGAGGATGCGCTCCAGCGCGTCGTCGGACTGGGCATGGACCAGGATCTCGGCGTGGCTCGGGTCGCCCTTGGTGCGGCCTACCCGGAAGTCGGCGATCTCATAGGTGCCGTCGAGGAGCAGGATCTTGTCCATGACGCGGGAGAGCGTCAGGGAGTCGATGATGTGCCCGTCGAGCGAGACGGTCTCGGATACCATCAGGCGTCCGCCGGCTTGGTGATGAAGAAGGGCTGCGTCCAGGCGCAACGGGTTCCGCGGCCGTAGCACTCCACCCGGATGTAGGTTCCCTCTTCGCCGGTGACCTCATACTCCAGCTCCGAGTCTTCCACCATGCACTTCACCGCGCCGTAGTCCGACAACACGCGGATACACTGGGCGCGCGGGGCGTAGACAAAGAGCATGCCGCTGCGAGCCACGAGCCGGCTGATCTCGACCCCGGTACTGGCATAGAAGCGGCCGGCCTTCAGGGCGTCGCACACCGCCTGCGGTCCCTTGCCGGTGACCTGGACCACGTTCCACGCTCGGCCGATGTTCCCCGGCCAATGGGCGTCATCATGTGCGAAGCCCCAGATGCGCCGCCCGGAGGCCAGTAGCCGGTCCCAGCGATCGGTGGCGATCGGCGAGCCGGGTAGCTCCTCGACGACGCCGTTGTAGATCTCGATGCCCGCGTAGCCCGTCAGCCGCGCCATCAGATCGTGCGGGTAGTGGGCGTAGTTAGGCTCCCAATTCGGGTGGTTCAGGACCGTGAAGCCTCCCTGCGCGGTCGCCGCGTCGATGACGACCTGGCGATCGGGGTTCGGCTCAATGGCGGAGGCCACGTTCACAGTAAGGAGGTGCGGGCCGCGGGCGCTCACCTCGTTGGCGTGGATGAGGGTCAGCGCCGTCTTGCGCTGCAGCGCGTCCAGCGGGGTCCGGTTGTCGTGGTCGGAGATGGCCAGGAACTGGTGCCCCAGCTTCTCGTAGGCAGCGATGACGTTCTCCGGCGACAGGCTGCCGTCGCTGACCGACGTATGGGCGTGCAGGTTGCCCCGCATCCACTCGAAGCCGGAATCCAGATAGGCGCTCTCGATCTTGACGGCCATGCAACTCCCCCTGACACGCTGCTCGTCTGCGGATGTGTTGTGGAAACGGGCCAGGCCCGCAGGCCTGGCCCTGTCGGTCGCGGCTACTCGACGCTGGGAACGAAGAACTGCTCGAGGTACTTCTTGCCGGAGAGGAAGCCCTCTTCGCGGCCCACTGCGCCGTCCTCATGCTCGATGGAGAGGACGCCGTTGTACCCGTTGCGGCGCAGGGCGGCGATGTACTCGCCCCACCGCACGATGCCGAGGCCAGGGATCACATACCGCCACCAGCCGCCGCCGTCCTGGTTGCCCACCCAGACGCGCTTGGCCGTGTTGACCTCGGTGTCCTTGGCGTGGGTGTGGAAGATGCGGTCGGCAAACCGGTCGACGGAGGCGATGTAGTCGATCTCCTGCCATGCCAGATGCGACGGGTCGAAGTTGAGGCCGAAGCTCTTGTTGGGCACCACCTGGAAGAGCCGCTCCCAGTGTCCCATGTGCTGGATGTTGGTGGCGTACCAGTTCTCCAGCGCGATCTTGATGCCCTTGGACTCGGCGTACTCGGCCAGCGGAGTGAAGGCCTCGGCGCAGTCCTCTTCGATGGTCTGCATCTTGGACTTGCCGGGAACGGGCATCCCGGCCAGGGTGCAGACGACGCTGGCGCCGAGAAGGACGGCCGCGTCGATGCCCTTGCGGACGGTGTCGTTGGCCGCCTTGCGCCGCTCGGGGTCGGCGTCAGTGTTGTTGGTATAGGCCGCCACAGAAGAGATGGTGAGCGCGCGGCGATCCAACAACTCGCGGATGCGGTCGGCGTCGGCCTGCGTGAAGTCAGTCAGGTCGATGTGCTTGCTTCCCGGGCCTGCGATGATCTCGAGGCCGCCGAAGCCGTACTCGCCTGCGAAGGCGACGACGTGCTCAAGCGGGTCCGACCCGAACGGTGCGGTGAGAACTCCAACATACATGGACCATCTTCTCCTATGCGAAGTACACGTCTCCGGCCTTCACCGGCGGCCGCGTAACCCATCCGGCCCGAGGAGGGTTGTTCAGACTCCGGCCTGACGGCGGGCCCTCACATCCCTCCGCAGGCGCGACGACCGCCCAGCGTTGTGTTATAGTAACACAGCCGCACAACGGCATGCAAGGCGGCCGGACCCACGGGGCCGGTCCATTCCTAATGGGGCTACCAATGGCACGAATCGTCGGCAGGAAGCAGATTCGCGAAGGACGTGGGCTTGGAGAGAGGCTCACGGAGATCATCGTCTGGATCGGCATCATCGCGGGCATCATCTACGGGGCTCGGTGGTACTTCACCGTCTACCTCGTCAGCCCCAGGACGATCCTCTCCAAGTACTTGGGATACGTAAAGGCCGGCAACCCCGAGGCGCAGTACGGTTATCTGGCCAACAGCACCAAGGGTGTGTTGCCCACCCAGGCGGCCTTCGAGAAGGAATGGAAGGGCGCCAGGGGCTTTGCAGGACGGATGTCCGACTACACGATCACGTCGGTCACCGAGACGGGCGCGGACGCCAAGCTCACGGTCAGTGTGGGCGTCCGGAAGCCGGGGCAAGAGCTCTACCAGGCCGCTGCCGACGGCTACAAGGATGTCTACGTGATGCGCAAGGAGGCCTCCGGCTGGAGGGTAGTGCTCGAGAAGAGCACTGTCCGCTCGCTAGCGGCTGCCGGCACACAGCCGTAACACTACTCTGCCAGAAGGACGAGCGCATGATTGTTTGCCCCAAGTGTGGGTCCACCGTACCCGATGGACGGACGACCTGCCAGATTTGCTCCGGCCCGATCGATCCCGTGAAGGATCAGGGCGGCCCCATCGGACTCAAGGTTCCTGAAGCCAGGACGGCGCCGCCCGCAGGAGCAGGCGCCATGGCGCCGGTTTCGGGCGTCCCGGGCCTGGCCCAGCCGGCTGCAACGCCCGGCGTTGAGCGCCGCGTCTCGCTTTCGGGCGAAGTGATCGAGGTTCCCATCGTCCAGACACGCCCCGCCGCAGGTCCGCCCACTGCCGGCGGTCCCCGGCCTCCCTCGGGAGGTCCGGCAGGGACGGCGCCTCGCGCGGCGGGCGGGATCGGCATGACCCGTGACGAGCGTCTTGCTGCGGCGCGCGCTCCCGAGCAGAAGTCCTACGCGGGACTCATCGGCGCTGTCGTCACGCTCCTGGTGCTGGCCGTGGCCACCGTGGGCGGCCTCATGTGGTACAGCAACACGACGCTTCCGGTGAAGGCCGCGACGGCGTTCCTGGAGGGCATCAAGACGCAGAAGTGGGCCGAAGTCTACGACATGATCGAGTTCACCGCCGCAGCCCGGGCCGACATGCCGAAGGACAAGTTCGTCTCCCAGATGGAGAAGATGGGCAAGATCGCCACGGTCACCGGCTTCACCGTGGGCGAAGCCACCGTCGAGGGCGATACGGCCAAGGTCAAGGCCGACGTGAGCATCTCGATCCCGGTGATCGGCGCCAACAGCACCCAGGCGCAGAGCATCCCGCTGAAGAAGGTGGGCTTCCTCGCCTGGAGGATCGACACCGACGGCGCCAAGGGGCTCACCGAGGCTGCCAAGATGATCCCGGGCAAGTAGGCTCGCAATCCCCGCCCCGAACGTGCGCGAGGCCCGCTCCCCGGCATGGGGGCGGGCCTCGCCGTTGTTCAGCCTTCCTACTCGGCGGCCGGGTAGGAGCCCAGCACCGTGACGAACAGCGCCTGCTCGCGCAGGAGCCCCAGCGCTTTGGTGACGTTGGCGTCCTGCGTATGGCCTTGCACGTCCACGAAGAAGACATACTCCCATGCCGCGACCTTGGCGGGCCGCGACTCGATCATCAGCAGGTTCACATCGTACTTCTCAAACGCTGCGATGGCGCGGAAGAGCGCCCCGGACCGGTGATGCACCGAGAACATCACCGAGGTCTTGTCGCGCCCCGTGGGCTCGGGTTGGTTGTAGCCCAAGACCAGGAACCGTGTGCGGTTGCTGGGGTTGTCCTCCGTGTGCTCGACGAGGATGGGCAGGTGGTACGCCTCGGCCGCCAGGAGCGGGCAGAGGGCAGCCGAGGTCGGCTCGCCGGCGGCGATCTCGGCCGAGCGCGAGTTGCTGCTCGTCTCCACGGTTTCCACGTTGGGCATGTGGTTCCGCAGCCACTGGCGGCACTGGGCCAGCGCCTGCGGGTGACCATAGAGCTTCTGGATGTCCTCCAGCGTGGCGCAGTGTGAGCCGAGGTTGTGGGTGATCCGCACGAAAACCTCGGAGACGATCCGCAGGTTGGTCTGCGTGAAGGTATCCAGCGTCTCGGGGACTACCCCGGCCAGCGAGTTCTCCACGGGCACCACGCCGTAGTCGCAGGCCCCGCGCTCCACCTGGGTGAAGATATCTGCGATGCCGTCGCACGAGACCAGCGGGCCCGACGACCCGAACCGGGCAATGGCCGCCTGCTGCGAGAAGGTGCCCGCCGGCCCGAGGTACGCCACCGAGAGCGGCTTCTCCAGGGCGCGGCTGGCCGAGATGATCTCGCGGTAGATGGCCCGGACGGCGTCAGCGCTGAGGGGGCCACGGTCGGCGGCCAGGATGCGCTTGAAGACCGCCTGTTCGCGTTCAGGGGTAAAATAGTGCGATCGCGCATGTGTCTTGTGCAGGCCAACCTGGGTGGCCAGCGCAGCGCGCTTGCCGAGCAAGTCGATAATCTGCTCGTCGATCCGGTCGATTTCCTTGCGGAGTTCCGTCAGGGTCATGGCATCCTCGCGCCGCTGGTGTCCGCCGAGAGGCCCGGGGAGGGCTGTGCGCCGGCCGTGCGCGCCACGGCGGCAACGCGCGGCGCGGTTCGACCGTGTTGCGGCCCCTCACTCGACGTGCAACGACTCTACCCGCAGGCAAGTGCCGCCACGCATGGGTCTGTCTCGATATCGCGCCAAATGCCGGGCGGGCGCAAGGATGGTGTTATGGCAGCAGGATGGTTCGGCCGGCGGTCCAAGGCGAAAGCCATGGAGAGTGTGCCGGAAGGCATCGCCACCAAGTGCGGCGGCTGCGGCGAGATCGTCTTCGCCAAAGACCTCGACCGGAATATGCAGGTCTGCCTGAAGTGCGGGCACCACCACCGCCTCAGCGCCCGTGCTCGGCTCGCAATCACCGTTGATGAAGAGAGCTTCGTCGAGTTCGACCTGGACCTGGCGCCCGGCGATCCACTCACGTTCCCTGACTACCTCGCCAAGCAGTCCGCCGCCGAGGCCAGGTCCGGCCTCCGGGACGCCATGGTCACCGGCGTGGCGACTATCGACGGCCTGCCCGTCAGCATCGGCGTGGCCGACTTCGCCTTCATGGGCGGCTCCATGGGCTCGGTCGTCGGCGAGAAGGTGGCGCGGGCCATGGAGCGCGGCGTTGAGAAGCGCCTGCCGGTTGTGATCTTCTCGGCCTCGGGCGGCGCCCGGATGCAAGAGGGCCTGGTGGCCCTGATGCAGATGGCAAAGACCTCTGCCGCCGTGGCAAGGCTGCAGGCCGCGGGCCTGCCCTTCATCAGTGTGCTGACCGATCCTACCACGGGCGGCGTCTTCGCCAGCTACGCCTCGCTGGGCGACCTGATCCTGTCCGAGCCGGGGGCCATCGTCGGCTTCGCCGGGCGGCGCGTGGGCAACCAGGACCTGGGCACCCACCTGCCCGCCAACTTCCAGACCAGCGAGTTCCAGTTAGAGCACGGCATGGTAGACCGGATCGTTCCCAGGAAGGACATGCGCCCGACGCTGGCGTACCTCCTCTCGTTCCTCAGCCCGGAGGAGACCCATGGCCGTTAGCGCATTCGAGTTCGAAAAGCCGATCGCCGAGCTTGAGGAGCTCCTGGGCGCGCTCAGGGCCCCGGAGAAGCGCGCCGAGGCCGAGGCGCAGGGGATCGACCTCGACGAAGCCATCGCCACCCTGGAGGGTCAGTTGCGGCAAGCCATGCGGCAGGTCTACGGCCACCTCACGCCGTGGGAAAAGACGCTGATGGCGCGGCACAAGGACCGCCCCTACTCCCTGGACATGATCCGGCTGATCTTCGACGACTACATGGAGATCTCCGGGGACAGGCTTTGCGCCAACGATGAGGCCATCGTGGCCGGGTTCGCGCACCTGGCGGGTATGCCGCTGGCCGTGACCGGGCAGCAGAAGGGCCGCGACCTGAAGGAGCGCCAGCGCCGCAACTTCGGCAGCGCCCGCGCCGAGGGCTTCCGCAAGGCGCTCCGCGTGGCCCAGCTGGCGGCGCGGTTCGGCAAGCCCGTGGTCTCGTTCGTCGATACCGCCGGCGCGGCCGCCGACCTGCGGGCCGAGCAGCACGGCGTCAGCGAGGCCATCGCGCGGAACCTTGCCGCGTTCTCGGTGCTCCCCGTCCCCACGGTCGCAGTGGTCATCGGCGAGGGCGGCAGCGGCGGGGCCATCGCGTTGGGCGTGGCCGACCGCGTCCTCATGCTGGAGCACGCCATCTACTCCGTCATCGCGCCCGAGGGCTGCGCCGCCATCCTCTGGCACGACAAGGCCAAGGCAGCCGAAGCGGCGGACGCCCTGCGCCTGACCGCCCAGAGCGCCCTGGATCTGGGCCTGATCGACGAGGTGGTTTGCGAGCCGCTTGGCGGCGCGCACCGCGACCCGGCAGCCGCCGCGGCAGCCGTGCGGGAAGCCCTGGAGCGCCACCTGGCCGAGATCAGCGCGATGGACCGGCAGGAACTGCTGGACAGACGCTATAGGCGCCTCCGCTCCTTCGGTGTCTTCGGCGCTGTGGCGCCCGGCGGGGATGCCTCGGCGGAGGGCGAGTAGCCGTGGCCTTCTGCGAGCTGCGCTACTTCAGCCCGGCGCTGCAGAAGCAGTCCGCCGCCAACGTCATCCTGCCCGACCCCGAGGTCGGCCCCGGTCCCTACCCGGTCCTCTACCTTCTGCACGGGCTCAGCGATGACCAGACGATCTGGCACCGCCGGACCAGCATCGAGCGCTACGTAGCCGGGCTGCCGCTCATCGTCGTGATGCCGGACGGCGGCCGGGGTTTCTATGCCGACGCCGTGCATGGCTTCGCCTACGAGACGGCCATCGCCGGCGACCTGGTGCAACTCATCGACGGCACGTTCAAGACGCTTCCTGTGCGCGAAGGCCGCGCGGTGGCCGGGCTCTCCATGGGCGGCTACGGCGCGGTTCGCTACGCGCTGAGGCGCCCCGACCTCTTCTGCGCCGCCGTGAGCCACTCCGGCGCATTGCTCTTCGGGCATCGTCCGTTGCCCGGCGACGAGTCCGGCAACCCCGAGTTCGTGCGCATCCTGGGCGAGTCGCCCGCCGGCGGGCCCAACGACCTGTGCGCGGCCGCGGCGGCGACCGATCCGGAGCAGCAGCCGGCGCTGCGCATCGACTGCGGCGTGGACGACTTCCTTCTGGAGGACAACCGCGCCTTCCACGCGCACCTGGACGAGATCGGCTACCCGCACGAGTATGCCGAGTTCCCCGGGGCGCACGATTGGGGCTACTGGGACACCCATGTGCAGGAGACGCTGCGCTTCGTGATGGCTCGGATGCGGGGTTAGGATCGGCTCCGGCCCGCAACCTGCAACCGGTAACGCGGCGTCTGCGTAGTTCCTTGCGAGGCGCCCATGGCGGGCGCTCGCCGGCAAGTGGGCAGGAGGCATCTGTGTACTCGATCGTTGGCGCTGACGGAGCGGACTACGGACCGGTTGAGAGCGCGACGCTGGTGCAGTGGGCGCGCGAGGGCCGCGTGGTCGCCAAGACCACCGTGCTGGACCATGCCACCGGCCGGCGGTTCCTGGCCTGCGACCTGGCCGAGCTTGCGCCCATCTTTGACGGCACGCTTGTAGCCGCCGGGCGCTCCGACCTGGGTCCGTCGTACCGTACCGCCCCGCCGGTCATGGTGGAGCCGATCCTGCCGCCCACGACCCTGCGCCGCCGCAACCGGATCGTCGCCGGCCTGCTGGGCGTCTTCCTCGGCGCCTGGGGCGTCCACCGCTTCTACCTCGGCTACACCAGCGTGGGCACCGCCATGCTCGTCCTGGGCCTCACCGGCTGCGGGACCGTGGGCACGGCGGTCTGGGGCTTCGTGGAGGGCGTCCTTTGCCTGCTCGGCGCCATGAACGACGCCGACGGGCAGCCGCTGATCAACGGCTAGCCCGCGCTACGAGCTGTAGTAGACGTACTTCCCGGACGAGCGGAATACCGCCAGCGTCGCCAGCACCACCACCACGAACATGAGCCATGCCATGGCGCACGCGTAGCCCATCTTGAAGAACTGGAACGCGTTCTGGAAGAGGTACATGGGGTACATCATCGTCGAGTTGGCCGGGCCGCCGGTGCCGTTGGTCATGACCCAGGCCTGGGTGAAGTACTGGAACGAGCCGATGAGCCCCATGACGAACATGAAGAGGAAGTAGGGGCTCACCATGGGCAGCGTCACGTGGCGGGTCTTCTGCCAGCCTCCGGCGCCGTCCAACTCGGCGGCCTCGTAGAGCTCCTCCGGCACGCCCTGAAGGCCCGCCAGGAAGATCACCATGGAGTTGCCTACGCCCCAGACGCTCATGAGGATCAGGGCGGGCTTCGACCAGTCCGGGTCGGCCAGCCAGCCGATGGGCACCTTGATGCCCAGGCCGCCGATCAGCGTCTGGAGCCCCGACCACTGCATCATCATGTTGACCAGGCCGTGCTGCGGGTTGAGGAGCCAGAGCCACAGCACCGAAGACGCCACCACCGGCACCACCGAGGGGACGTAGAAGATGGTGCGGAAGATGGTCTGCCCCTTCACCTTCTGGTTCAGCAGGAGCGCCAGCCCGAACGCGGTAATGATGCCCAGAGGAACGGCGATGACGCTGTAGTAGAGCGTGTTGCCGATGGCCTCGTAGAGCAGACCTTTGTGCATGAGGTCGCGCCAGATGAGCTGGTAGTTACCCGAGCCGACCCACTGCGGCGGCTTTAGCGCCGAGTAGGTGCAGAAGCTATAGTAAAGGGACGCAGCCAGCGGGTAGAGCGTGAGCCCCACGAGGCCGACAATGGCCGGCGCCGTGAAGAGCAGGCCGTTGAGGTTATGCTGACGCTCCATGCGGCTGGCGGATCGAGATGACATGCAAGTAGGTTCGTCGGGCAGTCCGGCGATTCCTCTTTGGTGCAGCGCGAAGCGCTGGAGGCACGCCCGGTGAGTACGTCCCATCCCCTCTCCCGCCTGACCGACCCGACAGATCGCGTCGCCCGCCTTCGCGAACACACCCTCCGCACGGCCCACGACCCGGCGGCTTGGTCCGGCGATGAGGCCGACCTCGCCGAGGGGCAGGCGTGGCTGGCGTCGGCCGGCGAGCCCTCGCATATCGTGCGGCGGGGCATGCTGGCCGGGGGCATCCTGCGGCGGCTGGAGCCGGCCATCGGCGAGGACGAGCTCATCGTCGGCAAGTTTGGCCGGCGCGCACTGGACGCAGAGGAGGCGGAGTTTACGGCGCTGTGGCGCGACATGGGCCGCAAGTTGGTTCCGCAGGCGCTGGGCCAGCGAGCCCATATGGCCATCGACTACGAGCGCGTGCTACAGGAGGGCATCGGCGGCGTCCGAGAGGTCATCGCACGGCAGCGGCAGGGCCTGCGCCTGACGGACCCGTCGGACCTGGCCAGCGACTGCTTCTACCGGGGCGCCCTGGAGGCCCTTGCCGGCATGGAGGAGCTGTCCCGGCGCTATGCCGATAGGGCGGAGGCCATGGCCGCGAGTGAGGCCGACCCGCGGCGGGCAGCCGACCTCCGGTCGATCGCCAAACGGTGCCGGCGCGTGCCGGCAGAGCCCGCACGGACCTTCGCAGAGGCCGTGCAGGCAGTCAGCTTCGTCACGTTCTGCCAGTGCGCCGGCAACCGGATGCTCCTCTTCCAGCTCGGAAGGCCGGACCGGTACCTGCTCCCCTACTACCTCCGTGACCTGGCCCAGGGCCGCATCACCCCCGACGCGGCGCAGGAGCTGCTCGACTGCGCGGGCCTCATCCTCAGCGAGTACACGCCGCGCGGTCTCGCCGTGGGCTGGATGTGCGGCGGAAGGGACTCCTGCGGCGCCGACGTGACCAACGACCTGACCTACATGATGGTCCAGTGCGCATGGCACATCCGGCTCCCCTACCCCGGCATCGGCATCTGCCGCACCTCGGAGACGCCCGACGACCTCATGGAGATGGCCTGCCGGGCGCTGGCGCGGGGCTGCTCGCATCCGGCCATCTTCGGCGACGAAACCATCACGAAGGGGTTGCTGCGGGCCGGCCTGCCGCACCGCGATGCCTGCCACTACGTCCACAGCACCTGCGTCGAGATCACACCCGTGGCCATCAGCAACGTCTACGTGGCCAGTCCCTACTACAACCTGGGGCAGGCGCTGAACGACGTGCTGGGCGTGCCCCGCGGGGGCCGCGAGGAGGTTCCGCTCTGCCGTTGCGCCTCCTTCGAGGAGCTCTTCGAGCGGCTCAAGGAGGCCATTGCCGCCGAGGTGGAGGTGGGCGTCCGCGACCAGAACCTGGCCATGATGAGCCGCCACCTCTCCGGCGGCTACCCGCTCCTATCCTGCTTCGTGAACGACTGCCTCCTCACGGGCAAGGACATTGACCACGGCGGCGCCCGGGCCAACTGGGTGGAGTCGTCCTTCGTGGGGCTGGCCAACACCGTCGATGCCCTGGCCGCCATCCGGCAGGTGGTCTTCCAGCGCCGATCGGTGACGCTCGGTGAGCTAAGGGACGCCCTTGCGGCCGACTTCGAGGGCCACGACCGTGTGCGGGCCCTGCTGGCCGCCGCGCCGCGGTACGGTAACGACGTGGCTGAAGTGGATGGCCTAGCCGACGATCTGACCCGCTTCCTTCACGACGTCTGCAGCCGCTACCGCACCTACTGGGGCGGACCCGTCATTGCGGGCTTCTTCTGCTGGATCATGCACGAGCACCTGGGCCGCCACACCGGGGCCACGGCGGACGGGCGGCCGGCGGGGTTCCCGTTCGCGGACGGCTCCGGTCCGGCGCAGGGGCGCGAGCGGTCCGGCCCCACGGCCATGGTGCGCTCATCCACGTCGTGGAGCCACTGCGACATGCTGGGAGGCATCGCGGTGAACATGCGGTTTCAGCGCACCGGCGACCCGGACGCACTGGCAAGGGCCATGAAGCCGCTCATCGGGGTATTCTGCTCCATGGGTGGGTTCGAGGCGCAAGTGAACGTGGTCAGCCCCGACATCCTGCGCGACGCCGTGGCGCACCCCGAGCGGCACCGGGACCTGGTGGTGCGCATCGCAGGCTACAGCGACTACTTCGTGGGCCTTTCGCCGCAGATGCAGGCGGAGGTCATGGCGCGGACGGAGCTGGAATGCGCCTGACGGGATAGGGCGCAGGGCGGGGCGGCTAGTGGGCCAAGCAGCACTGTCATCAGGTCAGTGGAGTCAGCCTGCCGGGCGGACACACCCGGCGGCCCGGGGGCAACAAATGGCGTTCGAACCTGGCGAGAAGGCGATGGAAACAGGCGTCGGTCTGTTGTGGAAGACCGTCCGTGAAGCGGCGATGGGCCGATCCGGCGACGACGTGGCGAAGAGCGCGTGGGAGGCGATTGAGCGGTCCTTCGCGGCTTCGGTCGACGGCGCGGCCGTGGCATTCATAGCCGTGATGGGCTCGACGCCGACCCGCGACGCGTCGGCGCTGGCACACATGCTGCACAGCCTGTTGGACCGCCCCGAGGTCGCCGCGCAACTGGGCGCCCTGCTCCTGGACGGCAAGCCGCTGGATCCCGCCGCGCTCTACGGAAGCTACCGGAAGGCCGGATGGAACGACGAGTTCCTCAACCAGGCCGACCTTGCCATGCTGCTGACATTCCTGAACGGCATCCACTGCCCGAAGGCGCCGGGAGCCGATGTGCGCGAGCAACTGCAGTCGGTCCGCGAAGCGCTCGCACTTCTCACGACTGCAGTCGAGGCCCCGGCGCAGGCCCCGACATCCGTAGGCACGTCCGCCCGCGAAACATACCTGCGACTGCTCGTGGAGGAGACCGGCAGGCTGCCGCTCTCGGGCCCGGAGAAGTCCGGTTCCGACGCCACCAGCACATCCGCCCCTCCCTCGCTGAGCGATGTCTACATCGGCCTCCGAGTCGCGGGGCGGCGCCGCACTGAGTCCGGACGGCTTGGTCGTCGTGACGAGTCGCCGACGGCGCTTGAGGCGTTCGCCGTGAGTCCGCACCTCTTGCTGATCGGCGAGCCGGGCGGCGGCAAGAGCACCTTCGCCAACCACCTGGTCAACACGCTGGCCCGCAAGCAGCTAGACCCGGCGCTCGACCTGGCGGCCGCCCTGCCCGGTCTACCGCCGGGCTGGGAAGCCCTGCTCCCGGTGAGAGTTATGCTGCGTCAGGTTGCCGAGTGGGTCAGGACGTCGGGTACCCGGACAAGTAAGGTCGGTCTGCTCGCGGCGTACCTGGATAGCAGCTTGGCAAAGGAGTGTCCTGACGCCGTTGCTGACGTTCGCCTCGCCGTGACGGTCCACAAGGCCCTGATCGTGCTGGACGGCTGGGACGAGGTGGCCGATGGCGATCCGGCCCTGCCTGCCATCCGCGACATGCTAAACGCGCTACCCACCGCCTATCCGAGTATGCCCATCCTGGCAACCTGCCGCGTGCGCAGTTATGAGGAGCGCGACAGGCTGGATGCGTCAAGGGGCCCCTGGCAACTGGACGAGGTGGTCTGGAGGCGTGCCGACCTGCTGCGGTTTGATAGTCAGCAGATTGAGGACTTCGTGACGGCCTGGTACCGCACGCTCGATCAGCGCCGGACGCGGCCGGCCTGGCACGCCGACGCGGCCAAGCTCACCGCGGCCACGCGTCGCGCCGACCTAAGCGACATGGCCGGCAACCCACTCCTCCTCACAATCATGGCCATCGACCATGCCGACAAGGGCGAGCTGCCCGACGCGCGATCGCAGGTCTACGAGGACGTGGTTGACCTGCTGCTCTGGAAGTGGCGAGAGAAGGACAAGACCCGGCAGGACGGGCATGACTCCCTGCGCGACCTTCTCCGTAACGCCGACCGGCAGGAGGTGGACTTCCGGCGCGTCCTGGCCCGGGTGGCCTACGAGGCCCACGCTGGCGCCGAGGCGGCGGGTACCCAAAGCGCGGCGGACATCCCGGAAGCCGTGCTGCGCGAGGCCTTCGTGGCGCTGACCCGCGACGGCAGGGACTACACCTGGGCCGACCGGGTTCTGCGCCTTGTCACGCTGCGGGCCGGCCTGCTTATCCCGGGCAAAGGCGGCTGCTGCACCTTCCCGCATCGGACCTTCCAGGAGTACCTGGCCGCTTGCCACGTCTGCTCTCAGGGCGAGGTGGTCGCCGAGCTCGACGGCCTCGCCCGCCGGGGTGCCTATTGGCGCGAGGTGGCGCTCCTTGCCGTGAACCGGCTGGTGTACATACAGGCCGACTTTGACCGACCCATGCGGCTGGTCGGCAAGCTCTGTCCGCTGTCGGCCTCAACTGATGAGGCTGGCTGGCGCGCTGTGGTCATGGGCGGCGAGTGCATGGCCGAGATCGGCGCGCGGAGAGCGACGGACGAGCAGGACGCACTGGTCTTGAAGCGGGTTCGTGACCGCCTCGTGCAAATCCTGGAGGACGTGCCCGAGCGCCTCCCGACCGTGGAGCGCATCGGCGCGGGGAACACGCTGGCCGCCATCGGCGACCCGCGCGACTTGCGGGCGATGGTTGAGGTGCCCGGCGGGCCCTTCCTCTATGGCCCGAACAGGGAGCAAGCCGATCTGCCGTCGTTCAGAATCCGCAAGTACCCCGTAACGGTGGGGGAGTACCGGGCCTACGTCGAGGCGAACCCCCGCGTCAAGATGCCGCCGGCGCCGCTCTGGGGCTGGATCGACAGCCACCCCATGGTCAACGTCTCGTGGCTCGACGCGAAGGCCTTCTGCGAGTGGGCCGGGCTGGCGCTGCCCAGCGAGAGGCAGTGGGAGAAGGCGGCGCGGGGCACGGACGGTCGGGAATACCCCTGGGGTGACGACTGGCGCGACGGCCATTGCGCCTGTTCGGTGCAGCCCGCCGATCTGAACAGCACCGCGCCGGTAGGCGCCTTCACGGCCGGCGAGAGCCCGTATAGCTGCTCAGACATGGTCGGCAACGTATGGGAGTGGTGCCAGGACCCCTACGAGCGTGGGAGCTCCTACCGTGTCCTGCGGGGCGGCTCGTGGTACTACGTCAATGCCGACGACTTCCGCGCGCACTGTCGCCGTGGGAGCGACCCTGACAATAGGGGCAACTCTCGAGGGTTCCGGTGTGTCTCGCCCGAGGGCTCCTCGTAGCCCTTTGTGCTCTTGCCGTCTTGCCCTTTGGCCGTTGACGTTGCCGGCCGCCGCCGGGCCACCGGCGGCGGCCGTTTGCTATACCGTCCTCCCCACCGCCTCCGCCACGGGCCTGCACTGCCGCACCAGGGCATCGAACTGCTCGTGGGAGAGGGCTTGGGCCGCGTCTTTGATGGCCTTGTCGGGGTGCTGGTGCACCTCGATCATCAGGGCGTCGGCCCCGCAGGCCACGGCGGCGCGGGACATGGCCGCCACCAGGCTCGACTTCCCCGTGCCGTGGCTCGGGTCGACCACCACGGGCAAGTGCGAGAGCTGCTTCACGGCCGCCACAGCGCTCAGGTCCAGCGTGTTGCGGGTATGCGTCTCGAAGGTCCGGATGCCCCGCTCGCAGAGCATGATGTCGTGGTTGCCCTCGAGGTAGATGTACTCGGCCGCCTGCAGCCATTCCTCGATCTTGGCCCACATGCCGCGCTTGAGCATGACGGGCTTGCTGGCTTTGCCCACCTCGCGCAGCAGGTCGTAGTTCTGCATGTTGCGGGTGCCGATCTGCAGCATGTCGGTGTAGCCGCAGACCATCTCCACGTTGCGCGGGTCCATGATCTCGGTGATGACGGCCAGGCCGGTCTCGTCGGCGGCGGCGCGGAGTATCTTCAGCCCCTCCTCGCCGAGGCCCTGGAACGAGTAGGGCGACGTGCAGGGCTTGTAGGCCCCGCCGCGCAAGACCGTGGCGCCGGAGGCCTTGATGGCCTGCGCTGTGGCCAGCGTCAGCGGGTAGTCCTCAACGGTGCAAGGGCCGGCCATGAGGCAGATCTGCGGTCCGCCGATGGTGGCCGGGCCCACGGTGATGCTGGTACTTTCAGGCTTCCAGTCGCGGCTGACGAACTTGTAGGGGCGGACGATGGCAATGACGCGCTCGACGCACTCGAGCCGCTCCAACTGCTCGATGTACCGCTGCTTGTCCGTATCCGGCACGCCCACCGCGCCGATGACCGTGCGCTCCGTGCCGTAGATTGGATGGACCCCGTAGCCCCAGTCCGTGATCCGCTGCTCGACGTCGGCCACCTGCTCACGGGTGCTGTGAGCCGCCATTACGATGATCACTTGCCCAGCACCTCCCGGAGCGCCGTCACGCAACGCTCGTTCTGTTCGGCGGTCCCCACGGTGATCCGCATATGCGCGCCCGCGCCGAAGATATCGCCGGTTCGGAGGATGACGCCGCGCTTCAGCATCTCCTGGAAGACGGGGCGGCAGGGGGCGCCGATGTCGACCCATACGAAGTTCGCATGGGTCTCCGTGGCCGCCAGGCCCATCTCGCCGAACGCTTCTGCCAACTCGGCCTTGCCCGTTTCGTTGGTGGTCAGCGAGCGGCGCACGTGCTCGTCGCTCTCCAGTGCGGCGATGCCGGCGGCCTGCGCCAGGACGCTGACATTGAAGGGCTCCCGCACCCGCTCCAGTTCGGCAGAGATGTCGGGCCGCGCGATGCCGTAGCCCAGGCGGACGCCGGCCAGCCCGTGGATCTTGGAGAAGGTCCGCAGCCCCAGCACGTTGCGCCCCTCGCGGATGTAGTCCAGCGAGGTGGGGTAGCCGGGGTCGTCGACGTACTCGGCGTACGCCTCGTCCAGTACGAGGATGGCGCGCTCCGGCAGCCGGTCCATGAAGCGCTCCAGCTCGCGGCGCCGCACGATGGTCCCGGTGGGGTTGTTGGGATTGGCGATGAAGACGAGGCGCGTGCGCTCGGTGATCCGGTCGGCCATGGCCTCCAGGTCGAACGTCCAGTCGCGCAGCGGGACCTCTACCAGCTCGCACCGGTTCAAGATGGCGCAGGTGCGGTAGAGCACGAAGGTGGGCGCGCCGGTGAGGACCTGGTCGTCGGGCGTCAGGAACGCCAGCCCTGCCACGTGGATCACCTCGTCGGAGCCGTTGCCGAAGGAGAGTTGCGCCCCGTCGACGCCCAGATGCGCGGCGACGGCCTTTCGCAGGTCGTGGCACGAGCCCTCGGGGTACAGGTGGACCCCGGCAGCGGCCTGCTGGATCGCCTCGACGGCGGCCGGAGAGGGGCCGAGCGGGTTCTCGTTCGACGCCAGCTTGGTGACGGACGAGAGGCCCAGTTCGCGCTTCACTTCCTCGATGGGCTTGCCGGGCTGGTAGGGGACCAGGCTGCGGATGTGCTCCGCGACCTCGATCCGGGGCCCGATATCCTTACTCATTGGGGTCTCCTCGGGTAGCTAGGGCAACTAGTGTACCTTGGCCCTCCGAGGCCGGCCGGGAGGCATTCGCCGCTTCGGGCCCTGTTGTGTAGCACAATATAGGGTCGAAAACCGGCCTGAGGCCGTAAGTGACAGGAGCGAAACGCATGAACATCGCCGATGCCAGGGACCTGGTAGCGCAGGACGTGCTGGGGTTGAAGGGCAGTAGTCTCCTCTCCATCCGGGACTGGAGCCGTCAGCAGGTCGCGGCCGCGCTGGAGCTCGCCGACTGCTACGCCCGCAACAGGCGTTCCGCGGAGACCGTGGTGGACTGGCAGGGGCGTAGGGCCGTGGCGATGATCTTCGAGAAGGCCTCCCTGCGGACCCGCGTGACCTTCGACCTGGCGACCCGCGAGCTGGGCGGGATGCCTGTGGCTCTGGGGCCCGCCGAGGTGGGACTGGGCACGCGCGAGGAGCCCGGCGACGTGGCCCGCAACCTGGCCCGGTGGGTCGACGGCGTCGTGGCGCGCGTCTACAAGCACGAGATGCTCGTGGCCATGCGCGACGCCTGCGGCGTACCCATCGTCAACGCCCTGAGCGACCAGGAGCATCCTTGCCAGGCGCTGGCCGACGCCCTGACGCTGATCCAGCACAAAGGCTCCATGGAGGGCCTCACTGTGGCGTGGGTCGGCGACGGGAACAACGTGCTCCATTCGCTCATGCTCGTATCGGTGCTGTTGGGCGCCCGCGTCCGCGCGGCCTGCCCGGCCGGCTACGAGCCGCATGAGTGTATCGTGGCCGCCGCGCAGGGCCTTGCGGGCCGGCCTGACGCCGTGACGGTTACGTCCGACCCGCTGGAGGCCGTCCAGGACGCCGACGCCATCTACACCGATGTCTGGACCAGCATGGGGCAGGAGGCAGAGGCCGAGGTGCGGAAGGGCGTCTTCAGCCGGTACCAGGTGAACCAACGCCTGATGGATGCCGCCGGGCCGCAGGCGCTCTTCATGCACTGCATGCCCGCGCACCGCGGCGACGAGGTCACCTCCGAGGTGCTGGACGGCCCCGCCTCTGTGGCGCTGGACCAGGCTGAGAACCGCCTGCACGCCCAGAAGGCCGTGCTGAGCCTCCTCATCGGCGCATAGCCGGCGGCGCCCTTCGATCTGACATGACCCGCGGTGTCCCGCGCCGACCGGCGGGGTCCGCTCAGGAGAACACAATGAGCACAGTCGTACTGATCTACTCGGGCGGTCTGGACACCTCTGTCTGCATTCCGCTGATGCGCGAGGAGTATGGCTTCGACCGCATCGTCACCGTGACCGTGGACGTGGGCCAGCCCGCGGCCGACACTCAGCAGGCCGAAGAGCGCGCCCGCACGCTGGGTACCGAGCACACCACCGTGGACGCCCGCGCCGAGTTCGTGGAGCAGTACTGCTGGCCGTCGGTGAAGGCCAACGGCGACTACCAGGGCTACCCCATCTCCACCAGCATCGCCCGGCCGCTCATCGCCCTTAAGGCCGTGGACGCAGCGCGCGCCGTCAAGGCCGACGCCTACGCCCATGGCTGCACAGGCAAGGGCAACGACCAGTTCCGCCTCGAGTACGTGATGCGCACCCTGACGCCCGAGATCCCCATCATCGCGCCCATGCGCCAGGGGAAACTGCTCCCCGGCGGCGGCCGCGAGCCCTGGACCCGCACCGAAGAGATCGACTACGCCGCGGCGCATGGCGTCTCCATCGGTCAGTCCAAGGACAAGATCTGGAGCATCGACGAGAACCTCTGGGGCCGCTCCATCGAGGGCGGGCATCTGGAGGAGCCCAACTACTGCCCACCGGAGGAGATATTCCAGTGGACCAGGGGCCTCGCCGACACGCCGGACACCCCGGAGATCGTAGTCATCGGGTTTGAGGCCGGCGTGCCCGTCTCCATCAACGGCGAGTGCCTCTCGCCGCTGGAGATCGTGCTCCGCATGAACGTCATCTCCGGTCGCAACGGCGTGGGCCGCGTCGACGTGATGGAAGACCGCATGCTGGGCCTCAAGGTGCGCGAAAACTACGAGTGCCCCGCCGCCGTGGCGCTCCTGCAGGCGCACAAGGCGCTGGAGGCGCTGGTCTGCACGCAGTCCGAGCTCAAGTTCAAGGCCCACGTCGACCGCGAGTGGGGCGAGTTGGCCTACAAGGGCCTCTGGTTCGACCCGCTGAAGGAGGACCTCGAGGCTTTCACGAACCAGATTCAGCCCCGCGTCACTGGCACGGTCACGCTCCGCATGGCCAAGGGCTCCTCGGTTGTCATCGGCCGCGCCAGCAAGTGGGCCCTCTACAACGAGGACCTGGCCTCCTTCGACAGCAAGACCTTCGACCAGGCCGACAGCGAAGGCATGGTGAAGACGCACGGCCTGCAGTCGCGGATGTACTGGCAGATCTGTGGCCGTGGCTGATCATGCGGCTTCGGGTGCACGCCTCTGGGGCGGGCGCTTCAGTGAGCGGACAGACGAGGCGGTGGACCGGCTGAACCGGTCCATCGCCTTCGACGGCCGCCTCTGGCCCTGGGACATCCGGGGCAGCATCGCTCACACCACCATGCTGGGCGAGACGGGCATCATCGAGCCGTCCGACGCCGACTCGATCATTGCCGGCCTGCAGGCGCTGGAGCAAGACCTCGCCTGCGGGGCCGTGAGCCTGGACCCCGCCGCCGAGGATGTCCACACCGCCGTGGAGGACCTTCTCCGCCGGCGCCTGGGTCCCGTCGCCGGTCGGCTCCACACCGCCCGCAGCCGCAACGACCAGGTTGCCACCGACGTGCGGCTCTACCTCCGCGAGGCTGCCGCCGACCTGCTGGGCGGCATCCGTGAGCTTCAGCGCACCTTCGTCGAGGCCGCCGAGCGCGAGTTCGGCGTGGTGCTCCCCGGCTGCACACACCTGCAGCACGCCCAGCCGGTGCTGCTGAGCCACCATCTGCTGGCCTACTTCTGGATGCTCCAGCGCGACGCCGAGCGGCTCTCCGAGTGCGCCCGCCGCGCCAACCGCCTGCCGCTGGGCGCCGGGGCCCTGGCCGGCACCGGGTTCCCGATCAACCGGCGCCGCGTGGCGGAGTTGCTGGGCTTCGACGGCATCTGCGAGAACAGCATGGACGCCGTCTCCGACCGCGATTTCGTGGTGGAGTTCGTGGGCTGCGCGGCGCTTCTGATGACGCACCTGTCGCGCTTCGCCGAGGAGCTCATCCTCTGGAGCACGCCGGAGTTCGGCTACGTGCGTCTCTCCGACGCCGTGACGACCGGCAGCAGCATCATGCCGCAGAAGAAGAACCCCGACGTGGCCGAGCTCGTCCGCGGCAAGACGGGGCGCGTCTGCGGGCATCTGACCGGCCTGCTCATGGTCATCAAGGGCCAGCCGCTGGCCTATAACAAGGATATGCAGGAGGACAAAGAGCCCCTGTTCGACACCGTGGACACGCTGCAGGCGGTGCTGCCGGCCTTCATCCGCATGCTGGCCACCGCCGAGTTCCGCCGGGACCGCATGGCCGCCTCACTCACCCGCGACTTCAGCACAGCCACCGATGTGGCCGATTGGCTGGTGCGGCAGGGGATGCCCTTCCGCGAGGCGCACGGTGTGGTTGGACGCATGGTCCGCCACTGCGAGGAGCGCGGAATCGGCTTGGAGGACCTGAAGCAGTCTGACCTGGAGCCCTTCTCGGAGCTATTCCGCGCGGGCTTCGCGGGCCTCGACCCGGAGAGTAGCGCGCGGTCACGGACCTCCGAGGGCGGCACGGGTCACGATGCCGTGCGCCTCCAGCTGGACCGCGCCCTGGAGCTCCTCTCCGGCGCGCCCGCCTGAGAGCCGTTACCGGCGCGCATGCATAAGACCGAGCCGATCATCCTGGGTGCGCTACTGGCGGCCCTGGTGATCGGCTCAGCCCTCTTCACCCGGAACTCCATCGCCCAGCGGCAGATGGATCGCCCCACCACGTTCAGCACCGGCCCGGGCGGCCTCCGCGTCTGCCTGGAGCTACTGCAGCGGCAACGCGTGCCGGCGGGGCGGCTCCACTCGGGCTACGACGCGCTAGGCGATCGAACGCTCCTCGTCATCGCCATGCCGCTGGCGGAGAAGCCCGAGTCGCCTGAGGAGCGCGCCTTGACGGCTTGGGTCGAGCGAGGCGGCTCGGCTCTCGTGCTCTGGGACGGGTCGGCCTGGCCGGCGCTACTGAAGGGCCTGACACCGACGTCTGACCGCAAGCGCACGGAGCTGATTGCGCCGGGCGCCGGACCTCTGGGCGGCCTCCGGTTCGCACCGCCCGCGCCGGGCCGAGGCATCTACGCCCGGCCGCCGTGGCGCGTGCTGGCCGGCGGCGGGAATGCCGCTGTGGTTCTGCGGCGCAGGTTGGGCAAGGGGACCATTACGGTCCTGTCGCCGGCGCTGGGCCTGCGGAACCGCGACCTTCGGAGCCCGTCTGACGCGCCGGTGGCCTTCGTTCGGCTCGTGCGCGAGGGCGTGCCGCCCGGCGGCCGCGCCCTGTTCGACGAACTGCACCACGGCTTCGGCGAATCTCGCCCGCCCGGCGCCGCCCTCTGGACCGCCCTGGGCCCAGGGCCGCACGCCTTCGCCTGGGCCCTGTTGGGTCTGGTGGCGGCGCTGATCTGGAACGGCAATCGCCGCCTGGGCGCCCCGCTGCAGCTCGACACCGGCAAGCGAACCAGCACACTGGACTACGTCACCTCCATGGCGGGCCTCTACGGCCGTGCGCAGGCCGCGCCGGTGGCCGTGGAACTGCTGGGCGCCTCGTTCCGGCGTCGCATGGCCCGCCGCTTCGGCGTATCGGCCGACGCGCCCGCCTCGGAGTTGGCTGTGTTGACGCCGGATGCCGTCGACCGACCGGAGCTTGAGAAGTTGCTGCGCCGCTGCGAAGACATCGCCGCCGGCGGAGATGCCGGAGAGAGCGACTTGATGGAGATCGCCCGGGGCCTCGACGCCTGGGCAAGGAGGCTGCGACTCGATGACTGACCTGAACCCACCGCTCACCGAAGCTCCAGGCCCGGCCGACCGGATCGCCGGATTCGCCGAGGCGCTGGCCGTCGAGGCCGGCAAGGTCATCGTCGGGCAGCCGGCCATGCTGGAGCAGCTCACCGTGGCGCTCCTCGCCGGCGGGCATGTACTGCTCGAGGGCGTCCCCGGCACCGCCAAGACGCTCACCGTCCGGGTGCTGGCCCGCCTCTGCCGCGTGAGCTTCAGCCGCATCCAGTTCACGCCGGACCTCATGCCCAGCGATGTCCTCGGCACCAACGTCTTCAGTCCCAAGGACGGCACCTTCACCGTGCGGCAGGGGCCCATCTTTGCCGCGCTCGTGCTGGCCGACGAGATCAACAGGACGCCGCCCAAGACCCAGTCCGCCCTGCTGGAGGCCATGGAGGAGCGGCAGGTGACCATCGACGGCGTCCCCTTCGCCCTCCCGCGCCCCTTCATGGTCTGCGCCACGCAGAACCCGGTCGAGTTCGAGGGCACCTACCCGTTGCCCGAGGCGCAGTTGGACCGCTTCTCCCTGCGCATCGACGTGGGCTATCCCGGCCTGGCCGAGGAGGAGGCGATCCTGGCGCGCTACGAGGCAGGCTTTCGCGCGGTGGATCTGGACGCCGCCGACCTGCGGCCCGTGGCCGACGCCGACGCACTGGCGAGCCTGCAGGCCGACGTGGCGACCATTTCCGTTACAGACCCCGTGCGCGCCTACGTCGTCGCCGTGACGCGCGCGGCCAGGGAGCATCGCCACGTGGTGTTGGGTCCCTCGCCGCGAGCCGCCGTCACGCTTCTCCTGACCGCCAAGGCCCTGGCCGGCGTGCGCGGAAGGCCCTTCGTGACGCCGGACGACGTGAAGGATCTTGCTCTCCCCGTCTTCCGCCACCGCATGCTCCTCAAGCCGGACAGCGAGATCGAGGGGGAGACCCCCGACCGCGTGCTGAAAGCGATCCTCGCTACCGTGCCGGTTCCGCGTTAGAGTCGGCGCCCTTTGCGTTGCGCGGGTAAGGTACACTTGCGCGGCTGGAGGGCAGAGTGATTCAGGCACAGCGCCAGGCCGGGCCGGCGACGGCTGGTCGGAGCGCATGGGAGCATGAAACGGTGTCTCGGCGCCTGTCGTGGTTGGCCACGCTGACGGTGAGCGAACGCCCGCAACCCCGGCCGCCTCGGCGGGGTGTAGTGGTCGCGTTCGGGTGCGACACGCCGGTGTGCGGGAGCCGCCATGCGTAACATGACGCGTCTGCTTGCCGAGGTTCGACGGTACTGGAAGGTCCTCCTCGTTATCTGTCTCCTGACGCTGACGAGCGCCGGTCTGGGGCTCCCCGGCCCGCTCATCATCCGCTACCTCGTTGACAAGCTGGTGGCCCGGCAGCCCTTCAACATCGCCGGGGTCTTCTTCCTCCTGGTGGGTGTGGCGGCGGCGAGCGGCATCGTGGGCTTCGCGCTCACCATGTGCGTGACCTACCTGGGCCAGCGCTTCAAGTACGATATGCGGCGCAAGCTCTATGCCCACCTTCAGACGCTCCCGCTCGGCTACTTCGAAAAGAGCCAGACCGGCAAGCTGATGTCCACCATCACCAACGATGTGGCCACGCTGGACCAGCTCATCAGCGGCGGGTTCGTGACGCTCATCTCCGACGTCGTCACGCTGATCTTCGTCCTGTTCATCGTCTTCAACATGAACTGGTACCTAGCGGTGTGGGGCCTCTGTGTCTTCCCACTCTATTTCGCGAACTACTTCTTCCATATCGGGAAAATCAAGCGCACCGCAGATGAAATCCGCGAAGAGCGCGACGTCATGCTGGGCGACCTGCAGGAGAAGCTGGCCGGCGCTCTCGTGGTCAAGTCCTACGCCAAGGAGCGTTTCGAGGTTCGGCAGTTCGTGGGCCAGAACCGCAACCTGCTCGACCTGAACGTGGGGCAGGACATGCTGGGCACGCGGCTCTGGACCATCGCCGAGTTCATCGGCAG
>CAJBBX010000094.1 GCA_903951425.1 uncultured Chthonomonas sp.
CCCCGCTCCGTGTCAGCGGACGCAAGCCGCGTAGCTCCAGCGCCGGCTCACATTCGACGACGTGTCCACCGGCCTGTCCGCTGGGATACCCGTTGTCGTCTGCAACCCATACCTGCATCCCTGCGTGCCTCGGCCTGTCAATGCAGTCAAACACGTGCCGGTAACTGGTATGAAGCCGGGGCCGGACATAGCGTTGGTCATGCGCCACCAGGGCTAGTTCGAGACCAACAGGTCCTCGCCGGCCAGGCTCAAGTGCGATGCGTCCATTGCAGTAGCCGTTGCCCGTCCTGAGGCCGGCGCCCGGATCACTGCGTAGCGGGCATCGGTTCGGAGGCCACCCACCTCGACCTCATGGCGGTTCGGGTTGGACACGACCCACTGAACGCTGTCCGCGCTGAGGTGCAGGCGCAGGACCGTCGTGTCGGACGTGTCGAGCAGCGCCTCGATCGCGGATGCTCCGGCGGACTCGGCGATCCGGCCCTCGTCATACACAGGTGTCGCCCCCGGGTTGTTCGTCGATGGGCGTGGCTTCCATGGGCGGTGGGGCCAGTACACCTCGGTCCATGTCAGGCGGTGCCCGGCGACAGGGCGGCCCTCCCATACGTAGCGCAACTGGTACGGAGCCACCTCGGCCCGCGGGTCATCATCGCGCCGGTCGATGACCTGCAAGCGGCAGTCGGGACGCGGGGCGAACCAGACCAGGAGGTCCGCCGGCGGCGTCCGCAGCGCGATGCCCCCGTTGGAGGCGATCGGCGCGGACATGAATGTGTTCGCCCAGTGCGCCCCGACCTGGGGCCCGATGTTCTGCGTGTTCCAGGTCGGGCCCACCATCGCCGCGAAGGCCTCCTCGAACACGACCGTTTCGCGGGACACGAGGCACAGGTCCTTGATCAGGACGAACTCCCGCTCGAACCGAACCGGCAGGCCCATGAAGTTCCCCACGGAGACCCGGGCGAAGGTGGCATGGGCGGTATCGCGGAAGTGGTCCACGCGGCTGGTCTGGGCTGGCAGGGCTCCCTGCTTCCAATCCACATCATAGAGGGTCCTATCCGTCGCATAGCGCCGCGGCGCCTGACCCGATAGGTCCTCAAGCAGCACCCGGTTCTCCACGCTACCGCCTTTGGTGGAAGCGATCTGGGTAAACGGCGCGCCCCACCGCGTCAGCCCCATGATGCCGCCGGGATTGGATGGAAAGCTGGTCGGGCAGAGCTCAACAAGGCCGAACAGGTCGCCGGGGCTCCACCCGCCGCGCAGGATTAGTTTGTCGGGCACCCGGTCTGGGCCGAAGACCCAGCTACAGCAGACCTGGGCCCGGAGCGGATCCGGATCGAGGTCCGGCAGATAGCGCCCCGCGATCGCCTTGTCTGTGTGCGGTATTCGAAAGGACGGCAGGCGATCCGTGAGTTCAGATGCAGCGCTTGGCATCCTGGGCGTGACGCGGTCATCGGCAAACAGCCAGGCCAGAGCGACGTGCTGCCCTGTCTCCCGCCCGGTCAGGTAGTGATCGCCCTCGTAGGCAGGGGTCTGGTAGCGCAGGTAGTTCATCGCACGGTGGGCTGCGAAGCGCATCTCGCTGTCGTGCGTCTTCGCGGCGACCAACTCCAGCATGAACACGCGGAACGCGGCAGTGCTATTCCAGCCGCCGTTCGGACCGTATGGGTTGATCGCGCCGTCGGGGGTGATCTCCGCTGCGAACCGGCGCCACAGCCTCAACATGCCGGGATCCGTGACGGCCCGGTCGTCGCCAAGGTACTGGTCGCCCGCGCAGAGCAACATCAGGACAGGACCGATCAGGTAGCCTGTGTCGTTCTGCGCCAGGTCTTTTGCGCGCCAGAAGTCCTGGAACCCCAGCTCGGCGTACCGCCTCCAGTGCGCCGCCTCGGCGATGTCCGGGTACCACTTGGCGGCAAGGCCTTTGGCCAGGGCCTCAGGCATTGAGCGGTGGCAGCCGCCGCGCCACTCAATGGGTTCTGTATCCCAAACATGCAGGTTCCGGCAGTAGTAGAGCCACATCTCCCGGAACCAGGGCTCATCGGGCTTCAGCAGCCCGCCGGCAATCAGGTGCTTACGGTACAGCGGAATGAAGGCCGGCTCCTCGATGAACTGCCAGAACCATCGCTTGCGTGTGACTTCCGCGCGAAGCGCCCGGTGGAAGTCTTTGAGCATGGCGATGATGGCCTGGCCGAGGCGCCGGTCCCTCGTCTGGACATACTTCGCGAGCACCGGCAGGAAGCTCTGAGGGCCGGACATACCCATGGCGGGCTTTTTGGCGCACTCCAGGAGCCCTGACTGGTCGATCCATCGCATGTAGGTAGCGCGCGTGACGCTGTCTTGCGGGATTGGGTAGTACGCCGCGTTCCGCACGTCGGGCTCGCCGAAGCGATAACGGCTCGGATCCGGCGAGTAGACGGATCCCGGGCCGACCCGCCGGGGCCCGGTCGCCTGCGACGCGGCGGCCGGATAGTCCTGCACGAAGCGTTGGAAGGCGGCATCGGGGCCGCCTTCCAGCACATACAGGTGGCCGCGCACCGTGACGCCGGCGCCGGGCTCAATGCGCCCGAACCATGGGAAGAGATGGAAGCACGCGCGGTCGTCGCCCACGTTCGAGGATGCCCACACGGCCTGCTCGAACGCGAGCGCCACTGTGTGGCTTCGGTCCCGGCTCGTGAGAGCCACGAGCGGAAGGTCGAATGTCTCGGATCCGTTCACCCACCAGCCCCAGTGTGTCACAGGTCCACCCCTGCGGCAAAGGGCAAGGTGCTGCTCGCTGCCGGCGAGGCGCGCCTCCCCTAACGAGAGACGGCGTCCCTCGGACCAGACATAGAGCCGCTGGTAGAGTTCGGACCAGGTGCGCTCGGCGCCCTGACCGGTCGGGTCCGGGTAGAACCCCGGCGCCTCGGTGGTCGGGATGCAGGTATGCACCTGCACCGAATCCAACGGCACGGCTCCGACGTTCGTAACCGTGTATGCGAGGTTCATACAATCCCGGCCCTGCACTACCTCGACGTGCACGCGGACCGCTGCCGCGTAGGTCCACGTGTAGCTCCACTTGTCGCGGTCCACGAGCCATGAGCGGTCACCGTTGCCCGGCTCGGCAGGCAGCTTCACCTTGAACAGGCCAAAGTCGCGCGACCCGGAGACAACGCCCTCGCACGTGCGGAAGTCCAGCAAGTCGGCCGGGTGGAGCCGGGACTTCACGTTGAGTCCGCCGGCCTCGCTGCCGGGCCTGATCGCTACACTCAGCATCTCCTGACCTCCGCCCTGACTGAACGCTGGACCGGCAGATGCTGCCATGCACGGCAAGAGGAGCACGAGCACGACAGCGCTCAGGCGAACCGGCTCCCTCACGGGATCTGCCGCTCGGACTGCAGGCGTCCGCGCCGGTCGTAGAGCCTTGCCGGTCCCTCGGCGTGGTCGTTGCGCCAGCTTGACTCAGCCTTGCGCCGGCCGTTCTCCCACCATTGGGTCCAGATCGCACGTCCGTCCCCGGTCCGGCGCCACTGCCACTCGCGTCGCCCGTCGGGCCTCCAGTAGGTCTCCAGGCCCGTCTTACGCCCGAGGCTCCAGGTAGCTTCGTACTGCTTGTGTCCGTCCGGGTAGAACCAGGTCTCCTGGCCGTGCAGCAGCGAGCGGCCGTCGTCGCCCACTCCGGACTGCCACCGGAGGCGTACCCGCCCGTTGGGGTGCCGCTCCTCGTGGACGCGGACGTCACGCACGACCGTCGCGGCAGGCCGAAGCGCCGCCTCATCTTCAGGCGCGGGATCGTCCGACAGGATCCACGCCTCATTCATCTCGAAGTGCATGCAGGGGCGGTTCATGGTCGTCAGCAGGTGGATCACGCCATTGGGGGCCTGGCGGGCGACGGAGTAGCCCAGCGTCGTTCCGCCCGGCAGGTTGCCGAAGAAGCCTGGCCCGGACTCATGGGGCAGTGCGCCGGGAAGCCTCTTGATGCGCCAGGTCTGTCCCTCGTCAGACGAGAGCGCAACGTAGCTTCCTGCCTCTTTGGCGCCTGCCGGCCTGGCGCCGCCCTGGCGCTGGAGGTCGCCTGCGAAGAACAGACGTCCGCTGGCCAACCGGAGCAGCGATGGGCGCTGGTTACCGCCCTGCGCACAGAACGGGGAGCGGTCGACCTGCCACGTGCGGCCCCGATCCTCCGATATTGCACGGGGCATGTACCCGTCAATGTCGGAGTTCTTGCCGCCCATCCCGAGGATGCGGCCGTCCCCAAGCAGGCAGAAGGCGGTATGCCGCCCTGCAGTGCGGCCGCCCGTGTCGCTCCACGTCTCGCCCCCATCGGGGCTGGTCCAGAGCACCGACGTCGATCCTGCCGCATCGCTGGAAAGGTAGATCGAGCCGTCGGCGCCGCGGACTGCGCTGTTGATCGGCTGGCGGGAGTGGGGGCCGATCTCTCCCTGGAACAGCGGGAACCGGACATCGCCCCACGTCGCACCGCAGTCCTTCGACGTCATCCACTGGAACGGGAAGGCGCCCGCGGCGAGCTTCGGCGATCCCCAGAAGAGGTGCAGCGCGCCGCCGTCCGCCCAGAGCAGGGGCGCGTGGTCGTTGGCGCTCGGCAGGTCGACGAACCGCGAGGGCATGTCCCACTCGTCGGATCCATGCCTGAGGCGCGCGCCGATGAAGGAGACCTCGGGCTCATACTCCTTGTAGGATGTGTAGTAGACCGCCAGGATGTCGCCATTGTCGCAGGCCGCCAGCGCCGGGCTATGGTTGTGCCCGCGGAATGACGGATGCAGGCCCACAGCGTCGATGTCGGACTGGTACTCTGGCCGGCTGTCGGTCTCCAGGGGCGTCGGGAGCGCCGGACGGCGACGGAAGTGGGGTCGGGCCGGATCGGGTCCCTGACGCGACCAATCTCCTGCTGTGCGCACGCCCTGCTGCACGAGGAATGGGCTCTGGGCGACAGGCCGGCCGTCCGGCGCAGGCGCCTGCACGACCCGGAACCCGATGGTATGGCGCCCCGGACCATCGTCGGCGCCACCGGGCAGGAGCATCGCGGCGGCGCGCGAATCCTCTGCATCGTGGGAGAGCGCGGTTGCCGGGATCGGCGTCCGGGCGCCCCCGTGCAGCGTCCAGTAGAGACGCAGGTGCGCAGGCAGGGCGCGGTTCGAGTAGCGCAGCACGACGCGGTGGCGCCGTCCCGCCTCCAGCACGGCTGTGCCGCGACGGGCGCCTGCCGAACCGAGGCCATCGATCACGCCTGCGCCGTCGATGGACAGGTACAGCTTCCCGCCGCTCTCGGCTTCGATGACGGCCTCGCCTGATACCGGCGGCGCGAGCAGGCCATGCCACTCCGCGGACCAGTCGTTGCCACGGATGCCGTCGCCACTCCAGTCGCGCTGAAACTCCATCAGCGGGTCACGGGCCTGCGGACGCTCGAAGTTGCCGGAGCCGTACCAGACCCCCGTGAAGCCTGGAGCGGGAGCCGCCGCGGAGGAGGCGCGCCTGCCAGCGGGCGATCCGAAGGACGGGGGCATTCCGGCTCGGTGCCAGGGCCGAGCATACTCCTCCACCGGCATGAACCGGTACGACGGATCGAGATAGTCCAGCGTTCCGCCTCGAACAACCCGGGCCACGCCCCGCTCTGGGCCCACGGGATCGGCCTGGAGGCCTGGTGCATAGTCGCCGAACCAGTCCGAGCACCACTCCAAGGGCCCCGAGGCCATGCCGCGCACGCCCCATCGATCTGCCGTACGGCAGGTGTATTCCCACTCCGCCTCGGTCGGCAGCCGGTACGGCTTGCCCTCCCGCTTGCTCAGCCACTCGCAGAACGCGACGGCGTCGTGCCATGTGACGCCGCAGGCAAGCCCGTCGACCTCGCGGAACTCAGCGTTTGGCCGGTACTGCCGGTACTGCTCGGCCGTCACCTCGGTTGCCGAGATCCGGAACGGGGATGCGATCCGGACCGGATGGGCAGGCCGGCGGTCCCAGAACCCCTCATCTGAGCCCATGGTGAACTGCCCCGCCGGCACCACGAGCATCTCCATACCCAGCGAATTTCGTTCGGTCCCGTTCTGAACAGCCACGTCTGCGCCCCCTCTCAGTACCGGCCACAGCAGGCACGTCCCGAGCGCAGACCCCAGGCCGAAGAGGGCTCGCGCGGTCCACCGGCGTGCCGGCGCGGTGCATCGATCGGTGCGGCGCCCGCCGGTGTTCTGGAGGCTGGGCCGTGGGTGGCTTCGCCGCTGGTCCGGTTTGGTCTGCATTCCTCGTTCGCTCCTCTGGGCCCGAAAGGCCGGCCAGCCGGCGCCAAATCCCGCGGTCCGCCGCTCGGAACAGCGCCGCAGAGCGCTCCGCTCCATGGCACGCTTGAGCATACCCCTTGACACGCCGGTCAGTAACCGTTATGATATGGTCTGACCATGGTACTACCATGAACACACCAACGAATGACACTGGCCAACCCGACATACCGGCATCCGAGAGGGCCGCGACGAGCCTGCGCACGGCGATCGCCGACGGGCGCTACCGGGCCGGTACGTGGCTGCCGTCCGAGCGCGTCCTGTCGGACCAGATCGGCGTGGGCCGTCCGGCCGTGCGCGAGGCTCTAGCCGCGCTCCAGCGCGAAGGGCTCGTTGAGCGGCTGCCCGGGGGTAGGCCACGGGTCGCTCCTTGGGCCGCCGGCCCTGACGCCCAGGTATCACCGGCGCGCAAGGCGCGATGCGTCGTCGCGGCCGTCATTCCCCAACCGCCGTCCTACACCATCGCCCACGCGATCCAGGGCGGACTGAGCCGCGCGCTCTCCCGGACGCACCCGCGCATGGGGCTCCTGGTCTACGACACGTACCTTGCAGGCGGCGGGGAGGCCTCCCACGGATTGCATCCCGAGATCGAGGCGTTGCAGCGCGCCGAAGCTGAAGGAGTGGCAGGGATCGCAATCTGGGGTTGCGGGGCCAAAGGGGCAGAAGAAGCCCTGCTTCGCCTGCAGCGCTCCGGCGTGAGCGTCGTGTTCGTTGACCACCGGCCCACGTCGCTCGCGTTCGACTTCGTCGGCGTGGAGAACCGGTCGGGTATGCGGGAGGCGGTGGGGCACCTGGTCGGGTTGGGCCACAGGAGGATTGGTTACCTATCGCATCCAGAGCGGCAGTCGACGATCGTCGAACGTGAGGAGGGCTTCAAGGAGGCGCTGCACACGCACGGCCTGTACCTCGACCCCGCGCTCCTCTTCCGAGGCGGACGCTCGTTCGAGGTTCGGGCGGCCGAGGCCCTTGCCCGGTTCATGGCGCTACCGACGCCGCCAACTGCCGTCATCGCGTTCAACGACCTCCATGCGTTCGACCTGATACGATCCGCGGGCGAGAAGGGACTGCAGGTGCCGACCGACCTTAGCGTGGTCGGGTTCGACGACGCCGAGCAGTTCTCGCCGCAACCATCCGTGCTGACGACCGTGCGCCAGCCGTTTCGTGAGATCGGGTACCGGGCCGGCGACCTGCTGCTGAGGCGCATGGACACGGTTGCGCCGATCGGCGAGTCGCGGGTCCACATCATGCTGGCCCCAACGCTTACCGTGCGCACCACGACGGCAAAGCCGCCCATCCGCTGACGCTGGTGAAGGAGCCGGACCGTCCCGGTTGCCTCGCCCGGATACGGCGAGGCAGCCACATAGCTTCCGTATCGCGCGCATTATGCAAAGGAGTATGCAATGGCGCATCGCAAGGGCTTTACCTTGATCGAACTGCTCGTAGTCATCGCGATCATCGCTATCCTGGCAGCCATCCTGTTCCCGGTGTTTGCCCAGGCACGCGAGAAGGCGCGGCAGGCCACCTGCCAATCGAACCTGAAGCAGATCATGAACGCATGGATGATGTACGGTCAGGACTACGACGAGACCGGCCCGCCGCTCTGGAACTACGGCGGCGGCGTGCCGGGGCCGTACACAGGCGGCGGATCCGATTGGTACTGGCCTGACCACCTCTACCCCTACATCAAGCTGGGCAAGGCGCGCAACGCCGACAACACGAAGGCGAACTGGGGCGTGTTCACATGCCCGACGAGCTACTCCACGAACTCGCAGATCGACTGGGCGACGGTCGGCGGATGGGGTAACACCACCTACGGGATGAACCAGAGCCAGATCAACAACGACGCGGTGAACCCCGAGGGCGCGTGCAGCGCAAACGCGCTGTTCTGCGGGGGCTACTACAGCAACCTGGCCCTGGGAGCCACCATGGCGAAGCTTACCCACGCTGCGGAGTCCATCATGTTCATGGAGGGCGAGATCGGCGCCGGGCCCTACCTCAAGGGCGGCTATGACTCGCGCAACGATAGCGTCCTGCAGGGCTGCTACCCGGCCGCCGGCGCCTTCCCCGCGGGCTACTCCGGAATGCGGGCCGTGAAGCGGGCATCCAACCAGCCCGCGCACCTGGGACGCAAGCTTCGTGACGGCTACTACAACGAGGACGGGACCCTGAACACCACCGGCAGCGGCGGCACGTCGCCTCGCTGCAACGACCGTGCACTCCACCCCCATGGCGTTCAGAACGTGGCATTTGCTGACTGCCACGTGAAGGCGGTCCGCGACACGCTTATGAAGTGGCATACAGCCAGCTCCGAGTAGGCGCGGCTTGCATTCGGTTCGGACCCGCCGAGGCCGCCAGGCCTCGGCGGACCGCCGGCTACGCGCTGATGTTCTGGCCGGTCACGACCTTGGCCTTGCCCCGCTTCCCTATCTTCAGGCCACCCTTGAACCGTGTGCCGGAGACGATGACGCTCTTCGCCTTCGGCCCGACCAGCAGATGCCGGGGTGGCCCGCATCGTTCCAGTCCTTGCGCACGGAGGGGCCGCCGTGCCAGTAGAAGTGGCAGCCAATGAACGTGGCGCACCGCCGGCCATTGAGCGACGGATAGACAGCCTGCGCATCGCGCTTGCCCACGTACGGTTGGTGGTAGCCGGTGGTGAAGACGCCGCCGGTACCGCGGATGCCAAGCAGCCTGGCGGCGGATACTGCCGGCATCGCTGCCGGTGCATAGGTCGCACGCCCTCTCACTATCATCTGCTGTTACTCCCTCCGCCATCAATGGCCGTCGCTGTGCCCCTTTCTTCGGTGTCGAGACTGACGGCCAGTGCTGATGGCCCGTCGTCAGTCATCGGGGAACGATGCTCTCCGCATACTCACCGCCGTACGGCATCAAACAGATCACCGAAGGCGTTCTTGCGCTCGAACTCGGGCAGCCGGGCCGGCTCGGCTATGGCGCGGTACCGATGCGGCCGACGAAAGGCGTCGCCCCAGATAGTGCTGCGGCGGTATGCACGAAGCCGGTCGAGGTCTATGCGGGTCGTGAGCACCTGCTCGTCCGCGCCGGCCTGTGCGAGCGGGGCGGAGTTGGCGTCGAACGACACGGAGCGCCCCTTGAAGAAATCGCCGGCATAGTTGGCCATGAAGACCGCCATAGCGTTTTCAAGCGCGCGGGTTTGAAACTGGGCAATGCGCTCCGGCGGGAGTTCGCATGCGTTGGGAGTGAGCACGATCTCGGCTCCCTTGAGCATGAGCAGCCGCGCGGTCTCGGGGAACTCGCGATCGTAACAGATCATGGCTCCGACGCGCACTGGCCCGTGCCGCGTGTCGAGCGTGCCGACTTCCACCCGGTCACCTGGAGTGCAGGCCGCCTCGAAGTTGGCGAAGTCGCAGGTATGCATCTTGGCGTACGTGAGGACCTCCCTGCCCCTTCGGTCGAACAGCGTCAAGCTGTTGCGAGGTGCTCCCTTCCACCGTTCGAGGTAGGTAACGGCTATCGCAATACCAAGCTCGCGAGCGAGCGCAGAGAACCGATGGATCCAGGGGTGATCACGAGGTATGGCCCGCTCCTGCCACCGCCGTCTCTCCTCATCGCCGCCAACGTAGCCCTGGTAACCGATGCTCCACATCTCGGGCATGACGGCAATATCGGCCCCCTTGAGCGCGGCGTCGCGGCACGCAGTCTCCGCCCTCGCGAATGCACGATCCAACCCATCGCCGGGCCGGTGCGGCTCGAGCTGCAGCATGGCGACGCCCAGCAGCCGTGGCTCGGGCGGAGGCTCGTACTGGATGTTGGTGAGGCGGTTTCCGGACGGATCGGTCAGTCTCAGGAAGGCGCCAGCGTGGCGATGCGAGCCCGTGACCTTGTCAAAGTGGTACGCAATCACAAGCGCATTGAGCCCAGCCCGAAGGTGCAGCGTGCCGCTCGGGCTCACCGTCTGACCGTTAAGGAAGACGCGACGGAGGTCCTCCGAATGGCACAGGATCCGGGCCGACTGGTCGATCTCCGACCGGATCTGGGCCGCCAGGAGGTACGGCCGGGAAGTAGTGTCCCGCCATCCGCCCGAGGTACGGATGATCTCGCAGTCCAGGTGGGTGTCGGGCACATGGCCGTCGCGGCAGTTATCCCGCCACCGGTGGGTCATGCCGTCGCTCAGCAACACCGCCTCTGGTAGGGCCTCCGATCGTGTGAAGATCGGCTCCAGTCGATCCGGTGTGATCTGGTTCGCCGCCAAAGGTCCAATCACCCGGAACGCGCCGTGGGGAAACGACCGGTCTTCACCCATGTCGTGCGTACACGTGACATAGAGCCGCGCCGCCTCTCCCTGCCATCTGAAGTCCAGTTGCGCCACGAAGTACGCTTCGCCCACGCGCAGCTTCGGGTCACCGTCGCCAGCGGACGGCGCCATGACCCGTTGGGCCGTTCTACCTGGCGACACGCTCCCCACCGCGTGACGAACAACGCCTTCGCTGAATGCCAGTGGCAGCCGCCAGGTCAGGCGCACATCCCCGATGGCGTGGGCCGAACCGTTCCGCAGGAAGAGCCGCAAGCGCTTTCCGTCGTACTTCAGCGCAGCCCGGATGCCCGGGAAGTCCGTGTCCTCGAACCCCGAGGCAAGGACGCGCGTGTCTTCGCCGCACTCCACGCGGCCGATCACCGTCGGAGGACTGTCGCCGGGCATCGGGACGAGTTGCATGAGTGTTCGGTCTGGGCGCGAGCGATCACTCACACGCACCGGGAGACCGTCGCATCGCGCCGTCTCGATGTCATCGGGTCCTACTCCGGCTATCTCCAGCGTAAGTGACAAGTCGTGGTTGACCACGTCGGACGTAGGCTCCGCGAGCGTCATGCGCAGCACATTGCCGCTCACGCGCGGGCGGCCCAGCCGGGACAGCCGCCTCAGCCACATGTAGGCCGCGTACTCGTTCTGATTGCAGTGCCACGCGTCCGGGATGGCTTTCAGCAGATCCAGCCTACGTTCCAGCTCATCCCACCCGTACTGGGGCAGCGCCGCTGAGCCGTACCACGCGTGCATCGAATTGGAAATCATCGGGCACTTCGCTCGAACCTCGCGGCTTCCGAGGGCCCACTGGACGGCTGTTCCGAACGTTACGAGATCCGCGTTCTCGGGCGGCATGATCGGGCTGAACGCAAGGTCGGACGGGACTGTCTCGTCGAAACCCTTGAACTCGGCAACATGGAGGTAGCCCGCCCGAAGCAGACACCGTATGGCATCCGCCTGCACGACCTGCCCGTCCGGTGTTCGACCGTAGTCCACATACGAGAAAGCGTAGGAGTTCACCGGCGTATCGAGGTCAGCCTCCCATTCGATGCGTCCCGCCGCGACCTCACGGAACATACGGTTGCGGTTGATGGCGGAGAAGTAAGGGTGAGTGAGCGAATGACCGCCTACGCTGTTGCCTCCCCTGAGCAGGGCGCGGGCCGTCGGCCTGTAGTCGGCGGCGGCATCGAAGCTCGCCCGGTTGCCGTTCAGGTACCACGTGCCCCGGATGCCTGCGGACTCCATGATCCGCCGCGCGTGCACGTTGTTATCGCTGTTGTCGTCCCAGCGGCAGGAGACGGCGATGGCATGCCCGTCGTGCAGCGGCGCGATGCCGACTGCGGCCCGTCTGGCCGCCTCTGGGCTCCGGAAGATCATTGTCACCGAGCGCTTGCGCATGGGCACGATGCCGTCTGCGACGATACGGCCTTGCAGAGGCGGGGTGACGCACCGAAGGGAGGAAGGCGGCAGCGCATATCCCGCGCTTGTCAGCGTCATGGTGGCGGCCGCGACGACAGATAGGATCCTCATAGCGTGACGGCGCCTACGTCATGCGGGCATCGCCTGAGTGCGACCATCGTCCCGCCGTTCCCAGTACGCGTCTGGCTGTTCGTAGGTACCACATGATCGCTGAACGGTCCTGCGACACCGACCGTGTTCCGGCCAAGCTCGAGCACACCCGTGAACCGAACCCGCCGGTCGCTGATCTCGACCTCCTTGCGAAAGAGAGCGAAGGTGTACGCGGGCGTCGGCTGTGACGGCAGCCAGCTCCAGTTGGCCCGGCTGAGGTCCAGCGAGACCGGCTGATCCGTTACCATGCACCTACTCCTTGATGTTCTGGCCGGTCACGACCTTTGCCTTGCCCCGCTTCTCCAGCTTCAGCCCGCCCTTGAACCGTGTGCCGGTGACGATGACGCTCTTGGCCTTCGGCCCGACCAGCAGGTGCCGGCGCGCCATGTCCGTGAAGTCACAGCCGTCGATGGTGAGCCCGTTCCCGTTGACGATGATGCCCGGGTGGCCCGCATCGTTCCAGTCCTTGGGCACGAAGGGGCCGCCGGGCCAGTAGAAGTGGCAGCCGATGAACGTGGCGCGCCCCTGTCCGCTCAGCGACGCATAGACAGCCTGCGCGTCGCCTTTGCCCACGTACGGCTGCTGGTAGCCAGTGGCGAAGATGCCGCAGTTCACAAACTTAACCGGGCCCAGGCTGCCCTCGCGCACCTCGATGCCGGCGTTAATCTGGCAGTTGGTGAAGAGGAAGCCTGCGTGGACCTGGCTGTACTCCACCAGCACGCCCGTATCGCAAACGTCTGCGCCCGAGTTCAGGATCAGGCCGTTGCCGGCATCCGTGCGCAGGGCCGTCATGTGGAAGCCGACCTTGTAGCCGAGGCAGAAGACGTTCGTGAGCATCTCCCAGTCGGTCCGCGCGAAGATGAACGCCGTGGCGTTCTTGCGGGTGAATGGAATCAGCTTCTCTGTCCAGAAGGGCCAGAAGTGGATGTCCTCAAGCCGCCCGCAGTCCAGACAGACGTCCACGAAGATGCCCGTGTGCAGCGGCTGGCCGTAGAGGCCCCGTACCAAGTGCCGCCCGCAGGGGAACGTGCCGAAGTCGACGCCGTTCCACGGATTGACCAGGAGGACGTCGGTGACCGTGACGTTGTCGCCCTGGCCCCGGATACACCACGGGTAGGCGACGGGCTTCTCGGCATCCTGTTCCGGGTAAATGACCGTGATGCCTTTGAGCCCGGCGTTGGCGTTCAGTTTGATGAACGGCTCCCCGGCCTCGCTGCCGCGCCCTTCGACCGCCATCAGCGTGCTGCCCCGGAACTGGCTTCGCGCCGTGGGGGCGCGGAAGACGCCCTCCAGCGTGATGTTGTCGTGGACAGTCAGATGGCCCTTGATCAGGTAGTTCCCCGTTGGCACCCGGACGATGCCGCCGCCCTCGCGGCCCACGGCGTCGAGGGCCTTCTGGAACGCCGCCGTGTCGTCGGCCTTGCTGTCGCCCATCGCTCCGAAGGAGAGCACGGACCGATTGCCCGGCTCATCGGCTGCATAGGCCGCCGGCGCGAGCGAACCTGCCAGCGCGGCCGCGATGCCCCAGGCCACCAGACCCAACCTCCACCTGTTCTTCGTTCCAGCCGGCATGTCACTGCCCTCCGTTCTGATTTCCTCG
>CAJBBX010000095.1 GCA_903951425.1 uncultured Chthonomonas sp.
ATCGGCTGCATAGGCCGCCGGCGCGAGCGAACCTGCCAGCGCGGCCGCGATGCCCCAGGCCACCAGACCCAACCTCCACCTGTTCTTCGTTCCAGCCGGCATGTCACTGCCCTCCGTTCTGATTTCCTCGGTTTCGTGCTTCGTCAAACAGCGCCTTCGCCGGCGATCCACCGCGTCGGCCGGCCCGTGGCGCCCGGCAACAAGCGAGACAACACAGGTGTGCCCTGCTGACCACATCAGGGACGCACACGGGTGGTTCTTGCCGCTTACCGAGCACCGGCGTATAGTGGCGTCGACGATCGCTGACTGGCCGTATCACCGGGCCCACACTGGCGTGCCGGAGGTCTGCTCTGTGTTTAGTGAATGCTCGTCATCCGGTCAGGGGGCAGGCCACGCCTCACGCATGGCTTCACGCAGAATGCCATGCTGCTCAGCGTGCAGACTGGTCTCTGCCCGAATACCGCCCGCGGAGTAGACCAACGTCACGGGCTCGGCGCCGGAATACCGGGGCCAGTTCGGTAGCCCGGGTCCGTTTGGATCACCGGTCTCGGCGAACCTCACCCAGTGGCCCTGCATCGACCTGGCCATAGCCCGGTCTTCGGCACCCGGAAGGACCAGGATGTCGAACACGTAGGCGCCTTCGCTTCCGTGACCCGCGCCTCTGGACCTCTTCCGGTTGGACTGCCGCACATAGTCGAAGTAGTAGTTCCAGGCGGGCGTCCCCGACTTCGCTGTCTGCTGGACCAGATTCAGCGCGCTCGTGCGGAAGAAGACATCGCCGTACAGCTCGTCCCAGAGCATCGGGTCGTCGGCCCTCCGCCCGTACAGCGGCGCTAACCGATCGAGCCTGGCGGCAACCTGCGCGCGCGGGGGTTGATCTACCCAGGGCAGGACGCGGGACAGATCGCCTTCGAAGCTGTTGGAGCCGGCGATGAACGGGACGCGATTCTGCCGGCCGCTCGCGAATACCGTCTCTACATCGTCGGTCAGACTCACCCCATCGACGACGGCCTCAAATCCCTCACGCTCCTGGACGCGGGATCCGAGCTTGGCAACCGTGCGCCATGGGAGGCCGCGAAGCGCACTTGCCGCATCTGGGCCGTCGTCGATGCCCATGCCGTGCGCGTACTGCGTACCGACCGACAACAGCGACTTCCGGCCCTGATGATCGTGGCGCAGGCGGCGAAATGGGCCAAGACCGCCAACGCCGCTTTGCGCTATGGCCCGCTGGAAGAGGCCCCTGGCAAGCGGCGATGCCAGCAGCAGGTTGACCGAGCTTCCGCCGGCCGACACGCCAAAGACAGTGACTCGGCTCCGGTCACCGCCGAACGCCGAGATGTTTGCTCTTACCCACTTCAGAGCGGCTATCTGATCGAGCAACCAGAAGTTGGCGGGGGCCTCGCCCCGCGGGCATGCCGCCGCCAGGGACGGATGCGCAAATGAGCCGAGACGCCCCAACCGGTAGTTGAAAGACACCACCACCACGCCTCGCCGGACAAGAGCCTCGGGGCTCAGGCGCCCGCTGCCGACCACCAGGCCGCCGCCGTGGATCCACACCATCACTGGGTACGGCGCCGCGCGGGGTTCGGGGGCCCAAACGTTCAGAAACAGGCAGTCCTCGTCCTGACCCGGGAGGAACTGCAGGAGGTGCGGCGAGTCGTTGCCGTACGCGTGGGCTTTGCGGACACCCGTCCAACGCAGAGGCGGCCGTGGCGCACGCCAGCGCAGCGCACCAACCGGCGCCGCTGCGTAGGGAATGCCCCTGAAGACCCGGATGCCGCCCTCGAGTCGGCCCTCAAGGCGGCCGGACTCCACTGTTACCTGGGGCGGCGGCCCGCTCCGTTCAGCGCTCCAAGCGAGCCAGACCCAGAGGCAGACTGCGGCAACAACGACACATCCCACGGGCCGTGTGCTCAACGCCTCAGCTCACGCGAGCCGTGGGCATTGCGAGGCTGCCGGACTCCCGCCGTCGAAGCCTGCAGTGGCCACTCCATGGTAGGGGCGATCAGACTGGAGCTGGTGCGCAGACTCATGGGCTGGGCGTCTCCTCCCAGAATCTCACGTTGTCGGCCCGCATGGCCAATGTGGATCCCATGGCGACGCCGGAGATCGGCCACGGGGTCACGCCGCGCGCCGTTGACGTCCACATGCTTGCAGTCACGCATAATGGCCTCAACGCTGGAGCATCTGGGTGGGCCTCAATCTGCCGACTACCGAAGCGCTCCTCGTGAACCATTGTACCGAAGCTCAATGAAGATACCAGGGCCCCGTACCAAGTGCCGCCCGCACGGGAACGTGCCGAAGTCGACACCGTTCCACGGATTGACCAGGAGGACGTCGGTGACCGTGACGTTGTCGCCCTGGCCCCGGATACACCACGGGTAGGCGACGGGCTTTTCGGCATCCTGTTCCGGGTACATCACTGTCACGCCCTTCAGGCAGGCGTTGGCGTTGAGTTTGATGAAGGGACCCCCGGCCTCGTTGCCGCGCCCTTCCGTGGCCAGCAGGGTGCTCCCCTTGAACTGGCTCCGCGCGGTGGGAGCCCTGAAGACGCCTTCCAGCGTGACGTGGCTGGGCACAGTCAGGTGCGTTTCTATGCGATAGTTGCCGGTGGGCACCCGCACAATGCCGCCGCCCTGCTGCGCGACCGCATCCATGGCCTTCTGGAACGCCGCCGTGTCGTCGGCCTTGCTGTCGCCTATCGCTCCGAAGGAGAGCACGGATCGGTTGCCCGGCTCATCGGCTGCATAGGCCGCCGGCGCGAGCGAACCTGCCAGCGCGGCCGCGATGCCCCAGGCCACCAGACCCAACCTCCACCTGTTCTTCGTTCCAGCCGGCATGTCACTGCCCTCCGTTCTGATTTCCTCG
>CAJBBX010000096.1 GCA_903951425.1 uncultured Chthonomonas sp.
CACCGCGAACTCCACGAACACCAGGTCCGGCTTCCGGCTCAGCACATCCTGCCCGCACCGGTAGGCCGCCAGGTCGGAGCCCGTGCCACCGATAGTGGCGTTGATCTCCTCCACCTTCGCCGCCGGCCACCGTTTGCGGAACCACTCCAGCGTCTTCACGCGCCATCCCGGCGCAGCGGTGATACTCCCACCGAAGTAGGCCACGCGCACCGGCTTCCCGGCATTCAGCTTGGCCAGCGCATTGGGCAACCCGCCGCGTCGGACGGTGAGCCGGGCGGGCGCCTCAGCGGGCGCGGGCGTCTGGGCAACCACAGCGGATGCGGACACCGCAAGCAAGGCGGCAAGGCAGAGCGTGTTCATAGGGAGACCTCCGGGCGAGCGGGAGCGTGCGGGCCCGGTGGATTGTGGCACGGTTGGGCGGTCCAGAGAGGCGCTCAGGGGCTCGATGCGCATCTGCCGGTGGCTGTCACACGGTCATCGGGTCAGCACGGTCAAGGGCCTTGACGCTGTTGACCGCACTGACATCACTGTCTGTCGGACGTCATCGCGCCGTCACGGCTTGCCCGCCGGGCCGCCGAGGAGCACGTTCTCCGGTCGGCTGCGGAGGAGGAGGGGCTGCTCTACGACTGAGCCGCCCACCGGGGAGTCGCCGCCTCGCAGGACGTTGCCGTGGATGGCGATGTTGTCGCTCTCGGAGCCAATGAAGATGGCGTGGCGGTCGCCGTCGGCACAGACGATGGTGTTGCCGACGATCGTGACATCGCGGTGGCCGCGGTCGTCCTTGTAGGTCTCCCGGTTCGGGTACGTGAGCCAGATGCCGGAGCGCACCCACCATGCGGCTTTGGCGCCATCGATGGCCGCGTCGTTGCGCACGGTGTTGCTCGTAATGGCGACGCCCTTGCAGGCGAAGAAGAGGCTGATGCCGCCGTTCACGGCGTTGCGGACCGTGTTGCCGGCTATGACCGAGTCGTCGCACCACTCCAGGTCGAGGCCCACGTCGGTAGCGCCATCCACGGTGTTGCCGGAGAGGATCACCCGGCGCGCCCCTGCTCCCCAGATGCCGCCTCCGCCGCCGTCCTTCACCAGGTTGCCCTGGAAGAGCAGGTCCTCGCTGTCCTTCATCTCCCACTTCCAGTTGCCCCAGAACTGGAGGCCATGGAGCTTCGCGTTGACCACCGTGTTGTTCAACACCCTGACGCGCCGGGAGAAGGAGAGCGAGACGGCCTGCTGGATGTCGCGGAAGTCGCAGTCGCGGATCGTCAGGTCGTTGGCGTTGGCCGTGGCGATGCAGACCCGCCGGCAGGTGCGGAAGGCGACGCGCTCCACCGAGGCGAAGCACGCCTCGCGGCCTAACTGAACGAGGCCGGGCTCGGCTGAGCCGCCTGCGCCGCCTGCGCTACCCTCGACCGCCAGCCGGCTCACCTCCGAGCCCTCGCCGAGCTGGAGCAGGACGCCGGTCCCCTTGGCGACGCGCAGGACGGAAGCCGAGCCGTCGCCGGTAAGCCGCACATGCGGCGCGAAAATGAGGGGCTTCGGTCCCAGCAGGTAGACGCCGGCCGGCACCGTGACCGTGCGGCGCCCCAGGGCAAGCGCCTTCTGGAAGGCGGCCGTGTCGTTGGTCTTGCCGTCGCCCCTGGCGCCGAAGTCGCGGACGCTGACCGGCCCAGTGCCCGGCGCCGCGGGCGGCGCAAGAAGGAGCAGAAGCGTCGAGAGGCAGGCCAGTGCAGCCGTCATGCGTGTCACACTCCTCACGTGGACCCGCTGTGGGGCCGCGCCCGTCTTTATACCAGTCGCACACTCGCCTGCCGGCTTGCGAATCGATGCGGCCCGGCAATCGGGGGAAGGAACGACGCACGTGCTCTCAGTCATCGGCATGATCCTGGCCTCGGCCGCCTTCCTGGCCCCATCGGGCGGGCGCCCCGACGACCCGCTCTCCGAGGCGGCCCTGCTGCGCGAGAAGCCGCTGGGGCCCTATGTGAACCTGACGTCGGCTCAGCGCGCCACGGTGCGATCGTTCCGAGCCTCGGACCGGTTCGTGGCGACCTACTACTTCTTCTGGTATGACCACCCCACGGGCGAGCACTTCCGCAACGCCGACGGCTCCGACGCGCTGGTGGACCACCCGCTGGACCCGCCCAGCGTCAGCTACCGGCGCGAGTCGTGGCACCGCAAGGAGCTGCTGGACCTGATGGACGCGGGCATCGACGTCATCGTGCCGGTCTACTGGGGAGCGCCGCCGGACAAGGCCGCACGCTTCGAGGGCCACTACGCGGGCATCGCGCCCCTGGTGGCGGCTGCCCGGCGCCTCATGGCCGAGGGCAGGAAGCCGCCGAAGATTGGGCTCTTCTACGACACTTCGAGCCTCTCGGCCACGGGCAACATCCTGGGCAGGCATGTGGACCTGAGCACGCCCGACGGCAAGGCGTGGCTCTACGCCACCATCCGCGACTGGTTCTCGGCCGTGCCGCCTGCGCTCTGGGCCGCCATCGACGGCAAGCCCATCGTCTTCCTATACGGCGCGGGCAGCGCGAAGGCCGGGACCGACGATCCTGCCGTCTTCGACTATGTACGAAACCACTTCGCCCGCGACTTCGGCGGCGCGGCGCCCTACCTCGTGGCCGAACACTCGTGGGTGGCCCCGGCCGACAACGGCTACGACTGGGGCGCGGCCTTCGCGCACAAGGCCTACGGCGTGGCGGCGATCGGGCCCGGCTACGACGACTCCTCGGTGCCCGGCCGCACCAGCCCGAAGATCGACCGCCGAGCCGGCGCCCTATACCGCGAGCGGTGGGAGCATCTGCTCTCGCTGGCCCCGGCTACGCGCCCGAAGATCGCCATCATCGAGACCTGGAACGAGCTGCACGAAGGCACCGATATCTGCGAGACCCGCGAGTATGGCCGGACCTACATCGACCTGACGCGCCGGTACGCCGCACGCTGGCGAGCGGGCGCCCAGACGAGGCCGATCAGCCTCTTCGCGGGCCGAAAGGGCGCCTCGCTCACCTTCGGGCCGAGCGGGCAGAGCGCAGGAGTGCGGCTGGTGGAGAACGGCGACGGCCTCTTCCGGGTCTCGTCGGCGCTGGGCTCGGGCTGCATCGAGACGAGGCCCAACCCGGCCAACGGCGAGCAGTTCCTCTACATCGATGTCGATGACGGCTTCTACTGGGAACCCTCCGGGCCGGTCACGGTGGAGCTGGAGTGCCTCGACCAGGGCGGCGGCACGCTGGCGATCACCTACGACTCCACCGATGCCAGGGCCCAGTTCGGGGGCACGTACAAGACCGCGCCCGCGCAGCCACGCGGCGACACCGGCCGGTGGCGGGTCTTCAGCTTCCGGCTGACCGACGCCCGCTTCGCCAACCGGCAGAACAGCTTCACCGACTTCCGCATCAGCGCCGGCGGCACGAAGCTGGTTGTTCGCCGCATTACGCTGAGAAAGGGCTGAGCCATGAAGCGCATCGTGCCGGTCGTCATCGCGCTGGCTGCGCTGAGCCTCCGGGCGCAGGCCCAGTACCCCCGCATCGGCAACCTCTGGGGCGTCTCGCCTGCGAGCGTCGAGTACGAAAAGTGGTCGCGCTACGGCCTCATCGTCTCCTCCGGCGGCTCCCTGGGTACATGGCGCAACTTTTCGGCGCAACTCCGCAAGCGCAACCCGCGGATCGTGTTGTTGGAGACGGCTGCCTTCATGAACCTGGGCAAGCCGGAGGCAACGCCCTTCATGCGCGATGAGTGGTACCTGCGCAAGCCCGACGGCGGCAAGGTGATCTGGTGGGCCGACCAGGTCTATACGCCCAACCTGCTCGTGGGTCCGTGCCTCGACGCGCTGGTGAAGCAGAGCCTCGCACAGGCCGATGCACTCGTGCGCGAGAAGCTGATCGACGGGCTCTTCTATGACAGTGTGGTGGGCGCCGCCACCTGGCTGGGCGATGTGGACACGAACCGCGACGGCAAGGCCGACCGCGCGGCCGATGTCGACCTGCGCTGGTGCGACGCGCAGTGCGCCTTCTTCGACCGCGTCAAGGGCGGCCTCGGCGGCGCGGCCATCGTGGCGAACGACGCCGACACGCGCCACCAGACGCACATCAACGGCCGCCTCTTCGAGGGCATCCGCCTGCTCGATCAGGTGGATGGCGGCGGAATGAGCATCCAGGAGGCGGTCAGCATCCTCACCGGGTGGATGGATGGCGCCACCAGGCCGGGCCTCACCTTCGCCATCGCCACGCACCCTATCGGCTGGCAGGCGCACCGCGTGGGCGTGGGCAACATGGTCACCTCCCGTGGCGAACTGGACCGGGCGCGGCGCGACTACCGGCGCATGCGCTTCGGCTTGGGCGTCACGCTCCTCACCGACGCCTACTACGCCTACGATCTGGGCACCGTCTGGTACGGCCTCCCCTGGTGGTACGCCGAGTACGACGCGCCGTTGGGCCGCCCGCTGGGCCCTGCGCGCGAGGTGGCGCTCCAGACGCCCGCTCTGGTGGCATCGTGGTCGGCGGGCCGGTCCGTCGACGCTATGCAACTCGACCAGGACATCACAGCGGATGCCCGCGGCATCGAGGGCGTGGTGCGCGACCAGAACGCGGGCTGGCGCCGCCTCTTCGGCACGCGGCCCTCGCGCATCCGCTTCGTGCCGGGGCGCACGTACCGCGTCCAGGCCCAGTGCGAGCTGACCGCCGCCACGGGGCTCGTCCAGTTTCAGCTCCGCACACCCACGGGCGGGTGGGAGCAGCATGACAAGGGCATCCGCACCTTCAGCGGCAAGAAGGGCGACCGCTGGATCATCGACGTGACCGTGAAGCCCGACGCCTTCGATGACTACGGCGCCGAATGGCACATGAACGGAGCGGGCGGCCTGTTGCTCAGGAGCCTGACGGTAACCGAGCCTACGCAGAGCTATTGGGAGCGTCGCTTCAGCGGCGGGGCCGTGCTGGTCAACGGCGGCGACCGGCCCCTGCGCGTGCCGCTTGCGCAGCCCATGCGCCGCCTGAAGTCGGCCGAGGCGCCCCTCCACGCCCTGGAGGCCGACGACGGCGACGCGGCGTTCACCTGCTCCTCCGGATGGCAGAGCCGCCAGCGCGAGGATCGCATCGTGGGCGCTACCTACCGCGTGGCGCGAAAGCCGGGCGCCACCGCCGCATGGCGCTTCACGGCGCCTGCAGCCGGCCGATACACGCTCTACGCCTGCCTGCCCGGAGGAAAGGGCTGGACGAACGCGGCGATCTACCGCTGCGGCTCGAGCCGGGCCGTCATCGACCAGCGCGGCGGCGACGGCGGCTGGGTGCGCGTGCTGCAGGCCGAGATGAAGGCAAGCGAGACCCGCGAGCTCCAGCTGACGTCCAGCGGCATGGGCGATACGGCTGCTGACGCAATCCGCGTGGAGTCTGTCGCACGATTCCACGACGGCTCCAACGCCGGCGCGGTCGCGCTGCAGCCGCGGGATGCGGTGGTGCTGTTGGCCCGCTGAGGAGATGCCTGAGGCGCCGAGACCTCTACCGACCGGCTGGACGCGGCTTCCGAGGCTCCTCCTTCGTCACGCGGATGGCGGGGTTGTTACCGGTCATTACGGCGCGGCGGCCGATCTTGCTCACCACCGTGCAGGGCGCCGAGCCCATGATGCTGGCCAGCGTGGTGCGTGAGCGCTGGCCCTCCAGCCGCGCCAGGTAGCCGCCCTGGTTCAGCACGCAGCCCTGCACTGAGAGCCGCCCGCCGCCTTGCAGGAAGCAGGGCGCCTCCTTGGCGTGGAGCGCCCACTCCTGGATATTGCACGCGCTGAGCGAAAGGGAGCCATCCTGTACCTCGAACAGTGTCCCCGGCACGGCCCAGAAGTTGCAGTTCACGAGAGCGAGGTTGCCCGTGTTTCCCGCCCGCAGCAGCACGCCCCGGCTGTTGGGCGAGGCTCCGAATGGCGCGAACTCGCCATTGGTGACGCTGACGCCGATGTTGAAGCTATCCTCCACGTCGATGCCGATGGCCACGCAGTCGGCGCCGATGCCCACGAAGTTGCCGTTGGTCGCGCCTGCGGGGTAGGTGGTGGCCGGGTTGGGCTTGGCCTCCTTCGCCCGGTAGAAGCGGTAGCCCGTATGGTAGCCGTAGCAGAAGGTGTTAAGGCAGTATTGCCAGTCGCTCCGGCCGAACTCGAACGCCACGCCGTGCGCCTGCACCCATGCCCGCATGGGCTTGCCCAGCGTGAAGTAGGGCCAGAGGTGTACGTTCTCGATGCGCACGATGTCGTAGCAGTGGTCGACGTGGAGGCCCACCCGCAGCGGCTCGCCCCAGACGTTGCGCACCATGGCCGCGTGGGAGGCGTCCAGGTCGATGCCCTGGTACGCATTGAACAGGAACAGCTCCTCGATGCGCGCGCTGTGGCCGCCGCTGACGGCGTAGGGGTAGGGCGCGGGTTCCGCGGCCTCGGGGTTCTGGTCCGGGTACTCCATGACGAAGCCCGTGAGCGTGGACTTGCCTCCCGAGAGGGCCACGCAGGCCGGGCCGTCGGCGCGCCCCTTGCCGCCGGTCACGAGCAGGATGCTCCCGGAGCGGCCGCCGGGGCCCACGAAGTCGCCCTTCAGCGTGGTCGAGGCCGGCACGCTGATCGAGCCGCCGATCCGATACCGTCCCGCCGGCGCATGGACAGTGGAGCCCGGCGTCTTGCCGGCGGCGTCCAGGGCGCGCTGGAAGGCGGCGGTGTCGTCCGTGGAGCCATCGGCGAGGGCGCCGAAGTCCGCCACGCGGAGCGGTTCCCCGGCGCACGGGGCACAGCAGGCGGTCAGGGCGGCAAGGCTGAGGATCGCGGCAAGGGCGGACGGCATGGCGGGCACCTCCCGGCCGCGGCTGGGAGGCCACGCGGCGCCACGCTACGTTCGCGACCGGCCTTCCGGCTTCCTGCAAGCTGACGGGCGGCTGGGCGAGATGCCCATCGCCATCCATGAGTCAGAGGCGCAGTCGCTTGATGTAGTTGGCCGCATTGTCCGGCGGGGTGAGGCCCTCCACCCTGAAGACCTCCTGGCCAGGCCCCCTGTATTGGAGCCGGCAGTAGACCTCGATCGCCTCCGCCGGCCTCGGAATTGCCGGCACAGTGAACCCCGGTCTCAGGTTGGACCGAAAGCTGGGAGCCAGAGGGGACCGGGCCCTCTCTGCTTCAACGAGACCCCTCAGGCCGGCCTCGGCGCCCTCCGTCAATGGAAAGTCTCTGAACCCCATGCCTGCCGGGAACGTGACCTGCACTTGTGCCAGAGACGCGGGATGGTCGATGCCCTGGTCGTGCCCGGGCGCATTGACTGTGGCCCAGCCGTCACATGAATCCTCCGTCCATACGTTCAGCCGCGACCAGTTGGAGAACACCACCGCCATGACGGTCAGGATCACCACCCGCACGATGACCCGGGCGATTGGAGGAGCGTCCGAAGGGGGCCCGCTGAGCGACTTCACGATTGCCGCCGCACGCCTGGCGCTGCTTGGCGGAATGGCCTTGCCGCAGCTGCCGCAGTGAGTATCGGCTTCCCGCGCCGGCCGGCCGCACGAGGTACACCGGGTTGGTCGCATATCAAGGCCTCCTTCCGGACCGGCCGTACCGCCCCCGGAGCGCGGCGCCCGCTGCTGCGGCGGCCACGATGGGGGCGGCGATGAGCGCCGATGTGAGCATGATCACCAGCGCGCTCTCATCGCTGCATGAGATCGCGAGGGCCGTGGCTACCGACATAAGGGCAAACAGCAGGGAAAGGCCGGTGGAGAGCGGCATCCAGACCCGGAACCGGACGGCCGGCGCGATGGCCGCGAAGGCGAGGCCCCCGGCCAGCGCTCCGACTGCGGCGACCAGGGCGCCCCAGAGCCACAGGTCGAGGCTGAAGGCGACAACCATCGCGCCGAGGAACCCGGCAGTGAGAAGTGCGACGCCCGCAGACGCTGCCGCGAACGCTCGCTTCCGGGATGTCCGCGGCGGCCGGGGGCCGGCGGTTGCCTCAGGCATAGCGTCCTCCTTCATGGGCCCATCAGGGCCCCGCATGCCAGCAAGACGAACGTTCCGAAACCCGCCGCAGCGATCGTCAGCAGCATCGCCAGGCGCATGGCGAAGGGCCCGGTTCTGCCGAAGCCGGTCGCCAACGCAAGGTCGATCGCCACAACCGCTGCGAAACCCGCGCACGCTTGTTCCAGAGTTACCATGCTCGCACGATGGGCAACGGCGACGCCTGCCGCCACAAGCGCCGAATGCGTGACCATCGAGAAGGCGACGCCTGCCGCGATCTGCGCCGCAACCGGCCAGCCATGCGATGCCGGCCTACCCCTTGCCTGCACCGGCGCTCTCCTCGCCTCGCACCGCCAGCATGAACAGGCTCGCGCCTGCTGGGCCGAAGAAGGCCCCAACCCATCCGCCGAGGATGATCGGCATTGCCATCAGGGCGGCGCAGGCCCCCGTTGCACATGCCGGCAGGGACGTGTCGCCACGGCGCCTCTGTACGATCCACACCGCGATCCAGGCCACAACCAGCTCGGCCGTGTAGACACCGACCAGCGGATCCCCGAAATCCGGCCCTGTATAGCCGCTACCCAGTCCGTAGGGCGATGTGGCGAACGCCAGGTACAAATATCCGAAGAACCCAATGATCGAAGCCGCGGCACAGATGGCCGCGGCCGCCATCAGGCTCCCGAGGCAGCCGCAACCTGCGCTACCGATCGTACGACGCTGCGTAACCATGCGGCGCACCCTCCGAGCATAAGTCTACGGCTGTCTGCTCGAGGGTGCAAGGGGACCAGTGACCTATTCCGACCGACGGGACCTCACCTCCGTGTCGTGACGGGCGGGTACACTGCCGGTACCGCCAGCCGGCAGACCGCCACCTGTAAGGAAGCCCCCGTGCCACTCATCGATACCGCCCAGATGCTCCGCGCCGAGCGCGCGGCCGGTCGCGCCGTCGGCGCCTTTGAGCCCTACAACGTCGAGCAGATCGTCGCCGTCATCGAGGCGGCCGAAGCCGAGCGCGCGCCGGTCATCGTCCAGCTGTGGGCGGAGGTGATTGAGACCTTCGGCTTCCCCGCCCTCTGCGCCGTGGTGCGCGAACTGGCGGGCCGGAGCTCGGCGCTGATCTCGCTCCATCTGGACCACTCCGACGACGACGCGCTCATCGACGCCTGCCTTGAGAACGGCTTCAGCAGCGTCATGTTCGACGGCTCGCGCCTGCCCTACGAGGAGAACCTGGCTCGCAGCCGCGACGTGGTGCGCCGCGCCCGCAAGGTGGGGGCCTCGGTGGAGGCGGAACTGGGCATCGTGGGCAACATCGCCGAGTACGCCACGGAGGAGGAGGCCCACGCGGCCATCCAGGCCCTGCTCACCACGCCCGAGCAGGCCGCCGAGTTCGTGCGCGATACCGGCATCGACATCCTGGCGCCCGCCGTGGGCTCCATCCACGGCTGCAGCCTCCCCTTCGCCCGCCTCGATGCGCCGCGCATCGCCGCCATCGCCGAGGCCACTGGCGTGCCGCTGGCGCTGCACGGGGGCTCCGGCGTGGGTGAGGAGCAGATCCGCACAGCCATCGCCGCCGGCATCGCCAAGATCAACGTCGACACCGAGGTCCGCCAGGCCTCCATCGCCGCCCTGAAGCAGGCCATCGGTTCCATCGGCTCTGGCCCGCAAGAGCCGCCGGACTACGCTCGCGTACCCCGTGCCGTCCGCGTCACCACCCGCGAGGCCGTGGCCGCCCGCATCCGCGCGATGCGGTAGGAGCGCGTTAACCCGGTATCGCCCCCGTCTTTCAGGCATTCGCCGGTTCTTCATTCGGCCTTCATACCCCTCCCGTAGACTGAGTATGTAACAGACAGCCTGCGGGAGGGTCACCATGGATAGGCATCGGGCAGTACAGGTCGGCATCACGGTCGCGGCGACGGCGGCCTGCATCGTGGCGTTGTGCGGCAGCGCCTGCGGCCAGTTCGGCGGACCACCGCCGGGTGGCGGGATGGCCGGTCCAGGCGGCCCGGGCGGCCCTTCGGCGAAGGCTATCGAGATCGTGTCGAAGTACGACTCGAACAAGGACGGCTGGCTGAACACCGAGGAACGCAAGGCCGCGCGCGCCGGGCTCAAGGCGCAGCGATCGAAGGGCAACGGGTTCGGGCCCGGCGCTCCGTGTGGTCCCGGCGGTCGCGGCAACCGGGGCGTGGCCCAGACACCGAAGCCGGGCATCAGGCTCACGCCTGCCCAGGCGAAGAGCTACCCGACGGCGGGCCTCTACGACCTGACCGTGCTGCGGACGCTGTTCCTGGACTTCGAGGAGAGCGACTGGGAGGCCGAGCTCTCGGACTTCCACGGCTCCGATGTCGACGTGGCGGCCACGCTTACTGTGGACGGCAAGCGGTACCCCGACGTGGGCGTGCGCTTTCGCGGCAACACCTCCTACATGATGGTGCAGGCCGGGCACAAGCGGTCGCTCAACGTCAGCCTCGACCTGGCCGATCCGAAGCAGACGCTCTACGGTTACAAGACCTTGAACCTGCTCAACTCGCATGAGGACCCCTCGTTCATGGGCACGGTCCTCACGGCCCACGTGGCCGGGCAGTTCACCAAGGCCCTCAAGGCGAACTACGTCCGCGTGGTGATCAATGGCGAGAGCTGGGGCATCTACGTCAACGCCCAGCAGTTTGACAAGATATTCCTCGCTGAGAGCTTTGGGCCCGGCGAGGTTGAACGGTGGAAGGCGCCGGGTAGCCCCGGCTCGGCTGCGGGGCTCGACTACAAGGGCGATGGTATCACAGCCTATCAGCGGGTCTACGAGAAGAAGTCAGGGACCAAGGAGAGCTGGAACCATCTGATCGGCCTCTGCCGCACGCTGAACCAGACGCCGCCCGCCAGGTTGCAGGCCGCTGTGGCGCCCGTGCTGGACCTCGACAACGCCCTCTGGTTCATGGCGTTGGACATCGGCCTCAGCAACGGTGACGGCTACTGGAGCCGAGCCAGCGACTACGGTCTGGCGCGCGACGCCAAGGGCGTGTTCCGCCTCTTCAGCCTCGATACGAACGAGACCTTCCGCGCCTCGGGCGGCGGCCCTGGGGGACCAGGCGGCCCCGGTGGCCCGGGCGGCCCCGGGGGCTTCGGACCACCACCGGGTGGCCCCAACGGCTTCGGCCCTTCCGACGGTTTCGGACCGCCTGACGGCTTCGGCGGCGGCGGCCCGGACGGGCCGGGCGGCTTCGGGCCGCCACCCGGCATGGGTCCGGGCGGCCCCGGCGGCGGTCCGGGCGGCGGAGGAACGAACCTGAGTCCGCTCAGCGGAATGTCGAACTCCCGGGCCGCGCTCCACACGAAGCTACTGGCCGTGCCCGAACTGCGCGCCCGCTACCTGCAGAACCTGCGTCGGCTGGCCAACGAGGGCCTGAGCCGGCAGCGGCTGGCGCCGACGGTGGCGCAGATCCGGAACCTCATCGACCGCGAGATCGCCGCAGACACCCGCAAGCTGAGCGCCTACGAGGCGTTCAGGCAGGCGACGGCCGACGCCGCGCCGGCCACTGCGGCCACGCGCTCCGGCGGCGGCGTCCTGGCCTTTGCCGAGGCAAGGAGCAGGTACCTGATTCAGTTCAAGGACACCGGCTATGCCGCACCCGCGGCGCGAGGAGCACGATGATGGCCATCCAACTGATGCAGGGACCTGCGGCGGCGGACCTCTCCCGCCCGCGACATGAGCTTCGATTCGCCGTGCCGTCCGAGCTGGCGCCGGAGGTGGAGGAGCGGCTGTGGAGCCTGCTGGCGCCGGCTGGCTGGGCGGCGGCCGACCCGGCGGTGGCGGTCTCGACGCTCTGGCTCGACACCGCGGCGATGGACGCATTCCACGGGGCCAAGGGGTTCGTCGGGCGGCGCTATCGAGTACGCTCCACCGGCCGGCCGCGCGTGGTGCAGCTCGAACTCAAGCGCAAGCGTCGGGGCCGTACGGTAGTCCGGTCTGCCGAAGTGCTGGAGGCCGAACTCTCGCGCCTGGCCGAGCCCGCCTCCTGCGAAGGGTGGGCCGGCGACTGGTTCGCCGAGAAGGTGGCGGCGCGCGACCTGCGGCCCTGCTGCCTGGTCCGGTTCGAACGACTGCGGTTCTGCGGCGCGGGTTTCGCGGCGGCGCTCGATACCGGCATGACCTGCTGGGCATCGGACCGGTACGCCCTGTGCGCCGACGGGCCCGGTACCCCGATCTTCGGCCCCGCGGCCCAGCTGGAGCTGACCTTCGACGAGGCCGTTCCGACCTGCCTGCGCCGCCTGGTGGCCGACCTGCGGCTGGAGCCCGCCCGATGCTCCAAGATCCGGGCGGCAGTCGAGACGCTTCGTATCGCCGGACGCGGAGGAGGGAAGCAGCCATGCTTGAGCAGCTGATCGGCCCTATCACCGGCGCGGAGGGGCGCCTGAGCCTGGACGTGCTGACGGCGCGCATGCTTCTCTCATTCGCCGTCGGATGCGCCGTGGCGGGCCTCTACTGGGCCACGCACCGCCGCGACGGCACGCTATCGTGGAGCTTCATCTCGACGCTTGTGCTGCTCTCCATCGTCATCGCCATGGTGACGCAGGTGATCGGCGATAGCGTGGCTCGTGCCTTCAGCCTGGTGGGCGCACTCTCCATCGTGCGGTTCCGCACCATCGTGGAGGACACCCGCGACACTGCGTTCGTCATCGTGGCCGTGGTGGCCGGCATGGCCGTGGGCCTCGGGCATATTGAGGTGGCTATGGTGGGGCTGGCGGTGGTCACGCTGGCCTGCGGCATTGCCATGTCCCGTCGGGCGGCCGCCAACGGGGCAGCGCCCTACTGGCGGCTCAGGATGCGCCTGGGCGCCGGCTACACGCCCGATGCGCTCCTCGCTGAGCCCTGCGGCCGGTACTTCGACGCCAGCCATATGACCAGTGCGGCCAGCAGCCGACAGGGCGCCGCGCTGGACGTGGAGTACCGTGTGCAACTGCGGCATGATAGCGATCCGGCCGCCATCATCACCGATCTGAACCTCACCGACGGTGTGCAGAGCGCCGAACTCAGGCGCGACTAGGGGCCATACGGTAGTATTCCTCCAGTACCGGTGCGGGTGCAGTCAGTCCCACCGGGCCTGGAGGGAACCATGAGGGGTCGACTGGGCAGAGTGGGCGCTGCGGCTGCGATGCTGCTGGTCCTGGCGATGGTCATCGGCCGAACGGCCGCGCAGACGGTTGCGGCGGCGCCGTGCAGCTTGGCCCCCAGGATCGACGGCGTGCGGTCGCCGGGCGAGTGGGACACGGCCGCCGCAAGGCCCATTGCGCTTAAGATGGTCGATGGCAAGGGGAAGCCGGGGCCGGTGCGCAACGGCGAGCTACTCGTGATGAACTCCCGCGCCAACCTCTACGTGGCCTTCCGCATCCCCGACGCCGCCCGTGACGCCTCCCTCTCGCCCATCAGCGCCGACCTGGCTGTTCTCTCCTTCTGTCGAGGCGAGGAGTTGGCCGCCGGCGACGACAAGCGCGTGGTGACGCACGGCCAATGGGCGGACAAGCACCTCCTGGCCCCCGGCAAGGACGCCGACGATACCCGCAAGGACGGCTCTGCGGCCATGCGCTGGCAGGCGGTTGGAGGCGGCTCGAGCTTCGTCGAGTGGCAGATCCCGCTGAAGTCCGGCGACGACTGCGATATCTCGGCGGCGTCGGGAGGCCGGCTGCGGTTCAACCTGATGTACGCAGACAAGTTCAGCGCCACTCTGGCGGAGACCGAGTTCGCCTGCGTCTTCGGCGCCGACATGGACCACGCGAAAGGATGGGGGACCATCGCCTTGGCCGACACTACCGTGACAGAGGCCCCGGCCCCGGCGCCGGACTGGATCGCCGCGCTCCTGCCGCACACCGGGGCGCCGGATCGCCTGGAGCATCGACTGAGCCGCGTTGATGCCACCGAGATCGAGGTGAATGGCCACAGCGGCGGCGTGGCGACGGTGGAGCTTAGCTATCCCGGCATCGTCGGCGCCGTGGAGAAGGCCCAGGCCCGCATCTTCCTTCCGCCCGTCCTGGCCGAGAACCCCGGCGTCCGGGTGCCGCTGGTCCATGTCGCCGGGTACGAGATCGACGACGCCGGCGCCGCGGGCCTACTCGCCAGGGGTTGGGCCGTCAGCACCATCCATGCCCATCCACTGAACCCGCTGGGCCGGGGCGTGAACCTGGACCGGGCGGTGCTCCACGCCGCCGTCCGCCTGCCGTTCGTCGATCCCCGGCGCGTCAGCATCCAGGGCGGTAGCGCGGGCGGGTGGATGACGCTGATGCTGGCCGCGGACGCCTTCCCGCTTATCTGCTCGCTACCCGACGTGCCGGTGGTCCATGCCGGATACAACGCCGACTACATCGCGCGGAACCAGATCTACGCCGCTCCGGCGCCCGGCTCCGACAAGCCGCGCATGTTCTTCCTCCAGGCGGTGGGCAGTATTATCGACCAGATGAAGCCCCTGTATGGAATGCCCTTCGACGGTAAGGAGGCGCTGGGCTACTCGCCAACGGCGCATCTGGAGACGATCACGGCTCCCATTCTGCCGGTCTTCACCACCGCCGACATGCTGGTCCCCATCGATCAGGTCGGAGCCGAGTACGTGCAACTCACGGCGCCTGACCAGTTCCCCTCTGGCTACTCCTCGGCCATGACGGAGCGCATCGCCGCCCACAATGGCGCGAGGACGCTGCTGGCCGCACTGCCCGAGAGTGTGCGGCAGGTTGAGGTGGTAAAGTCCGTTCCGGGACAGGCGCGGCTCGGGCCCGACGGCAGCGCGCTGGGCGCGGGGCAGCCGTGCAAGCCGAGCTTCTCCAAGTCGAAGACCTGGAGCATCGTGATCCTCGATGAGGGCCCCAAGGAGCCCGGCGTGGGTCACTTCAAGTACGCCTGGTCGATCGACCACGAGCTCTTCCGCGCGTGGGCCATGGGCCGCGGGGTCCAGCCGGAGCAGCTCACGGCGCCCAAGCTGGCGCGGCTGATGAAGCGCGTGCTGGGCGAGACGTGGAGGCCCTTCATGGTCAAGCCGGCGGGCTCCCAGAAGCCCTCCTCGGCCAACCAACTCGATTACCCTGAGGCGGAGCGGGCCGACGTGCTGCTGGGGCTTGCCGCCTATGCCGAGGATGACGCCTGCGCCGTGCGTCTCGTCGCGCTCTACAGCAAGTTGCCCGCCCGGCTCAAGGCGCTGGGCAGTAGCCTGGGCGACGGCTCCCCGGCGTCGGTGAGAGAGGCGCTGAGGGCTCCTTCCGGTGGCGCACGGTAGGGCCACGCCGCCGGTCGGTCGACGGCGCAAACGGGTATAAACAATGTAGCGCCCGGGCACCAGTGCAGTCCAGGCCCAGGAGCCATGACGATGCCGCAGACCGTCCACGAGCCTAGTGTCGCGCCCAATGCCACGTCGCGCGCGGCGCCACGTCGGGACGGCCTCCTTACCACCAAATCGAAGCTCCAGTATGCGCTCACCGGCCTGCTTGACGCGGCCCTGTGTATCGTCGGAGCCGACTGCGGTGGCGTCTATGAGAGCCTGCCGGACGGTCGCCTTGAGCTGATCGCCAGTCGCAATCTGAGCGAGTCGTTCCTGGAGGGCGTACAGGCGCACCGTGCCGAGAGCATGGAGGCCCGTGTCGTTAGGGCCGGGAAGCCGTTGTGGTTCGCGTGGGAAGGCGCGGAATCGTGCCCGTGGCCCCAGAACATCGCCGAGGGTATTTTCGCACTGGCCTGTGTGCCGATCTGTCACGGCGCGGTCGTGGTGGGCGCGCTCAACCTCGCGTCACACGCCGTATTCGCCTTCGATGCCGCTGTTCAGGAGCAGGTCCTGGACCTGGCCGGGCGCGTAGGCGCCGATATGGTCCAGTTGCGGCATCAGGAGATGCTGGAAGCCAACCTGCGGCAGGTCTTCGACGTCATCCCCGAGTGCCTCTTCGTCGTCAGCCTCGATGGGACCATCCTCCACGCCAACGCCTCTGCCGCCCGCACGCTGGGCCGGAGCGTCGACGAACTGATCGGGACCTACGCGCTCGATTTGCACCCGGTGGGGCGGGGCGAGGAGGCCTTCGGCATCCTCAGCGGCATGCTGGACGGTTCGCAGGACACCTGTCGGGTTCCGATCGTCGCGGCTGACGGTGTCGTCGTGCCTGTAGAGACCCGGGCAGTGCAGGGCGAATGGGACGGACAGCCCGTTCTGATCTGCACCTCGCGCAACTTGAGCGAGAAGCGCCGCATGGAGCAGGACCTCCGGCACAGCCGCACCCTCCTCGAGATGGTCGTCGAGCACTCCGATGTCGTGGCCTACGCGCTGAACCTGTCGACCAACCGATACGAGTACATGAGCCCTGCCATCGAGCGCCTGCTGGGTTACCCGGTGCAGCGGTTCCTCGGCGAACCAAGGATGCGGATTCTGGATTTGGTTGTGCCGGAAGACCGTGAGGCATCGATGGCGCCCATCCTGGCGGCCACCGAGTGCGGCGAAGATCGGGGCTCGATGGAGTACCGTGTGCGTGCCGCCGACGCGAGCCGCCGCGTTCTGAACAACCGGTTCGCGGTGCTTCGCGACGAGGACGGCGTGCCCCGCTACCGCACCGGAACCATCCAGGACATCACCGAGGAGCGCGCCGCCGGGCAAGCCCTGCGCGAGTCCGAAGCGCGCTTCCGCCATATCGCCGAGGAGAATGAGCGGCTTCTGAGCCGTAGCCGCGAGGACGCGTCCGCCAAGGCGCGGCTACTCCACGAGGTGAACCACCGGGTCAAGAACAACCTCTCGGCCATTCTGGGTGTGCTGGAGTTGGAGCGGCAGGCCATGGGATCGGTCGAGGACGCGTCGCGGTCCGAACTGCTCGGCGACCTGGCGGGCCGCATCCGCGCAATGTCCGTGGTGCACAGCATCCTCTCCGCCACCGCATGGAAGGCCCTGCCGATCCGCGAGCTTGTCGACCAGATCGTAAACTCCTCTGCCGCCATCATGCGTCCGGGCCTGCCGCCTCGGCTCAGCGTCGTAGGTGATGACGTGCGGACACCGGCAAAGCACGCGTCCGCCATCGCGCTGATCCTCAACGAGCTCACGACCAACGCGTTCAAGCACGCCGACGCAGCCCCGCTCCATATCGATGTCGATGTCAGGGGCACTGCGGAGGAGGTACGGCTGCTGTTCCGCGACAACGGATCGGGGTTTCCTTCGGAGGCCCTGACCGGTGAGCGCTGGAGCGTGGGCCTGCATGTCGTGGAGACGCTCAGCCAGATCGACCTCCGTGGTAATATGAGCCTCCGGAATGACCGCGGCGCCGCGGTTGAGATTCGGTTCCCCATCGCCGGCACCGGCACCACGGTAGGAGACACTCTCCGATGACGACGGTTGCGGGTCTGCGCGTGCTCGTTGTTGAGGACGAGGGGCTGGTGGCGGTGATGGTCGGTCGGATGCTGCAGCGCCTGGGCCATTCCGTGGTCGGCTACGCTCCCGACGGCACGACCGCTCTGACCATGGCGGCGCAATACAGGCCCGACCTGGTGCTCATGGACGTGGATCTGCCCGAAATGGACGGCATCGAGGTGACCCGCCGACTCACCGAGAGCGCCCCGACCCCCGTGGTGGTCCTCACGGCGCACCAGTCGACGGAACTGGTGCAGCGTGCTGCTGCGGCCGGAGTGGGGGCCTACCTGACCAAGCCGCCCAGCGAACAGGCGCTGGCGCAGGCCATCCCAATCACGCTCGCCCGTTTCGCCGACCTTGCCGCGCTACGCGCCGCGCTGGCGGAGAGGGATGCCGCCCAGGAACCAGTCGCCATGCTGGAGGGAATCATCCCCATCTGCTCGTATTGCAGGAAGGTACGCGATAGCCGCGAGAGGTGGCAGAAGCTGGAGACGTACATCGCGCGGAACACGTCAGTCTCGTTCACGCACTGCATATGCAAGAGTTGCGAGGCGCAGGTCATGGAGGATCTGGGCTCGGCCTGAACAGGCGGCGCCAGACGATCCCAAGCAAGCCATTGTCTGTCTAGTGCACGGCTACCCCGAGGGCTGGAGGCTGTCGTATGCATCGTTCTAGTCGGAGGCGTCGCAGACGCCGTCTTGCCACGCTGGAGGTCCAGTGCCCCCGGTGTCTCTATGTTGCGGCTCATCTTCGCGGCGGACAGCTTCGGTTCGCCTTCCGATGGATGCTGGTCCTGGTTGTGGCCGCAGTATTCATCGCGGACATGGTCACCCAGACACACCGGTCCATCGAGAACCTGAGTCAGGCAACGCCGGTGCTCGCGATCCTGGGCCTCGGCTCGCTGTTCCTCCCCGCGCCGGCCCTCCACTGCACCCGGTGCGAGCAGCAGAAGGCCAAGAAGAAGGGCGATGATGCCGGGGCAGCCGCCTAGCGGCCGTCCGGCGCCGGGCTGGTGCGGACCAACTGCAACCACTGGTCCATGAGTATCTCTCCGGTCATCTCTCCGAGGCTGACTGCCGAGACGTACTTGTAGCGGTCGAAGCTCTTGTAGTCGACCCGTGACAGGATGTAGCCGAAGGCCTCATTCGTGAGCCCGAAGAGCATGTTGTGCCGCCCGCGCATGTGCCGCTTCGTGAAGAGCCCGATGTTGGGTAGCGCCTCGCCCGGCACGGTGACCACCTGCGTGTCCCCGATGTTCAGCAGATTGACTCGCGCCTTGATGGTGCGGTCCTTGCCGTGTGGGTACCGGAGCGGCGAGCGTGTCACCACCATCCAGAGCTCGGGCGACTGCACGGGCAGCGTCACCATGACGCTGCGGCAGTAGAGCGTCGGGTCCTCCTGTGTCGCCGCCTTGCCGAGGATGCGGAGGGCCTCGTCGGCCATGGTGTGGCCGATCCGCAGGCACTCCTCCCATGTGCGGGCATCCTCCCATGTGCCGCGCTGCGGGTCGCTGGGGCGGTCGAGGATGCGGTTGTCGGCGGTGACCATGCCGCCCTGGGCGCTGTTCATGAACATGGCCATGCCCCCGGCGCGCTCTTCCAGCCGGTCATAGAGCGGCCCGCAGAGGTCCGGGCTCAGGATGCCCACCTCGCTGCCCAGCACCTCGGGGTGGACGGCGTAGTTGACCAGCGTGGCGATGGCCTTGCCGCCGGGCGTCGCGGCCTGCAGCACGCCCATTCCCCGGTCGTAGAGGTCCGGCGCGTAGTAGTTATAAGCGATTTTCCCCTTGGCCTCGCCGCTCGCGGTTCGGAGGTGGGCCGGCTGGGCGCGGTCGATGGCCTCGTTGATCGCCTCGGCGGCCAGCGTGCAAACACGGTCGATGTAGGCCAGGTCGCCGGTGTGCCCGCCCTTCAGGTCGGGGAAGGCGTAGCAGTCCGGCGCGCTGTGTGCGTGCGTGGCGCCGATAAGAATGTTGGTAGCCGGAAGGCGCGGGACCTTGGCGCGCACGCGGTCACCCAGAACGCCGGGAAAGCCCAGCAGGTCCAGGCTCGCGATGGCAACGCCTACGCCGCCCTTGCGGAGGTAGAGCGCACGCACCGTCAGGTCGCCCCGCTTCTCCTTCACCGGGTTGGTGGGCCCCATGCCGCCCGAGACGGGCAGCAGCGGGTCGGGCGTAATGATGCGCTTGGCGGCGCCTGCGAAGAGGCCCTGCGCTTCGGCCGCCTCAGCGGTGGCTCCAAGGGCCACGGCCGCACCCGCGGCGCCATGGAGCAACGTGCGGCGCGAGAGGGCGCAGTCGGTCGCCGGTGCGGCATCGCTAACGGTTGGCGTCAAGGGCATGGCCCACCTCCGTGGAATCAGGACGATCAGTCACCCGGCGGGCGTCCGCGCGGGCTAGCCAAGTATACGGCATGCGGGCTGGTGGCGTGACCACACGGACCTGCACGGTCGGCCACGGACCGGACCCCGGCCGAGGTCAGTGCAGGCCCGTGAGACCCGCGCCCTCAGCGGCGCTCCTTGAACAGGGACGCGGGGAGGGCTGTGAAGCCGATGGTCTTGTAGTTGCCCCGCTCCCAGAGCATGCCCACGCGGCCGTCCTTCATCACCGCCAGGTCCGAGTAGGCCGCCGGGCCCTCGGCGAGCGGGATCTCCGGGCCGAAGGTCTCGCCGTCGTCGCGGCTCACACGGGCGATCAGGTTGGCGCGGCCGGGGCCCTTGGGTCCGGTCCAGAGCAGGTTCGCGCGGCGAGAGCGCCCGGGCAACCGCTCCAGCGCGCAGGCCACCTCGCCCACGGTGATGGCAGGCTTCGGCTCCGACCAGGTGATGCCGCCGTCCTTGCTCACCGCCTGCATGCGGGTCGGGCCGTGGTTCTGGCGGATGTCCATCAGGATGCGCCCATCGGCCAGCTCCGCCACCTGGCACTCGTTGCCGGCGGCGTGCGGTACCGGCTCGCCCCGATGCCATGTGCGGCCGCGGTCGTCGCTGTAGATGGCGAAGGGGACGTAGGGACGCGCCTTCCATGCGGCTGCCAGCAGGCGGCCTGTGCGCGTCTGGATGGCCCCGCCCGGTCCCACCACGGTGCAGGCCCACTGCGGGTCGGCCATGTCGCGTGCGGCGGCGGTGATGTCTACAGCGTCCGACCAGGTCTTGCCGTTATCGCGGCTGGATCGGACCAGGGTCAGCATGTCGTCCGTGCCGGGCCTCGTGGTCTCGGTGTTGCGGCCGGGGCGGCACCGGAGGTAGATCACCCAGACCCGCCGTCCGCGCCGGTCGACCACCGTGGCGGGGTTGGCGGCCGACCAGCGCTCACCGGCGTGCTCGATGAGCTGCAGGGCCGACCATGTGGCGCCGCCGTCCTCGCTCCGCTTCAGCACCAGGTCGATCTCGTTGTTGGCCACTCCGGGGTCGCCGCCATTGTACTTCCGAGCCTCGGCGAAGGCCAGCAGCGAGCCGTCCGGCGCCGACTCGATGGCCGGGATACGGAACAGCGCGTAGCCGCCCTCACCCGCCGCGAAGACGTCGACGTGTTGCAGCGCGGCCTGCGCCCCGGCCTCAGCCGACAGCGCCACGGTCAGCGCAACCAACGCGAGTAGTGCCATCCAAGAGTGCATCCCATGCCTCCATCAGAGCCCGGCAACATCGGGCGGCCACAGAGTTCCGCAACTCGCCTCCAGTCGGACCAGGGCGCCGCGCCCGGCCCCTACGATTGTACGCCACGAGGCCCCTGACAGCGCTACTGCCCCCTCGCGCCTGCCAACGACCGCGTCGGGTAGGCTCTCACCATAGGGGCGGCCGTCTTCGCCCGGGAGGGGTGGAGCTATGCGCAGGTACATCGGTCTCGTCACGCTGGTCGGTCTGGTCGCGGCGTCGCTGTCTGCCGCCAACGCCGCACCCACCGTTACCCTCAAGTCCCTGCTCCTGGAGATGGTGGACCGGGACGCCGTGGCGAAGCTGCCCAGTCCGGCCTACACCTGCAGGCAGGCAAGCAGCCACGACGCACGGAAGAACGACCCCGGTAACCCTGCGAACTGGCACTCGAACGAGGACTTCGGCAACTTCATCCATACCGAGGTGAACGAGGGCCGCCGCGAGTGGGTGATCATGGAGCATGAGGGGCCCGGCGCCATCGTCCGGTTCTGGACGCCCCTGCTGGCGGACAAGGACAAGCAGAACATCCGGTTCTACTTCGACGGCTCGAGCACGCCGGCCATCACCGCGAAGTTCAACGACCTGCTGAGCGGCCAGGGCTTCGTCCGCCCGCCGCTTGCCTGCACGGCGATGACCGGGACCGACCTGCGCGACCAACTCAAGGCCGGTTTCAAGGCGCCACGCGGCGTGGGCGGCGACCTCTACCTGCCGATACCCTACGCCAGGGGCTGCAAGATCACGCTGGACTCGGCGCCGTTCTACTATGTGATCAACTACCGCGGCTACCGGCCCGGGACCGATGTCCGAACATTCAGCATGGCGCAGGTCGATGCGGAGAAGGCGACGCTGAAGCGCGTGAGCGACACTCTGGGCGGCCGCCCCGCTCCCGGCGTAAAGGCACAGGCCCGGCGTGCGATGTTGGCCCCAGGCGAGGCGCTGGCGATGGATCTGCCTGCGGGCAGTAGGGCGGTCCGCAGCCTGCAGGTGCATCTCTCGCCGGCCGAGGCCGGCCAGGCGCTTCGGGCGACGGTGCTTGAGGCATCCTTCGACGGCGAGGCCACCGTCTGGTGCCCGCTGAGCGAGTTCTTCGGCGCAGGCGTGCGGCTCTACCCGGTTCAGGACTGGTGGCGCACCGTAGCGGCCGACGGAACGCTCACGGCGCGCTGGGTCATGCCTTACCAACGCACCGGTCGCGTCGCGCTCCGGAACGTCGGCGCCAAGCCAATGACGGTCACGCTCGCGGTGGCCGTCGGACCGTGGGCGTGGGACGGCCGCTCGCTCCATTTCCACGCCAACTGGCGCTGTCAAATCGGAACGAAGACCCGCCCAATTGCCGACTGGAACACCCTGGATGCCAGGGGCAGCGGCATCTATGTGGGAGACACGCTGACGGTGTTCAACCCGGTGGGCGCCTGGTACGGCGAGGGCGACGAGCGCATCTACGTGGACGGCGCCACGTTCCCGGCGCACATCGGTACGGGCACCGAGGACTACTACGGTTACGCCTGGGGCATGGCGGGCTGGTTCAGCTCGCCCTTCATGTCAATGCCGAAGCGCGACCGCGCGCCGACCGGCGACTGGCAGGGTTACACCACCACATCCCGTGTGCGCCTGCTGGACGGCATACCCATGCGAACCGGGATCAAGCACGACATGGAGATCTGGCACTGGGCGGACACCAAGGTGGACTACGCTGCCGGCACGTTCTGGTACGCGCGGCCCGGCGCCACGCACAACCGGCCGACGCAGCCCACCGAGGCCGGCGCGCCGCTCAGCGAGTTGCCGCCGCCCTTCGCCATGGCCGGCGCGGTGGAGTTCGAGACGCTGTCGGTGGCGGCCAAGTCGCCCAACCTCATCATCGGCACCCAGGATGCCGGGCTGTCCGAGGGCCAGTGGAGCGGCGGCATGCAGCTCTTCGTTCAGGCCGGCAAGGTCGGCGACTTCGTCGAGTTCGACGTCCCGGTAGCAGGCACGCAGCCCTGTGCCCTGACGCTCTACGGCACCCGAAGCCGCGACTACGGCATCCTGCGGTTCACGGTGAACGGCCAGCCGGCCGGACATGATTTCGACGCCTTTCATCTGGAGGCCGTGCCCACCGGCCCGGTGGAGCTGGGCACATTCACGCCTGTCGGAGGCAAGCTACGGCTGCGGGGCGAGGTGGTAGGTTCGAACCCGGCAAGCACCGGCCCTCGGTACTACTTCGGGCTGGACTGCATCGTGGCGCGGTAGGGGTCGGGCCCGGCCGGCGGCTACCTCATAGTGGCGCCCGCCCAGGCTACCGGTACGCTGAGTTCCAGTTCGGCGTTGGGCTTCAGGTCGAACGTGAGGACCAGGTGGCGCTCGCCCTTGCGGTTGTACGCCACCTGGTGCCGCGTGGCGGTGCTGCGGACGTCGACGGCCCTGGCGCCCGGCCTCCATGGGATGCCCCAGATAACGATGGCGTAGTCCGGCACTGTCGCGTCGGTCTTGATCCGCAGGCGCTGCACCAGCCTGTCGCCCTCGCGTACCCAGCCGGTCCGCTGCACCTCCACTTGGGCGTCTCGATGGATGCGAAGTAGCGGTAGAGGACCTGGCCGCCCACGCGCCACCGCGCCAGGTGGTTTCCCGCCGACCGGGGTCTGTAGGTCACCACGGCCCGGCACGAGGGATGCACCGGTCGACAGGGCAGGGGCCAGAGCCATGGCGGCCACCATGGTCTTGAAACCGTACCGGCCGCGATGGCGCCTCACGTGTCCTACCTCAGCCCCGCCTTGCTCAGCAGCGTCAGGAACTGCTTCATGGTCCGCATATCCACCGCCTGGGCGGCCAGCTTGCCGGTTCGGCCGTAGATGAGCGTGCGGGGGATGCCCTCCACCCGGAAGCGCTTGCCGGCCTTGCGGTCCGGATCCAGCAGCACCGGGTACGTCATTCCCTGGCGCGCGACGAACGGCTTAACCACGTCCGCCTTCTCGTCGGTGATGCCGAGGATGACGAGGCCCTTTGCCGCGAAGCGCTTGTGGAGCGCTTCCAGGTCCGGCAGCTCTTTGCGGCAGGGCGGGCACCAGGTGGCCCAGAAGTTGACCACGACCACCTTGCCGCGCTGCGCCTGCAGCGTCCACGACTTGCCGGTCAGGTCCTTGAGCGTAAAGTCCGCGCGTTCGAGCTCCTTATCGGCGGCCTTGAACTCGGCCAGAGCGGCCGCGAACAGGGGTGCGTCGCAATCCGCCTTCATTCCCTCGTAGTAGACGAGGCGCGCCAGGCCGGCATAGGCGTACCCGCCCGGGTCCTTCGTCTCTCGGAGGGCCCGCTCCAAGGTGGTCGTAACGGTCTGCAGCGCGTCGCGGCCGAAGTCGCCTTCCGTGGCCAGATTGGCCAGCCCCGCAGCCAGGTTAACCTTGTCGGCGGATGCCGGCAGGCGTCGGATCTCCAGCGCGATCTGCTTCGTCGCCGCTCCGCGCTCGGCATCCGGCAGCGAGCGCATGCCGCTGAGCTTGCGTTGGATGGCCTGGCGGTCGGCCTGACCCGCCGCCGCGCCCATGAGCCCGACGCAGAGGACAGCACCGATCAGGACGGTCACGACCGCACGGCCGCAAATACTGAGCCGAAACGCCATGTTCATCTCTCCTTCCGCCGCAGGCGAGCGCGAACACGCTGGGCGCCTGAGCGTACACTGGGGATTATGGCGCACAGGCGCAGAGAGCAGGGACCCTACCCGTCACGTCTGCCACAATGTGCTGCTGGACCCGCGGCGCGGCAGCGCAGTCGTGCACCTGCAGCGCCGGGCCTGCCTAAGGAAACCCCATGCACTTGCTGCGGACCATCGGCCTGCTTGGGCCGGCCATCGCGATCGGAGGCGCTGTCGTGGAGAGTCACGCCGTAGGGCTGGAGGCGGAGGTCCGCCGGACGCCCGCTGGTCCCACGCTCTATGTCAACGGCAAGCCGATGACGCCCAGCGTGCTGTTCGTGAACCTGCATGATGTGGCCGACCCGGTCCACACCCCGCTGCAGTTGGGCGAGGTGGAGGCGGCGGGGCGGCACGGCGTGAACATCGTCTCTCTCACCATCGGCACGCCCTGGCCCGCCGCAGGTGAGACGCCGGACTACGCGGGAGCCGCCGACCATTGGATCGAGATGGCGCTGAAGGCCAACCCCAAGGCGCTGCTCATCCCGCGCATTCTGACCACCGCTCCGTCCGACGCCTGGTTCGCCGCCCATCCGGACGAGCGTATGCTCTATGACGACGGCGCGCGCGGCCTCCCCAGCGTCCACTCCCAGGCGTGGCGGCGCGATGCGGCCCGGCATGTAGCCGCGCTGGTGCGCCATTTGGAGGCGAAATTCGGCGACCACATCCTCGCCTACCACCCCAGCGGGCAGCATACGGGCGAATGGTTCTACGACCGCATGTGGGAGGGGCGCACCGCCGGCTTCGAGCCACCCGCCGTCCCTGCGTTCCGAGCGTTCCTGCGGGCCAGGTATCGCACCGACGCGGCCCTGCGCCGCGCCTGGGGCGACGCAGCGGCCACGTTGGAGACTGCCGTACCGCCCACCAAGGCCGACCAGTTGCGCGCCGACGAGAGCGCTTTCCGTGATCCGGCAACCCAGCGGCAGGCCATCGACTTCGACGACTTCCGCAACACGGAAATGGCCGACACCGTGGCGCACCTCTGCCGCGCCATCAAGCAGGCGGCGCCCAGGAAGCTCACGGTGGCCTTCTACGGCTACCACTTCGAGTTGGCGCCAGCGCAGGCCGGTATGTCCACCAGCGGCCACCTGGCGCTGGGTCGCCTACTCCGGTCGCCGGACGTGGATATCCTCTGTTCACCGGTGAGCTATTGGGACCGGGGCATCGGCGGGGGCGGCTACTTCATGGCTCCCATCGACTCCATCCAGTTGCACGGCAAGCTCTGGCTGGTGGAGGACGATACTCGCACGCACCTCTCGCCCCTCGACGCGGGCTACGAGCGGCCGGTGGACTTCCGCCAGACGCGGGGCGTCCTGGCGCGCAACTTCGCGCACGTCGCCACGCGGGGCACGGCGGTCTGGTGGATGGACCTGCCCGGCCAGGGCTGGTTCGCCGGCGACGAGATGTGGCAGTACTTGGGCACGTTGGACCGGGCCTACACGGAGGCGCTGGCCAAGCGCGGCCCCTACCGCCCGGAGGTCGCTGTCGTCATCGACGAGCAGAGCCCGCTCTTCGGGGCTCCGAACTCCCACGCCATGATGCCGCTGCTCTACCTCTTCCGCGCCCAGTGGTACCGGATCGGCGCGCCCACGGGCATCTACCTGCTGGAGGACCTCCTCTCCGGCAAGACGCCGCCCGCCAAGCTCACGATCATCCTGAATGCCTTCCGGCTCACTCCGGCGCAGAGGCGGACCCTTCAGCGGCGGGCCTCACGCAAGGGCTGCGTCACGCTGTTCATGTACGCGCCGGGCTACATCGACGGCAACACGTTGTCGGTGGAGACGATCTCTGAAACGGTCGGGATGGCGGTGCGGCGCATCGAGCCGCGTACGGGCGCGGTCGTGGACGCGCCGGGCAAGACGTTCCCGAATGCTGCATCGATGCCGGCCCCCGCCGGGGCCTACTCCGCGCTGACGCCCTCGTTCGCGGTGGACGACGCAGGGGCGCAGACGCTGGCGACCTACGCCGTCGGCGGCGAAGTGGCGGTGGCATCGAAGCCCCTGGGCGAGGGACTGAGCGTATACTCCGGGGCCCTCGTGCTACCGGCCGGCATACTGTGTGAGCTGGCTCGGAAGGCCGGCGTCCACCTCTACAGCGAGCAGGGCGACATCGTCATGGCCGGCGGCGGATGGGTGGCGCTGCATGCCACCGAGGCGGGCACGCGCACGATCCGGCTGCCGCGGGCGGTCGCCTGCCGCGACGCCGTTACAGGGGAGGCCTACGCCCCCGCGACGACGCTCTCGTTCGAGATGCAGAAAGGCGACACCAAGCTGCTGCGGCTGTAGCCGGCGGCGGCGTCCGCTCGGGTAGGCTCTCAGGGGCCGCGCTGCACCGGCGCGGCCCCTACCCCGCGCACCCGGAGAGCCCCGCATGAACGCCTCGCTGCACGACCGCATCCCGCTGAACGGCCGCTGGAACCTGAGCGGCTGGCTGCGCCACTACTGGCGGCTGCAGACCACCATGGAGATCGACAGCCCCACGCTGCCCATGATCCCCACCGTGCCTGCCGACGTGCCGGGCAGCGTGCATGGCGCCCTGCGGGAGGCCGGCGTGATCCCGGACTGGAACGACGCGCTGGCCTCCTACCAGTCGGAGTGGGTCAACAACCGCGAGTGGATCTACGACCGCGAGGTCACCATCCCCGAGGAGTGGGCCGGGCGCGAGGTCTGGCTCGCCTGCCAGGGGCTTGACCACTCCGGCTTGGTCTACCTCGACGACGCCCTCGTGGGCGAGTTCGAGGGCGCTCTGGTGCGCCACCGGTTCCGCCTCACCGAGGCCGCCAAGCCGGGCCGGCGGCAGAAGCTGAGCGTGGTCTTCCATCAGTCGCCTCAGCTCGACGCACAGATGGGCTACTGCGACCGCACGCGCCACCTGAAGCCCCGCTTCAACTACACGTGGGACTGGATGGCGCGGGTGGTGCACGTGGGTATCTGGGACGAGATCGCCCTGGAGGCCACCGGCGGCGCGCGGCTGGAGCGGGCGCTCGTCTCCGCCGACCTGGACGCCGACCTGTGTACGGGCCGCCTCCTAGTGGAGGCCGAGGCCCCCGGCGGCGCCTCCCTGCGGCTGACGCTGACCGCGCCCGACGGAGCCGCGCACTGGCAGTCCGAGGCGCCCCTGGCCGGCGGTCGCCTGAAGGCCGACTTCGCCGTACCCGACGTGCTGCCGTGGCAGGTAAACGGCCCCGGCGACCAGCCGCTCTACACGCTGGACGCGCAGCTCATCGACGCCTCTGGCGCCGTGTCGGACAGGCGCGAGTGGACGCTGGGCTTTCGGCACCTCGCCTGGGAGCCCACGGACGGCGCACCCGAGGGCGCCTACCCCTACCTGCCCGTTATCAACGGCCGGCGCGTCTTCCTTCGAGGGGCCAACTGGGTGCCGCTCTCGCCCTGCTACGGCGACGTGGGCGAAGCCGACTACCGCCGCCTGCTGCAGCTCTACCGCGACATGAACGTGAACATGCTGCGCATCTGGGGCGGGGGCATCTTGGAGAAGGAGGCCTGCTACCGCATCGCCGACGAGATGGGCATCCTGCTCTGGCAGGAGTTCCCCTTCTCCTCTGCCGCCCTCAGCAACACGCCGCCGGATGATGACGCGAGCATCGCGGCCATGCGCGGCCTGGCCGAGGACTGGGTAGAGCGGCGCGGACACCACGCCTGCCACGCGCTCTGGGACGGCGGCAACGAGATCACCTACGGGTCGCACCTCGACCGCGAGATGATCCCCATCGACGACCGCCACCCCATGATCGCCATGTTCAAGGAGGTGGTGGATCGGCACGACCCCGGCAAGCTCTTCCTCCCCTCCAGCCCCAGCGGGCCTTGCTTCTTCGTGAAGCCCGAGAACATAGGCAAGGGCCTCCACCACGACACCCATGGCGGCTGGGGCATCGTGCCTAGCGGCGCCTTCTATGCCGCTACCAACGCCGACGACTCTATCATGCGGAGCGAGGTCGGCGTGCCCGCGCTCGCGCACCTCGAAACGCTGCAGCGCTACGCCGCCGGCCGCCCCATCCTGCCGCTGGACCCGAGTTGCAGCTATTACCGCAACCATGGCGGCTTCTTCTGGCGCATGGATCCCACGCTGCAGGAGTTCGGCCTGGCCATGCCCGTCCGCGAGCAAGAGCTGGAGCGCCTGGTCGGCCTCTCGCACTTCCTCCAGGCCGAGCAGTACCGGACCATCGTGGAGGCCGTGCGGCGGCGGGCCTTCGCGTCCTCGGGCGTGCTGCTCTGGATGGGCCACGACGACTTCTCGTGCGTGATGAACAACTCCTTCATCCAGCTCGACCTGGGCCTGAAGCCCGCCTACTGGGCCCTGCGCCGCGCCTTCGCGCCGGTGGCGCTGTCACTGCGATACGACACTATCACGCAGGAGCCCGGCAAGGCCATGGACCTGCGGCTCTTCGCGCACAACGACGGCGAGCCGGCGGATGTAGCGATCCGCGCCCGCGTTCGCACCATGAGCGGCGAGACGATCGCCACGCACGGGGCGGACGTGAGGCTGGAGACGGTGGGCTCGCAGGAAGTCCTCACCATTGCCGACCCGGCGCCTGACGCGCCTGAGGGCGTCTTCGCCGTCGAGATGGAGTTGGCCCGCCAAACCGCCGAGCCGTGGCGGAGCGTGGTCCTCTTCACGCAGCAGGACGGCGAGCACCCGCTGGCGCCGTTGGCCGCGCTGCCCACGACGACGCTGGCGGTCGAGGAGAAGGGCGGCGTGGTGACCGTGACCAATACCGGTACTGTGGCGGCGGTAGGCGTCCACCTGCGCACCAAGCCGATCGCACCCGGCACGCCGGTGGGCTACGAGGTCGTCTTCCCCGGCGAGCAAGCGCAGTTGCCCGCGCCGGGCGAGGCATGGCGCGTAGCGGCGCTGAACGCGGGGTAGGGGCCGCGCTTGACGGCCGTCGACAACACCAACCAGGTCAAGGGCCTTCTGACCGTGTTGGCGGTGTTGACCTTGCTGATAGCACGGTAGCGCGGCGCGCCGGTCCGGTTGCCCGTGCTGCGGGTGAAGGCGCGGTAGGGAGCCTATCGCACTCCGATGAACCGGCTATCCTGGTGGAGCGCCCAGCGGGGTGACGGGCCGCGGCGAGTGGCCTGCCATCCCTCGGCGGTGATCGTGAGCGTGACCTGTGCGCGGACCTCGGCAGGCAGGCGCTCGCCCAGCTCCACCAGGTCGGCTGCCCACCGCTTGTTCGCCGCCTGGTAGGCCCTCTGGGCGTGGTAGACGTGCATCAGCAGGTCGCGGTCGGGCTGCGACGGGTCCGGGCGGAACGAGGCGAGCGGCGCTTCGGCTTCGGCGAAGCGCACGTGACCCCAGCGCTCGGGGCGGTGCATATCGACAACGCCCTGCGGTGACCAGATCCAGTTGTGTTCCGGGCGGCCGCGCAGCTTCACAGTCTCGCCGTCGCGGACCTCCACGTCCCACTCCACGCGGGAGAAGTTCATCCGCCACAGATCGCCTGCACGGGGCGGGCAGGGGCACCCGCCATGCTCGGCGAAGGCCGACCAGGGGATGGCGATCTCGAGGCTCCAGCCCTCGTCGGTGTCGGTGGGGTCGTTGAGCGTGCCCCGGACGTGGACGGAGTGGCGGATCCCCTCGGCCTCCCACTCGTTCAGGGCAGGGCCGCCATCGCGGTAGGGCTTGGGCAGGCGCAGGTCCCAGAGCGTGTTGAGGGCGTTGAACTCCAGCTCGAAGTAGTTGTGGTGGTCGCCGTCGGGATCGATGAATAGCTCGAAGTCGTTGTCCTGAAAGATGACGCAATCGTGCTCAGTCAGCGTGCCCCAGACATTCGGCTCCTGCAGCCAGGCGCCGATATAGAGATTCTTGTGGTCCCAGAGCATCTTGGCGTGCGTCAGCAACGGCGGGTCGGGCTTCAGGTCGCCTTCGATGTCGCGGAAGGGCTTGGTCCATGGCGCACGCGCCCACGCACCGCCGTCCAGGTCGCCGTCCATGGCGGGCGGCGTCGGTGTCATGCGGCACAGGTAGCCGCGAGGGAGCTTCTCGGTCGTCATCTGGCCCTCCGGTGCATGGCCCGCTGCAGCAGGATGAAGAGGAGCAGCAGCGTGCCGGCTGCGATCTTGGTCCACCATGAGCTGAGCGTGCCCTGGAATGTGATGGCGGTCTGGATGACGCCGAAGATGAGCACGCCCACCAGCGTCCCTGCCACGTAGCCCGTGCCGCCACTCAATAGCGTGCCGCCCACCACCACAGCGGCGATGGCGTCCAACTCCAACCCCGTGCCCGCGTTGGCGTTGCCGGCTGAGGTGTAGACCGCGTAGACCACCGAAGCCAGCGCCGAGCAGAAGCCGCTGAGGGCGTAGACGCCCATCTTGGTGCGGCCTACGGGCAGGCCCATGAGCAGCGCCGACTGCTCGCTGCCGCCGATGGCGTAGGTGACGCGGCCGAAGGTGGTGTGCCGCGACAGGTAGATGCCCACGGCCACCACCAGCAGGAAGACGATGGCCGAGAGTTGCAGGCTGCCGGCGTCGCCCAGCGGCACGCCGGCCATGGAGAGCCTGGCGAAGAGCGGGTGCATGATCGACACCGACTCCATACTCACCAGTAGCCCGATGCCGCGGTAGAGGAAGAGCCCCGCCAGCGTCACTAGGAACGGCGGCAGGTCGAAGTAGCGGATCAGCGCGCCCATGCCGCTGCCCACCGTCGTGCCCATGGCCAGGACGAGCAGGATGGCGATGACCGGATGCACGTGCTGCTTCTCCACCAGCGTGGCGATGATGATGGACCCGCAACCCACCGCCGACCCCACGGAGAGGTCAATGCCTCCCGTAAGGATGACGAAGGTGAGACCCACCGCGGCCACGCCCACGAAGGCGTTGTCGGCCAGCAGGTTCAGGAAGACCTGCGGACGCGAGAAGCCGGTGTAGTGCAGCGACGCGGCCACATAGAGCAGCACAAAAACCAGCACTGTGGCCGCGAAGGGGAAGGTCGAGCGATTCAGGAACCGTAAAGGCTCCTTCCCCTTGCGCGAAGCGGAGGGGGATGGCTGGGATGGGGGTCTCCGCATCATGTCGCCTCCCTGCGGAACCTGCGCCCGGCCACGGACCGGAATTTCGGGCTCTGGAGGAGGCAGACGGCCACCACCACCGCGGCCTTCACCACCAGGGTCAGCACCGGCGGCACCCCCTTGGTCAGGATGGTGGTGGTTAGCGTCTGGAGCAGGAGCGCGCCCACCAGGGTGCCCGAGAGGTAGAAGCGTCCTCCGCTGAGCGAGGTGCCTCCGATGGCCGCCGCCAGGATGGCGTCCAGCTCCATGTAGAGGCCCGCGTTGTTCGCATCGGCGGCCTTGATGTCGGCGGTGCCGATGAGCCCCGCGATGCCGGCGCAGAGCCCGCAGAAGCCGTAGACCAGCAGCTTCACCATGCGTGCGTTGACCCCGGCGAAGCGGCTGGCTGTGGGGTTGTCGCCCACGGCCTCCACGAAGAGACCCAGGGCCGTGCCGCGGCTCAGAGCGGCCGTGACGAGGAACATGGCAACGGCCACTGTCACCGGGAAGGGAAGGCCCGCCACGAAGCCGCTGCCGAGGAACTGGAAGCCGGGATGCTCGAACGTGATGATCTGCCCGGCCGTCAGCAGCTGCGCCACGCCGCGGCCCGCGACCATGAGGATCAGCGTCGCCACGATGGGCTGCACGTCGGCGAACGCCACCAGCGCCCCGTTGAAGAGCCCTGCGGCCAGCCCCGCCACCAGCGAGACGGCCACGATGGCCGGGGCCGAGCCGTGCAGGTCCAGCCCCGCCAGCACGAAGCCCTCGGGCCGCGCGATGAGCCCCGCCGCCATGGCGCCGGTGATGGCCATCACGGCGCCCACGGAGAGGTCGACGCCGCCGGTGGAGAGGACCAGCGTCATGCCCAGGGCCAGCAGCAGAACCGGCGCGCCCCGGTTCAGGATATCGACCAGGCTGCCGAAGAGATGGCCGTCGCGCATCTCGACGTGGAAGAACCCGGGGATCGTCAGCGCGTCGTAGAGCAGGACCAGCGCCAGGGCCGCCAGAGGCATGAGGAGGTGAGGGGGTGAGGAGGTGATGAGACGAGGCGCGGGGCGCTTCATAGGCGCACCTCGGCTTCGGTCGAGCCCTTCGGCTGGGAACCGGCGATGGTCGCCATGATGCCCTGTGCGCTCACGTCCGGACCGGCCAGTTCACCGATCTTCTCACGGTCCCGGAGAACCGCCACGCGGCCGCAGGAGCGGACGACCTCCTCAAGTTCCGACGAGATGAAGAGGATGGCCATGCCCGCGGCACGCAGTTCCTCGATGGCCTTGGCCACCTCGAACTTGGCGCCGACGTCGATGCCCCGGGTGGGCTCGTCCAGGATCAGAAGGCGCGGGTCGGCGGCGAGCCATCGGGCGAGGAGGGCTTTCTGCTGGTTGCCGCCGGAGAGCGACCGGATGGGCGTTTCGGCGTCGGGCGTCACGATGTTCAGCTCGCGGATGTAACGGTCGGCGATCTCTGTCTGCTGCTTCCTTGAGAGGCGCCGGAGCACGCCGCGCCGGGCCTGCAGCGCCAGGGCGATGTTCTCCCGCACGGAGAGGTTGGGCACGATGCCCTCCGCCTTGCGGTCCTCCGGGCAGAACCCCAGGCCCCAGGCGATGGCCTCACGGCAGCTACCCGGCGCTCCAGAGCGCCCGCCGGCGGTCACGGAGCCCGTCTCCGCCCTGTCGGCGCCGAAGAGGAGCCGCGCAGCCTCGGTGCGACCCGAGCCTAGAAGGCCTGCGAGCCCGACCACCTCGCCCTGCGCCACGTCCAGGTCGAACGGGCGGATGCTCCCGCGCCGGCCCAGGCCGCGCACGCTGAGGAAGGGCTTGCGCTCCTCGGCTTTGGCGGCATCTGCCGGTCGCGCACTCTCCAGGGCGGCGACTTCGTCGGGATCGCGGCCCATCATGCGGGCCACTAGCTCCAGGCGCGGCAGTGAAGCCGTCTCATACTCGCCCACCAGCTTGCCGTTCCGCAGCACGGTGATGCGGTCGGCGATGTCGTAGACCTGGCCCAGGAAGTGGGTGATGAAGACGATGCCCAGCCCTTCGTCGCGGAGCTTGCGGATGACGGAGAAGAGGTTCTGCGCCTCCTGCGCGTCGAGGCTGGAGGTCGGCTCGTCGAGGATGAGGGCCTTGGCCTGCACGTCCAGCGCACGGGCGATGGCCGTCATCTGCTGGATGGCGATGGAGCAGGAGCCCACGGGTTGGGTCACATCGAGGTCGAGGCCCAGGCGCCCCATGGCGACCTCGGCGCGGCGGTTCACGGCGCCCCAGTCGATCCGCCCCCACCGGCGCGGCAGGCGGCCCAGCATGATGTTCTCGGCCACGGAGAGCCCCGGGATGAGGTTCACCTCCTGGTAGACCGTGCTGATGCCCAGGGCCTGCGCATCTTGCGGCGAGGCGGGGTGGATCAGAGAGCCGTTGAGCCGGACCTCGCCGGCATCGCGGGGGTGAACGCCGGTGAGGACCTTTACCAGCGTCGACTTGCCTGCGCCATTCTCGCCCATCAGCGCGTGTACTTCGCCCGAACGTAGTGTGAAGTCCACGCCGTCCAGCGCCACAACGCCCGGAAACGCCCGGCGAATGCCGCGCATGGTCACGAGGGGTGGAGTGGTTTCGTGAGACATGGATCGATTATGGCACGGCGCACCGTCAAGCCGCTCCGGCCCCCATTGGCAGTGCTGTCAGCAGTGTCAGTGGGGTCAGGCCGCGGGCGTCACTGACGGGGTTATCCGGGAGGGTCCCACCCTCAGTGGAACTGCCGGACCTCGACCGGCGCCCGACAGGCTACGGCGGCCTTGCGGCCCCACTCAAGCGCCTCGTCCATGCCTGCGGCCTCGAGTACCCAGAAGCCGGCCACGTGCTCCTTGGTCTCCAAGTACGGCCCGTCGGTGATCTGTGTCTGGCCGTCGGGCAGGGTCCGCACCGACTTAGCGCGGATTGCCCGATGCAGGCCGCCGACGAAGACGCGGATACCGGCGGCGACCATCTCATCGTTCAGCGCATCGATATCGCGCGACATCGCCTCGTCCTCTGAGGCCGACGGGTCGTAGTCGTCGGGGTGGTGAATGGCAACGAGGTATCTCATCGCATCTCCTGTGTTGGTGGCCAGCCACTCTGGGTGTTCTAGACCGTCATACGGACCCCCTTGTCAGGAGCGTCACCGATGGCGGGTCGGGTCTTTGGCGCCGTTGCAGGAAGGGCCCACGCGCCCAGCGAATGTAGGAGTATCGGCAGCGGCGGCCGTGAGTGCCCACGCTGGGGTACACCGGCTTCTGTCATCCGAGAGCGAGTATGAGCCACTCACCCTTCACCAAAGAACCTTTGGTCACCAACAAGCCTGCGCCGCCGCCCCGCAAGGGCGGGCCGGCCGTCTCCGTGCGCGCCATGTTGCTCGGGGCGCTGCTCATTCCGCTCAACGCCTACTTCATCGTGCGGCAGGAGCGCGTGCTGTTTGGGCCCTATGTGTCCACCATCTCGCTCTTCGCCAATGTGATCTTCTTCCTGTTTGTCCTCGCTGGCCTGAACGCCGTCCTGCGGCGGCTGTCGCCTCGCGCCGTCTTCAGCCAGGGCGAGATGATCACGCTCTACACCATGCTCGGCATCTCGACGGGGCTGGCGGGCCTCGACGGGGTAGGGATCCTCGCGCAGATCATGCCGCATGGCGCCTGGTTCGGCGAGACGAACGGCTGGAGCCGCTTCCTCAAGGACTTCCCGGACTGGCTCGTGGTGAGCGACCGCATGGCGCTGCGCGGCCACTTCATGGGGAACTCCAGCTTCTACCGGCCGGAGGTGCTCCGGGCCTGGGCGACGCCCATCCTGGCTTGGACCTGCTTCATGACGGCCCTGCTCTGGGTGGCCAACTGCATCAACGTGCTGGTCCGCCGGCAGTGGGCCGACCATGAGCGCCTGACCTTCCCCATCACCTGGCTCCCGCTGGAGATGACCGACAGCCGACCTGACGCGCCCTTCTTCCGCAGCTGGCTGATGTGGGGCGGGTTCTCGCTGGCCGCCGGGCTAAGCCTCTGGAATGGGCTCTCGTTCCTCTACCCGCAGATACCGATGCTGCCGATCGGCATCACCGACCTGAAGCCTATAATGACGACTAAGCCGTGGAACGCCATCGACTGGTTCCCCGTGACGGCGTACCCGCTGGCCATCGGCCTTGGCTTCCTGCTGCCCGTGGACCTGCTCTTCTCTTGCTGGTTCTTCTTCCTGCTCTGGAAGGGCCAGATCGTCGTCTCCAGCGCCATGGCGTGGGACGCGACGCCCGACTTCCCGTTCATCAAGGAGCAGGGCTTCGGGTCCATCATGGGCCTCTTCCTGTTCTACCTCTATTCGGGCCGCCGGACCTATGCGGCCATCTGGCGGAGCGCCGTGAACCGCGCGTCGGCGGGCGTCTCAACAGGCGAGGCCCTGAGCGACCGCGGCGCGCTCCTGGGCCTGGGCGGAGGTGTCCTGGCGCTGCTGCTCTTCTGCCGTGCCGCCGGTGTGGCGTGGTGGGCGGCGGGCGCGTTCTTCGCGATTTACCTGGCGACCATCGCGGTGGTCACCCGCATCCGCGCCGAGCTCGGGCCGCCCATCCATGACTTCCACTTCATGGGGCCTGATGCCATGATCTGTAGGGCCGCGTCCGCCTCGGTTTTGCGTCCGGCCGACATGGCGTTCTTCACGTTCACGTTCTCACTGACGCGGGCGCACCGCGGCGACACGATGCCAGTAGGCCTCGAGGGGCTGCAGATGGCGCACTCCCGGGGGATGGAGGCGCGCCGCATGCTCGTCGCCATCATGCTGGCGGCCGCCGTCGGCACGCTGTCCGCGTTCTGGGCCATCGAGCACCAAGCATACGCCGTGGGCGCCGCCGCCAAGTTCCACCAGGGCATCCTCCAGGGCCAGGAGGCCCTCGACCGCACCTCGCGCTGGACGGCGGGCACGCTGGATATGCGCCCCAACGTGCAGGCGACCACGGCGATGGGGACGGGGCTCCTGACGACGCTGGTCCTGTTCGTACTCAGGCTCCGCTGGTTCGGCTTCCCGCTACACCCGATCGGCTACGCGATCTCCTCGTCGTGGGCCATCCACCTGGTCTGGCTGCCGCTACTGATCGCCTGGGGCCTGAAGTGGCTGACCATGCACTACGGCGGCCTGAACGCCTACCGGCGCTTCCTGCCCTTCTTCCTGGGCATGGTGCTGGGCGACTGCGTCATGGGCACGGTATGGGCGCTCCTGAGCGCTCTGCTGGGCGTGCCGACCTACACCTTCTTCGGCGCGTGAGGCATGCCGTCAGCCGTGGGGCCGTACGCCCCCGGATTCAGGACTGCGGCGCCGCTCCGCACCATGCCGAACGCGTTCGAGACGACGCAGCGGTACGAACTGCCCGTATCCCACAGCGTCGTGGGCGGCGTGGTGTAGGTCTCGGCCGTCGCGCCGGGGATGTCCGCCCTGTTCTTCTGCCACTGGTATCGCAGCCGCTTGCCCGATGCGGCAACGGTGAACGTGGCTAATGCCGGGTAGGCGACTGTGGCCGGTTCGGGTTGCCGGGTGATCCTCGGCGCACCGGCCGGGGGCGGCGGGCATTCGGCGCGGGCTATGTCGTAGGTCACGCCTGCGGTCGTCTGGAACGCGAACGTCTCCTCGTCCCGAACGGTGGCAACAGGCTGTCCGCTGTCCGTGCGGGTAACTGCAACACAGGCGCCCTCGAATGGGCTCTGCAGCACGCAGCGATGGCCCTTCTCGCTGAACACCCGCACGGCTTGCACCACCTGGCCCGCCGCGCGGAACTTCGCGTCGACAAGGAACGCACCCACCGCCCGTAGCCGCCGGAACTCGGCGTCGACGTTCCGGTCCCAGTTCGGGAAGACCCGGATCACGCCGTCGTGGCTCTGCAGGAGCATGTTGTTGATGGCTTCGATGATGCCCGCGGTCTCGATCCCGCCCCCATCCTTCTGCGAGACGATGCCGTTCGGTTCCGGCTTCCATCCCTTGATCGCCTCGATCACCCGGTCCGGGCGGTAGCCTGCCCTGACGGCCATGACGAACATCATGCCGAAGTCGTTGCCGTTCTGCCAGCCGCAGAAACGCTGCGGGTTGAACATGTTGCCCTTGTCCAGGGTCTTGCAGGTGGCGATCCTGTACGCGGGCAGCGTTTCGTGGCCGATGTTGTCGAACGTCGTGGTGAACATCAGCCCGGTGTTCCGTGCGCCGCCCTGGAACGTCAACGCCTCCATCACGTCGTGTACCCAGTCCGGCCGAAAGGTGACCGTGTCGCCCCATGGCTGGAGCGGATAGGGGCTCATGTGGTCCAGGATCTCCTGCCAATGGGCCCTCCGGCTGGCGTCCCGGCGAAGCTCCAAGCTGGCGGCGATGATCTCCCGGTAGAGGAATCGGATCGCGCCCAGGCTGAACATGTCGTTCTTGGTGAACCAGTTGGCCCCTTCGTGTACCGAGCCGTAGACGTCGTAGCGTCCATCCACCGGCTTGCCGATATAGTCGTCGTAGAAGTCGGCGACCGCCAGCATGAGTGGGTAGCAGGTGTTCGCCAGGAATGCCCGGTCGCGGCCGTACTTCCACTTCCAGACGATCGGCAGGATCCCGAAGACCGCGTTGGACGGCATGCAGCAGTCCTCTTCCGGATAGGCGCCGCCGCCGCAGGAGGTGCCGTGGGATGTGAACGACCCCTCGAACTCCACGCCCCGGCAGGTGGTAGGCATGTGCTCCTTGATCTCGCGCGAGACCCAACCGTTGGCCACGCGTTTACGTCCGGTGGTCTCCGAGTAGTGCCGAACGGTCTCGATGTAGGGGTCGACGAGGTCGACGTGGTTCGCGGAGAGGGCGCCGTAGTAGGGGTTCTGGGCGTTGTAGTTCATCCCGAGGTTGCTGAACCACTCCATGTCGTCCGCGCGGTTCCACGGTCCCCAGTGCCCCGGCGCGCGTCCGAGGAGGCCTTTCCCCCCGCTTCGCGCACATGATCCGACCATGTACAGGTGGTTGTACCAGTACCGTTGGATGTCGTCACCCAGCTTGATGTACGAGCGGAGCCAGAAGCGCTTCCACCATGCCCGGTTACGCGAGCGGATCTTGCCGAAGTCGGCTGTGGTGGCATCCCTGGCTGCGGCCTGCACGGTCGCGAGCGGCAAGGCTGCGTCCTTCGTGTGTTCGGCCCGGACGAACAGCCGCACAGTCGCGCCGCTCGCGGGTAGCGTGAACTCAAGCCGCGAGTACGCGCTCTGGTCGGTCGTCGGAACCGCCGCCGCGCCCAGGACCGCCGCCGCCACCGCGCCCTTCACATAGAACGGGGCGCCGTCTGCGTTGGGCTCCTTCGTGACCCACGCCACCGGGCCAACGTGGCCCGCGGCCCTGGCGACATACTGGTTACCGATGACCGAGAGCGTGGCCCGTAGCGGAACATCATTGCCGCCGCTCGTGGAAAGCTCCAGCGCCAGCACGTTGTCGGAAGGCGCCATGTACGCCTTCGCGTGGACCGCCGAGCCCGCCATGGTGCAGACGGTTGTGACCTCTGCGTTCCTCAGGTCCTGCGTCACGCGGTAGGCGCCGCCGGACTCGGCGCCCTGCGAGGCCTCAATGGTCAGGATGGCCAGGTTGAGGATGTGCTGGTTGTATCGGCCGGCAGCCACGTCATTGCCGGCGTGGAAGCCGTTCTTCCCCAGGTAGTACTTCAGGCTGTGGATCGTCCCCCCGAGGTGGGCGCCCAGGTCGCCGTTGCCCAGGTACGCGCCCCGCATCAGGGTCCTTCAGGTGGCGTCATCCCACGGCTCGGTGTAGGTGGCTGAAGCATCCTCCAGGAGCGCGGAGATTGTCGCCCAGTCCCCTGAGCCGATCCCGCCGGACCCGGGCGAGGACGGCGAACCGTCGCCCGTGGCCGCTGCGAGGACGGCATCCGGGCCCAGATAGGCCGCGGCGATCGCTCCCCCGACGCCCGTCATGAAGGCTCTCCGTTCCATCGTGGCAGTTCCCTCCATCACACGCTATGGCGATTGGGCACAGGCGCCCTCAGGTTACCTTGTCAGACCCGGCGCCATCGCTGCAACGCCGCTGTCACCGCGCAGGCCATCCCGTGCGCTTCGGCGAATATGGGGTGGGCGGGTCTCGCCCACGGGAGGCGGCTATGCGGATCAGGGCTTGGCGGGTTTGGGTTGCGGCTACGTCGGCGGCGATGGCGATCGGGGTTGCGGTGGCGCAGGAGCCGGTGGGCGTGCGGCCCTATGAGCTGGACTGGGCCGGGCGCGTGGCGGAGACGCCGGCGCCGCTGGTCGATTTCGAGGAGCCGGCGGCGTGGCGCGTCGAGACCGTGGGCTCCGAGGCGCGCTTTGAGCGGACCCGCGAGCAGCAGATCTGGGGCCGGTACGTCGGCAAGCTCACCTATCGCGGCACGGAGCCGGGCGCCAACGAGGTGCGCATCGTGCCGCCGCAGCCCATCCCCGTGCGCGAGGCCTTCGACGCACTCACCCTCTGGGTCTACGGCAACAACTGGGGCTACGCGGTCGATCCATCCACGCCGCAGGTCACCGTCTCGGCCCTCTTCCGCACGGCGGGCGGCTTGCCGGTCTCCGTCTTCCTCTACAGCGTGGACTGGACCGAGTGGAACCTGCTCCACAGGCGCCTATCCGCTGACGAGCGAAGGGCGCTGGGACCGGGCTGCACCTTCGTGGGCTTCTCGGTGAAGGGCGGCCGCCAGAAGGACGACCGGAGCATCTACCTCGACAACCTTTGCCTCAGCACGGAGGGCTTCGCCCCGTTGACCTTCGAGCCGCGCCCGCAGCGAGGCATCGCCATGTTCCCAGGGCAGGGCGCCGGCACGAACAATGGCCCCGGCAAGCTGCCCTTCCCGACCCGCGCTGAGACCATCCTGCCGCCGGTGGCCGACAAGGCTATCCGCAGGTCCACCGCCCGCGAAGGGGCCGGGGTGCGCTTCACCTTCACCGACCGCACCGGCGTCGTCGAGTACCGGTACGCGCCGCGGACGGGCCTCTGGGATGACCTGACGGCCACGTTTACCGCGCCGGGCGGCAAGCCGGTCGCGTTCCGGCCCTGCGTGGGTGGCGGCGCCTGGCTCCGAGTGGGCGGACAGGCCGTGCAGCCCACCGCAAAGCTGGCGCGAGCCGGGCTCGCCGGCGGGCGGTTTGAGGCAATCTGGGATGTGGAGGCGCAGGGCGTCCGCACACGGGTCGCCTACCGGCTGCAGGCCATGGGCAAGTCGCTGGTCATCGATACGGAGGCCCGTGGCGGCGCGGTGGCCGAAGTGCGCTATGGCCGCGCCGTGGGTGCTCCGCAGCCGAGGCTGGTGACGCATCCGTTCTACCCCGCCGACGGCGGCAGGCCCGCCACGCTCGTAATGGGCACGGCGCAGCGGCCCCTCTTCCTCACCGGCAACGTGGACTGGTATCGCACCAACGCCTCCACCATGTGGGCGGCGAACACCGTGGACAAGCAGGGCGCCCTCTACAACGGCGGAACGCGCTACACTCCGCTCACCAACGGCAAGGCCAACGACTGCTTCGAGCGCTTCTTCCTCACCCTCTCGCCGATCTTCGAGGAGACGCTCCCCGTCGTGGACAACCCTGTATCGCCATGGAAGAAGGTGACCGGAACGCGCGTCTGGCGGGCGCACGGCGCGGGCAACCGGGAGGGAGACAAGCGGTACTGGTCCGACGTGAAGCGCCACGGCATCACGCAGGTCATCGTCACAGACCACGAGACCATGTGGCGCGATGGCGGCGAGAGCTTCACCTTCCGTACCCGCACCGCGCCGGGCAAGGGCGGCGAAGCCGGGGCCCGCGACTACTCGCGCTTCATGCAGGACAAGCTGGGCTTCGTCTACGGCCCCTACAACAACTTCACCGACTTCGCGCCGGTCAACGAGTACTGGTCCACCGACCTGATCGCCCGCGACCCCGCCAACCAGCTCCAGCACGCCTGGATGCGCTGCTACGCGCCGAAGCCCGCCCGTGCTGTGGAGTACTGCGCCAGGCTCTCGCCCATCAACCAGCAGAAGTACGGCTTCAGCACCGCCTACTGCGACGTGCATACCGCCGTGGCTCCGTGGCACCGCGTCGACTACGACGCCCGCGTGCCCGGCGCAGGAACCATGACGGCCGTCTTCTACTCCTACGGCGAGATCATGCTGCGCCAGAAGAAGGCTTGGAACGGGCCGGTCTACTCCGAGGGCAACCACCACGCCTTCTACTGCGGCCTGACGGACGGCAACTACGGCCAGGACCAGGCCTACCGTCCCGCCGAGAACCCGTGGCTGGTGGACTTCGACCTGCGGCGGCTTCACGGCCTCGGCTGCAACTTCGGCATGGGCGCCCCGGACATGTTCTACGCCAACGTGCCGCAGCCGCAGGAGACGCAGGCCCAGCGCGACGCCTGGCTGGACCGCTTCCTGACGGCCACGGTGGCCTTCGGGCACCCCGGCTTCCTGGTGATGGAGGGCGGCTGGGGAGCTTCCATGCGCAGCTACTACATGCTGCAGCAACTCCACAGCTGCTACTGCCTGGCTACGGCGACCGACATCCGCTACGTCGACGGTGCAGGGCGCCTGCTCACCTCCAGCCAGGCGGTGGCTTCGGGCGCCTACACACGCTCGCAGGTGGTGACGCGCTACTCCGACGGAACGGTCACCGTAGCCAACGGCAGCAAGGCCGAGAGGCTTCGCGCCGTGGTGGACGGGCGGCGCCTGGACCTGCCGCCCAACGGCTACGCGGGATGGAGCGCCGACGGCAAGCTGGACGTGCTGAGCGGCGACCGCGACGGCCGGCGCATCGATACGGCTGTGACACCGGACCATCTCTACATCGACGGGCGAGGCGCCTTCACCCGCACCGCGAAGGCGGCATCCACGGGCGTGTCGGTCTGTCGCCTCTTGCCCGGCGGCGCCGCGGAGGTGATCACGCTCGGCGGCATGGAGGCGGGCTTCGCAATCCGGGCGACGTCGGCCACCGCGCTCGACGCCGACGGCAAGGCTTTGGGCAAGGCCGAGCTCCGCGCCGCCCGGGGCCTCACATGGGTGAGGCCGGTTAAGGGCGCCTTCTCGTACCGGCTGGCCGGCGTCCGGGCCGGTGGGCCCGCGGCCGTAGCTACTTGCAGCCGCGATCGGGTGACCCCCGGCGAGACGGTCCTCATCGGTGGCGCGGGCGGCGGCCCGTTCACTATCAGTCCGCAGGCGGAACCCGGGTCGCGCATCTGGAAGCGAACCGGAGGAGGCTGGATCGACTTCAACGTGGTGAGTGCGGCGGACCTCGCCGCTCGGCTTGAGGGCGATGACCTGGTGGTCGCTGTGACCTCGCACCTGGCCGCGCCGACGCAAGCGTTCGTGACGGTCCGTGGCCAGGCCAGAAGCGCCGATGTTCGTCCCGGCGTGGTCGTCGAGGTGCGCTTCCCGCTGGCGAAGCCCGCCCAGGAGGATGCTGAGACCCTCCGTGTGGAACTCGCCCTCGACTCCGTGCGGCAGACGCTGGAGGCAGGGCTCAGCACGGTTATTGGCACGCGAAGGATCGGCGCCATGCCCGCGCGGTGGCAAGGCGGCGTAGGCCTACGCGGCCAGAAGGAGTTGCCCGGCTTCGGCACAAGCGGCGCCCACGTCAGCACCGGCACGCCATCCTGCGGTGGCGTTCAGCAGGAGGGCATCGCGCTCCATCCCGCGTGGCTGGGAGGCGCGGTGGGCTGCGCCTACGCACTTTACGATCCGCAGGCGCTCCCGGCCGGTGAGCCCGCCGCCTTCCGCGCCCTGGTGGGCAAGATGGACGGTAGCGACCCTGGCGACGGCATCCTCTACCAGCTGGTCGTGGTCGATAGCCGAGGAGCCGAGACCGTGGCCGGCTCGCAGGTGGTTCGCACCCATGGCTGGTTCCCGTTCACCGCCGACCTGAGCCGGTGGACTGGCCAGACCGTTCGCCTCAAAGTGGTGGCTGACCCCGGCGAGGCCGACAACAGCGGCGGCGACTGGGCCGCCGTGGCCGACATGCGCCTGGAGGCCCTGCGCCCGACGCTCCTCCGGACGCTCGAGAGGGATACCGAGCGCACCCGCCGCGAACCGGGGCCCATGCCCTCGGCAGGCCTCACGCCGGAACATCTTCGCACCGCCCGCCGCGCCTGGCTCCGCTACGACGGCAAGGGGCTGAATGGTGGCCGCTACACCTCGACCTTCTCGCTGAACGGCAAGGAGTGCGGGCCACTCACCGAGGCCGGCGGTGACGAGACCCGCGGCGTCTACTCCGAGAAGATCGCGGCGCCCATCGCCGCCGAGGCGATCCCCGCGCTGGGCAGGCGCAACCGGCTGGCGATCAGCAATTCCAACGGCGACTCGTTCAGCATCCGCAGGCTCTGGATCGAGCTGGAACTGGCCGATGGCCGGCGCTGCTCCTCGGACATCAGCACGGCGACCTTCACACAGCCCGGCGATTGGCCTTACGCCGAGGGCATCCGCATCCCCGCCACAGGCCGAGTCGAGGTCGACATCTGGTTCGCCCTGAAGTAGCGAAAGGCCCCCGCCCGGTGCGCTGGACGGGGGCCATGCTCTACTGCACCACGTTGAAGGTCGTGTTCACAGAGACCGGCGCGTACCAGTTGTCACCCGCGAAGGCGGCCGTGGCGGCGTGCGCTCCGAGCGCCTCGGTCGCCGGGACCGCCCAGCTCACCATGGCCCACCCGTCGGAAGCGACCGCGCTTGTGCCCACCGCCGTACCGTCGACGCTGAACGCGATCTGCTTGCCCTGCTGGATGACGTAGTCCGGCAGGCTCCGAACGTAGGCCTTTAGCGGCTGAGTGGTGCCGCGCTTGACGGATCGGACATAGGGCCAGATGTAGAGGTCGCCGACCGTCACAGTGAGCTTGCCGTTGCTTGCCGAGGCCAGGTAGCCGCCGTCGCCGGCGAACTCACCCCGGATCACGCGCACACCCACGCCCGTGGCCTCGGGCACCGTGTACCCGAGCTGCGCGTAGCCCGCCGGCCGCGTGATGTCGGAGCCCAGGGTAACGCCGTCGACCTTGATGGTGATGGGCTTGCCGGCCACCGGCGTGTTGTTCAGCAGGTAGAGGTAGGCCTTCAGGACCGTGTAGCCCTTGATCTTGGCTGTGCGGTCCACCACGTAGACCTTCGTGCTGTTAACCTGTGCCGTCAGGTCGGCAATCCCGCTTGCGGCGGCGGAGCGGCTGTCACCGCCGAAATCAGCGTGTATCGTGTGGGCGCCGGCCGCCCAGTCGGTCGGGATCGCAAACGAGAGGGAGGCGAGCCCTGCGCCGTCCGTGGTGCGTGTGCCTGCGCCGGTGGCGTCCACCGTGAAGGAGACCGAGGCGCCTGCCACGGTCAGGCCGTCGGATGTGCGGGTCAGCGTAGCGCCCAGTGCGACCGTGGCCCCGACGAGACCCGAGGCCGCATGGACCGACACAGTGGTCGGCGTGGGTGTAGGTGTGAACATTCCCGCTCCGACGGCTGAGCTGTAGGAGCTATCTCCGGCGAACAGGGCGCCTGTGGCGGCGGCCGCCGGCTCCAAGCTGTCAGTCACCGTGAAGGCGGTAGAGGCCACACCGGAGGCATCGGTTACGCCCGAGCCCAGGGCCGATCCGAGTAGCGTGAACGCAACCGTCCGCCCGACCACAGGGGAGGCGTCCGACGTCGTCGTCAGGACAGCCGAGAGGGAAGCCGCCTGGGCATAGGCGCCAGTGGCCGGCGGCATGGAGAGCGTGGTCGGCGTGGTGACCCCTGGGTTGAGCCACCCCGCGCCGAATGATGCCGCGTAGAGGGTGTCACCGGCGAACTCGGCGCGGATCGGATGTGTGCCGAGGAATGCTGCGGGCGTGGTCCAGTACCTGAGGGCAATGCCGTTGCTGTTGGTCGCTGCCCCGCCGACGGCCGTGCCGTCGACGCTGAAGGCGACCCATCGATTGCCCACCGCTGCGCTGTCCGAAGCCCGCCGGAGGAAGGCTCCCAGCGGCACGCTCTGGAGCGCACCGATGTTGATGCGATTGGGGACTGTCACTGTGGTGGCGTAGAGGGTGGTATCTACCGTGAGCGTGGCGGAGGCGACGCCGGCGGCGTATGCCTCCTCGCCGTCGAAGGTGGCCGATACGGGGTGGGGGCCGGCAGCCGCCGCGGCGGGGATCGTGTATGCTGCTGAGGCGATGCCCGACGCCGAGGTCGTGCCTGTCGCCGCAGGTGTGCCGTCAACCGCGAAGGCCAGTGTGCGGGCCGCCAACGGCGCACCATCGACGGACCTCCGCAAGGTCGCCGATAAGGTGACCGATGCAGAACGGCGGCCGGTGACATCAGCCGCATCGATCGCGGTCGCGCCCTGCTCCACGGTCAGCGTTGCGGAACCGCTGGACGCGGCGTAGATTGCCTCGTCCGCGAAGGACGCTGCGACGGTGTGCGCTCCGAGCGCCAGCCCGTCCGGCACGGTGTAGGCCAGCGTAGCGACACCCGAGACGTCGGTGTCGGCTGAGCCTACAGCGGTGGCATCGACCGTGAACGCCACGGGCCGCCCTGCCAGCGCCGTGCCATCGCTGTTGCGCGTGAGCGTGGCGGTCAGCGAGACCGATACGCCGAGTGCGCCAGAGGCGTCGGCAACCGCCAGC
>CAJBBX010000097.1 GCA_903951425.1 uncultured Chthonomonas sp.
CCACGGCGATGGCGGTACACATGTTGCTTCCGGCGCCGCCCACGAACGTGGCATAGGTAACGGAGGGGTCGACTACCAGCGGACGCGAGGCGTCGTACCGTGCGATTTGGAACGCGACCGTGTTGCGCTCCAGCGTGAAGCCGCAGGCGACCTGGGTGCGCTTGCCGTTCAGCGTCTGGTAGGCGTAGGGCCGGTTCAGGACCACGTCGCCGCAGGCGGTGGATGCCACAACGCGGCCGGCCACGTTCCGGAGCGACCGCGCGCCGCTGACGGCCATGCGGATCCTCGCCGGGTCGGCGCCGGGCTTCACCACGAAGTCATACTCCAGCGTTCGGCTCTGCCCCGCTCCGTAGTAGACCAGGTCCACGCCGGGGTAGACGCCGGCGACGCGGGCTCGGGCGTAGGTGGGGACGCGGGCGTGCCACTTCTTCGGGTCGTTGCCGATGAAGTAGTTGACGATCCCGGCCTGCTTCTCCAGCCCTGTGACCGCGGCCTTCGCGTTGGAGCCGGTGAGCTTGAGGCGCAGGGCCGCCGCCTTGCCGCCCTTGGCCAGGGCGAAGACGGCCTCGGTGTTGGTGAGGAAGACCGTGCCGCCGGAGGTGCGCCCGACGAACTGGACGGCCCTGGGGTACTGCCCGGTGTTCTTCTCAAAAGTCAGGGGCAGGTTGGGCGCCTGCATCCTGGGCGTGCCGGGCGCCGCCATGGCGGAGCCGACCGACAGGAGGAGCGCCGCCGGAGCGGTTAGGCGCAGAAGGCTCCTCAGGGAGTGTGGGTTGGGCCGCGCGGCGGCCGAACTGTGATTCCACATGCGATGCGTGTTCCTTTCCGGGTGGTTGACGATCTGCCCATCGGCTGGGCGCCTGCAATCCCCCGTCGGAGGCCATTGTACGGAACGCTGCGCTACGCTACCGCTACGGAACGGGCATGAATCGCCGCTACGGTCGGCCATGTTTCAGCGATTCCGCGAAGAAGTTCGGGCGCTCCGGGTGCTATCCTGTGGATGGGCGGCGTTGGTGTGCGTTTCTCTTGTTCCCGATGTCTTTGCGGGGCCGTTCGGGAGGGTGCCGTTGGAGCTGGACGTTTGGCGTGTCGGCATGTTCGGAGGGCTCTCTTTGCAGGGGCTTGGCGGAAGCAGTCCCGCCTACCCCACGCGAAGGACCGCCGCCCTGCTGGCGCGCCTCGCCTACCCCGGGCGCCGCCGCTTCTCGCGCGACGAACTGACCGAGTGGCTCTATCCGAACGCGGGAGCCGACGAGGGACGGGTCCAGATGCGCCAGGTTCTGGTGCGCCTACGCCGCCTTCTGGAGCCGGAAGGTGTGGAGCCCGGTAGCGTCGTGGTGAGCGACCGTGAGCACGTCGGACTGAACCCCGCGGCCTTGCGTACCGACGTCGCCGACTTCGAGGCAGCCATGGAGGCGGCAATCGGCTTGGAGGGAACTGAGGCGGAGGCCGCGCTGACGCGAGCCGTCTCGATCTACACGGGCGACCTCCTGCCGAGCCTCGACGGCGAGTGGGTGGTCTACGAGCGCCAACGCCTGCGCAACCGGGCGCTAGACGCTCTGGTAACGCTGGCGGGCCTGTGCGAGTCCGCCGGCGACTACGCCGCGGCCGCCGACCATGCCTCGCGGGCCATCGCCATCGATCCGCTCGGCCAGGGCGCGCATGTGGCACACATCCGGAGCGCCGCCGCGGCGGGCGATGCCGGCGGCGCGCAACGGCACCTGGCCGCCATGACGAGGCTCTGGCGCGAGGAGTTCGGCTCCGATGCCCCGCCGGCGGCCTATGCCGCGGCCGCCACCGTTCGGCGCGGCTCCGAACAGCCCGTCCCGCATGGGGTGCGCCGCGGACGCGTGCCGGCTCCGCTGAGCCGCTTCTTCGGCAGGGAGGCCCAGGTCGAGGAGATCCGCGGCAGGCTGGCGCCGGGTCCGGAGCAGACTCGGTTGCTGACGCTGACCGGTCCGGGCGGCGCCGGCAAGACGCGGCTGGCGGTGGCGGCGGCCGCCGCGCTGATGGACGCCTACAGCGGCGCGATCCGGTTTGTGCCGCTGGCCGACGTGGCCGGCCCCGGCTCCGTGGCCTCCGAGCTGGCGCGCGTGCTGGGTGTGCCGAGCAGCGCCGACGAGGCGCTGGCAGCGGCCATCAGCAATACATTATGCTTGGAGGCGGGCTGCTTGCTCCTGCTCGACAACATGGAGCATGTGGTGGACGAAGGTGCGCGCATCGCCGAGATGCTCCTGTCGCACTGCCCCGGCCTGGCCGTGCTGGCCACCTCGCGGCGGTCGCTGGGCGTGCAAGGGGAGCGCCGGATGGCCGTCGCGCCCCTCGAAACGCCGCCCGAGGCCGCCGCTGCCGGCCGCATCCTGGAGTACCCCAGCGTTCGGATGCTGGCCGACCGCATCCAGGCGCGGCGGCCGGGCTTCGCGGTGACCGACCTGAACGCCCCGGCGGCCGCGGCGCTCTGCGCCCGGCTGGACGGGCTGCCGCTGGCCATCGAGCTGGTGGCCGGTTGGGCCGGGATGTACACACTGGAGGAGATGGTCTCCCGGCTCGCCGTGACGCCGGCGCTACTGACGAGCCCATCGTCAGCCGCTTCGTCTCGCGTCGCCTCGCTGGATGCCGCCATGGAGTGGAGCCTTCGCCTGCTGGATGATGGGCAACGCCGGCTCTTTGCGGCTCTCTCCGTCTTCCGAGGCGGGTGGCTCATGGATGCAGTTGAGGCTGTCTGCGGCGCTGGGCCGGCCCGGCTTCGCGGCCTGCAGGAGTGCTCGCTGATCATGGCGACGGCCACCGGCGGACGGATGCGCTTCGGAATGCTGGAGACGCTACGGGCCTTCGCCGAGCAGCGACTGGAGCCGGCCGAGGCCGACCGTGTGCGCGGAAGGCACGCCCGCTGGTTCGCCGAGATGGCGGAGCGCGCCGTGGCGCAGGCATCCGACAAGGTCGTAGAGGACTGGCCGACGACGCTGGAGCCCGACCTGGCCAACTGCGGCGCGGCGCTCCAGTGGTGCCTCCGTGAGCCCGGCCGATCGGCCGACGATATCGACTCGGGGGTGCGCCTGGCTGCGGCGCTCTGGCCTTACTGGGGCGTGATGGGCCAGTTCGGCGAGGCCCGACGGTGGCTTAGCGCGGCTCACGACGCATGTGGGGATCGGCGCACGGCGGAGCACGCGTGCGTGCTGCAGGGCCTGGGGCTCATCCTCGCCATGGACCCCGGTTGCGCCGCCGCCCTGGAGTGCGGCGATGAGAGCCTGGCCATCGCCCGCGAGCTGGGCGACCCGGTCGGCGAGACGAAGGCGCTGGCGACGCTGGGCAAGATCCACGAGCGGCGCGGCGAGATGGCCGAGGCGCGCAGCAGCTTCGAACTGGCCCTGGGTGCGGCGCGCGCCAATGGTCTGGACGACGTGGCTCTGTCCGTCCTGCTCGGACTGGCGCTGGTGGCCGAGGCCGAGGGCGAGAGCGAGGCGGTCGCGGACACCCAGCGTCAGGCCCTGGCGCTGGCCCGGAAGCTGGGCAGCAAGCGGTACGCGGCGCTCCTCATGCAGGAGCTCGGCCTGCTCGCCTGGCGCACGGGTGATCTCGACACCGCACAGGCGCACCTGGAGGAGAGCCTTCGCCACAGCCGCGAACTGAGCGACACCTACTGCGAGGCGCGCTGCCTCTGGGGTCTCGGCCATGTGGCACGGGCGCGGGAAGATGCGCCGCAGGCTGCCGGGCGGTTCCGGGCGATGCTCGGCCTCGTCCGCGTAGCCGGGCGCGGCGCCCTGCGCGCCCCCTGCCTGGAGGGCCTGGCCCATACGGCGGAGGCCCAGGGCGCGCACGAGACCGCGGCGACGCTGCTTGCCCACGCGGAGATGCTGCGCGAGGCGCCGAACTTGCCGCCGCCGACGCCGGGGGAGATGGAGGCCCACGCGGCGCTGGCGCTCCGCCTTCGGGAAGCGCTGGGCGAGGAGGCCTTCCTGGATGCCCGCGGGCGCGGCAGGAGCCTCGACCCGGAGGAGGCCCTGCGGCTGGCCGACGCGCCCTTGACGTCATCCTGATGCGAAGCGGAAGGATCCCTCCGGCGTGCGCCACCGCACCTGCGCGCCGCACGAGCCCAGCCGTCGGTTGAGTAGGCCCGCGCTGCCGTTCGCGCGGACCGTATCGAAACCACGGCGCACTCGGGTCTGCCGGGCCACGGCGGCACGGACGCCCGAGCCACCAGGGCCGGCGCGTGGCTCCCTCTCCCGGCGTCGACGGGCTCCCTGCGCCGCTGAGGCTGCTCGCCGGGAGAGGGTTGGGGTGAGGGCCCAACGGGCGCCCGTCGGCGGCCTCCAAGCAAGCCACCGCGGCGCTGGAGTCGGGACCCTTCACTTCGTTCAGGGCGACGTCAAGGGCAAGAGGCGGACGGGTCAAGATGGACACCTCTCTGACCTAGGAAACTGGCGCCCTTGTGCCTAGGCCGACGCCTCCGGTGCCGCGACCAGGCTGCACTGTCCCAGAGATGGGGGTCAGTCCAGTTCAGTCCACGTCGTCAGCCCTGTCAGCACGGTCCCGCCGTTCAGGCCCTCCCCCCGGCCCTCTCCCAGCGCGTCACTCCCTCTCCCGGCGTCAATGGGCTCCCGCAGGCTTCAGCAGCGCGTGCTGCGTCGTCTCCAGCCGGACGGGACCCAGCAGGCCCGAGGGCTGCAGCGGGGCCTTGGCCGGCCAGAGCCGCCACGAGGTGAAGGTATAGCGGCCCGTGGGGCTGGGCCTGTCGGCCTGCAGCCAGTCCGGCCACACGGCCATGGTGCCGCCGTTGCGCGGGCTGTCCTCGGGTAGCTCCTCGTCGCCGATCTGGCGGTTGATCCAGAGGTTGGTGACCCTGAGCTCGAGCCGGTTTGCGCCCGGCCGCACCGCCGAAGTCACGTCCAGCCGGTAGGGCGCGTGCCACAGGACGCCCAGGTCCTTGCCGTTGAGCGTCACCCCGGCCATCACCTCCACGCGGCCCAGATCTAGGAAGACGCGGCGACCGGAGCCCAGCATGGCGGCCGGCACGGTGATCTCCTTCTCATAGCGGGCCGTGCCGGAGTAATACCGGATGCCGCTCACCTTGGAGTCGCTCCACGAGGAGAGGTCGGGGAGGAGCGCCGAGGCGGGGCCGCCCCACTTCGGGTCGAACGCCACGCGCCACGCGCCCTGAACCGTCATGGCGGGCGCGGCAGCCGCAACGGTCGCCCGCAACGTCCGGCCGTTCCGGTCACGCGCTTCATACTCGCCCGCGCCGGCCGTTTCAACCGCCAGCGCTCCGGATGCGGTGCGGACCACGATACCCGCGTTGCGAACCGCCTCGGGCATCTCGAAGGTGACGACGTCGCCGTCGGTGCCGGAGGTTGAGAAGCGCTTGCCACGTACCTCGTACTCCACGCGCAGGGTCTTCACCACCATGGGCACCGGGTCGCCCCAGCGGACCAGGTCGGCCACCACGAAGGCGCCGTTCCGCTCCCGCACGAGCTGTTGCACGTTGGCCGTGACATCCTTCAGCCGGTCGACTTCGCCAGCGGGCCCCCAGATGGCGCGAACGATCTTCGCGGGCCTGGCGTCGTCGGCCGGAGCGCCCACGCGGATGGGCTGGTGGTCGGTGGCCGCGGCCGTGCGCTGCTTGCCGTCGATCTCGTACTCGATGCGCAGCGTCTTCACGACGAGGTTGGCCGGGTCGCCTACGTTAAAGCCTTCGACGTTGAACGCGCGGCGGCCCATGTCCACCCAGCCTTGCACGATGGATGTCACATCCACCGACCGGGCCGTGGCGCCCCAGAGGGCCTTGCGAATGACGATGTCGCCGACGCGGGTGGCTGTCGTGCCGATGAGGCGCCCCTTCGGCCCGAACTTCGCCAGCGTGGCCGCGGCGGGCCGGCCGGGCTGGAAGACCACGAAGACCGATCCGGCCTGCGGCAGACGCAGCGCCATGCGGGTCACCTTGCCCGTGTCCTCGAAGACGGTGACGGGTCGGGTGGCGCCGGTGACGGCGTCCCAGATCTCCGGCGTCTTGCCCGTCACCCGGAACGCGGCGTAGGCGTTGGCGGGTTGCTTGCGCGGGTTGGTCACGAAGTAGAGGTCCACGCCTCCCACGCGCCGGTGGATCCAGTTCAGCACCCGGTCAGCCGCGAAGTCCGGCGGCACGCCGCGGGCCGCCAGGACCTTGTCGACGCTCTTGCCCGTGATAACCTTCCCGGTGGCCCAGAGCGCCTCGGCGGCAGCGCGGACCTCGGCATCGCAGCCGGGGTAGCCCGCCAGGCTCGGCGAAGCGGAGGGCTTGGGACCGAGGATGAGTGCGCCCGCCTTCGCCAGTTCGGCCACGCGGCGCAGGAGTGCGGGGGTCATGCGCTGGGCGTCGGGCAACACGAGCGCACGGTAGCTCATGCCGTCGGGCAGCACGAGCAGGCCGCCCTTGACGCTCACGCGGGTGATCAGGGCCTCGGGCGTGCAGCCGTCGTAGTTGTAGCCGGGCCGGGCGGCGGCGCCTCCGGGCACGGGCGGCGGTGCGCTGAAGCTCCGCGGGGCGCCCTCGGGCTGCAGGTAGAGCACATCGGCCACGAAATGCCCCTGGCGCAGCAGGTGCTGGCAGCGGGCCACGTAGCGGTGCCAGTCGAGGCTCTGCTCCCACCAGGTCTGACCCCGCTCGTAGTGGAGGCCCCAGGGGCCCATGGACATGCCGGGCCGGCGGTCGGGCCAGGGCTGCAGGGCGTAGCGGTGCACCACGAAACGGTTGATGCCCTGCGTGAAGGCCCAGTCGCCCAGCGCCTTGATGCTGCCGGGGTGGCCCAGCCACTTCTCGCCGTCGGCCGCAGTGAAGGCCTCGGCGCCGATGATGGGCTTGCCGTAGATGTGCGCTGCCGAGGTCATCTCGGGCAGCGTACCGGCGGCGCCGTACTCCGACCAGGACCAGAACTCGGCCATGGGCTCGTCGCACCGTCCCGCGTAGGTCATATTGTCGCAGGTGGTGTCGCCGTATGCCTCGATAGATAGCTCCAGCCCGTGGCGCCGGGCCATGGTCTGGAAGTGGCCCGCGTAGTTCTCATGCAGCAGGTCGGCGATGGTCTGCCGGAAGTCGTAGAGGAACCGCTCGGAGACCTCCACGCTCTCCACCACGCGCCCGGTGATGACGGGCAGGTAGGGCTGCAGGTCATACCCGCGCAGGCGGCGGAACTCCTCCGGGAAGCGGGCCGTCCAGTTCTGCGAGCCGTTCTCCCAGCTGTCGATGTGCGTGCGGACCAGCGTCTTCCCCGCCCGCGGACCGACGTCGGCGATGAGCTTGCCCATGAGCCCGGCGAAGGCCGCCTCCGAGCCCTCCTTGCTCAGCTTGTCGCACTCCAGGCCGGTGCCCGAGGCGGGCGCGGGGGCGTTAACGGCGCCGGTGCAGGTGTGGCCCATGCGGACGATGGTCCATGCCCCGGCGGGCGCCTCCCAGGCGATGGTTCCGTCGGGCTGCATGGTGCGCGAGATATCCAGCACGCGGCCGCGGGGGATAGCGGCTCCCTCCGGTGTAGCCGGGTAGGCGCCCACCGGGCCAACGTCCTGCCGCACGAGCGCCGACTTGCCGCGGACATCCGGCAGGCGGTAGGCCGAGGGAGTGGGGATGGCCAGCACGCGCACGTCGCGGTAGTAGCCCGACACGGCGGCAGGCTGCGGCAGCGTCACGAGCACATCGCCGGGGCCCTTCACGTCGGCCTCGGACCAGACCAGCTTCTGCATGGCCAGCTCGGGAGTGATCCACGGTCCGCCGCTGCCGTTCCAACCGGCGTCGTTGTTCATGTTGACCTCGATGCCCAGCCGCTCGGCCTCAAGGCAGACCCACTTGAACATCTCGCGCCATTTATCCGAGGCGAAGGGCACGTCGCCCACGGGCGCTCCCTGGTCCACCTCCATGATGAGCACGCCGCCAACGCCCGCGCGCTTCATCGCCTCGAGGTCGGCGGTGATGCCGACCCTGGTGATGTTGCCGTTGAGCCAAAACCAGTAGACCCACGGGCGAGCCGAGGCAGGCGGGCTCTTGAAGGCGGCGCGCAGTGCGTCAGGCGCGGCCTGGGCGCCGCAGAGGGCCAGGGCAAGAAAGGCCAGGATGAGGGCGATCTTCGTGCGCATGGATGGGCTCCCTTGAGCAGGCCGGCCGACAAACCGGACCGCAGGCATACGGGCATGGTACCCGGCGGGAAGGTGGGCCGCTCACCTACGGCGCCGCCGGCTGAAGCCGACGGCTCCGGGGCCGATGGCCTGCTTCCCGGCTACCCCCCAACGGCTCCCCTCCGCTTCCGTCCTCGCCTACGGCGCTGCCACCGCGGCGGCCATCCCGCGTAGCGCCTCGCGCTCCTCTTCGTCGAGCTGCTCGAAGAGGCGCCGGCCACGCAGGTCGAAGCTGCGGCGGGGCTCTTCGTCTTTGGGGCCTCGCGTGGCGCCGTTGTGGAAGCACCAGCCCGCGGCGCCGCCCCGCACGGCTCCCCGGAGGTCAGTCAGGAAGTCGGCTGCCATGGGCGTCCAATCGGAGTAGCCCCGCCGGAAGGGTTCCTGGTAGTGAATCGGGATGATGAAGCCCTTTTCGGCCAGTGCGGCCGCCAGCTTGCGGGCCGAGGCCTCGGTCTGGGCGGGCGAGCCGGCCTGGCGCGGGCGGTGCGGGCAGATGAAGTCCATGCCGGCCGCGGCCAGCTTCAGGGCCTCGCCCGGGTTGGTATCGCTCCCGCCTGAGGCCGTCACGAGCAGGTCCGGCCAGCGCTTGCGGAGGTCGGCGCGGAGTGTCGCCAGCTCAACCACCGGTACGTAGCGGCTGTCGCGCACATCCCGCTCGTTGGCCAGGTCCAGGTACCAGTTCCGATGTCCCCCCAACGCGGTGGCGACGGCCAGCGTGGCGGCTGCGTGGGTGGCCAGGTTCGCCAGCACCGGCGCCGGGCCTGAGGCGTTGCGGGAGAGCGTGACGTCCACCACCATGCCGCGCCGATCGCACTCGGCCACCAGCCTGCGCAGGCGCGCCATGGCCGCCGGGCGGGGCATGCCCTGGCCGTCCACCGCCGAGACATCCTCGCCGAAGGCGTTCCATGTGGCCCAGACCCGCAGCCAGTTCATGCCGATCCGCTGCATCTCGTCCAGGTCGGCCAGGAGCCGCGGCTCGTCGGCGCCCAGGCCGCCGTAGTAGCTGCATCCAAGCAGGAAGCGCGGCTTGCCGTTGAGCGTGAACCGGGCGCCATCCCGGCCAAGCACGGTGTGGGCGGCGTCGGCGGCCGCCTTCGCCTGCGCTGCGGTCTGGCTCTCCACCTTCCACTGCTGCTCGAAGGGCGGACCCGGCCTATAGGCGACGAAGCCGGCATCGGGCATGGCCCCCTGCCGGTAAGCCTCGCGGCCGAGTCCCTGCGGCACATCGGCCCGCACGGGTTCGCGGCGCTGAGACCGCACGGTGAGGACGATCTCGGTGGCGCCTGCGGGCACGTTGGAGACCAGCACGCAGCAGGCGTTTCCCGTGAACGGCGCCCGCACGGGAATGGCGCGCGCCGGCCCCATCACCTGCCAGCCGCTCTCCAGCGCCGTGAAGCGCGCGGGCAGGTCCCAGAGCGCCACGGGCATCTCGGCCCGCGCCACGTCGGAGCGTATGGCGATCCGCACCCGGACGCCGTTGGGCAGGGCCTCCTGCGTGGAGCGCACCTGCACGCCCCGCGCGTCGACCATGCGCGGTGTCACCCGATACCGGTCCGGGCTGTCCGGGACCAGATAGCCGTCGGGCCGTCGCGCGATATCCTGGTTGCCCCAGTCCGGGTAGGCCCAGGGCTTGGTGTAGTCATAGTGCATCGTCGGCAGGTGGTCGCCCCGGCGGAAGAGCGCTTTGAACCGGGCGTTCTCCACCTCGATAGTGTCGGGATAGCGCGCGGGCTTGCCGTTGCTGGTGATGCCCGCGAAGACATCGTGGAGGTAGAGCGCGCTCTCCGGCGTCTCGCGGTACCTCCGGCGCAGGAAGCCGGCGGCGGCGTTCGCCGTGCAGAAGACGAGCTTGCGGGTCCGGGCCCGTTCGACGAGGGCCTCCATGCTGCGCCGGTTTAGTTCGGCCATGCGGGGCCAGACGCCGTTGAACTCGAACCCCATGGAGAAGAGCAGCGGCCGGGGCGAGGTCTGTGCGGCGTCGAGGTGGCAGTCAAGGAAGGCCATCTCGCGCTCCAGGTCGCGGGCATCGGGCTGCTCGGGGCCCTTCATGCCGGAGTACTGCTCCAGTGCGTAGCCGATCCCGCCCTCCAGCGAGTAGACGCAGTTGTAGTCGCGGCAGAGCATGGTCTGCCGGGCGCACTGCTGGATGCCCACCATGGCGTTCGCGCCGCCGTGCCCGGGCCGCCGGAAGTCGTCGGGGGCCGCGAAGTAGGGCCTGGCCGGCATTCCGAAGTGGTTGATCTTGAAGGGGCCATCGCCCCAGTTCTGGTCGGCGCAGAGCGCGCCAAGCACGTTGTAGCCCAGCAACCGGGCCTGGCCCACCGGCCCCGCGCCTAATCCATAGGTATACAGGTTGGCCAACGGCTCCGGGAACCGGCACATGCGCCAGATGCGCTGGGCATTGGCCAGCACGGCGCGCTGCACCTCCGGCGGCTCGTCGACGAAGACGGCCTTGTCGCCGGGCACGTAGAGGCCGCCCATGAAGATGAGGAACGCCGGGTCATCGCCATACTGCCGGGCGTTGCGGCTGAAGGCCGCGAAGGCCTCCGCATGGGGCCGCTCGCCGAACAGCAGGGGCTCGGCCCAGCCGCTGAAGGGTAGGCGCAGGCGGTGTAAGTCCGGCTCAGGCCGCGGCTGGGCATGGCTGGTGGAGTTGACGACCATGACCGCCGAGCCCCGATCGGCCACCGCGAAGAGGCGCTCGAACTGCGGCACGTCACCGCCGATGTCGCATCGCCAACGGAGCAGGTATTGCCCCGCATGGCTGGGCGTCCAGCGCCAGGTGGCCTCCCACCCGCGACCGCCGCGCCGCCAGTCCAGCCGGATCGGGCGGGGCTTCGCGTTGGGGTCGTAGCACTGCTCGACCAACTCGGCGGTCTCGTTGGGCCGCGCTTCGGAGGCGACGTCGAACCTGGCGGTGACGGCCTCGCCGCGCATGACTAGCCCCGGCGCGAGCAGGACCTGCGCTCGCACCAGCGCGTTCAGGTCGGCCTCCACGCGGGCATACGAGCGCTCCACCTCGGCGAAGCCGCGCTGAACCAGCAGCAGCCTGTCGCCGCCGCTTTGGCCCGCCCACGCGGCCGCTGAGGCTCCGATCAGCAGCGTCGCCATCAGCCACTTCGCCATGTCGCCCTCCTTCGAGCTCCTGTCAGGCTTGCCGGGGCCGCCGGTTGCGGGTATCGTTCCCGGTATCCGCATCGGAGGTTGCTCAATCGTGATGTCTGCGTCTGCCTGCCGGGTGATCGTCTCTGACCTGGGCAAAGTGCTGCTGCCCTTCGATTTCGCTCCCGCCAAGCGCTGGCTTGGCGAGCGTACCCGCTTCGGCGCGGACGGCGAGGCCGCCTGGCGCGCCGCATCGGCCATCTACGAGGAAGCGGGCTTTGCCGTAGGGCGCTGCAGCGCCGCCGACTTCATCGAGCGCCTCCGCAGGGAACTGGGGCTTCGGGCCACGGATGAGGAGTTCAGCTCGGGCTGGTCGGATGTCTTCTGGACCGACGAAGCGACCGTCGGACTGGTGGCCGCCGCCCAGGCGCAGCAGCGCGTCCTGCTCTCCAACACGGATCCGATCCACTGGGGCTGGATCGTCTCGCGCTTCGGCGAGTGCCTCGCCATGTTCGACTACCTGGCCCCATCGCAGGAGACCGGCGTGCTGAAGCCCCGCCCCGAGGCCTACGCCGCCGTGGAGCGCCTCACGGGCCGCCCGCCGTCGGAGCATCTGCTCATCGACGACCTTGAGGCCAACGTGGAGGGCGCCCGCGCCGTAGGCTGGGACGGCATCGTCCACACGACGGCGGAGGCCCTCCAGCGGGAGCTGACGCTTCGGGGCCTCCTCTAGGCTTTGCAGCCTCACCGGGTCATCACTGCCGGGAGTAGCTGCCTGGCCATCTGGCCGTCGGGCGTGGTGGCCGCCAGCTCCACGAGGTAGAGCCCGGCAGGCACTGCCGCGCCGCGGCCGTCGCGGCCGTCCCAGACCACCTGCTCCGTGTTGCCCGTGGTTGCCGTACGGCTACCCAGGGCTCGAATGCGCCGGCCGCCGGCCAGCACACTGACGCGCACGGTGGCGGCCTGGCTCAGGGCGAAGGTCACCACGGGCGGGGCCCCTGCCGCGCGGCCTGGCAGTACCCGCGCGTTGAGGATGCGCAGCATCTGGCCCGACGGGAGCGTCTCCACCCGGAAGCGCCGGACGCCACCCTCGGCGGGCATGGCGAACCGGCGCTCCGAGGCCATGCGCATGAAGAACCGCTCGCCCGTTGCCACGTCCGCCAGGACCGGGTTGGCGCTTCGGGGAAGGCGCGCCGATCCGGGCCACCGCAGCGTCACGCTCTGCTGTTCGTGAGCCGCCGGGACCGTGACCTCCATCTCCCACGCCTGCGTGCCGGAACCGGCACGCAGGTCGGCGGCGTAGCGCCCATCGCCCGCCACGACCCGGATCATTGGGGCCGGGGCCTCCTCAGTCGGCGCGGCAGGAGGGTCCGCCGCTCGGATCGACGCCGCCAATCCCGAGCCGATGAGGGCCTGCGAACCCGCGCCGCCGGCCTCCGCCGCGATGGCCAGGGCCCAGCCCTTAGTCGTCACCGTTGCCGCCGGGGACTTGGAGCTCAGCTCGGGCAGCACGAGCTTGCACTCGCGGTTGGCCCGTATCCAGTAGCCGGTCCAGGGCTTCAGTTCGGTCTCGACGCCGCCGGCTCCAACCTCGGCCACGAGGACGTACGACCCCGTATGCGGGTTGCCGGCCGTCTGCTTCCAGCCCCACGCCGTGCTGTCCAGCCACCCTGCCGCTGCGGCCTGCGCCAGCGTCTTGCTCTCGACTCCCGAGGTCACCCTCATCGCCGTCGTGGACCAGGCAACCGCGACGGACCTCGGGTTGCCGATCATGTTCCAGCCCGCGCTGAGGGGCAGCGTCACCGGAACGCCGCGGCCGGGAGCCACGCCCGCGATGGACGCATCGCGGGCCTTAACGAGCTTCAGCCAGTAGCCCTTGCCCGGCGTCGTGCGGTCCAGCATGGCGAAGGCGTCGGGGTAGCGCGCGTACTTGTCGTTGCCAGCGGCGGCCGGGTTCCAGCGCATCCACGCCCCGGCGCCCACGCCGAAGATCGTCTGCGGGTCGGTCTGCTCCGGCGAGATCGGCAGGGCAACCATGGCGACGCCCGCCGGGAAGGTCCGTGCCGCGCCAAGCCTGGTGGTGGCTTGCGGTCGAATCTGCCCGCCGACCATGGGTGGCGCCTCGTGGTTGCCGGCGGCGTCCACGGCCACACAATAAAATGCATAGGTATGGCCCAGCGTGCCGGGGAAGAGGAGCGACGTGGCGCCGGCCTCCTTCGCGCCCACCGCCACGTAGGGACCGCCGTCCTCGGAGGCGTAAAGGTCCACCCGCGCCACGCCGGATGCGCCTGCCTGGTCGGTTGCGGTCCAACTCACAAGCACCGGCGTCTCGGCCGACACGGCGGGCAACGCCGTCACCGAACTGGCCGGCGCCGTACCGTCGATGGTGTTTACCCACTCGGGCGTGAGGATCGGCTCGTTCTTGTCGAAGACGATGGAGGCCGTGTTGGCGATCCGCGAACCTGCGGCGAGGCCGGCCTTGGGCGTGATGGCGAAGCTGATCGAGCCATGCCCGCCGGGTGGCAGGAAGCCCCGAGTGGCCTCGGTGGGCAAGACCCCGGTGAGCGGGTCCAGAGCCGTGAATCGGGCCACCAGCACTCCGGCTGCATCGACCTCCATCTGCACTCCAACCAGCAGGTTCAAGGCGGGGCGCAGGTCCATCAGCGTGTCGAGGCTCCTGGCGCCCGGTGGCGGCGAGAGGGTCCGGTCGCCCAGCGTGATCCTCCCCATGTTCAGTGTGGCGGTGTTCAGGCGGCCCGTGTCGAGGGCGTCGGTGATGATCACCTCCTGCGCTGGGCCCGTGGCGGCGGCGGCGTTCTCGAAGTTGATTGTGTAGGTGAGGGCGCCTGTGCCGGAGACGAAGTGCGCCGCCCCGGATCCCTCCGCGGTGGACTTGTCGTTCGGGTCCTTCGACCGGAGCACCTGCAGTGAATGCTCCTTGCTCCAGAGCGTGTCGAACTTCGGCGTATCGCCCCACTCCGGGTTGCCGCTAATGTGGCTGCTCCAGGGCCTGCCGATGAGCCCGCCCATGGCCGCGATGGGGTTCAGGAAGTATTGCGCCGCGGTCGTCTGGCCGGAGTCGGTGACGTAGACCGTGTGGCCGGGGTTGGCCGGGTCCTCGGCCAAGCGCACGGGGAGGAAGCAGGGCGTCACGTAGTTGTCGGCGATGTAGGACTGGCCCGTGTAGGGCGAAGTGACCAGCGTGGTGCTGTGCCCGCCGATGCCGGCCGCATCGACGCGCTGGACCTGCCAACCGCCCATGGCCTCGAGACCGGCGATGCGCTGGCCCATGTTCTGCTGGACGCCGGGGCAGGCGTCGTTCCAGTACCGATTGGTGAAGTAGCTCTCGCGCCAGGCGTCCTGCAGCAGTTGGGCGACCGCCTGCATCGACGACCGGTCCTCGGCGGGCACGCCGTTCCACGGCATGTTGATGGTGGCGGCCGGCTCGCCGTCAAGCCTGCGGGGTGAGCCGCCTGCCGGCGCCCTAAGGCGCGCGTCATAGGCCGCGCCGCCCAGCGCCAGCACGGTCAGGGGCCACTGCCCGACTGCGCCGTCCGTGGCCTGGATGGTGACAGGCACGCCCGAGGTCTCGCCGGCGCGCAGGCCCGGTAGCACCAGCGGCACGCCGATGCCGTCGGGCTCGGTGACGCAGCTCAGGTTCTCCAGCATCGTCTCGCCGTTCACGGTCACGGTCGATCCCGTAGGCACCGACCGGAGCAGCACGATGGCGCTGCTGATGTCCGCGCTGGAGGCGTTGGTGTAGCTGAGCCAGAACGTGGTTTTCCGCGAAGCCTGGATGCTGCCGGGACCCAGGAGGCGCGCCTCGACCAAAGGACGGACCTGCGTGGTCAGCGTCACGGCGCCCGCAAGCGTCGCTCCGGCGCCGCCGGGGTTCGCAACCGTCACGTCATGCACGCCCACGGCCAGGCCGCCCAGGGGCACGCGCGCCGTCAGTTCTGTGGTCGAGACCCACGTGACGGATGTGGCGTGGGCTGTGCGGCCGCCTCCCGACAGCTCGACGACGGCATCGGGGCTGAAGGCGCGGCCGCGGAGGGTGAAGACGCCCTCTGCGCCGGCGATCCAGACCATCTGGTTCGGGGTCACGCCGGTCAGAGCTAGCGGAAGCTGGAGCGTCACCCGCCGCGTCGCGCTGTTCGGGCCCGCTCCGGCGTTGTTCACGGCACGGGCCCGCCACTCGTAGTCGCCGTTGGCGAGGCCCTCACCGACGGTCAGCGTGGCTGTCTCGCCGGCCGCGTAGGGGAACGGCTTGTCCCAGCCCTGCAGGGAGGCGGTCTGGTCGAACGTGCCCGCGACGGCGCCGTCGCGCAGGAACTCCACCACGTACCTCACGCTCTGGCCCGCGGCCCCCTGAGTGGTCAGGCTGAAGGGGGAAACGGCATCGGCGAAGGTCGCGCCGTCGTCAGGCGACAGCAGCGTGGGAGCGCCGGGCGGCAGGCCGGGCGCCGGCTGGTTCCAGAAGATGCGCGCCCCGTCGTCGGCCCTGGTGGCGGCGCCGCCGTCGGCGGGTAGCGCATCGACCAGATAGATGTCCAGCGGGACGCCGTCCGGAACGGTATCGGCGGCATAGACGAAGTAGTCATCGGCGCCGGGGTCGTTCTCGGCGAACTGGATGCCGCCGAAGACGAGCGGAGCGGCCAGGCCGGGGTGTCTCAGCGCCAGGCAGACGGTGGCGCCCAGCGCAGGATCGAAGTTCGGCGTGCTGCGCGGGAAGCCCTCGAACCGCACGTGATCGAAGCGGGCGATAGGCCCATCCAGGCAGTCGATGAGCACGTTGCGTACGGTCAGGCCGTCGACATCGAGGCCGTGGCAGGTGATCCGGTGCGCCGCCCCGAGCCCAAGGACGCCGCCGCCGCCTGTCCGCGCGATGAGCCTGCCTGACGCCGTCAGCGACGTCCAGCCGCCCACGCCCGCCGTGCAGGCGACCTCGATGTCGGCCAGGGCAAAGCTCCCGGTCATCTGCTTGGGCCGGCTACCCTCGAGCTGCACGCGGGAGCCCGCCACGGCCAGCGGATCGACCAACTCCCTCAGGGCCGAGACCTCCACGTCGCCCTGGAACCGCAGCAGGCCCGCCGCCAGGTTGGACGCCGTGGAGCCGCCCGCGAAGAGCGCTCTCTGCTCCACGACGACGGCGTCCGCCGGGTCGGTCATCACCAGCCCGTTTCCCGGTCCCAGGTTGTGGGCCGTCAGCGCACCCTTCACCGTGAGCGTGTGGCCGTTCAGCGTCAGCGTGGGCTTCAGCGGCTGGGCCATCCAGGTCAGCTCTGCCAGCTCAAGGTCGCCGGTGATCGTCGCGTCGGCGTCCAGCGTCGCCCTGATCGGCGCGGTCACGGTGATGGCGTATTGGCCGGACGCCTGCGGCAGCCGGCTCTCGAAGTAGCACTGCTGCCCGAAGAGGGCGCCGCCGGCCAGCACCCGCAGGCTACCCGTGACCCAGGGGAAGGTTGCCCGGGAGCCGAAAGCCCGCGTCAGGCCCTGGAAGGTGACCCCGGCGGCGTTGGCGATGTCGACATCCCTGAAGCAGGATCCTGCCTTGCCGCCCAGCGACGTGTCGGCCGGGCCTGCGGAGTTGAAGGAGACCGACTGCGCCGCGGAGCCGTCGAAGACCACCCGCGTGCCCGTGGATGCGAACGTCTGCCCGTCGGCCGTGCCGTCTCCTACGACGATGCCGCCCATCTGGGTGAAGTCGCCTCGCACATGGAGGACGCCGGCGGTCAGCGCGCCCACGCTCGTGGACACTGCGCCCGAGCCGGTGTTGAACGAGGCGGAGCCGCCCACGATCACGATGTCGCCGGCGGAGACCATGCGCAGGCCGGAGCCGGGGCCGGACCAGTGTACGCTCAGATTGCCGCCGATGGTGACCCGTTGCCCGTTGACGGTGAACCGGGCGCCGTCGGCGATGGTGAGGGCGCCGACCTCGATATAGGCCGAGAGGACCGGATAGGTCGGCGCTCCGGCATCGATGACCGCCTCGTCGGTGGGGCCCGGAGGCGCGCTACCCTGCCAGTTGGCCCCCACGCTCCACTCGGTGGGCCCGTCGCCGCTGCCGCCGATCCACGTGAAGACCGCCGCCTGGCATTGCGCCGCCGTGGTGACCAGCAGCGCCAGGAACGCAGCCAGGGCATACGCTCGGCCGTAGGTTCGTACCATGCTGATGCACTCCTTCTCGCGAGGTCTGGCCGCCACGTCATATGGCGCCGTACTGGGACGGCTTCGCCTCTTTCTACGTCTCCCGCGCGTTGTCCTGCCGGAAGGAACATCCCATCCTGCGTTGTGTCCGGCCCAGATATTGCATAGACCGCGAGCGGTATGCCACAGTCTGTTCCGAATCATGCGCTGTTCCTGCTGGTCATCCCGCAGGCGTTTCGTGTCTGTGAGCCGAACCTGAGAACCAGGGGCGTGAGCGCCCTGGCGACCGTGAGCGTCTACCCCGTCGCGGGGTTCGCCATACCCAGATCAAGGGAGCTTCACATGTTGCACGCCTCGCTCGGGTCCTCGGAGCTCGCGCGCGCTAGGTGGATGGTCCTCCTTGCCTGCACTGCGGTCGCAATGGCCGAGGTAGCATACTGGGAACAGACCCCGCACGATTGGAGATACCCATGAGGCGTTGCGCAGCACTCGTCGTCCTCGTTGCCACCTGGCTGGCCTCCTCGGCCCTGGGACAACCGGCGCCGGCCATCCGCTGGCTCTCGGGTTCCGCCCCGCAGCGCCTGGGCAAGTCGCTTGCCGTGCGGGCCGGGCTGGAGCTACGCGCCGGCGACACGCTGATCGGCCCCGCCAGGTTTGAGGCGCCGGGCCGGTTCACCGGGCGGGTTGGCGCCGGCGCCAGGGCGTCCGCGCTACCCGACAAGGGCGAGGCCGCCCCGGCGCTCCGCGTGACGGTCGGCACGGCGGTCCTTCGGGTGACTGCGGGGCGGCTGGTGGTCGCACTGCCGGGCCATAGGCTCTCGGCCCAGGCGGCGGCGTTTTCCGTCACCGTCACCGGGACGGCGGCCCGTGTGACCTCCGCCGAGGGCAAGGTGGCTGTGGCCCTCGCGCAGGGCTCGGCCGCGCCCACAATGGTCGGCAGGGGCGAGACGCTGCTCCTGGAAGAGCCCGATGCGCTACCGTGGGCCGGGAGGGCAGCGACCGATTCCGAGTGGCGCGTGGCCGCCGGAGCCCAGGAGCCGCCCCCCGCCGAACGCATTGAGGCCGGCGCGGCCGGGATCCAGGCGAAGCCCGAGGTCCGTCCGCCGTCTGCTGCCGCGCCGTCCGACCCCGGTTCGAACGCCGAGGTCACCCGCATACGCAACGCCACCGGCATGGCCGTCACCAAGCACTTCGTACAGAGGCTGGGCGACCGGGACATCACCGCCAACGACGTGATCGACGTGGTGAAGCACGGGCAACTCTACTTCGATCCCTTGCATAACAACACGGTCCGATGGAAGGGCGGCATCTACGTGGCCGTCGGCAATGACAATGTACTCATCACCGCGATCCGCGGCGATGTGAAGAAGAGGTGGGTGCGGCGATAGACGGTTCAGCCGACCAGGTCGCCTGCGAGGCCGCCCTGGTGCATGCCCACGCGACCCGCAACCGCGCCGAGCTACTGGCCGGGGAGTTGTGCGGATGCTACCACTGCCTGCGCCTGTTCAGTCCCGAGGCCCTGGGCGAGGATGACTGGTGCGACGAGCGCGATGGCGAACCTACCGCGCTCTGCCCCTACTGCGGGGTCGACGCCGTCATCGGCTCCGGGTCAGGCATGGAGCTGACGGGCGAGGCGTTGGCCAGGCTGCATAGTGTCTGGTTCGCGCCTGTCTGAGGGTGGATGCCTGCGCCGGGGTCGGCGCAAAAAAAGCCGGGGGTTACTCTAGCATCTCTGGAGGGCTGTCATCGGCGTTGTGGCCAACTGGCCCCCCGGCGACTACCATCCTACTACCCGACCATCAACGCAGCGTCAAATCAGCATCAAATCGGCCGGATCGAGCTCATTTCCTGTTCGGCTTGTGCGGTGCGGGCCGCCGGGACCGGAACTGGGGCCAGAGGCTCTCGGCAGCGGCGCGTTGCGTCTCGGGAGCCAGGCCGACCACTCCTCCGGCAGTGTCGATCTGCCGACCCGACAGCACCTCGGCCAGCGCGGCAAGCCGTGCCTGCGGCTCCGTGGCGCGGGTCAGGTCCCAGATGCGGACGCAGCCCCTGTTGCACGCGGCCAGCACATGGCGGCCGTCGTGCGAGAACTGGGCCGTGTGGACCTGGCCGGGCATCTGCAACGGCTGCGTGATCGGCTCTCCGGTTGCGGCATCCCAGACCCGTACGCTGCTGTCCACGCTGCCGGTCACCACCAGCCGGCCGTCGTGACTGAACGCGATGTGGCGGATGGCGCCCTGGTGCTCGAGCGGTGGCGTCAGCGGAAGGCGGGTCGCCACGCCCCAGAGGTGCGCGGTACAAGGCCCCGACATGTCCTGCTCGCCCGTAGCGACAGCGACCGCCTTGCCGTTGGGACTGAAGCAGGCGTGGCACACGGCACGGTCGTGCAGGATCGGCGGACCGACCTGCCTGGCCGTACGGGCGCTCCATACCCGCACGGACCTGTCGTTCGACGCGGTGAGCGCCAGGCGCCCATCGGCCGTTACGTCGATGGCATTCACGTCTCCGGCGTGCTGGAACGCGCCGATGCGCCTGCCGGTCGGCACGTCATAGAAGATCACACGATCGCTCTCATCGGCGATGATGGCCGTAAGCCCCAGCGGATCGAGGCATACCGATGAGAACCCCGGCTGCGGTGGCTGGAAGATGCGCACGGGCCGTCCATCGGCGGTCTCGCACACAACTGCCCGCATGCTTGAGACGGCTGCCAGCCGGCGGCCGTCGCGGCTGAAGCAGATATCGGTCACCGGTGCGCCAAGCGGGACGGCAAAGGCGAGCGAGCGATCGGACGTGCGGTAGACGCGCGCGAAGCCGCCGCGACACGCCATGGCCACCAGCCGCCCATCGGGGCTGAAGTGGAGGTCTTCGGTCATGCCGCCCGGCGTGAGCCTTGCCTGGCCGTTTGGCCCGGCTGACGCCTTCGCCAGCCACGATCCGTACCCGTCACCGATGGCCACGCGATCGTCGGCCGGGCTGAAGGCAGCGCAGGTGGCGCGGCTGGAGAGGGTCCGCGAGGCGTCATCGGCCAGCCGCCAAAGCCAAGCCTGCCGCCGCGCGTCGCGTACCAGCAGGAGGTCGCCGCGATTGCTGAGCCTGACGCCCAAAGCGCCTGCAGCGGGACCCAGCGTGGGGGTCAGGGGCTCGCCAGTGACACGCCAGACGCGGGCCCCGGTCGACTGGGCCGCGGTGATGAGCCGCTCGCCGACCGCGTCGAAGATCGCCTCCGTCCCAGGTGATCCCAGCTCAATCGCGTGCCCGACCGCGCGTCCCGTGGCCGCGTCCCAGACCTGGGCATGGTGGTCCGTGCCGGTGGTGACGACCTGCCGGCCGTCCGGGCTGAACCGGATGCTGGAGCCGCCGCCCGTATGCTCCATGGCGGGGACGGCGGCGCGGTCGGTGCCCGGTAGCCAGAGCCCGGCGCCGGACAGGCCCTGGCCTGCGTTGTAGAACGGGCGGGATGCGGTGGCCAGCGTTGGTCCAATCGGGCTGACGGCTACGTCTCGCACATCACCGAGCACGGGCGTGACCACGACCTGCTTGGCGTTGGGCATGTGGAGCAGGTAGGCGACGCCGCTGGGCGCCGCGGCCGCCACGAGATCGCGGTCGGGACCCATGGCCACGCGGCCGGGACCGGCGAAGAGCCTGTACATCAGCGGCACACTCCGGGCAGCCGACACGCTGAACAGGTGTACCATGCCGTCGAGGTTGAAGGTCGCTACCCGTGAGGAGTCGCTGGACCAGGCCAGTGAACAGGTCGCGGCGGCCAGCCCGAACCCATGTCCGAGCGTCGGCCGGGCGCCAAGCGTCACGAACCGGAGCCGCCTGCCGCCGTAGACTGCCAATGTGCGGCTGTCGGGGCTGAAGGCAACGAACGAGGCGGTGGGAGCGTCGATGGTCATTGCCGGTGATGGGCGGTCGCCGCCAATAGCCCAGATGCGAACTTCACCGCCCCTGCTCACGGTGGCGGCCCAACGGCCGTCCGACGAGAGGTCGGCGCCGTCGATATCACACCAGAGGGCGCTGAGCGTCGGTGCGTGGGCAAGCACCGTGCCGTACCGGAGGCGGTCGGGACCGTCGGGTCGATCATCCATGCGGACCGCTTCTGCGACCCAGAGCAGAGCGCCATAGACGTCGCCCCGGTCCAACGCCGCCGATATGTTGGACCGTAGCAGGTGTAGCAACCGGGCGCGGCCCTCGAGCTCCCGCGCCGATGCCGCCGACCGGAGCTGCTTGGCTTGCCAGACAGACCGCTCCAAGGAGCGCACCGCCTCCCCGCGTTCCGATGCGGTGCGGCGCAGGTCCACAGCGAGGAGCGACATCTCCCGCTGCTGCTGCATGGCCTCCTCGGTCAGCCGCTGCGACCGACGCGCCATGGCATAGGAGGTGAGCGCCCATGCCGTCAGGGCCAGCAGGACCGCGGCCGCCGCGGCCGCGGTGCGCACGACGCCGCGGCGGTACGCGCTGCGTAGCCGTTGCAGCTCGGCGCCCGGCATGCTTCGTCTGATCCAGCCGGCGTCGAAAATGCGCCGGTAGATCCTGTTCCGCACGCGGAGCCGGCCGCCCGAGCGGCGCACAAGGCCCGAGATGAGCAGCAGGGCGATCAGGGGGTCACGCTCGTCCTCCGCGACCCGAACTCCTGCCAGCACCTGCCCGTAGAGGGCCAGCAGGTCGGCGGTGTCGGTCCGGTCGCGCAGCAAGCGCTGATGCACGAAGGAGAGGTTCGGGTCGGCCTCGCCGGCCCTATCGCGCAGGAAGAGGCTGCGGCAAGCCTGATCCACCGTGCGGCGGACGCTTCCGTGCGGCGAGCCCGCAACCGCCTTGCAGAGCCGCTGCGTCAGGTAGGGATGGCCGCCGGTCCAGTGCATCACCCGGTCGAGCAGGCTACTCGCTTCGCGGATGCCGTGTCGCCCATCCCGCCCCGCAAGGCCTGCGGCGAGGCTCTGGGCTTCTTCCCGAGTGAAATCGCCCAGCTCGATGCGGCGCCCGACGTTGAACGGCGTCACCCTAGGGTCGCCGATGAGGTCGCCCGGCGACGCGGCGCCCAGCAGGCAGAAGGTGACGCGGGTGGCCGCGGGGTCGGTGGCCCGGCGGTCGTGCATCTCGCGTATGGCGGCCAGGAACTCGTCCGCCGAGAAGGGCAGGCTCTGCACGACGTCGATCTCGTCGATGAAGAGGACCAGCGGGTGCATGGCGGCAGCCTGGCGGATGGCGGCCATGAACCGCTGCACCGGGCCGAGGCCCGCGCCTGCGTCCCAACGACGCTCGACCTCGTCCTCCAGGCCCAACTGCTCGCCCACCACGTCGAGCATGCCGAAGCACCACTGCTCCACGGTGAGGTTGCGGCCGATGGCGGTCAAGTCGAGCACCGCCACGCGAAGCCCCTCCTGCTTCAGGCGCGTGGCCGTGCGGACCTTGAGTGAGCTCTTCCCCATCTGGCGCGGGGTCAGCACATAGCAGAGCTCGCCGCGCAGCAGGGCTTCGTAGAGTTCCGTGTCGGCGCGCCGCACAACGTACGAAGGCGCGTGCGGGCCCAGGCTTCCCCCGGCCTCGAAAAACAGGGCGCCGCCTGCCTCAGCCGCCGAGTTGCGCGATGTAGCCGGCATACAGGCCGCACCTGAGGCTTACAGACGTCGCTGACTCGCCGGTGACGATGCCGGCGCTGCGCAGCCGGTAGAAGCTGTCGCGGTCCGTCGCCGTGGCGCCCTCGGCGATGCGCTGCACACATGCGAGCAGGCTACCGTCTCGCGCCAGGAGGGATCCGATGCGCCGGAGGTGGTCTCCATACGGGCCATGCTCAAGCAGCGCCTCGCGCTCGAGCGCGTCGAGGCTGGAGCCATGGACCGTCAGCTGGTAGAGGCCCTGTCGCACCAGGAAGGGGTGGCCGCCCAGAAGCGTCGCGAAGCGCTTTCGGTCCTCGGCGGTGCGTAGCGGCGAGCCGTGCCGCACGTTCAGGTCGTCGACCTCGGCCTGTGTGAAGTCGCGCAGGGCCACCTGCGTGCCCACGTTGAATGGCGATTGGTTCAGGTCGGTGATGAGCATGTGCGCTTCAGTCGAATAGGCGATCACCACGGTGAGAGCCGCCCACTGGCCGGCCGGGTCCAGCGCCCGCTCGTCGTTCCACGAGCGGAGCAGGCTGAACAGGTCATCGGCGCACGGGGCGCCGAAGAGGCGGTCCACCTCGTCGAGGCCCCAGACCAGGTGGTTTCCCGCGCTCGGCAGTACAGTGCGCCGGAAGTAGCGGCGCAGGTTCGGGCTGGCTCCCCTGCGGGCGTCCCAGACATCGTCGGGGGCATCGGGCAGCTCCAACTGCTCGTGCAGTTCCCGTGCGAGGGCTAAGAAGAGATCGTTGCTCGATTGCAGGATCGAGCGGTCCAGCATCTGGAGTTGTGCGGAGGCAACACCCGTGCCCCGGTCGCGGGCGCCCTGCAGTCCCCGTGCCAGCAACGAGGTCTTGCCGACCTGCCTCGCCCCGCGCAGCAGCACGATGCTGTCGCCCCGCTCGATGGCGTCGTGGAATATCTGGTCGGCGGGCCGGACCACGTAGTAGCGCGACGCAAGCGGCACTGCGCCACGCGGCGGCTCCGGCGATCCGAGGGGATCCGCTGCGCGGGGCTTGGGCGACTTCCGCGCCCCATGCGCGGTGACCCGGCCGCCCTGCGGCGCGGCGCGGGAGATCGCCTGGAGGTGGCGCGCGTCCTCGGAGAGGGGTACGCCCAGCTCCCCGGAAATGCGCCTCTCCATCTCGGCGCATAGGCGGGCGGCCCGATCATGCCGGCCCATGGCAAGGTGGAGCGATGCTGCGTGGCGGTAGGGCGCCTCGCGGAAGGGGTCCTCCGCCACCAGCCGTAGCGCATGCTCCAGCGCGAACTCAGGCCGGCCGCACCGGCTCGCCATGACCACCAGGCGTTCCAAGGCATCGAGGAACCGCTCGCGGTGGCGGTGCTGCTCCTCGATGGCCCACTCGTCGTAGAAGCCGGGCAGCATCTCGCCGCGGTAGAGGCCGACGGCCTCGACCAGCCGCTGCATCGTGGCGTCGGCGTCCGACGCGGCCGATGCGGCGGCGAGGGCGTCGTCGAAACCCGCGGCGTCGGAGGTAACCACGCCGTCGGCGGCGGAGACTGCCATGCGGTTGGCCCGGAGGACCGCCCCCTCGGGCAGGTGGTGCCGCACCTCCACCTCGTGCCGAATGAAGGTGAGGGCCATGCTCAGGCTATGGCGGCTGTCGTCAGACTCCGGCCAGAGCAGGTCGGCCAGGGCCTCGCGGGGCTTCCAGCGGCCTGGCTTCAAGGCCAGGTAGGCGAACAGGCTGGCGGCCTTGCGCGTGCGGAAGCGCTCCACCGGGGAGCCGAGGATCCGTACCTCGAACTGCCCGAAGAAGCGGACCTCGCACTGGGTAGCCGTTGCGCTGGGCAAGGTGGCCGCCGTTGTGCGCCTACCCGCCCAATCGGCGGAGGCGGAGCGCCCGGTAGGCGCCGATAGTCTGGAATGTCGCCAGCCCCAGCGGCGTCGAGCGGTAGATTTCGCCGTGGCGCAGGCTGATCTTCTTGCCGGAGATGTCGGCGTCGACGACGGCCTTGCCGTCGATCCACGCCTGGATCTTGCCCGGCGTCACGCGAAGGCGTACGGCGTACCAGCGGCCCGCCGTGAAGCCCATGTACTTGGTGGTCTCGTTCTGCGAGGCGTCCATTCCGTCGATACTGGAAACGCCCACCACACCGCCGCCCCAGCCGCCCAGGATGAGGCTGGCGTGCGACTCGGCGACTGGGAAGGTGAGGCCGCAGGCGAAGTCGCTGCCCTCCACCTTCATCACCTCGAGGCTGATCTCATAGCCGACCTTCGGTGGCGGGGCCCCGGTCCAGGTGATGCCGCTCAGCGTATCGCCTGCCTCCACCACGATGGCTGCGCCGCTACCGCGGAAGTCGGGCTCCACGCGCACCTGGCCACCTCCCGCGAACTCTGTGCGGGTCCAGCCGGCGAGGGTCTTGCCGTCGAAGAGCTCCTGCCAGTTGGCGGCCTCGGCGGCCCGCGCCTGGCGCGCCTGCATGGCGTCGACCAGCTTTACGATCTGGTCCAGCTTCTCCTGCGCCCGGGCGACGCCGGCGCTGAAGTCCTGCGCCCCGACAGGCGCGCAGACCGCCGGCGCGAGCAACAAAACCGCCAGGAACCTGTTCATCGCAGCCATCATTCACCTCCGGCGCCCTCTGGGCACGGCAGAGTCAGTATAGTGCAGGAGGCCGTCCCGCCGTGCGTACGGCGCCTTCACTACGGCCTCATGGGCTTCAGTGCCAGCGGGTACCGCTCCCCGAACCGGGCTCGCCCGGCGGCCTCGAAGGTGAGCGTTAGCTCGACCTCGCGGTCCACGTTGGCCGCCACGATGAACGGACCCAGGCGCACGTCGGCGTAGCGCGGCGCTTCGGCGGCCAACGGCACCGCGAATGGCAGGCGGGGACGTGCGCCGGAACGGGCATCGAGCCGGTCGTCGCCGATGAGCCGAACGGCGCCATCACCCTCGGTGATCCACCGCGCCTCGCCCAGATTGCATGCCGCCACCCGCAACAGCACGGGCCGCCCCGGCGCCACCGTGGCGGAGCCGCCGCGGGGGACCGATGCCCACTTGCCGGTTGCGTCCAGCACCTCGACCGCGGTGAACTCGGCGTTCAGGTGCTTCAGCGGCATGAACCCGTCATAGGGTGCGTTGCCGACGGCCGTCAGCGGGCAGTCAGCTGAGGTCGTGCCGGTACCCTCGGTCCGCACGCCCACCATGCCGCCTGCCGCCGTAGCCTCGGTGTAGCTCCGCTTGTGAGAGTGGTAGACCGCCTCGTAGGCCGCGGCGTGGAGGTCGCGGTCGATAGTGACCCACGTCGTCGGCGGCCTGACGGCGCCCGGCGTTGCGGCGGCCGCGGCCCTGCGCGCCAGTTCGAGCGCTGCGGCACGGGGCGTGCCGTCCGGCGCGATGATGCCGTAGTCGCTCTTCTCATCCACGCGGTAGCCGCCCACGCTCCACCAGGAGCAGAGGCCGTCGGCGCCAGACCGCAGCAGCATATCGGCGAAGCCCTCGTGGAGTTTGCGCTGGGCGTCGGCGCGCTCGCCGGTGGCGTCGTAGGGGTAGATCGAGGCGCCGAGCTCGGCCCAGAAGACGGGCTTACCGACTGCCGCCCATCGCGCGTAGGCCACCGTGAAGCCTGCCTCGGCCGGGTCCAACCCGTAGCCCTCGGGCGAGGAGAAGTCGAAGTGCTTGCCGCTGGAGACCAGGTCGAAGGCGAACCACTGGCTCCAGCTGGGCTGCGACGCGGACCGTGCAGAGATGAGCTGACGCGGCGCCATGCTGTGGATATCGCGGATGATCCTGCCGTAGCGGCGGCTGATCACGTCGTCGGCGCACCGCTCGTAGGCCGTGACCATCTTCAGCCACGGTCCGTCGTTGCGCAGTTGGCTGTCGGGCGGGTTAGTCACCTTGCCGCCGGCGTCGCGTGGGATGGGCACGCCCCACACCCGCTCGGCGTGCTCGATGGTCCCGTACTGGTCGATGACCCACTCCGCCCAGTCGCGGTCCCATCTCGCGCGCTCGTCGTGGTTCCCCAGGTGGTGCTCCCAGGCGATGTCGAACGCCCACACGTTGGCGTTGCCTGCGAACCGGCCGTCTTGGATCAGCTTGGTGTAGAGGTTCCGGTCGGTGGTGAATGGGTGCGCCCCGGCCACGAAGAGGTTCATCCGGATCCCGTGCCGTGCGGCCCGCCACGCCACGTCGTTCACCTGCCGCACCTGCGAAGGATCGCTCATGAGGAGGCTGATCGAGGTGAAGCCGAGCTTCTGTAGTGTGGCCAGGTCGCGCTCAACGACTTCGGGGTCGTAGTAGCCGGGGTTGATCCACTGCTGGTCGGCGCTCTCGGGTCCGCCGCCCGCGATGTTGGACTGCCAGTAGTTCACACCGTAGGGCCGCCACGCCATCCTGGGCGCATCGGGCTTGCCCATGGGCGGCGCCATGAACCGGCCGGCCTTCACGGTCACAAACGCGCTCGCCGGGGCCTTGGGATCGGCCAGGAGCGTGAACTCCTGCGCCACGCGATCGACGATGCGCCCGCCTGCCCGCAGTTCCGTGATGGCAACGTAGACGCCGGGAGCCGCCCTCCGGGGCCGCCATTCGCCGGTGACGAGGGTGCTACGGCGCACGGGGGTCGTGGCCCGCTCGGCCTTGGTGTAGAGCGTATGCTTGCGGGCCGCATCCATCACTCGCACGGTCAGCGCCACGCGGCGCGCCGCAACGCCGAAGTTCACGGCCTGCGCTCCTAGCGGCACGGTCTCGTCGGTGAAATAGCTGAACTGCCCTGCGCCGCCGCGCGCCACGAAGAGGCCGTCCTCGATGCGCCGGGCCATGCGCACGGCGGCGGCGGCAACGACCGCGGGGTCCGTCACGGCGATGTGTCCCCAGATGCTGCCGCGGTAGGCCGGAACGAGGTTCACGAGCAGCGACTCGCGGGTTCCACAGACGCGGCCGGTCTCGTCGGGGATCGGCTCCAGCGGGATCCACCGGTACCTGCGGCCCACGTCGAAGCCAAGGCCACGAGGCCGTGCGATGGGTGAAACTACCGGGCCTGCCTGGTTGCCCGTGGCGGCCGACTGCCGTAGCTGGGCGGCTGTGGGACGCAGCGAGGGGAGCCGGTAGACCTTGTACCAGGGCGAGAAGAGCTCCAGCGTGGGGACATCCAGATCGGGCGGACGGGCGCCCTCGGGCATGGCGGCCGTGCCCAGCCCCGCCACCCAGTACTCGTGGCTTCCGGTGGCGATGGCGGAGGTGCTGACCGCCAGGCCGATCTGCATCCGGACGGCAGCGTCAGGGTGGAGGACGTCGCCCGGCCCTCCCCGGCCCCTGGACTCGTTGTCCGACCAGTAGCGGAAGTCGGCAGGTTCCAGCACGTGCCGCTTCCATTCGGGCGTCAGCGGCACGGCGGCGATCCAGCGCGAGCCGTCCCTCTCCTGCCACTCCACGCTCATAGAGTGCGTGTTCGAGCCGCCCTTCGCCCAGAGCGTCGTGAGCGCGGCGCCGGGACGGAAGGCGGCCGGCGTCTCGCGCACAAGCACATCCCACCCGGTGAGGGCCGGCACGCGAATATGCAACGCCTCCTGTGCGTCTGTCGGGCCGCCCCGCTCGCTGAGCCATGTGGTGCCGGACCCCGGGTTGTTGCTGGAGCGCCACCACCCCGCCGTAGAGTCGGCGCCCGGTGCCGCCAGGGCATCCAGCGTGGGCCGGGCCGCCAGCCGCGCCCTCCATGCTTCGCGGGTGCGGGCCGCGCTCCGGTCGAAGAGCGGGCCTCCCGCGCCGATCATGTGCCCGCCCTGCCGAAGGAAGTGGAGCAGGGCGTCGCGCCCCTCGATGGGACATTCGGCGGCGTCGGTGAAGACCACCATGTCGGTATCGGTCCGGGAGAGGCCGGCGACGGCGTCGTCGGTCGCCAGTCGCACGGCGTAGCCCTGCCGCGCCAGCGATGCCGCAACCGGAACCGCGCCCGCGCCGTGGACCGCCACGCGCAGGCGCCCCTTGGGTGACCGGGCCGGCGCCGCAGACGCCTTGCCCGACACCATCGGGTCGGCGAAGCGCGCCCGCATATCCAGCGCGGCCAACGCCAGCCTGCCCGAGCGCACGGCCCGTGCGCGGGCAGGAAGGCCGAAGCCCTGCCGCCAGACCACGGCCGCGCCGTCCAGCACCTCCCCCAGGATCTGGTCGGCCGCCAGCGTTAGGCGCAAGCGGTAGGGCTTGCCGTAGCTCCACTTCAGGGGCGGCAGTGGACCGGTGGAAGGTAGCTGCGTGGCAGGTTCGTTTTGCGCCTGCCAGACCGCGGCCAGCGACTCCACCAGTTCGGCGTAGAGGTCGCCCTTCGGCCCCTGCACCAGTTCCAGCCGCCAGAAGTTGGCCGCGTCGTGCTGCAGCACCAGCGCCGCCGCCGACCAGGCCGTGGAGGAGGTTCGGGCGTCCGGCGTGACGGTCACCTCCATCACCTGCCGGTCCAGGTCCGGCGCATCGAACGGGACCACCGGCGCGTAGCCTCGGGCCTCCAGTTCCAGCGCGCTCCCTCGGACCTGCGTCTTCCCGGCGCCCACATCCCAGCCGTCGAGCACGGTGGACCGACGGAAGCGGGCGAAGTCGTCGCGGAAGATAATGGGGTCCGAGGCGCAGGATCGGCACAGGAGCGCGGCGAGGACGGCGGCGAACGCGAAACGCATGGTGGGTGACCTCCGTGCGTCTATTCGCGCTGATGGGGGCCGGCACCTGCCTGGGCGCCGGAGTGCCGCCAGGTTGCCGCATGGCCCGGGCGGGCGGGCGGCAACCTGGCGGCGTTGGGGTGTGGTTAGCGCTTGCCGGGCGCGGGACTGCACTCCGCGTCGTAGTTGAAGCTCGCTTGGATCTTGCAGTTCGTCAGGGTGAATGTCTGCGGTGGGCTACCTTCGCGACGGGGGAGGGAAGACTCGCCGGTGATGACGATCTGTGGCTCCCAATCGGCGAAGGTGACCGTGCCCGTCAGCTTGAACTGCATCTGGTCCGAGCCCGCCGGCCAGGTGATCTCGGCTTCAGCTGGAACGGTGCAGGCATCCTCGCTCAGCTTTCCGAGGTGCGTCCGCCAGATGCACATCAGCACGGTGCCGCCGACATAGACCGACTTTTGCTGCCCGGTAGCTGGGTACTGGCTTCGGGCCTCGTCGAGGTGGAAGGCGTTCATGCCGGAGAGGTATCTGATGGACATGGTATCCACCACGCACTGGTCGCCCTGCAATCGGCCGGGCATCTGGATAACCGGCGACTCGCCGAGGGAGAGGTATCTTAGCTCGCGGAACGCCTTCCATGGGCCGCCCTCGAGGTTGGGGCCTGTTGGGTCGTCCGCAACGACGCTGCCATTGCCGGTGAAGGCGAGGTCGAAGGCGCGAGGGGCGATGGCCGTGACCTGAAGAGCCGCCGTCGCGGTCTTGGTGATGCCGCCTCCGGTGGCCTTGACCGTCAGCGTGTAGGGGTTCGGCGTCGTGCTGGTAGTGGTGCCGATACTGAGCGCAGACTGAGCGCCCTGGGCTGTGGGCGTTACGGTCGCGTGCGTGAAGCCGGCGGTGCCGTCGGACGGGGCGCCGGTCACGGTGAGCGTAACCGGTTTGGAGAAGCCGTCAACCGAGGTAACCGTCACGGTGTAGGCCGCCGAACCGCCGGCCGCGATCGTGCGCGTCTCCGGCGCTACGGCCACCGTAAAGTCAGGCGTGCCGCCGCCGCCGGTCACGGTCGGGTTGTAGGTGTCGCTTCCGCCGCCGCAGCCCGCAAGCAGGATCGGGAGCCAGGCGAAGGCTGCCAGACGCAGTGCAAGTCGCATAGTATCCTCTCCTGAATTCTAGCGGCGCGCCGTAACGGCGACATAGAGGGCCTTGGCATCGCCGAGACCCGGCGTCAAGCTGGTTCCGGTGCTGGAGCCGAGGCCGTTGGTCCAGCCCAGGTCCACGGTCACGCCACCGCCGAACTCGCGGGCGTTGTAGCGCAGGGCTGCGCCGTAGACCGTCCGTCGGATCCTGCCGCCGTCGATGGTGCTTCGAGTGTTGTCTCCGGTCACCAGCGGCGTGCAGTCGGCGATCAGCGTCCAGGCGCTTCCCACACGGGCCGTCAGGCCCATCCCGACGCCAACCAGGACGTTCTCCTTCAGGATGACGGCCTTCGGGTTCAGGGTGAGCCCCAGGTCGGAGCCGATCTCCCAGCCGGCCGAGGCGCCGAGAGTGAAGCAGGGCTTGCCTCGCGCCGGGGTCCGGGGCTGTGCCACGCCGGCCTGCAGGACGATGGACCGATCCTCCCACGGCCGGCGGCGCGCCACCAGTTCGATGTCGGACCCGCCGTGCTGCACGGCCGCGCCGCCGGCGAGGGCGTAGGTCTTGAGCTCGGCGGCGGAGATGCGCAGCGCCGTCTCCCAGCCGTAGCCCAGCCCGGCGGTGTAGCCTGCCTGAACGTAGGTCAGGTTCTCAGCGTCGCCGAAGGAGCGGACCTGCAGCGTGCAGGTGCGCGTTCCCGTTGCGGCAACAACCGGTGCGTCGAGGTGGATTGTCTGTGCGAGCAACGGCACGGGATCGGTCTGAGCGACTGCGGACGACGTGGCCCAGAGGGTCAGCGACGCGAGCGCCAGTCGGTTCAGCAAAGACATGGTGGCCTCCTGTCAAAGGATGAGCCGGCCTGCATCCGGCCGGCTTCAGGTGCAGCCGGTCAATTCGATGCCGTCGCTGCTTCCTCCTCCATGGATCAGGGGCCCGGAAGTGGGGTAATACGGTGCATAGGCGGCAGACGGAGGCGACATGGGCACTCGGACGAGACGGGCTTTCCTACAGGAGGCGGCGATCATGGCGGCGACGGCACCGGCGGCGTTGGGCGGCGAGCCCGGCGGCAGGCCCAACATACTCATCTTCCACTGTCACGACCTGGGGCAGCACCTGCACTGCTACGGCGTGCCCACGGTGCGGACGCCCCACATCGACGCGCTGGCGGCACAGGGCGTGCGGTTCCAGCGCTCCTACTGCCCGGCGCCCTCATGCAGCCCCTCGCGCGCGTCGCTGCTCACCGGGCGGTACCCGCACTCGAACGGCGTGATGGGTCTCTGCCACGCCGACTTCGCCTGGGAGCTGAACCGGGGCGAGAAGCACCTCGCGGCCTGCCTCCGCGCCGTGGGCTATGCCACGTCGGCCGTCGGCGTGATCCACGAGACGCGTTCGGCCGCCACGAAGTGGGGCTACGACCGGTACGCGGCGCAGGCCCGCGTCGCCGAGGCCGTGACCGCCGCCGAAGGCGAACTGCAGCGCCTCGCGAGCGGCGGCAAGCCCTTCTACCTCTGGGTGGGTGTCGCCGAGCCGCATCGGCTTCCGATCCCGCAGGCGCCGGGCCAGGCGCCGCTGGACCAGGGCTTCCCGGGCCTCGAACTGCAGCCCGACGATGCCCTCGGCGTCCATGTGCCGCCCTACCTGCGCGACACCGAGCCCTGCCGCAAGGAACTGGCGGGCCTGCAGGGCGCCGTCAGCCACGTGGACACGCAGTTCGGCCGCCTCATGGCCGCGCTGGAACGGCAGGGCCTGGAGCGCGACACGCTGGTGGTCTTCACCACCGACCACGGCATCGCCATGCCTCGCGCCAAGTGCAGCCTCTATGAGCCGGGCGTGAGCATCGCCTGCATCCTGCGCCTGCCGTCGCGGCCCGGCTGGCACGGCGGCCGCGTGGCGCAGGAGATGGTGAGCAATATCGACGTCCTGCCCAGCCTGCTGGACCTGGCCGGCGCGCCCACGCCCGCGGGGGTGCAGGGACGCTCCTTCGCGCCGCTGCTGGACGGCGGCGCCTACGCGGCCCGGCAGGAACTCTTCACGGAGATGACCTACCACGACTACTACGACCCGCGCCGTGCGGTGCGGACCGAGCGCTACAAGCTCATCGCCAACTTCACCACGGCGCCGGCCTTCATGGATCCGTCGCAGCAGTGGCGGCCCCGGTCCGACACCGTGACGCCGCCCAACCACGCCATGGCCTACCACCCGGCCGTGGAGCTCTACGACCTCATCGACGATCCCTGGGAGCAGAAGGACCTCGCCGCCGACCCGGCCCACGCCGAGGCCCTCCGCGACCTCTCAGCCCGCCTCATGCGCCACCTGCGCGAGAGCCGCGATCCCATCCTGCGAGGAGCCATCACGGGCCCCCACCACCGCGCCGCGCTGGCCGCGCTGGCTTCGGGGGCAGGGGCGTAGGCGGCACTGGCAATTCCCAACGCCGTCAACCGGGCCAACAACGTCAGAAGAGCTTTGATAGAACTGACACCATTGACCTCATTGACGCACCATCCCTGCTACCTCGCGATCACGATGCAACTCGACCGGTACGCCGGCAGCGTCACCTGCAGGCCTCCGGCCACGCGGCGACATGGCAGGGCGCGGCGGGCGCCGTCTACCAGCGACTCGACGGAACTACAGCCGGTGAAGGTGGCCGTGGCTCCGCCGGCTGTTCGAGCGGTCACGCCCATGGGCACAAGGTAGAGGGCCTGCTTGCCGCTTCCCGCCCATCGCACGACGCGCGTGTCGGCTGATCGGCCGCTCAGATGCACAGTCGATCTCGAGCGCGGCAACGCGGCGGCCAGGGCTGCGACCGCCTGATCGGCCATTCGGGCGGCCTCGCCGACGATGGGACGCCAAAGGAAGAGCGGGGGCGTGTTGCCTGCGTGCGTATCGCGCACGGGGTCACCCGCCACCCGGCGGCCCAGGTCGGCCAGCGTCACCCGGCGCAGGATCGCTTCGGCGGGCGTGTAGGGGCGTCCCGCCTCGTCGCGCAGGGCGAAGCGTCCGCCGCTGACCAGCTTGCCGCCGCCGTGCACATAGCCCTTCAGGGCGGTCAGGGACCGACGGGGCACGAACGCGCTGTCGGGCGTCATGATCCACCGGTACCGGGCCAGCCGCTCCGGGTGCGCGGCCATCTCCTTGAACGTGACCAGGTCGACGGTGAGCCCCATGCGCTCGAAGGCTTTGTACCAGCCCGCGAAGCTGCGGTAGTCGTTGCGGACGCCCCCTTCGTCGTCGGGCGTCGCGGGCAGGATGGGCAGGACCAGCGCTCCGTCGGCCACTGGCCGCATGCCGTACAGCAGGCGGGCTGAGGTGCGCGCGTCGGTCAACATGCTTCGAATCTGCGGCTGCGGCATGTTGGGGTGGAAGCTGTAGTCGAGCACCGTGGGGATGTGCCACGCGCAGTAGATGATGCCCGCTGCGCCGTGCTGGATCACGCTCTGGGTGATGCGGTCCATGGCCGGGTAGCCGATCTTCACGCCTGAGGTGAAGTCCACCAGGTCGACCGTCCACATGGGCTTGCCGTACTTGCGGACCAGGTCGAGGCAGGCGGTGGCGCGGAAGGGGTCTCCGTCGGCCGAGCAGAGCTGCATGCCGAAGGCGTCGATGGACGTCCCGCGCATGGCCACCTCGTCCGGCGCGATGCCGTGGCGCTGGCTCTCGTCCCATTCCGACGGGAACGCCCAGGCCATGGTGAGGTAGGTCACCGTGGGGCGCGTGGGGTCCAGCCGCTTGGTGAGCCGAGAGAGGCTGTTGATGTAGTCCGCCGCGGTCTCCTGCCAGAAGTCCGACCAGTCGTTCACGGCGGCCGAGGCGTTGCGGAAGGGACGCTGTGTCAGGGGCAGCGGCTGGGCAGTGATCTCCAGACAACCGGGGCCGCTGTGGCCACCGGATGCACGGAAGGCGCTCGCGGGACGGCCCGAGCCCGCCCAGTCTTGGAAGGCCCAGCCCGGCGCGCCGCCGGAACCCTCCAGACCGGGGTTCGGCGCCAGGTTGGGCCCGCCGGCGGTCAGGCGCATCTCCACATCGTCGAAGATGGCCGTACCCGAGCCGATCACCTTGAGGAGCAGCCACGCCCTTGCGGCTCCCGCGGGAGCCTTGGCTGTGACGGAGATGCGCCGCCAGTCGCCGCTACCCCGGATCGGCTGCCCCTGGTTCAGCGTCATGGGCGCTCCGCCGTTGGGGCCGACCCAGGCGATCTCCAGCAGCGAGCCGTAGCCGCGCAGGTTCCTGGAGCGGACCCATGCCGATGCGGTGTAGGTGGCGCCGGGCGTCACGGCGGCGTAGGTCGCCGGTCCGGGCTTAGCGTTGGGGTCCGTGGCGATGGGCGTGCTCCAGGAGCAGTGCTCCGAGCCGCCGTCAAGGCCCAGCACCACCGCCAGTCCCGGGTGGCCCCAGCCCGGCGCAGCCATGTCGATGCGCGGCGCGGGAGCCTCCTCGAACCGGGCGCACCGCATGCCCCAGGCGCTGTTCAACAACTCCACCTTGCGGTACTTGGCCGCCAGCCACGTGCGGAACCTGGCGATATCGCGAGGGTTGTAGCGCTCACCCACAGGGAACCACCACTCGGCGCCGGGGTGGTACCAGCCCACCACGCTGCTCGTGTCGCGCTTCCTGACGAACTCCACCGACCGGCGCACCAGCTCCTCCTGCGCCGCGGCGAAGAGGTCGGATGAGATGCTGGGAATGGGTCCCGGCGCGCCCGACGGCCCCACCACGGTCTGGCCGGCGGCGGCGACCCTCTTCCGGAGCCACTCGGGCGTGTAGACGGGGTTGATCTCGTTGATGAGCGCCAGCTTCAGCCCATGCTTCTCGGCGTAGGCGATCTGCTTCTCCAGCGGCGAGAAGTCGTGGGCGCCCTCCACCTGGCCCATGCCCCAGCCGCCCGCGCAGACCGAGAGCACGCTGGCGCCTGAGACGGCCATGGCGTCCGAGCCGACATCGACATAGGGATAGAACGCGCACCAGCCGATGGGCGGCTCGGACACGGGCGTTGCAGGCGGGCGCGAGGCGCTGTCCACCGAGGCCGGGAGGATTGCCGCCACGGCGGCGGCGGCCGATGCCAGTGCGCGAGTGATGCGGTTGTGCGTGTTCATGTGTGCAGCATACTCTGTGGGAGCCGCAAGCGCGCCTGCGCCGTATCACACTGTGGAACCCGCACACGCCCGGCAAACAGGGGCCGGAGGTTAACGTGCGGCCAGGAGGCCCGATCGATGCATGCCATGACCATTCTAGGCAGCCCCAGGCGCCACGGCAACACGTCCCTGGCACTCACCTGGTTGGAAGAGGAGATCGAAGCCGCCGGGTGGACGGTGGATCACGTCAACATCCAGGAGCACCGCATCGGCCACTGCCGCGAGTCACACCAGTGCCGCTACCCGGAGGCCAACGCCTGCGGCACCGCCGACGACGCCGCGGCGCTCTTCGAGCGGATGCTGGCGGCCGACCTGGTGGTCTTCGCATCGCCGGTCTTTTGCTGGGGCTTCCCGGCGCCGCTCAAGGCCTTCCTCGATCGCCTCTACTGCCTCGCCGGATACCATGACGGCGTCGACTCGGCGATCCGGCTCACCGGCAAGAAGATCGCGCTCCTCTCCACCTGCGGCGGGCCGGCCGACGACAACGCCGACATCATGGAGAAGGCCTTCCGCAACATGGTGGTCTTCTGGAACGCCAGCGACGCCGGCTTCCTCCTCTTCTCGGGTTGCGACGATGCCACCGCGCTGGATGACGAGGCCGAGGCCCGAGCCCGAGCCTTCGCCCAGGGACTGACTTCATAGTCGCGCGCCCTTGCGCCGAGGTTGACAGGCCGGACGGGCCGGCAATATACTGGATTCCTCCGATCGGTATGATCCGACGGCCGTTCTCGGCTGAGCGGAGCCGGTCACGACGACCCAAGGAGGGTATTCGGTGAGGTTCCTCAGGACCCTGTCCCTCGGCGCAGCCGCCCTGGCCCTGTGCTGCCTATCGCTTCCCGCATCAGCTCTTGACGGCGCCGACGAGGCCGCCACGCCGCGCTGGAAGACCACGGTCAAGATCGGCGCGTTCCTGCCCAGCCAGGGCGTGATGCGCAACCTGACCACCAGCGCATGGCACTTCGTCGGCGTGGACGTGGACCCCGGCTTCCGCTACAAGCCCGCCAACGGCGTCGTCTCGCTGGCCGCCGAGGTCGCCTTCCGCGACGTCAAGGACGGCACCTATTTCACCGCTCCGTTCTTGTTGAAGGCGGCCTGGGACCTGCCTACGAGCGGCGACAAGAGCACGCTCTACTGGGGCGTTGGCGTGGGTTCGTACATCTCGAACACGGCCTACCGCGCCATGGTGGTCAAGCCGGGCCTGCAGCTGCTGATCGGGGCCAAACTGGGCCCGAACGGCCGGCTCGAGGGCGCCTACGACTATGTGGGCCGCTACACCGACCGCGCCGGGAACGGCATCAGCCAGAACGGCTTCAAGGTCTCGCTGGGCGTGCGGCTGTAACCGGACGCAGCCGAGCTATGCGATGAGTTAGTCGCACCGGAAGGCGGCCCTGGAGCCGCCTTCCGCCACTTGTCGGCGGCAGTGTGCGGCGTCTGATCGTCGTGCCATGGGGACGCAAGGGGGGGCTACACGGATGTCAACGGAAATGGAGACGGATAGCGCGAGCAGGGCTCGCCTGCGGGTCTTTGCCGGCAGCGCCAACCGCGCCCTGGCCGAGGACATGGCCCGCTGGCTGAACATGGACGTGGCCAAGCTCCGCGTGGGCCGCTTCTCGGACGGCGAGCTCTACATCAAGGTCGACGAGAGCGTCCGCGGTGTCGATGCCTACGTCGTGCAGCCCACCTGCCCGCCCGTCGACGAGCACTTGATGGAGATGCTCATCTGCCTGGACGCCCTGCGCCGGGCCTCCGTCCGCCGCGTCACCGCCGTCATCCCCTACTACGGCTACGCCCGCCAGGAGAAGAAGGACGCTCCGCGCGAACCCATCACCGCCAAGCTGGTGGCTGACCTACTGGCCACGGCGGGCGCACACCGCGTCATGTGCATGGACCTCCACGCCGACGCCATTCAGGGCTTCTTCAACCTGCCTGTAGACCACCTGACGGCCGTGAACCTCTTCATCGACTACTTCCGCGCCAACCCCGTGGAGGACGCCGTGGTCGTCTCGCCGGACGAGGGGCGCGTGAAGAAGACCCGCAAGGTGGTGGCCGCCCTTGGGCTACAGCTGGCCGTGGGCTACAAGTACCATCCCGCGCACCAGGCCACGTCCGTGACGCACCTGGCCGGCGACGTGCGCGGCAAGGCGCCCATCATCATCGAGGATATGATCACCTCCGGCGGCAGCATGGTCGAGGCCTGCGACACCCTGCTGGCCCACGGCTGCAAGCCCGAAATCCATATCGCCAGCACCCACGGCATCTTCTCCGGCGATGCCGTGCGCCGCCTGGCGGATCGGCCCGACGTGGCCGAGATCGTCGTCACCGACACCGTGCCCCTGCCTGAGAGCAAGCGGCACCCGAAGATCAAGGTGCTCTCCGTGGCGCCCCTCTTCGGGGAGGCCATCCGCAGGGCGCACGACGATGAGTCCATCTCCAGCCTCTTCACGTAACGGCCAAGGGGGGCCGATCGCCATGTCCGAGATGCGTTTCGATACCTACTACGCCTACGACGACCTGACGCGACACCTGCACGCGTTGGCCGCCCTGCGCCCGGACCTGGTGAGCGTCGAGAGCATCGGCGCCAGCTTCGAGAACCGTAACATTTGGTGCGCCACCGTTACCAACAGCGCCACGGGGCCCGCCGACGAGAAGCCGGCCTTCTGGATCGACGGCAACATCCACGCCACCGAGGTCTCCGCCTCCACGGCGTGCCTCTACTTCCTCCACAAGCTCATCACCCAGTACGGCATCGACGAGCAGATCACCCGGTGCCTCGATACCCGCGCCTTCTACATCGTGCCGCGGCTCAACCCGGACGGACCGGAGCTCTACTTCGCCGCAAACCCGCGCGCCGTCCGCTCCAGCGTGCGGCCCTATCCGTTCGACGAGGAGCCCATCGAGGGGCTGCGGCCCGCCGACATTGACGGCGACGGGCGCGTGCTCTCCATGCGCATCGCCGACCCGCTGGGCGCTTGGAAGGAGCATGCCGAGGATCCGCGCGTCATGGTCCGCCGCGACGCCGACGAACTGGGCGGGCGCTACTTCCGGCTGCTACCCGAGGGGCTCATCGAGAACTACGACGGCGTTACCCTCACCGTCCAGCGCTCCAAAGAGGGGCTGGACCTGAACCGCAACTATCCCATCGAGTGGCGCACCGAGGGCGACCAGCACGGCGCCGGCCCCTTCCCAACCAGCGAGCCCGAGATCCGCGCCGCCGTGGAGTTCATCACCTCGCACCCGAATATCACGGGCGGCGTGGCGTTCCACACCTTCTCAGGCGTCCTGCTCCGGCCCTACGGGACCCATGCCGACGACACGCTACCTGCCGAGGATCTCTGGACCTTCCAGACCATCGGCGCCAAGGGCAAGGCGATCACCGGGTATCCGGATATCTCCGTCTTCCATGACTTTAAGTACCACCCCAAGGAGGTCATTACCGGCGTCTTCGACGACTGGCTCTATGACCATCTGGGCGTCTACGCCTGGACTGTGGAGATCTGGAGCCCGCAGCGGCAGGCAGGCATTACGGACTACAAGTACATCGACTGGTTCCGCGAGCATCCCGATGCCGACGAGCTGAAGCTGATGAAGTGGAATGACGAGAAGCTGGGCGGCAAGGGCTGGGTGGCGTGGCAGCCCTTCGACCACCCGCAGCTCGGACCGGTGGAGGTCGGCGGCTGGGACAACCGCCACTGCTTCCGCAATCCCCCGCCGGAGATGCTGGAGAAGGAGGTCGCCCTCTTCCCGGATTGGCTTCTCTGGCAGGCGCTCATCTCGCCCCGCCTGACGCTCCACTCATTCGCGGCCGCGCCCCTCTCCGAGGGCGTCTGGCGCCTTCGGCTGGTGGTGGACAACGAGGGTTGGCTCCCAAGCTACGTCTCCAAGAAGGCGCTGGAGCGGAAGGCCTGCCGGGGCGCCATAGCCGAGCTGGAGTTGCCCGACGGCGCCGCGCTGCAGACCGGCAAGACCCGCACCGACCTGGGCCAGCTCGAAGGGCGCGCCTACCAGAGCGCCGCCGGCTTCGGTTGGGTCGCCGACACCACCAGCCACCGCGCCAAAGCCGAGTGGGTCGTCAGCGGCCTGCCGGGCCAGACCGTCCGTGTGAAGGCTCGCCACGACCGCGCCGGCGTCGTCCGCGCCGAGGTCGTCTTGGCCTGACCTGATCGGTCCCATGTGTCGCATAGGTCCCACCGTCCCAGGGACCTATGCGTATCTGATCTCCTTTCGCGGTTCGGGGGAACCTCGTCGCGGGGCTGTCGTCCTGAGTGCGACGGACACCACCCATCCTCGAAGGGAGATTACGAAGATGAAGAACATGATCACCATCGCGACCGTCGCCGGGGCGTTCGCCCTTCTGCTCACGGCCGGCTCGGTCGAAGCGCAGGGCCGGGGCCGGGGCGGCAACGGCGGCGGGCAGGGCAAGGGTGTTCAGCAGCGTCTCCGCGACGGCAGTGGCGCCGGCAAGCAGGTCCGCGGCATGGGCAGGGGCCAGGGGCAGGGCAACGGCATCCACCAGCGCCTTCGCGACGGCAGCGGCGCCGGCAAGCAGCTCCGCGGCCAGGGCCAGGGCAACGGCACCCAGCAGCGCCTGCGCGACGGCAGCGGGCCGAACCACATCGTCAAGTAGACCGCAGGGCCTACCGATACGCAATAGGGCCGCAGCGCTCATGCTGCGGCCCTATTGCGTTCGTCGGCCCCCGAGTTCTACCACCAGGATCGGCCCACGCAGATAGGACGGGGTCATATGTGCAGTGGCTTCCGATCTTCGGCGGCACCGGTGGCCCAGGCCTGTCGTCCAGCGCATGGTTCGCAGTCGGAGTCGAGGATCCGGGGATGCTATGCCCTCGTGCGACAGGCAGGGAGTCGTGGCGGGCGGCGATCGGTGTCTTGTGGTTGGCGCTCATTGGTGCGGTAGCCTTCATAGCCGGCTGCACCCAAGAACCGATACCTGAGCCCGAGTAGGTTAGCGCGGTTGGGCGCATCGAGGCGGGAGTGACGGTCTACTTCCGCCTTGACCCCAGCAGCCCTCCGGATCCATGGTTCACTGTGGTTGTCCCATATGTAGACGGTCCTAACGGTCATCAAATTCTGGTGAAGTATGGCGAGACTGGTAATGTCGAGTACATCGACCGTCGTCCGCTGATGCGCTCTGCAGCGGCCCGGAACGAGCAACTCGTCATTCATCGGTCCGAGGCGACGCGGTAGGCGGTCCTGCGTCGGGGGCCGGTCCGCTGATAGGGAATGGCTTGGGTGTTCGATCGCGGCTGTAGACGAGGTTGCAGTAGCTGTACGGGTCAGCTACGCCTCGCGTGTCGCGCGCCGACACCGCCGCCCTGACCTGTGGCGGGACCGCAACACGAATGCCCTGCTATCTTCGGCTGAACCGGGAACCGATGAGCAGAACCGTCGTCCTGAGTGCGACGGACACATCCCAGAAGCGATAGGAGATACTGAAATGCGAAACGTGATGATCATCCCGGCAGTGGCCGGCGTGCTGGCCCTCCTGCTCTCCTCGGGCCCGGTGGCGGCCCAGGGCCGCGGCCGCGGCGGCAACGGCGGCGGCGGACAGTGCAACGGGACTGGCCAGCGCCTCCGCGACGGTAGCGGCGCAGGCAAGCAGCTCCGCGGCATGGGCAAGGGCCAGGGCCAGCGCCGCGGCGGCGGCACGGGCGTCTGCCCGAACGGCAACGCCGGCGGCCTGCGCAACGGCACCGGCCCCAACCCGAACTGCCCGCTCAAGAAGTAGACGATTGCAGGCGTACCCCCAAACCCCCAAGCGGGGCCGCGCCCA
>CAJBBX010000098.1 GCA_903951425.1 uncultured Chthonomonas sp.
GCCGCGCAGCAGGGGCTCCCGCCGCCAGGCGGGACAGCCGTCTCCTTACTCCGAACCGGGTCGGTTCACGAAGCTGGGCAGGTCGATGGCCTTCGTCTCCGTCCGGGGTGCGGGTTGCGCCGGAACTGCAGGGGCCGGCGCAGAGGCCGCGGCCCGCACCGCAACGGCGGGCCGCACGGCGGGGTGAGGTCCGAAGCCGGCCGCCAGCACGGTCACTCGCAGCTGCCCCTCCATGTCCGGGTCCATCACCCAACCGAGGATAATGCTCGCCTCTTTCAGGTCGCACAGACCGCTGATCATCTGGGCCGCCTCGTGCGCCTCGGCCAGCGCCAGATCCGGCCCCGAAGTGAGGTTGATGAGCACCTTGCGGGCGCCGTCAATGGTGGTCTCCAGCAACGGGCTGGAGATGGCCGCCTGGGCCGCTTCGACGGCTCGATGATCGCCATGGGCCACGCCGATCCCCATCAGCGCCGTGCCGGCGTTCTCCATGGTGGCGCGAACATCCGCGAAGTCCACGTTGATGAGGCCGGGGATCGTGATGATGTCCGAAATCCCCTGGACTCCCTGCCGCAAGACGTCATCGGCCATGCGGAAGGCGTCCACCAGGGTCATCCTGCGGTCGCCCAGGCTCAGCAGGCGGTCGTTCGGCACGGTGATCACGGTATCGACCGACTGCTTCAGCTTGTCGATGCCCTCTTCGGCGGTCCGCATGCGGCGCGGCCCCTCAAAGTTGAACGGCTTGGTGACCACAGCAACGGTCAGGGCATTGAGGCTCCGGGCGATATCGGCGATGACGGGGGCTGCGCCGGTGCCGGTGCCGCCGCCCATGCCCGCTGTGATGAACACCATGTCGGCGCCGTCAAGCTCTTTGCGGATGTCGGATCGGCTCTCTTCGGCCGCCTGGTGCCCCACGTCCGGATCGCCACCGGCACCGAGGCCGCGGGTACGGTTCTCGCCGAGTTGCATCTTGACGGGTGACAGCGAGACATCCAGCACGAGGCGGTCGGTGTTCGCCGCGATGAACTCGACCCCGCCCAGACCCGCCTCAATCATGCGATTGACAGCATTGGTTCCCCCGCCGCCCACGCCCACGACCTTGATCACCGCACCGGGTCCACCCGCGTTGTATGCGCCCATGCTTACCTACTCCACTATCTGCACATGCGCGAATGGAGACGGCCTGGGCGGTCGCCTCGCATCCGAGCCATGCGTTGGGTTCGTTATCCTCGGCGCAGGAACGCCGGCATCTGCAACGCTTCCTCGCCCGCTGCCCTGCCGGCCGGCACGCGGCGCGCTACGCCGCGGCGGTCCTCCAGCGCGAGGTCGGGGAGCTTGATCTCATCGGCAGGCGCCGGCGCCGGGGCGGCCACGGCCACAGGCGGAGCCGCCTGGGTCACCGCCTCCGGCAGCCTGTACGGCTCTGCAGCGCGCCGCGGCTCAGGCACGGGCGGCGCCGAAGCCACAGGGGCAGGAGGGGTCGCAGGCTTGGGAACCGAGGCCGCGGCGGCGCGAACCGCCGCGCTACTGGGCTGGGAGCCGAAACCGGTGGCCAACACCGTCACGCGGACCTCGCCGACCATGTCGGGATCGCAGACCCAGCCGAAGTAGATGCTGGCGTCGCGCGGGTCGCAGAGGTCCGTGACCATCTGGGTGGCCTCGTAGACCTCGGGCAGTGTCAGGTCCGGGCCGGACGTCACGTTGATCAGCACGCGCAGGGCGCCCTCAATGGAGCACTCGAGCAGCGGCGAGGAGATGGCCAGCCGTGCGGCCTCCACGGCGCGCCTATCGCCGGATGCCGAGCCCACGCCCATGATGGCCGTGCCGGCCATGCGCATCGTGGCCTCGACGTCGGCGAAGTCCACATTCACCACGCCTGGGATCGTGATGATATCCGAGATGCCCTGAACGCCCTGGCGCAGCACCTCGTCGGCCATGCGGAAGGCATCGACCAGCGTCACACGCTTATCGGCGATGGAGAGGAGCCGATCGTTGGGCACGGTGATGACGGTATCGACCGTCGCCCGTAGCGCGTCGACGCCCTGCTCGGCTGTACGACCACGGACGGGCCCCTCAAACGTGAAGGGCTTGGTGACCACAGCGACGGTGAGGGCGCCCATTTCGCGGGCCACGTCGGCGACCACCGGCGCGGCGCCGGTACCCGTGCCGCCGCCCATTCCGGCGGCGATGAAGACCATGTCAGACTTATCCAGGAGCCGCTTAATCTCGCTCTTGCTCTGCTCGGCGGCGGCTCGGCCCACTTCGGGCCTGCCACCTGCGCCCAGGCCGCGGACATGGTCCTCGCCCAGGTGGAGGCGCACCGGCGCAAGGGATGTCTCAAGCACCAGCGCGTCCGTATTCATCGCGATGAACTCGACGCCGGAAAGCCCGGCCTCGATCATGCGGTTGACAGCGTTCGTACCCGCGCCGCCGACGCCGACGACGCGAATCCTGGCGCCGCTCACGTCAGATGCCCGGTGCAGTCCAGAATGACCAGCCATTCAACCCACCCCCTGGATGAGGATATAAATGCAAAGTGATATAAATAACACAACGATCGTGATTAATGCCCGGTACCGGCGTCCAGTCTGAAGGCGCCCCGGATCCTGCGCCACCACTCATGCAACACCGCGAACAGGCCACCATGACCGGCGGCGCCGGTCGACACCGAGGCCGCCCGCAACGCCAATCCCAGCGCAGTGCAGAATGCCGGGCCGGCCACCACATCTGAGAGCCCAGAAACGCCTGCAGGGCCTCCCAAACGCACCGGAAGGCCCGTCTGCGCTGCGGCGCACTCGCGCATCCCCGGCATCGCTGCCGTGCCGCCTATGAGGACGATGCCGCCGGTCGCACGCACATCGGCGCCGCACCCGGCCATCTCGTCCTGCACAATATCGAATATCTCTCGAACGCGTGCCTCGATGATCTGGCATAGAGCCCGGCGCCTGAACGGCCGCGCGTCCGCCCGGCCGATCTGGTGAACCTCGACCAACTCAGCTTCGGCCACGGTGGCAGGCGAAGCACTACCGTGGCAGAGCTTAAGACGCTCCGCTTCCTCCGCGCTGACGCGAAGCAACTGGGCGATGTCAGCCGTGATATGGCGCCCCCCAAGCGCGACAACGGATGTGTAGTATATACCCAGCTCGTCGAAAACGGCCACGTTGGTGGCCTCAGCGCCGACGTCCACGAGGCAGACGCCCTGGCTGAAATCGCCGGCGGCGAGGGCGGCATCGCCGGCGGCGATGGGCTCAAGGAACATGTCGGCGCAGTAGTAGCCTGCTCGCTCCACGCACTTCCGGATGTTGGCTAGGAACGTCTGCCCTGCGGTCACGATGTGCGCCTCGACCTCAAGACGTGCGCCTGACATCCCCACCGGATGCCGCACCCCCTCGTGTCCATCCACGACGTATCCGCGTGGCAGGGCGTGGAGGATCGTGCGGTCCGGCGGAACCACGATGACCTGGGCCTGCCGCAGGGCGCGTTGGCGGTCCTCCTCGGTGATCTCCTGACCATGGTCCACAATGGCGGTGACGCCCCGGGAGTTCTGCCCCACGATGTGCTCGCCGGTCACCCCGACATGAAGCGCGGGGACCGCGACGCCGGCCTGCGACGTCGCGCGGCCGACCGCCTCACGGATGGACGAGGCCGTAAGTTCAATGTCAACCACCGCGCCGCGCCGGACCCCGGTGCAGGCCGCCACGCCCACCCCTGCAACGGCTACCTCGCCGCCATCACCCACCCGCGCCACAACGCAGCATGTCTTCGAAGACCCTATATCGAGGCCTGCTACCCAGGTTTCCCTACCCAAGGGCTACTCCCGCCGCCGCGCCCTCAGGCGCCGCCTTCCTTGCGCCTGTTCAGCGCGATCTTGGTCAGCCCGTACCTCCGGATCAGGGACAGGTTCAGGAACACGCGCGATCCGAGCGCCACCACCGCGGCGAGGAAGAGATCGACGCCGATGCGGTCGCCAACAAACGCCAGTCCTGCCGCGAGCAGCGTGTTCAAGAGGAAGCCGCTAACGAAGATGTCGTCCTGGAAGCGCCCCTCGATGCCTGCGCGGATGCCTCCCAAGACGGTATCGAGCCCCGCCAGCGTAGCCAGCGAGAGGTACGGCGCGTAGGCGCTGGCCACCTCGGGGCTGATGTTCAGGAGCGGATAGCCAAAGATCCCCAGCATGACGCCGGCGATGAGGCCCGCCACGGGCATCCAGCCCCTCATCGGCGGCGCCTCCGCGAGGAGCCCTCGGTGTCGGCCGGGCGCATGTAGCGCACCTCGGTGCTGCCGGTGTAGTCGGGAATGCTTAGGAGCGCCCTCTTCTCAAGGCGGAACATACCCGGATCCGTTTGCCGCAGGTTGTCCAGGTAGCCTCCCGGCAGGTTCAGCGCCCCCGCCAGCGTGATCGGATCGCCGATGGCCTGGACGCTGTACGGCGGTGTCATCGGCACGGCGTTCACGAGGATCGTCGGGCCCACGCACCGAATTGAGGTACGGCTGATGAACCGCTGGCCGTTGATGGAGAGGGCCTCGGCCCCGCTGGCGCCCAACTCGTTCACGACGGTCTGCAGGTCGTAGTCGTGTATGTTGTAGCGCTCCTGCTCGAAGGCCCGGTTCGAGGGCGGTCGGCGTGCGCTGTCGTTCAGGGTGAGGATGATGCCCGGGCCGGTAACGGCCGTGAGCCCCGCCAGCATCTTCGTCTTCTGGAGCTCGTCGTTCAGCGTCTTGAGGCGGTCGTTGCCGTGAGCCATGGTGTTCTCAAGCTGCGTCTGCTTTTCGCGGAGGTCGGAGATCTCCTTCTCGCGCTTCCGAACGGTCTCGGACAGCGACGACATGGCCAGGGGCGGACCGCCAACTCGCCCGGTGCCGGCTCCGGACTGGCGGATGCTCGACACGGTCTGTAGCGAGACAGTGACAAGCAGGCCCAGCACGAAGCAGAGCGAGGTGACCTGCCAGACCCAGGGCTGGTGGCGTATGTTGGCAGTGAATACATTCATGAGTGGTTCGGTTGCTTACCAGCGCACGATCGTTCGATCAGATCGGCTTCGTCGCAGTTGCCGAGCCGCGCTCGACACAGGAGGGCCGCTTGAGCGACTGCAGGTTCACCACGCTGAGCCTCCGGCCCAGCCTCGGCTCCTTGGAGTAGAGCCTGGCGAGCCGTGCCATCTTCTCCGGCAGGTTGGTCGCCTGACCCAGCCGGACCTCCAGATCGTCCGAAGTAGTTAACCACACATCCACATTGCGATCAACGACGATGGTGCGAAGTCGCACAGGGCTAACGCGCCCCGCCCTTGCCAGCACCACCAGTGCGGCGTCCATAGCCGCTCCGCCCTGACGCTTGCCGGCCTTGGGGTACCACTCGGCCTGGATCGTCACCTTGGGGAGATCGACGCCTTTCCGTGCGGGCCGCACCGCCCGGCCGTTCAGATCGATCTCCCACGGGCCGGCGGCGCCATGCAGGACCGCGGCGGCCTTGCGAGCGGTCACGGAGACGGTAAGGCCCGTCAGGCCCTTGGTGACTCTCGCGCGCTGGACCCACGGCAGTTTGGCGAGACCGGCCTCGAGCCGACCCGACGGGAACGCCGGCAGGCTCGTACTAGGCCGAACCGTGCAGGTGGTGCGCACCGCAGCCCGTTCGTCATCAGTAGCAGACCGATCCAGCCTGAAGGTCACCGTCTTTATGTCAAGCATTGGCGATGAGTAGACCACCGCCCCTATCTCGGCCGCGAGGATCACGGCCAACCACGCGGCCGCGATGGCAGCGAACGAACGGCGGGCGCGCCGGCCATACCGAGCCACGGGCGGCGTATAGCCTGCGCTACGGGGCTTGCCGCTCATCGCTCGCCCTGCCAGCGACCGCGCACCCGCCTCATGGCGCAACGAACGCCCGGCCGATGGCGTCCACATCGCCGGCTCCAACCGTCAGCACGACGTCGCCGGGCCGAGTGAGGCGCCGAAGGTAGCCCACGGCCTCGCCGTCGCTGTCCGCATAGAGCACCGTCTTGTCCGGGTCCACGACGCCGATTGCCGCCACCAGGTGCGATCCATGGACTCCCATCGTATCCGGCTCACGGGCCGCGTAGATCCGATCAATGATAACGATGTCACCGGCCGCCAGCGCCTCTGCAAAGCCCTGCATGAAGTCGCGGGTGCGGCTGTAGAGGTGCGGCTGAAAAACGATAACGAGGCGCCGGCCTGGGTGCCATGCGCGCGCGCCTCCGAGTAGCGCGGCGATCTCGGTTGGATGGTGTGCGTAGTCGTCCCACACCTCCACTCCGGCCTTCTCACCGACCAGTTCAAAGCGGCGCCCGACCCCGGTAAACGCCGCCAGCGCCTCGACGGCGGCGTCCAGGTCGGCGTCGCAAGCGTCGGCCACCGCGAGGGTGGCAAGGGCGTTTCGGATGTTGTACTCGCCCGGCACGCGAAGGTTCAGGCGTACTCGGCGCAAGGCGGTCGCGCCTGAACGCAGTACCAGCGTGGCCGTGCTGAGGCCCTCGACCTGGGTGGCATCCTCGGCAGCCCATCCGTCGGACAGAGCGCCGAAAGCGCTGTAGGCAATCTGCCCAAGGTCCGGCCTGGAGGCCGCCACGCGACGGGCCACCTCGACGGCTGATGGGTCATCGGCGCAGAAGATCAGCTTGCCGCCCTGCGTGATGCCCTCGCAGAAGCGCACAAAGCTCGCCAGCACGGCTTCGGCATTGCCGTAGTGGTCCAGGTGGTCGGCGTCGGCGGACGTCACCACGGCGATGTCTGGACGCAGGGAGTGGAATGATGAGTAGGCCTCGCAGCTCTCCGTCACGAAGAGGCCGGAGGCTCCGATCCGCACGTTGCCGCTGATCGGGCGGTACTCGGCGCCGATGAGACAGGTCGGGTCGAGGCCCGCCGCAGACAGCGCGCAGGTCACCATGCCCGTGGTCGTGCTCTTGCCGTGGGAGCCAGCGATGGAGATGCGTGGCCCCGGATGGTCGGCCATGAGGCGGCCCAGGTACTCGGCTCGACCCACAACCTCCACGCCGGCCAGGCGCGCCGACGACAACTCCGGGTGCGCCTCCGGCACGGCTGCCGTGTAGATCAGGAGGTCGGGTCGGAAGCGCTCAGCGTGGTCGGCGCTGTGGCCCACGACGATGTCGGCGCCTTCAGCCCTCAGCCTGGCAAGCAACGGGCTCTCGCTTCGGTCACACCCGGTCACATGCCATCCCCGGCTCAGGGCGATGCGAGCCAGCGCACTCACCCCGATCCCGCCGATCCCCATCAGGTGCACCGAACGCCTCTCCGTCACCGCCTACCTCCCCTTCGAAGCCGTCTCCAGCAGCAGGTGCGCCACGCGCTCGGCCGCATCGGGCGCGGCCATGGCCAGGGCGGCCTCGCTGAACGCGCGGAGCCGATCCGGCGCCGCCACCAGACCGGACACCTCGGCAATGAGCCGTTGGCCCGTCAGCTCAGCCTGTGGCAGCAGGATACCTGCACCGGCGGACTCGGCCTCCAGCGCGTTGTGCCTCTGGTGGTCGGCATAGGCGCTGGGTAGAGGCACCATCACCGCGGGAATGCCGTGGGCGTGGCACTCCGCCAGGGTTGACGCGCCGCAGCGGCAAAGGGCGAGCGTGGCCGAGGCGTAGGCCAGTGAGAGGCGGTCCGCATCCAAGAACGCATGACAGGTGTAGCGGCCGAGCCCCATTGTACTCGCCACCCGTTCTGCGTCGCCGATGCCGGCGGCGCCGGTCTGGTGCAGCACCTGGACCTCCGATGGCAGCAGGGAGAGGGCATCGTAGACGACCGCGTTGACGCTCTGCGCGCCCTGGCTACCACCCAGCACGAGCAGCACAGGGCGGCCGGGGTCCAGCCCCAGGGCTTCGCGCGCTTCAGCGGCCGCGTGACGTGTGGTGGCGGCGGACCGCAAGGGCAGGCCGGTCAGGGTCACGGCGCCGACCGGCCACTGCTCGGCGGCGGCAGGCGTAGAGATGCAGACGCGGGCGCCGACGCGAGCCAGCCAGAGGTTGGTGCGCCCCGGCTTGACGTTCTGTTCGTGGATCACGGCTGGGATGCCCAACGCCGCAGCCGCTCGCACCGCCGAGGCTGCCGCGTACCCGCCGGTGCCGAGGATCACGCCCGGACGAAACGAACGCAACAGCCAGAGCGCTTCGGCCAGCCCGCGAACGAGCGACACCGCCACGCCGGCCATGGCGAGGGGCGTGGCTCGCTGGATCTTCCTGGCGGTGATGCCGCGGTAGGTCAGCCCAGCCTGGACGGCCAAGCCCTCTTCCATGCCTCCGCGGCTACCGACATAGAGCAGGTCGGCGGCCGGGTCAAGCCGGCGAATAGCCTCGGCAACCGCAAGGGCCGGTGCAGCGTGTCCCCCGCTACCCCCACCGGTCAGGGCGATCCTCACGTTGCGCAGACCAGGCTACGCCACGGCGCCGCGGCGGGCCGGGCTTGTCGACACGCCATCCATCGCCGCGACGCCTGGGTCAGGCCGGGGCCGGCCGAGCGACAGCACGATCCCTACGGACATGAGGCTTGCCACCATGGAGGATCCGCCATCGGAGATGAAGGGCAGCGGCACCCCGGTGGAGGGCAGGCAGTTGGTGACGACAGCGATATTGAGCAGCGTCTGAGCGGCAAGGCCGAGGCAAATGCCGCCCGCCGCCAGGCGCATGCGGCGATGCGGAGCCCGGGAAGCGATCTGGAACAGCCGCATGATAACGAACACAAGCCCACCGATGAGAAGCACCGAGCCCAGCAGACCCAGTTCCTCGGCCACCGTGGCGAAGACGTAATCGCTCCCAGCCACCGGCAGGACCGTCTTGCCCACGCCGAGACCGAAGCCGGCGCCGGCCAGACCGCTCCGCGCAACGGCGATCAGGCTGTGGGCCACCTGGAAACCGGTTGTCCAGCGATGCCCCTCGGGATCGAAGAAGGCTGGGATGCGCCCGCTCCTGAAGTGGAGGAGCTTGATCGCGACCGCCAGCCCGACCATCATTAGGGCGCCCCCTGCGAGTAGATGCCGGATCCGGGCGCCTGCGAGGAAGAGGATGCTGAACGAGATGGCGAGAAGCACCAGCCCTGTACCCATGTCCGGCTGCCTCTCGACCATCAGGAAGCAGAACAGGGCGACGCCCGCAGGCCACGCAAACGACCGAACAGACGCGCGAAGGTCCGCATCAGGCCACGTGACGATCCGCGCCAGCATCAGTGCCAGCGCCGGCTTGAGGAACTCCGACGGCTGGACCGTGAGCGGCCCGAGCTGGATCCAGCGTCTGACGCCATTGGGGCCGGAGCCTACGCCCGGTACGAACAGCGCCAAGCAGGCCAATACCGCGGCCACGAAGAACGGGGTTGTAATCGAATCGGTGATGCGCGCCGGCATCAATCCGATGACCATCAGCAGGGCAAAGCCGATCCCCGCGTAGATCAGCTGCGACTGGAAGACCGTCAGATAGGTGAGGAACGATGCGTCGGCCGGCACCTTGCCGCTCGTGGCATCGTAGACAGCCACCACGCCGAATAGGACAACGGCCGCCAGCGGCAGGACCGCCCGCAGGTCAAGCGACGGTCTGGCATACGATCCACGAACGCTCATGGTGTTGACCTCCCAGCGATCGCTCGACGCGCGGCCTCACGAAATGCGCGGCCCCGGTGCTCGAAATCCGAGTACAATCCGAAGCTGGCACAGGCGGGGGAGAGTAGCACAACGTCGCCGGGCGCCGCCACGGCCGCACAGCCCGCCACGGCCTCATCCATGGAGCCGGCGTACGTGATCCTGCTGAAGCCCGCTCGCCGCGCGGCATTGGCGATCTCATCAGCCATGGCGCCCATTACAAAGAGGTGCCGGGCCTTGCGGGCGATCGCCTGTCCGAGCGGCTCAAAGTCCGTCTCGCCCTTGCGGGAACCGCCGGCGATGAGCACGACCGGCCGACGGACCGAGTCCATCGACCGGACCGCGGCGTCGATGTTGGTACACATGGAGTTGTTGATGTAGGTCACACCGCCGGCCTCGCCAACCAACTCCATGCGGTGCACGACGCCGTCGAACTCGCGAAGTCCCAGATCGACGAGCCGGGGGTCGGCCCCATATGCCACTGCAGAGCCAGCCACCGCCAGGGCGTTCTCGAGATTGTGATTACCCTTGACCCGAAGCTCATCGACCCGGCAGAGCGCCACCTCTTCTCCCTCCCAGCGGACGCAGAGGCGCTCGTCGTGGACGCAGGCATGGTAGGGCTTGCCGCAGTGCTGCTTGTCGAACCAGAGCGCCCGACCGGGCACGGCGCGGCCGACAGCGCGCGTTGGGGCGTTGACAACGTTCACGACCGCGACATCGTCCTCACGCTGCCGGGCGAAGATGCGCGCCTTGGTGGCCGCGTACTCGGCCATGTTGGAGTATCGGTCCATGTGGTCCCTGGAGACGTTGCACAGGATGCCGACCTTGGGCCGGAACTGGTCCACCCACTCCAGTTGGAAGGAGCTGATCTCCGCGACGATCACGTCGTCGGGCTGCGCCTGCGCGGCGGCGGTCACCAGCGGCAGCTTGATGTTGTCGGCGCTGATGTTGCCGGCCGCATAGGCGTTTCGGCCGGCGGCCCTGAGCGCGGCGGCGAGCATCAGCGTGACCGTGGTCTTGCCGTTCGTCCCGGTGACGGCCAGGATATCGCATGGCGCAATGAGGTACGCGATCTCGATCTCGGAGAGGACGGGGATGCCTCGCCGCAACGCCTCGAGCAGCACGGGAGCATCGCGGCGGACGCCGGGCGACGGCACCAGCAGGTCGATCTCGCTGAGGACAGCGTCAGTACCGGCGGCGTACCGCACTTCGGCGCCGAGCGCCTCGATAGCAGTCGCAGCATCACCGAGAGCCTGTCGCGTCTTGGCGTCGCATAACACAGGGCGCGCGCCCTGCGCCGCCAGCGCGGGCGCCAGCGCCTGCCCGGTGCGCTGCATGCCCAGCACGCCCACCGTAAGGCCCTGCAGGCCCACCTTCTGCATGGTAACGCTCATTGGTCTCATCCCCCTGTCAAGAACTCAGAGCGCCAGTGAGAGCGCCACAGCCGCCACCGAGACCAGCACGAACCGCGCGACCACCTTCGTCTCGGGGACGCCGCACTCCTCGAAGTGATGGTGCAGCGGCGAACGGCGGAAGACCCGGTGCGCCCGGGCGTAATCGATCCCATGGCGCACGCGGCGCCACTTGAACACCGCCACCTGGATGATCACCGAGGCGGTCACGGCCCAGAAGACCAGGCCCCCCACCAGCAGCCTCGCATCGGAACCGCCAAGGACGGCGCCCCCTGCCAGCGCCGCCCCGATGGCGAGGCTCCCGGTGTCGCCCAAGAAGACGGAGGCCGGCGGCGCATTGTGATACAGGAAGCCCGCCAGGGCGCCGGCCAAGGCAAACATGAAGGTCGAGACGTCGGAGCTCCCTCCAAAGGCCAAACCGAACGCGAGGGGCAATGCCATGCCCGCCGCGAGCCCATCGGCTCCGTCGGCCAGGTTCACGGCGTTGCTGAACATCACCATGAGCACGAAGGTCCACACATAGGCGAACCACCCCAGGTCCGTGCCGAACCGCCAGGTTCCGAGGTGGCCGGCATGCGCCGCAATGGCGATGAACGCCACGGTGGCGATGACCTGCAGCGCCAGCTTCTCGCGCGCCTTGAGTCCGAGGTTCTTGCCGCGGCGAATGCTCAGGAAGTCGTCCAGGAAGCCGATCAGCCCGAACGCCAGGGTCAGACCCGCCAGTAACTGGGCCACCACGAAGCCCCTGATCAGCGATACGGTAGACAACCCCGCAAGCAGGCCGAGCAATACAATCGCGCCGCCCATGGTGGGCACGCCCTGCTTCGCTGCGTGCGCCGCCGGGGCATCCTCGGAGACGTTCTGCCTCGAGCCCACGCGGGACAGCCAGGGCACCACGAGGTACCCGGCCGTCGCGGTGAAGACAGCAACGCCAAGGAAGACGTGGCAGGCGGTCACGGGTTGGCCTCCAGCCAGTCCCGGATAACCAGCCGGTCGTCGAAGGGGTGCTTCACTCCGTCGATCTCCTGGTAATCCTCGTGCCCTTTGCCGTAGACGGCTACCAGGTCGCCGTCACGGGCCTGGGCCAAGGCCGAACCGATGGCCGCGCGGCGGTCCGGCTCAACGAGGATCGGGGCGCCCGCCTCATCACTGCCCGCGAGGATGTCGGCGATGATGGCTTCGGGCTTCTCGGTGCGCGGGTTGTCGCTGGTGACCACGACCTGGTCCGCGATGCGCCGCGCGATCCCCAGCATGATCGGGCGCTTGGTCTTGTCGCGGTCGCCGCCGCAGCCGAACACGGCGATGAGCCTGCCCGATGTCAGCGCCCTGGCCGACTGCAGGAACTGCTCGACGCTGCCGGGGCTGTGAGCGTAATCGACCACCGCGTACCAGGCGCGGCCCGTCGGCACGGTCTGGAAGCGCCCCGGCACCGGGCCGACACGGCGTAGCGCCTCTGCGGCAGCTTCCAGGCTCACGCCGAGGGCCATGGCGGCCGCCCCGGCCGCGGCGGGGGTGTGGACCTGGAACCGGCCCGCAAGCGGCAGGGCGATGCGTTCACTGACAGTGCCGGAGGCCAAGGTCAGGTCGGTAATGGCGGGCCCAAGCCGCACATCGGTGATGCGCAGGTCGGCGTCCGCAGCCTCCCCGAACCTGACGACCCGGCCGACGCACAGCCGGGCGAGTTCGCCCGCGCGGGCATCATCGGCATTGATGACGGACACGGGCGGACGAGATGCGTGCGTGGCTAGGTCAGAGAAGAGCCGGGCCTTCGCCGAGAAGTACTCATCCATTGAGTTATGGAAATCTAAATGGTCTTGCGACAGATTTGTAAACACGAGCACATCCCAGTCGCAGCAGTCGACCCGGTGCTTGCAGATGGAGTGCGATGAAACCTCCATGGCGACCGCCTGTCCGCCGGCGTCGCGGACCTGGCCGAAGAGCCCCTGCAACTGGTCGGCCTCAGGCGTGGTGTGCGCCGACTCCAGCGGCTGGCCGTCAAGGTCGGCGCCCAGAGTGCCGATGGAGGCCGTCGACTTGCCTGCTGCGCGCAGGATGGCGGCGAGCATGCGGACCGTGGAGGTCTTGCCCTTGGTGCCTGTAACGCCGACCAACGCCAGGCTGCGGCTTGGATGGCTACACAGGGCCGCGGAGACGATGGGCAGGGCCACACGTGTATCGCGAACCCCCAACACCGGCATCTGGGGCAACTGCGCCGATACCCCGAGCTTGGCTACCAGGGCCACGGCGCCGCGAGCCACGGCATCGGCGGCGAACCGGTGGCCGTCGAAGCGGTCACCCTCGATACAGACGAACAGGTCGCCGGGCCGGACTTCGCGCGAGTCGTGGACGGCGCGCTCCAGCCGCAGGCCGCATGCGCTGGCCGGGAAGGCCACGCCCAGAAGCGTTGCGACCTGCTGCACCGTCATCACCGCGCTCTCCTCGGAAGGCCTGCGGCGACCACTCGGACTTGCGAGTGAGCTGTCGTTTTGGGTTCGACTGCCGCATCGGGCCGCACGCTCCACTGCCAGAGCAGCTTCTGCGCCACCTGCCGGAAGACGGGGGCAGCCACAACCGACCCGTAGTGCCTGCCCTTGGTCGGCTTGTCCATGGTGACCATGGCCACCAGGCGCGGGTTGCTCATGGGCGCTACACCAATGAAGGAGCAGACGAAGAACTCATACCTTTTTGTTGCCGGATTCACCTTCTGGGCGGTGGCGGTCTTGCCGCCCACCCGGTAGCCCTCGACGCCGCCGGTCTTACCGGTGCCGGTGTCGACGACGTTCTCGATGTACTTACGCATCAGCGCGGCGGTCTCGGGCCGCACGATCTGGGCGCCGGGCCTGGCGGGGGCCGTCCACACAGGCTTGCCATCCGGCCCCAGGTGCTTGTCGATCAGCCGGACGGGACGGAGCCTGCCGTCGGTCAGGAGGGCGCAGTAGACGCGCATCAGCGATAGCGGGCTGACCGAGATGGCCTGGCCGAAGGCGATGCGCGCCACGGTACCGCGGTCGCTGGGCTTGATCGTGTTGCTGCCGGGCCCGTCGAAGCTGAAGACCGCCGGCCGGTCTCCCGGCAGGCCTGCGCCGGTCTTGCCGAGGAAGCCGAATCTCTCCAGGAACTCAAGCATCCGATCACGGCCCATCAGGTCGCCGACCCGAGCGAAGTAGCAGTTGCAGCTCTGGGCCAGCGCCCCGCGCAGGTCCAAGGGCCCGTGCGCCGGTCCCCTACTGCCCGTTTTCGGGCATCGGATGCGGCTCTTACCGATGGCGATCGCGCCGGTGCATCTGTGCGTGAAGCTGGGATCGATCACCCCCATGTCGACGGCTGCGGCGGCTGTGGCGAGCTTCATGATGGAGCCGGGCTCGAAACGATCCAGTGAGCGGTTCCGCAGCATCTCGAAGAACTGCTTGTGCCCTGCAGGCGTATTCGTCTTCAGCTTGCCCCGACTGGACGGATCCAACGACGGCAGGGAGCCCATGGCCAACACGGACGACGTGGCGGGGTCCATCACGATGATCTGCGCGGCCTCGGCGCCACACGCATCGAGGCCCTCGCGCAGGCAGGCCATGGCGGTCTCCTGCGCATCTGCGCGGATGGTGAGTTGGACTGACCTGCCGTCGGCGACAGCCTTAGGGTCCGCTCCGGCCACGGGGCGAAGCACCTTGTCCTGCTGGAACTCAAGGCCCGCCAGGCCGGCGCCGCGGCTACCGATGATGCCGAGGACCGGCGTGAGGTCGGAGCCGGACGGATAGCGACGGATCGGCTTCCACGTCACCGAGATTCCAGCCAGCGGCGACTTGGCCTGGAGCATGCGCAACTCGTCGCAAAGGCGTCGTGCGGATACGGGCTCGAGCGGCACCCTGATGGGCCGCCAGCGGGCATCGACGACCCTACCGTCAGGCAGCTTCCGCTTGACACGCTGCAGGTACGGCAGGATCTCGGCCGCGGGCACCCGGAGGCGCTCGCTCAGCGCGTCGGCGGTGGCCGCGGGCTCAGCCAACACCATGGGGTTCGCGACCAGTTCCGGCTCCTCGCGCGTCTCGGCCAGCGCAACCTTCTCGGCGGAGTAGATTCCGCCGCGCAGAGGCTTCGGCTCGCGGCCCTTCCCGAACATCTCGGCTCCGATCCGAGCCCAGTGCTGCTGGCCGGCGGTCTTCAGGTAGGCGATGCGGACCACGAGCATCAGCGACAGGGCCACCGTCAGGACGAAGGCCATGGCGAAGCGCGTCCGCTCAAGCTCCGGTTGGGGAGCCTGCACCCTCTCGCCTGTCACCACGAGGCCCCTCCCCTCTCCACGATGAAGGGACGCCCCTCGAAGGTAACCATGCCGGCCTCGCCGGCGTACTCGGCGATGCGAAGCCGATCACGCAGCGGCTTCTGGGCCTCGTAGGCCTGCCATGCACGCCGCTGCGACTGCCTGATCTGCCCCGCGATCCTCGAGCGCTCCCTGCGTTGCGCCCGCACCTGGCCAACGCCGGTGAGCCAGACGAAGCTGAGCAGGACAATCAGGGCCGCCGAGCAGGCCATAGCCTTGACAAGCGGCCGCGGCAGGTAACGCCTGCTTGCTACGGGCCGCTGCACCGCCCTGGGCGGCTGGTAGACCGGTTGTTGCTTCAGCTGTGCGGACATGCTGCCCTCCAAGCCACGAATGGTCCCTAAGCAGGCCAGGGCGCCGTCTTGGCCGCCGCCCGAAGCACCGCCGATCGCGAAAGCGGCGACCTCGACACCTCAGCGGCCGACGGCTTGACGGCCCTTGGGGTCAGGCTCTCCACCACGCGCTCGCGGCCGCACCGGCAATCCAGCGCACCCGGCTCGCACTGGCACTTCCCGCGCATTCGATCGATGAACGTCTTGACCAGCCGCGCCTCGCCGCTGTGGAATGCGATGAAGGCCATCCGCCCTCCCACCCGCAGCCTGGCAAGTGCGGCGGGCAGCATCCGCTCCAGCGACGGAAGCTCCGCATTGACGACCATGCGCAGGCTCATCATCGCCTGCGTTGCCGGATGCGTCCGCGACCGGCCCGCCGGCCGTGGCGCCGATCCCGCCACGATCGCCGCGAACTGGGCGGCAGTCCGGATCGGCTCACGTCTGCGGGCGGCCACCACGGCGCGCGCCACACGGCCCGCGCCCGGCTGGTCGCCGTACTCGCGCAGAACCCGCGCCAACTCCGCTTCGTCTACATCGTTCAGGTACTCTTCCGCCGTCACTCCGGTGGATCGATCCATCCGCATGTCAAGCGACGTCTCGTCGCGGAACGACATACCTCTGCCCGTGTCCAACTGCACCGCGCAGAGGCCCAGATCGGCCAACACCACATCGACGCGGTCGATACCGAGGGCATCGAGATGCGCACACAGATCGGCGTAGTTGCCATGGGCCGCCCGGACAGGCGCCCCCTCGCGGGCCACCTTCTCGGCGGCCTGCCGCAACGACTCTGCATCGCGGTCAATCAGCACAACCAGCCCATCCGGTCCCACCTCCTGGGCCGCTCGGGCCGCATGGCCGCCCAGACCGGCGGTCAGGTCCAGGTAAGTCTCGCCCGGCCGCAACCGCAGGAGGTCGAACGTCTCCTCCATGAGCACCGGGGCATGACGCTCGCCGGCCTCCACCTACTTGGCGCCTTCGCGGTCGGCCGGACCGGGCCCGAGCCGGGTAGCGGCCGCGAGTTGGGGCTCCAGGCCGCGCATGGTTTGCTCAAGGTAGGCCGTGAACCGGGGTTGCGACCAGATTTCCACCCAGCCGCCCTGTGCGCTCACCGTAACGGGGCCCTTCTCCGCGATGCCCGCCCAATCACGCAGGTGTCGAGGCACGGTGCAGCGGCCGGCAGTGTCCACGGTCACCTTCTGGGCGCCGGCGGTGAGCCTGCGGAAGAAAAGGTCCTCGACAGCGGGCACATCGGGCGCGGCGCCGGAGCTGATGCGCTGCCAGACATCCTCGGGAGCGGCGATGAGGCAGCCGTGGAGCCAACGCGAGAAGACGAGGACCGGGCCGAACGCGTCGGTGACTGCGTCTGGCCAGGCGATGCGCCCGGTCGGGTCTATGGTGAGCCAGTATTCGCCTCTGTGTTCCGCCACGGCGCCACACCTGACTCCAGTGGAAGCGACGCTGGAGGTCGTCGCCTCCACTGGAATCCACCCTAGACCATGAGAATCCGTCTGGACCCAGATTATAACGCCACCGGGAGCAGGTGTCAACCACCCGTCACGCTTGACCCGCGGGCGATTTTTGCGATTTTTCGGCGTGCCGCCGTCGAACGCGCTTGGCGTGCGTACGTGCGGTGATGGAGGAGCGTCAAATGTCGTTGCTGACACGGCTTGGGGCCACGCTGGGCATCTGCGGAGCGCGGGTGCGGATCGACGTAGCAGGCCCATCGCAGTATCGCGGCGGTGAGGTCGCGGGGACGGTTACGCTGGCTGGCGGGGCTGAGGCGCAAGCGGTGGAGAAGCTCACCGTAGATCTCTGCGAGTACTGGGTCACGGGTAGCGGGAAGAACCGCACGCATCATGAGCGGGTCATCGAACGGTGCGTCGCCGCCGAGCTTGTTACCGCAACTCCTGGACAGGAAGGAGCCCACGACTTCACGGTCCGGCTGCCGCAGTCGGCGCGATGCTCGCGGCGGCGGGAGGGGTGGATTCTCCGAGCCGAGGCGCACATCGCCATGGCGGTCGATGCGCGCGGCGCGGCCGAGTTGAAGGTGCTGCCCCAGCCGGAGATTCTGGCGCTTCAGCGGGCCCTGCGTGATGTCCTGGGCTTCACGCCGCTCTCATGGCAGGGCGACGAGCCTGTGGTCCGCTACACGTTCGCGGCGCCTGAGTGGGCCAGGGGCCAGATCGACGGCGTCGTGCTGGCGGTCTTCGCGGACGGCTCTACGGTGACCGGCAACCTCGAACTGAACATGCAGGAGCACGGAGTCGGCGACATGTTCCGGGCCATGGTGGCCATGGACCGCAGGAGCGAGCCGCTGGCCATCCCCCGCGAGCTGCTCCTCACCAAGCGCGGTTCACCCGACCCGCAGGCGGCGGCCGGGCACCTCTACAGGGCGCTGGCGGCCGCCGGGATCACCACCGCGCGGCCCGCGTAGAGATCAGGCGGCTGCGGGGAGTGCGGCCGCCTCGGCGGCGTTGAGAGCGTCCGCATAGATGTCCTCCACGCCCGAGCGATAGACCCAGAGGGTGACGCTGGTGTAGCCCAGGGCGCCGGCTGCGGCTGCGGCCGCCACGACGGCGGGGGCCAGCAGCCGCGCGAGGCTACGCCGCTCCTCCAGCGTCACAACCTGGCTCTGGCGCATGAGGTCATCGACGAAGTCGGGCAGCACCGCCGTTCGGGCGCCGGCCTCGCGCCCGATGCGGAGTGCGGCCTCCAGCGCGGCCTGCACGTCTGCCACGGAGAAGCGCTTGGCTTCGTCCAGCACGACGGCCAGGGCGGCGTTGCGGAACCGATACCGGCCGCCGGGGGCCAGGATCGCCGTGCCGCGGGCCGAGGAACCGACGGCGTCGGCCGCCTTCTGCGCCGCGTTGGCCGTGGCGTCGCGCACCCACTTGGCGATGCCCGCGGCCATCCGCAGGTCGGTCGCCACAGGCGCAACGACGAGATCGGCGCCGCGGGGCATCTGCCTCTCGCGGACGGCTACCTCGACCCACGCGCCGCCCAGCCTGGCGAGACCCGCCGAGCGGCTGTTCAAGCGCACGGTCGCCCACGCCATGGCGAACGCCGCAACGGGCGTCAGGAGCGTCGCCACTCCGACCAATACCCAACCCGGAATAGACTCCATCACAACACCTCCGCCTTACGCGCAGACGCCCCGCCGGATGTTACCGGCCGGGCGCCATCGCTCAACTCTACGTAAGAAGGGCCGGGCTCATTCCTGGGCGCCGGCCCCTCGAGGCGCAAAGGTCAGGCCGCAAGCTCCTCGGCCGGCTTCTGCTCATTGCCGCTCCTGAACGTGGCGGCGAAGACCAGCATGATGACGCCCGCAGCGATGCACGGAATCCCCCAGACGTTAAGCCACTGGATTCTCTCGGCCACGGTGTAGAACGCCACGAGCTTGCCGGCCACCTGCGCACCGATGAGCATGCCCACGCCCTGCGTCACCAGCACCAGGAAGCCCTGCACCTGGCCGCGAATCCTCGGCGGGGCAATACCGTCGACATAAATCTGTCCGGTCACGAAGAAGAAGTCGTAGCAGATACCGTGAAGAAGTATGCCCATCAGCACCAGGGGGTGAACACCGTCCCCAACTATCGCGCCCCAAACGCCGTACTGCGCAATCGCGTGCAGCACCGCACCGTCCGCCAACGGTGCGTGGCTAGCGGCAAAGGCGAACAGACCGTACCGAACCACCCAAGCCGCCATGCCCACTAGGAGCATCCACTTCACGCCGAGGCGCGCGAAGCAGAGCGGCATAACGAGCATGAAGAATATCTCGGACATCTGGCCCAAAGACATCAGCGATGCCACCTCCTTCACACCCGTACCGCCGACGAAGACCGGCGCGTACGAGTAGTAGAAGGCCAGCGGGATACAGATAAGGAACGAGCTCACCACGAATACGGCGAATGAGCCGTTCCGCATTAACTTCAGCGACTGCACGCCGAGGATGTCGCCCACACTCGACGTCTTGCCGGCTGCGGGAGGCGGCGTATGCGGCAGCATGAAGCTGTAAACGCCCAGCAACACCGCCGCGCCAGCGGCGACGTAGAACTGAACTGCCTTGGTGTCGCCCTGCAGCAGCGAGCTAACGACGAGGTTCGCCACGATCCAGCCGATGGTGCCGAACACCCGGATGAGCGGGAACTGCTTCTTCTGGTCGGTCACGTGGCTAAACGCCACGGTGTTTGTAAGGCCCAGCGTGGGCATGAAGCAGATGGCGTGGAGCAACAGGACGATGTCGAATACCGTGCGGTCACCAAGGATCCAGAGGTTGTACGTCTCACGCATCGGCGCGACGGACGGCAGCATCGTCAGCGTGATGCCGCTGAGGAGGCACATGACACCCAGGACCTTTTGCGTGGAGAAGAACCGATCGGCGATGATACCAAGGAAGAACGGCGAGATGATCGCTGCAATCGGGCAAACCGAATAAGCCCAAGGGATAGCGGCATCCATGCCCTGAGCCTTCAGGAAGTTGCCGACCGTCACGTACCAGCCGCCCCACACAAAGAACTCCAGGAACATCATCACCGACAGGCGCGCCCCGATCGCGGCCTCCGGTTTCTTCACGCTGTCCGTCATAGGGTCGTACTCCTCTCGGTTCGGATACGGCGGTGTCGCCGAACCATGTATGATTCGACGGCGCGCCTGGATTTCCTCCATGGATGCGGACTCGGGCACGTAGGCCCGAGCCACCGGGAAGATCGGAGCCACCGGAAGGGGCCGAGCCACCGGAAGTCGGGGCTGAGAGCGCACTCGTCGGCGGGTGATGCATTGACTACCGGGCGTGTGCGTGTTACCATGACGGCTGTTGCAGCTGGAAATCTACACTGAGAGGTGACCAACGTGCCCAGATCGCCGGCGCTTACCTTCTCGGCAGCGGCGGGGCTGGCCCTCGTGGCCTGCGGCGCGCTCTGCCAGGAGCCGCCCGCGCCCCTTACGCAGCCGGCTACGATCAACGGTCTGACCGGGTTAATCCGCGTCCCGACCGCCGAGATCCTGCCCGACGGACTCTACCACCTGGTCTGGACGCCGCCCTACGGTGGGCTGTCGACCTCCATGGCCGGGCGCGTCAACTACTCCATCGGCATGAGCGTCCTCCCGAGGACGGAGCTCTCGCTCAGCCTCAGCTCGCCGTCGCTCGCCACCGACCTGGCCCTCCATGGGAAGTACCAGATCAGGCCAGGCGGAGCGGGCAGGCCCGCCATTGCCGTCGGCGTCGTCGATGCCGGCCGCAACTTCGAGAGCAAGAACACCGCCTACGCCGTGGCTACCTGGCGCGTGCTGAACGACCGCGCGGCCCTCACGCTGGGCGGCTCGGCCGGGGGCCTCAACGGACTGCTGGCCGGCGCCCAGTGCTCCCTCTACCCGTGGCTCACGCTGCAGGCCGAGTTCGACGGCGACCGCGCCAACGCCGGCGTGGTGCTGCAGCATGGACGCACGTGGCTCCGCGCGGCCGACACGAACGCGGGCACTGCGGTGACCGTGGGCTTCGCGGCCCCGCTCACCAGCCTGCCGATCCGCCGCCCGGCGACCGCGCCGGCCGCATCGGCGGGCTCAGCCGACGCCGTGGCCCAGGCCGTGGCCGCGCTGGGCATGGAGGATGTCCGCACGGCAACATCCGGCGGCACACTGACAGTGGCCTATGAGAACCGCGTCTACACGCTGGACGAGGCCGACGGCATGCTGGCCGTCTTCGGCGCACTGGCCGAAAGCGCTCCGGCGGAGTCCACCACCTGGCGGCTCGTGCCGCAGCGGCGCGGCATCGCGCTGGCCGAAGTGGCAACATCCCCGGCGGCCTACCGCTCGTTCGCTTCGGGCAGCATGTCCGCCGAGCAGTTCACCGCGCAGTGCGACCGCGTCTTCCTGCCCGGCAAGTCCGCCGGCGTTGAGGGCGTGGCTCTGAACGCGCTGGCCGGCCGCACAGACCTCGAGATCGGACCCGGCATCAAGACCCAGATCGGCACCGAGACCGGCGTGGCCAAGGTGGGGCTCTCGGTTCGCCCCGAAGCCACCGTGCAGCTGGGCCGAGGCGCCGTCGCCAACGCCCGCATGAGCCTGCCCCTGGGCGGGGACCTCTACCGCTACGAGTCGAAGAAGCTGCGCACGGACCGGGCCATCTTGGCCTACGCCTTCGCGCCGGCGGCCGGCTGGCTGGCGCAGATCTCGGCCGGCCGTTACCCGATGTCGTCCGACGGCGCGGTGCTGGAGGTGCTGAACGCGCCCACCTCGCGGCTCCTGCTGCGGGCTACCGGCGGATTCGCGAACAACGACCTGTTGGAGAACCAGCCCTACGGCGTGGCCGAGGCCGTCTACTCGCTGCCCGCATGGAACGCCTACGTCAGGCTGCTGGGCGGCAAGTTCCTTTCGTCCGACACGGGCGCGGGAATCGACCTGGTCCGCTTCTTCGGCCAGACGCAGGTGGCGCTGGCCCTGCGTTCGACTACGAGGTCCGACACCATCGGCGTGCGCGTCTCGTTGCCGCTTGGTCCGAGGGTGCAGCCCTCGCGGCCGTCGGCGCTACGGGTGCGCACGCCGAGCTACCTGGACTACACACTGCGGTCGGCGATGCAGTCGTCCAACTTCCTCTACCTGGCCGATGAGACCGCGCAAGAGCTCTCTATCGGACCGGACCTGATCGACGGCTTCACGAACCGCTACCGGCTGCTGCCTTCCGGTAACTGGTTCGGCGCCGGCTCGGAGGTGCTTCGATGAGCCGAACCTGGCGCATGACAACGGCCCTGGCTTCTGCCGCCGCCCTGGCCGCACTCTGGGGTTGCGGCGGTGGCGGAGCCACCTCGGGTTCGCTGCAGGGCTTCGTAAAGGACGCCGCAGGCAAGCCGATCGCCGGATGCTCGGTGAGCGCCCTGGGAGCCACAGCCACGACCGACGGCGACGGGCTCTACCGTCTCAACGACCTGCCGGAGGCCACCGCTGTGGTGAGCTACCGGGCGGCAGGCTACACGCCATCGGTGGCGCGGGTGCCCGTGGCCATTGGCCAGACCAGCCAGTGGCACCCCACGCTAACGGTAGCGCAACCGGCTTCCGCGCAGGCCACCGCGGCCACGGTAAGCGCCGGCCACGACCGTGGTGACGGCACAGGCGCAGGCATCAGCCTGCCGGCCTCCGCGCTGAAGACCAGCGCCGCCACCGTCAACGTGGGCATCACGGCCGTGATGCCGTCGGATACCGGCTTCGCTGCCTCGGCGCCGGGCTCGGCTGCAGGGCCGGCCCGCACCGCGCTGGGTCGAGCCTGCATCAGCATCACCGATCCGTCCGGGGCCGCCGTGGCGCTGGACGCGAGCAAAACCGTATCCGTGACCATCACCCTGAGCGCCGCGGGCGCCACGGGGCTGACGAGCGCGGGCCTCTATCACCTCGACGCGGCGACGGGCGTCTGGAGCCTGGTCGGAACCGCCAATCGCGCGCCGACGGGCTTCGCCTTCGACGGTTCGGCGCCGGCAGCCACGGGCTGGTACGAACTGGCCGTTCCCGCAGCCACTCCGCTGACCATCCAGACGCTTGTTGTGGAGGAACCCTCCAGCATGAGGCCGGTCATCGGCGCCACGGTGCGGGCGCAGTCGGTCTCCGGCTCGGCGGACGTGTATGCCCCAACCGACGCCGCCGGCCGGGCCGAGTTGGTGGTCCCCAGCGGAGACTACAAGGTCACGGCATCCAAGCTGCCGCCGCCCTACGTGTACGTCCAGAAGGGGCAGTTGAAGAGGACCACCGGCAGCGGAACGCTGCAGGTGACCTACTGGCTGCAGCCGCAGGGAGGCGCATCGGGCGGCAACTGAGCCAGACGGCGCGTTGACGCAATAAGGGGACCGGCAGACGGCTTGCCGGTCCCCTTCCCTATGCCTGGCCGCCTGCCGCTGAGGCTTACTTGGCCTTCTTGCTACGAAAGAGCTGCAGCCGTTGCCGCATGGTAGCCTTCACCTGCTCGGGTATCTCCTTATTGGCCTCGGCGATGGGCATGGCCTTCTCCTGCAGCTCCAAGGCCTTGGCCACATTTCCGAGCTTGTAGTGCGAGTAGGCCAGGGCCGTCAGGATGTTGGCGTCCTTGAACTGGGTGATCTCGGCGGAGCGCTGCGAGAGGTCCAGGGCCAGCTTGAAGTCGGGCTTCTTGAGGATCGGGTTGTCGTCCACGATAGAACGAGCCATGAGCCAGAGCAGGCCCGACTGGTCCTTCAGCTCGCCGGTGAGCAGGACTCGACCGTACTTGTAGGCGGCGGGTTCGTCGGCGCGCATCAGGATGTCGAACCGCACCAGCACCATGCGCTTGGCCATCTCCTTGTCGGAGGCCATCCACTTGTCCAGGTCGGCCAAGCCCTCCTTGGCCTTGCCCGAGCGGACCAGGGTCATGATGCGCCCGTAGCGAGCGTTGTCGGCCTTCTCCTTGGCCCGCTCCTTGGCGAATTGGGCCACGTTCCACTTGCCCGCCTCGCTCTGCCTCAGGGCCCAGTCCAGCCCGCCGCGAGGGTCGCCGATCCAGAGCAGGCTACCGTCCTTGCCCACCAGAAAGGCCATGGGCATGTCCTGCTCATCGGCGGCCACAAGCCACGCCTTGGCGAGCGCGCCGGTGGTGTCCTGGCCGAAGGTGAAGCCGGCGGCCTTGGCGGCTGCGGCGGCCTTGCGGACGGGCTCCGGACCGGTGGGATCCTGCACGGCGACCACGGCGAAGCGGACCTTGGGGTAGCGCTTCGTCATTTCGAACAGCCCCTGAAGCACCTGCATGTCCTGATCGCCGGTCGATGACCAGAAGGTCACCGCCGTGAGCGAACCCTTGGCGAAGGCGGCCAGCGGCTTGCCGACCGTCCACGACACACCCTTGATGGCCGGCGCAGGCGACCCGGCATTGAGCAGCGGCCCGGCGCCGGCCGATGCCATGGCGAGCGACAACAGAGAGCAGAGCGCGGCAACGCGCAGGAACCTCATCGGATAACCTCCAGAGAGTAGGGATCACGGACGGCGCCGGGGCCTGGATGGCCCGGGCCGGCTCCACAGGGACAGGATACCCAGAGAGCGCAGGCGGTTGGCCGCCCTGTGCAGGTTACGCAGGCGCGCAGGTCGAATGTTACGGCAACCTGCGGCAAACGCCGCCAACAGGAGCGAACCATGCAGACCGGGCGTGAGGCCATCGACAGCCTGCTCCGGCACAGGCCGGCGGATCATGTGCCTTGCCACGACTCACCCTGGGGGGACACCATCACGCGGTGGGTCTCCGAGGGGATGCCCACCGACGACAACGGCAATGCCGTGGAAATCGTCGAGCACTTCGGCTTCGATATGGTCGGTTGCGGCGGATGGTTCGACTGGCAGCCCATGCAGGGCTTCAGCGAGGTAGTGGAGGAGACCGAGGCCTGGCGCGTCGTGCGGAACGGCGCGGGCGGCCTGCTCAAGTGGTGGAAGCACCAGAGCGGCACACCGGAGCATATCGACTTCGACATGACCTGCCGCGAGGTGTGGGAGACCAAGTACCGTCCGCTGCTCATGAACCCTGACCGCTCGCGGTTGGGCGACCTCGACGCGGTCCGCAAGAACCTGGAGCACTGGCGCGGCAAGGGCCGCTGGTGCAGCTACGGGAACCAGTTCATCTGGGAGAACATGCGCGGCAGCCTGGGCGACACCATCATGTACACGGCCCTCGTCACCGACCCGGACTGGATCCACGACTACTGCCGCGTTTACACGGACCTCTACAAGTGGGCCTACACGATCCTGATCGAGGAGGCGGGCAAGCCGGACGGCATCTGGCTCTACGAGGACCTCGGGTACAAGCACGCGCTCTTCGCCAGCCCCAAGACGCTCTCCAAGCTCATCTTCCCCTACTACGCCGAGATGGTGGAGTTCTTCCACGGCTACGACCTGCCCGTGGTACTCCATTCCTGCGGCTTCACCGAGCCTGCGGTGCCGCTGGTGGTGGAGGCCGGGTTCGATGCGCTGAACCCCATGGAGGTGAAGGCCGGCAACGACCTCTTCAGGCTGACGGAGAAATACGGCGACCGGCTGGCCTGGGTGGGCGGGCTCGACGCGCGCATTCTGGAGAGCGGCGACCGGGAAGTGATCCGGAAGGGCGTCTCCGGCTTCGTGGATGGGCTGAAGGATCGCGGGGCACGCTTCGTCTACGCTTCGGACCACTCGCTGTCGACCAACATCGGCTACCAGAACTTCCTCTACAGCCTCGAGGTCTACCGGGAGCACATGATGCTGTAGGGGCCTCACCGGTTGCCGAGGAGGTGCCCATGGATAACGGTGGGCGGAATGCCGTACCGCGAGGCGGCGCTCTGCCAGCCATGCCCGGCGCGAACGTAGGCCCAGACCGTCTCGACGGGCCTGCCGGAGCGTCGGGCGACCTCCAGGATGGCGTGGACCGTCTCCCGCGCGAGGCCGGAACCTCGCATAGTGGAGATAAGCCGACCTCCCACGCCGCTCTCAAGCGCCATCCGGGTGACGAACGCGCTCTCTGAGGCCGCATCGAACCCGGTCATCATCTCCAGCAGCTCCTCGGGCGCGCAGGGACCCATTACAACCACGTCCATGTCGGGCCCCGACCAGTCGACACGCCAGTGCCCCGCGGCGATCCGCCTGGCCTTGTGTTCCGGCGCGGCCATCGTCCGAGGCGGCACGGGCGTCGCCACCAGCGTCAGCGCGGCCAGGCCGTTTGTGTAGCGCAGCACGGCCGCCTTGCGCCCATCCACCGTGGCCACGGTTCCCTGCTCGAGTTCGAAGCCCGTAGGCGCCTGGGCCGGCACACGAACGTGGAATGAAGCCCGGCGCGAGAGTTCATGCAGGTCGCTTGATGCCCGAGAACCGATCACGCTCTCAACGCGGGCGCGACGCGGCCTGGCGCAGGCTATCGCTGGATCGCGGCCCGGTGGCATGATTGAGACCGAGGTGAACATCTCCGCGTGGACGGAGTTGCCCGCCGCGTCGGTCTCCTCCCTGCGCAGTTCGGCGCCGGTGCCCTGGTCGAGCCACGTGCGGATCATGAGCCCGGTCCGGCTGTAGGGGTCGAGGGCCATGCGGAGGCACTTACGGCCGGCTACCCTCTCGACGCCTTCCACGACGAGGTTGTAGCTGCGCTTGGCGAGGTTTAGCCTCCAGGCGGTCGTGGCGCGGGAGGGGCGCCGCTCGAGGGTACGGCGGATGAGCATGGTACCGGCGCGGGCGTCGTAGGTGCGGATGTAGATGCCGTCGTCCCAGGCGAAGCTGCCCTTCTCGGCTCGGGGCTTGACGGCCGTGTGCATGTTGCGGCCGTCTGCCGCCTGCGCCACCCGGCGCGTCAGCACCCGCAGGTCGCCTTCGGCATCGGCGGTGATGACCAGCTTCTCGCCGGTAAGGGCCACGCTCCGCAGTTCGCGGGACAGGGCCTCCCATGCCTCGGTGACAGTTGGCCCGCCAGCCCCCGTCGCCGCCGGTTGCAGTGCCGGGCCGGCAACGCCGAGGAGCGCCAGGACTATGGTAGCGGAGCGGTTCACGCGGGGCTACGCCCTCGGGCTACGGCTGGGAGCCGAGCGTCTCGACCCGGGAGGCAGGCACGGCCCAGGTCGAGACCGACTGCCGATCCACGCCGCCGTGGAGCGCCTCGACGTTCCAGTCGGCGACGGTCTGGGCCTGGCCGGCGGGATGGTGGGCGGCGATGGCGTTGCGCCTATCGGCCTGATCAACCAGCGTGTTCCGCACGGAGAGGGCCAGCGCCGTGACAGCTAGTGCGGCGGCAACGGCGGCAAGCCTGGCCTGGCGAACGCGGTCCGACGATGCGACGGCAAGCGCAGGCCAGACGGCGGGAGCGCGGCGCTCTTGCGCGACGCGGGTGAGGATCAGGTTCTCCAGGTCGGTCTGCGGAGCGCGAGTGCGAAGGGCTGCCACCGCCTCCTTGGTGCAGGAGAGGGACTCGCACTCCTCGGCGCACTCGGGACATTGCGACAGGTGCGCCCGGATGGCGAGCATCTCGCGCCCGGTAACCTCGCGATCGATATAGGCTGAGAGCAGGCCGTGTACTCTGCGGCAATTCAAGGCAACGCTCCGATGGATTCGCGGGTGAAGCCGGGCCCCAGGGCAGCCCGTAGCGCCTTCCGGCCGCGGTGCAGCCGGCTGCGCACGGTGCCGAGGGAACAGCCCATGGCCTCCGCGATCTCCTCATAGGATAAGCCCTCGATATCCGCCAGGACGACTGCCTGCCGGAAATCGTGGGGGAGCGTGGAGAGCGCCCTCTGCAAGGGCTCATCGATCTCTCGCTCCATGATCTGGCCCTCAGGGTTCGCGCCTTCGTCCGGCAGCTCCAGATAGACCTGTGTATCGATGCCGTTACGCATGATCGGTTGGTCGAGCGACTGGAGGCGGGCCTTGGGACGGCGGCGAACGCTGTCGATAAAGGCGTTCGAAATAATCCTGTACAGCCAGTTCTCAAACGGCATCTGACGATTGTATCGGTCAAAGAACCTATACGCACGGATGAACGCTTCCTGCGTCAGGTCCTCGGCATCGGCGTGGTTGCCGGCCAGCCGGTAGGCGATATTGTAGGCCTGGCGGTGGCACTTGCGCACCAGACCGTCGAACTCGCGGGCATCGTTCCGGGCTTCACGTCTGAATGGCGTAGTCAGGTCCATGGCACCCATCCTATGTCGGCTTGATCTCAGTTACGGTTCGGCGACCGTGCCGGGTTCCGCGAGCGTCATCGACCGCGCCGGCGGAGCCTCGGGGTTGGGCTCCACGCGGACGGGCGGCGACAGGCGGCCGAGCATCTCAGAGATGGTGACGAACTGGTAGCCCTGGCGTTTCAGCGCCCGGATGATGCGCGGCAGGGCTGTGACGGTTTCGGGGTAGTCGTCGTGCAGGAGGATGATGCTCCCGTTGGACGCGGACGCCAGGACGCGGTCGACGATCAGGTCCGAGGGTACCTCGACGAAGTCCTTCGCCGCCACCGTCCACCCCACCAGCCTGTAGCCGCCCTCCTCAGCAATCCTGGCGGTCGCCGCGTTGTAGCGGGCGCCGGGAGGGCGCAGCAGGTTCATACGACGACCGCAAGCTGCCGCGACGGCCGCCTCGCAACCCAGCAACTGCGCCCGGATCATGACCTCCGACAGCGTGTCCAACCGCCGGTGCGTGGCCGTATGGCTCCCGACCTCGTGACCCTCGTTCACCATGCGGGCCACCACGCCCGGATGCTCGCGAACGCGCTTGCCGACCACGAAGAACGTGGCCCGAACATCCTCGACCCGGAGGATATCCAACAGCTGGCGTGCGATGGGGTCGTGCGGGCCGTCGTCGATGGTCAGTGCGATCTCGCGCCTGCGGGGGTTCCCCTGCTGCAGCGCCTCGCCGAGCGGCAATCCGCGCCCTGAGCCGCCACGACCCGGCAGATTCGGGCCCAAGCCCGCGCAACCGACCGCGCCGCAGCAGAGCAGGAGCATGGCCACGGACCGGCGCACCCACGGCATTCCGAACCAGCGGACGGCGCAACCACGGGCAGTCGTATCGCTAGACAGCAAGGCCTTGGGATCTCCTCGGCGGCGCCGCGATGCCGTGTCGGCCGCCCCTCTGTGGCTGCTAATGTACCCGACGCGACGCAGCCGGGCAGGCCGAGACCCTTGACTCGGGCAGGCGGCGCGAATACACTGAACGGTCAGACAACCCGCATATGCCGTCGCCGTTCCCCGCCGTGCCTAGATGTAGGGGGTGCGCCCCCGGGTCTGTCGATTCCAGATTCGCCTACAGGTTGCGTCCCGATCCCATGCCACCGCCACAGTTCGTCCATCTGCATACGCATTCCGAGTACTCGCTTCTCGATGGAGCCGCCCGCCTGGGCGCCCTGGTGAAGCGGGCGGCGCAACTAGACATGCCGGCACTGGCGCTCACCGACCACGGCGTCATGTATGGTGCGCTGGACTTCTACAAGGCCGCCAAGGGAGCCGGCATCAAGCCCATCGTGGGGGTCGAGGCCTACGTCGCACCGGGCTCGCACAAGGACAAAACGCCTCGGCAGGGCCGCAACAGCTACCACATGGTGCTGCTGGCGGAGAACCTGACGGGCTACCGGAACCTCCTCAGCCTGGTCTCCACCGCCGCCATCGACGGGTTCTACAGTAAGCCACGCATCGACCGCGACCTGCTGGCCGAGCGGCACGAGGGCATCATCGCCCTGAGCGGATGCCTGGCGGGCGAAATCAGCGACGCCATCGTGGCCGACGATATGCCCCGCGCGCAGGAGGCGGCCGCATTCTACCGCGACCTCTTGGGGCCGGATCGCTTCTTCGTCGAAATCATGGCCCACGGCCTGAGCGACCAGGAGAAGGTGCGCGAACTGGCGCCGAAGCTGGCCCGCGACATGGGTCTGCAGACGGTAGTGACCAACGATATCCACTACCTGAAGGGCGACGACTACTACGCCCACGACGTGCTGCTCTGCGTGGGCACCGGCGCCAAGATGGACGACGCCAAGCGCCTCCGCTACGACTCCCAGCAGTTCTACATGAAGTCCGCAGCCGAGATGGCCGCCGCGCTCCCCGAGCACCGGGAGGCCATGGAGCGGACCCTGGCCATCGCCGACCGGTGCAACCTGGAGATGACGTTCGACCGGCTCGCCATGCCCGCGCCGGGCTTGCCGGAGGGCGTGTCCGCAGATGACCACCTCGACCGCACGGCATGGCAGGGGCTCCGGGCGCTGATGGGCGAACCCGCGCCTGAGTACCGTGAGCGGCTGGAGTACGAGCTGGGCGTCATCCGAAAGATGGGCTACGCTGCCTACACGCTCATCGTGGCCGACTTCGCCCAGTTCGCTCGGGACCAGCACATCCACTTCGGCGTGCGCGGCTCGGCGGCCGGCTCCCTGGTCAGCTACGCCTCGGGCATCACCGATATCGACCCGGTCGAGTACGGCCTCACGTTCGAGCGTTACCTGAACCCCGAGCGCCTCAGCATGCCCGATATCGATATGGACTTCGAGGACGCCCGGCGCTGCGAGGTGATGGAGTACGTCACCAGCAAGTACGGCGCCGACCGAGTGGCGCAGATCGTCACCTTCGGGACGCTACAGGCCAAGGCCGTCATGAAGGACGCGGGCCGCGCGCTGGACATGCCCATCAGCGAGGTCAACAAAATCGTGGGCCTCGTGAAGGGCAACGCCAAGTCGGGCGGCATCGCCGGGGAGTTGGAGAACAACGCCGAGTTCCGCGAGCTGTATGACCGCGACCGGCCGATCCGCCACCTGGTCGACACCTGCCTGCGGCTCGAGGGCATCGCCCGGCACTCGTCGGTACATGCCGCGGGAGTGGTCATCTCGGCGGAGCCACTCGTCGAGCACACGCCGCTGCAGAAGTCCACCGACGGCGGCCTGGTGACCCAGTACTCCGCGTCGACGCTGGAGGAGATCGGCCTCCTGAAGATGGACTTCTTGGGGCTCATCAACCTCACCATCCTGGGGCGGGCCGTGGCCAACATCCGCAAGTCCACCGGCGTGACGCTCGATCCGCGGACGCTGCCGCTGGACGACGAGGAAACCTTCGCCCTGCTGGCCCGAGGCGATACCAAGGGTGTCTTCCAGCTGGAGAGCGCGGGGATGCGCCGAAACATCGCCGCGCTGAGGCCGGGCTCGGTCCGTGACCTGGCGGCCATGGTGGCGCTCTATCGGCCCGGCCCCATGGAGCACATCCCCACCTTCGTCCGGAGCCGCCACGGCGCCGAGACGATCCGGTATCCCGATCCCTGCCTGGAGCCGATCCTGAAGGAGACCTACGGGGTCATCGTTTACCAGGACCAGGTGCTGCAGATCGCGCGGGTCTTCGCCGGGTTCAGCCTGGGCAAGGCCGACCTGCTGCGGCGAGCCATGGGCAAGAAGAAGGCGTCCGACATGGAGAAATCCCGCGCCGACTTCATCAAGGGCGCGCTGGAGCTTGGCCGGACCGAGGCGCAGGCGGAGCGCATCTTCAAGCTCATCGAGCCCTTTGCCGGGTACGCATTCAACAAGGCGCACGCGGTCTGCTACGCCATGGTGGCCTACCAGACGGCCTACCTGAAGGCCCACTACCCCATCGAGTACATGTCCGCGCTGCTCACCTGCTACCTCGAGAAGCCGGACAAGATGCGCAGTTGCCTGGCCGAATGCTCCCGCATGGGCCTCACCATCCTGCCACCGGACGTGAACCGCTCTGACGTGGAGTTCTCCCGCGAGGGCGACGCCATCCGGTTCGGCCTGGCGGCCATCAAGAGCGTGGGCAAGGCCGCCGTGGAGGCCGTCATGGCCGCCCGGGCCGACGGCGGGGCGTTCCGATCGCTGGCCGACCTCTGCGAGCGCACCACGGCGCGCAAGGGCATGACGAAGGCATGCATCGACTCGCTCATCCAGTGCGGCGCCCTGGGATCGATCCACCCCGTGCGGCGGGCGCTCTCGCAGGGGCTGGACGACGCTATGCGCCTGGCGGCCTCCAAGCAGAGGGCGCGCAATAGCGGTCAGGCCAGCCTGTTCGATGACGGCGCCGTGGAAGAGGCGGACCCGCCCCTGCCCGACGTGCCCGACTACGCCACCGAGGTCCAGCTCCGGGCCGAGCGCGACCTGCTGGGCTGCTACATCTCAGGCCACCCGCTGGCAGACCACAGGGAGCGCCTGAGCCGCGCCGGCGCGGTCGCCACCGAGGACCTGGCCGAGCAGGAGAAGGACAGCATCGTCAACATCGCCGGCGTGATCGCCGAGATCCGCGCGCGGGTCGACCGGAACAAGAACACCATGGCGCACATCGTCGTAGAGGACCTGACGGGAGAGGTCCAGGTCACCGTCTTCGCCTCCACCTACAAGGAGTGCGCCGCCGCGCTCGTGAAGGACGCCGTGGTGCAGGTCACGGGCCGGGTGCAGTTCCGCGAGAACATCGGCGCAGGCGAGGAGAGCGCGGCGGAGCGCGAGGCCGAGATCGTGGCGGACATGGTGACGCTGCTGCCCAGCCGCTCGTCGGCCCAGGGCGGCCAGACGCTGAATGTGCGGATCAGCCCGGAACAGGCCGGCGTACTAGGCTTCGTGCGGACGACGCTGCTGCAGCACCCGGGCGCCACGGGCGTGTGCGTCCATGTGGCCGACCCCGCGGGGCCGCGCCGCGTCATGGCAGGCTTCCGCGTGGAGCCGACCGACGACCTCCAGGTGACCCTCAGGGGCCTCATCGGCAGGAGCGCAGTATGGGTCGACTGAGGCGACCGGTGTGGTTCGCCGCCGCGGCGCTGGCGCTCGGAGCGTCCGGCGCCTCCGCCCAGGCGCCCTGCCCCGCGTCGCAGCTGCCGCTCTCGCGGCCCGCCTCGAAGGCGTTCGTGACCGATGTGCCTACTGACGCCGTCGCGCCGCCCGCCGTCGGCACAGGCAACGCGGCGGCGTGGTACCTGCAAGCCGTCAACTCCTACCAACGACGCCGGCGCACCAAGGGCAGCCTGGCCGCCGGGTTCGAGGGGCTGAACCTGCCGCCCCTGAACGGGGCCGAGATGGGCGACCTAACCATCGGTACGCGCCAGAGCCAGGCCGATTTCTACGTGGAGCGCAACGGCGCCCCCGCCTTCGGCGTCTTGGTGGAGCCCGGCGCAGAGCTGCACCCCATGGCGCTGACCGTCAACACCATGGAGATCGCCGCGCACGCCGAGCCGCTGCATGCCTTCGCCATGGCCACCGTACGGGAGGCAGAGCGTCGGTTGCGTGCGGGCCGGCGCGACAAGGCCCTGGCGATCTGCGCACGGCTTGTTCGGATGGGCTCGCACATGCGCCAGAGGCCCGGCGCACTGACTGACGTCGACGGCGGCATCCGCATCGAGCAGATGGCGCTGGCCCAGATGGCCCGGTGCCGGACGCCGCGCGATGTGACCCAGGTGGTGGCCGCCCAGTCCTACGCCAGGTCGCTGGAGCGGCTGCAGGCGAAGGTGCGGGGCATCTACACCGCACTGGGCGACCTGGCCCACTGCCGCAAGGCCCTCGCGCCGGGCATGGAGCGCCTCTGGCGCGTGCTGGCGGCCTCGGCAATGACCCAGACCGCACGCCTGCGGTCCACGCCTCCGGAGGTGCGCGAGGGCATCGTGGCGACGTTGCGCGTCGTGGCCGAAGACCCGGACAGCCATGTGAGCCGCGCGGCGGTCTTCCAGCTGACCCGCCTGCGTCGGGCGTCGCAACGGCCCGCCGGGCAGGCCCGAGCCGTGGGCGGATGAGCGGCATCCGGGCGGCGGCGGCGGCCCTATCCGCGCTGGCGGCCTGCTCGCCGGCCGGAGCGCAGGCGCCCGCCATCCCCGTGATTCCCGCCCCGCCCGAGGTACGAGAGCTGCTTGCCGGCACCGTGGCGGCCTACCGCAAGCTCCGGTCGCTTCGCCAGGAGACCACCTACACCAAGACCGCCACTGTAGCTGCCGCCGCGTCACTGGTGGGAGCCCTCTTCGAGGCGCGTCGGCCCAACCGGATGGTGCTGGAGGTCCGTGCGCGGACCCCCGGCTTTGCGCAGCCGGCGGTGACGCGGTTCGTCTGCGACGGGCGCAAGTTCTACACCTACCAGCAGGTGGCCAACAACTTCACCGAAGCCCCGGCGCCGAAAGACTTCGTCGGCCTGCAGACGCTCTCGCCCAGCCTTGAGGTGGCGGCGTTCACGGGGCTGGACATCGGCCAGGCGCTGCTGGAGGAGAGCAAGTCGATGAAGCTGGAGGCCGATGAGACCTCCGACGGCGTGCTCTGCCGCGTGTTGGTCGCGGACATGAGCGACCCGGTGTACGTCGCGACCACGCGCATCGCCATCGGCAAGGATGATCGCCTGATCCGGCGCTTCAGCTTCGACGCCGTGGCCCGGCCGCTGCCGCCGAGGGAGAAGAAGCCGCCCGAGCCGGATCCCGACAACCCCGGCGAGTTCCTGATCGATGAGGACCCATTGCCCCCGGCCGACGTCCACTTTGACTACGAGAACCGCGTCGAGGCCAACCCAAGCTGCCCGATGCCCTGTTCCAGTGGGTGCAGCCCAGGGCCGCCATGCGGTTCTACTCGCTGACGGACCTGATGAACACGCCGGAGGCGCGAAAGGCGGCGACGCCCCGGAAGAAGAGACGCCTGACGCTGTTCGACCAACTCCACGGCGACCGCAAGCGCTGACCCGGCCCTGGCGGGGCCGCACCGGGTGTGGCGCGGCCCCGAGGGTGCGGCCTAAAAGTCGAACGACTTGAACTGCGGCAGGTAGTTCTTCGACGCCTCGAACATCTCCTTGACCATCGACTTGATCTCGGCCAGGGAGAGGACCGCCGAGGTCAGCGGGTCGAAGCAGATGCTGTGGAACACCGAGCGCGCATCGCCGGTGATCGCACCGTGCACGGCCATCTCCTCGTTCTGCGCCGAGATCGAGATGAGCGCCGCGCACTGGGGCGGCAGTGCGCCCACCCGCATGGGATCGAGACCGCGCTTGCTGGCCATCACCGGGACTTCCACGCAGCATCCCTGCGGCAGGTTGTCGATGAGCCCGTTGTTCAGCACGTTGCCGTTGAACTCGAAGAGGGCGCCGTCGCCGCAGGTGGCGTTGATGATCGAGGCAGCGTACTCATGCCCGCGCTGCAGGTTGACGGGCTCGTTGCGCTCCATCTCGGCCTTGATGTCGGCCTGCCAGGTCCCCTCGCGGCGCAGGTACTCATCCATGATGTAGCCGTACTTGCCGGGGTTCCAGCCGGTGCCGTGGGTGCAGTACTTCTCGATGAGGTCGGGGCGCTTGCGGAACCAGGCGACGTACTCGGAGTTGTGGCCGCTGCTCTCGGTGACGTAGTAGCCCAGGTGGCGGAAGAGCTCGTTGCGGACCTGCTCCTCGTTGCTCACGTCCGGCCGCTCCACCGCCTCGCGGATCAGCGGGTAGGCGTCCTTGCCGTTCCACTTGAAGTCGAGGTAGAAGGCCTGGTGGTTGATGCCGCCGCAGAGGTAGGTGATCTCGTTGGTCGGCGCGCCGATCCAGTGGGCCAGCATGTGGGCCGTCCCCTGCACGCTGTGGCAGAGGCCGCTCAGGCGTATCTTGGTCTCCCCCAGCATGGCGCGGCAGAGCATGGCCATGGGGTTGGTGTAGTTGAGCAGGATGGCGTCCGGGCAGACCTCCTCCATGTCGCGGCAGATGGAGAGCATGACCGGGATGGTGCGGATGGCGCGGAAGGTGCCCGACGGGCCACGCGTGTCGCCCACGTTGGTGTCGACGCCGTACTTCATGGGGATTTCGATGTCGTGCCGCCAAACGCTGACCGGCGCGGCCAGGATGGTGCAGAGCACGGCATCGGCGCCCTCGAGCGCGGCGCGGCGGTCCAGGTGCGCCTCGACCTTGGCGGGGTAGTTGCCCGCCTCGACGATGCGTGTCACGGCCGTCTTGGCGAACTCGAGGCGGTCGGGGTCGACGTCCATAAGGCTGATGGTCGAGTCGGCCAGGGCCGGGAAGGTCAGAATATCCCTGACGAGGCCGCGGGTAAAGCCGAGGCTGCCGGCTCCGATGAAGGCGATCTTGGGCATGGGCTTGCGCACTCCTGCGATTTGATCGGGCCGACCCATCCGGGCTCCGGCCTTGCGGGCTTCATTGCGACGCCGGCGTGCCGATTTCCTGCCCAGGCGCCGGGCCATCGGACAGCCGGCCCAAGGTCGAGTGCCTGCCCGCCGACAGGCGGGCAGGCGTATCGAGCCCTCGGTGACCGACCCCGAACCGGTGGACTCGGGCACGGAGGCTCGAGCCACCAGGCCGGCCGCCGCCCCAAGGCTGCCAGATCCCCAAGGTAGGCAACTGGCAGCCTTGGGTCCAACGCGGCCAAGGCTGCCAGATTCCCAAGGTAGGAAACTGGCAGCCTTGATCCGCAGACTCAGGACTGGTCCGTGCCCTCACCTGCGGGCATGGGCCGCCGCAGTATAATGGAGCCAGACCATCCGGGAGGGACTAGCGATATGGGCTTTGCTGCGCAGTACATGCAGAACCTGGCGGCGACCGTCGGGACGGTGGATGCCGATGCGGTGGACGGACTGACCGATCTGCTGGAGGAGGTCTGGCGCAGCGGCGGCCGCGTCATGCTGATGGGCAACGGCGGCAGCGGCGCAACGGCCTCGCACATCGTCAATGACCTGCAGAAGTGCATCGGGCTGGACACGGGCAAGGCCATCAAGGCGATCTGCCTCTGCGACTGCACCGCGCTGATCCTCGCATGGGGCAACGATACAAGCTACGACAACATCTTCGCGCCGCAGGTGGAGTGCTGGGCCGAGCCCGGCGACCTGGTCATCGGCATCAGCGGCAGCGGCAACTCGCCGAACGTGCTCAACGCCATGGAGGCCGCGAAGAAGGCGGGCGCCACCGCCTTCGGGCTGGCGGGCTTCGGCGGCGGCAGGTTGGCCGGCATCGCCGACCGGTGCATCGCCCTGGCATCGACCAACATGCAGCTGGTCGAGGACGTCCACATGGCCATCCTGCACGCGGCCTTTGCCGGGCTTCGGCTGCGCCTGACGGCCGGTTAACCACCCAGTGCCCGATGCGCTTCGCCCCGCCGTCTTCCTCGACCGCGACGGCGTCCTGAACACCGATCCTGTGCTCTACGTCATGCGGCCCGAGCAGCTAACCATGCTGCCCGGAGCCGCAGAGGCGGTGGCGCGCATCAACGCGGCGGGCCTGCCCGCTGTGCTGATCACCAACCAATCGGGCATCGAGAAGGGCCTCATGAGCCACGAGGACCTGGCCGACGTCCACCGTCTGATGGAGGAGCGGCTATCCGAGGCCGGCGCCGCGCTGGCCGCTATTCACTACTGCCCGCACACGCGGGAAGCGGGATGCACCTGCCGCAAGCCGCTTCCCGGCATGGTGCTGGAGGCCTCGGCGGCGCTCGGCTTGGACCCGACGCGCAGTTACTTCGTGGGCGACAAGCCCCTGGACGTGCAGTGCGGGGCTTCGGCGGGATGCCGCACGGTCTTCGTGCTGTCGGGGCTGCACGGGCGCTACGACCCGACCGACTTCCCGGTGCAGCCCAACTACGTCTGCACGGATGTCACCCAGGCCGTGGATTGGATCCTGGCCCAGCGCCCCGCGTGACGCCGGCTACATCTCCCGGCGCCACTGGAGCGCGGAGATGAGCGTGGCCTGGTCGGCGTAGTCGAGGTCGCCGCCGGCGGGGAGACCGTGGGCGATGCGCGTCACCTTGATGCCCAGCGGCTTCAGCAGGCGCACCAGGTATAGGGCGGTGGCCTCGCCCTCCACCGTGGGGTTGGTCGCCACGATGATCTCGGTGGTGCTGTGCCGCTGGATGCGCGGCAGCAGCTCCTTGATCTTCAGCATATCGGGCATGATGCCCTCTTGCGGGGATATGACGCCCTGGAGGACATGGTAGAGCCCCTGGAACTCGGCGGTCCGCTCAATGGCCATCAGGTCGCGCGGCTCGGCGACCACGCAGATGACCGTGCCGTCGCGCTTGGGGCTGCGGCAGACGTCGCAGACCTCCTGGTCGGCGAAGTTGAAACACTCCCGGCAGAAGACAATCTTCTCCTTCACCTCCATGATGGCCTGGGCCAGCCGCTCGGCGTCGGCATGGGGCGCGCGCAGGAAGTGGAAGGCCATCCGCTGGGCGGACTTGGGCCCGATGCCCGGCAGTTTCTCCAGTTCGGCCACCAGCCGCGCCAGCGGCCGGGCATAGTGCAGCATCACTCGGTCATCCTCCGTGGCCTGCGGCCGCTTCGGCACGCCCGGCTTGGTGTCTCAGTGTACCAAACCCCGGCGCGCTCGGGCGGCCCGGATCAGCGCTCTCAGGCCGAGGGCAGGATCGGGAAGGTGAGCGCGTACGGCTCATCCACCACCCGGTGCAGCGGGACGAATCGCATGCCCTGCGGCTGCCCTACGGTCCTGAAGCCGTCGCCCCAGGGGTAGCCCTCGCCGTCGGCGTTGGGGCGCAGCAGCTCCGCCGCGTGCTCCGGGTCGCCGTAGAGCGCGCGCTCGCAGTCGCAGAGGCCCGCCATGACGACCGGTCCGTGGATGAACGCCACCGAGGTGGGCTCGTCGGGCACCGGCTCTGCCCGGAGTTCCGCGGGAAGCTCCACATAGACCTGCTCCGAGCCCCACACACGCCGGATCGCCTCATAGCCGGCGCCGGCGCCCACCTCGACGGGCTCAGAGCCCACCCAGACCGCTATGGGCCCCGCGAGCCAGCCGGGGCGGCGCAGCGACAGCGTGAACTCGGTCGGGCTGGGCGCGTCCACTGTGATCCTGTAGGTCCACGAGCCGGGGCGGTGGGCCGAGTGGCGCCACGGATGGCCCGCGCCGGTTGGCGTGCCAACAGAGCCGCCGCAATGGACCGGCTCCACGCGCACGGTCACAGGCGCATCGCCGACCTGCGCCCGCGCCTCGAAGGGCATGTACTGGTCGATCCGCAGGCCCGCGTCGTCCTGGTGGCAGAGCAGCAGGTCGTGGATGGCGTGCGCCTGGACGACGCTGCCGTGGCAGCACCAGAAGTCGTGCGTGGGGTGTCCCCAGACCTTGCGGTCCCCGGCGCGCATGGAGAGGTAGTAGGCGACCATGCCGGTCTCGGGGTTCTGCTGTGCCAGGATGCCGTTGTAGAGGTTCTTCTCGATGAAGTCGGTGTAGGCCGCGTCGCCGGTCCAGCGGTAGAGGGTGTCGGCCAGCCGGATCATGTTGTAGACCGTGCAGTGCTCTTGAGCCCACCGGCCTCGCCGCTCAGCAATGGCGAAGGGCGGCGTCCAGGCCTCGTCGTTGGTCTGTCCGCCGGTGCAGAAGGTTCCGCGCCGGGTCACGGCCATCTCCCAGTAGGCCTCCACGATGGCGCGCCAAGCGGGGTCGCCGGTCACCTCATAGCAACGGGCCGCACCGTGGGCCTCGGGGATGGTGGTGTTGGCGTGGCGGTTGGTGAGGACATCCCGGCCCTCCAGGAGGGCGTCGAAGAGGCGTCCGCGCCGGTAGCGCGCGATGAGTTCCAGGTACCGGGCATCCTGCGTCAGCCCGTAGAGGTCGGCCCAGGCCTCCAGCATGCCGCCGGTCTCCACGTCGAGGATGTCGTCCATCTTGGACCGGTCGAAGGGCTCTGTCCAGCGCAGGAACCAGTCGGCGAAGAGGCCCGCCACCTCGAGCGCCTGCGAACTGCCCGCGAACTCGGCCATGTGGGCCAGTCCCATGAGCGTTTTGTGGTGCACGTACTGGGGCGCCCAGGTAGCCTTGCCCTGGGCGGTCCAGTGGAGGTACTTCTCCGGGATGGGACTGCACCAGCCGCCACCGTTCTTTGCCTGGCAGGCGGCCAGCTCGGAAACGACATGGTCGGCCCGGGCCTTTAGTTCGGCGTCGCCGCGGACCGCCCAGATCTGCGCGGCAGCTGAGAGCCAGTGCCCCAGGAAGTGGCCGCGCACCTGGCACGTGGGCGATTCCCAGCCCCAGTGGCGCTCCACGCCCTCGCCCGTTTGTCCGTGCGCCGTGTTCCGCATGTACCACTGGTGCATGCCGGCCTCGGCGTAGAAGTTCTGCAGTAGGTTGGCGGGCTTCAGCGAGGCGACGTAGGCGCGGTTGAGGTCGGCCCTGTGGCTGAGGAGGCCGGGCAGGTTCTGCACGGACCCGCGGGGCAGTGCGCGGCATACGGGGGTCATGGAATGGCTCCTGGAGTGGTCTGGCCGCGCCGATGGGCGGGCAAATCCAACTTCGGCGCGGTGGGCCGAAACCCCTCCAGCGTGCGGGTCGATGTCCGTCTACGGCCGCAGGGCGATCAAGCAGAAGCACGCCGCCGCAGCCGGTGAGTGTGCCGTCGGGGTAGACTCCGCAATGACGGCGCGGACTGGCCGCGCCATTTCGACACCAGAGGATGAGGCCTAACGTCGCTATGCGCGCTACATACTGGTTCCTATCAGCGGTCGCTCTGCCGGCTCTCAACGCCGTTGCGCAAACCTCCGAACCCCTGCCCACCGGCAAACTCATCACGCCATCCGGCACGCATGTGGCCGTGGGGAGCTATCCCGCCGCCCTGGCCGCGAGCCCCGATGGACGATTCATCGTAGCCACCAGCCTGGGGACGCGGCAGTTTCTGTCGGTGATCGACACAGCCGACGGCCGCCTCGTCTCGCAGGTCGCCGCCAACGGCCGCCGGGGCTCCGTACGCGAGGGGCTCTACTTCGGCCTCGCGTTCCGGCGAGCAGATGACGGCAGCGCGCTCCTATACGCCTCGCGGGGGGCAGAGCAGCGCGTGACGGTCTACCGGCTCGGCTCCGACGGCAAGCTCACCGAGACGGCCTCGCTGAGCAACCCCGGCAAGGTCGCGGGCAAGGGCACAGACAACATCACCGCAGGCGTCGCGCTGAGCCCTGACGGCCGCCGCGTCTACGCCGCCGACAACAAGACCAGCCGCCAGACAGGCCTGAAGGGCTCGCTCAGCATTCTGGACGCAGTCTCCGGGGCGCTCTTGGGCCGGGTCGTCACGCCGGGCTTTCCGCTGGGCGTCGCCGTTGTCACAGAGGGTGGGCGGGAGAAGGTCTATGTCACCAGCGAGCGCGATAGTTGCGTGGCGGTGGTCGATCCTGTGGCCATGCGCGTGGTGAAGTCCGTTCGCACCGGCGCATCGCCGACCCACCTGCTCGTCGATGGCGCCGGCCGCCGTCTGTTCGTGGCCAATTCGGGAAGCGATACTGTGAGCGTGGTCGACACCCGGACGGACCGCGTCGTGAAGACAATCGTCCTGCGGCCCAATGACCTCCGCGGCTTGCCGGGCGCCACACCGCTGGGCATGGCGCTCTCACCCGACGAGAGCCGCCTCTACATCGCCCTGGCCGACATGAACTGCGTGGCTGTAGCGGACCCCACAGAGGCCGAGACGCTGGGTTACATCGCTACCGGTTGGTACCCGTCTGCCGTGAAGTGCGGGCCCGACGGCGCGCTCTTTGTGGCCAACGCCAAGGGACACGGATCGCGCAACCCCAACGGCAAGGCCGCCGGACCCAACGGCGCGTGGGGGCAGTACATCCTCGGCGTCATCGAAGGATCGGTGAGCCGCATCGCGCTGCCCGACGCTGTCGGCCTCCGCTCTGCCACGGAGCAGGTCCTGCGCAACAACCGCATCGCCGATGCCCGGAAGCCTGCGTTCCGCAACCCCGGCATCAAGCACGTGATCTACGTCATCAAGGAAAACCGGACCTACGACCAGGTCTTCGGCGATCTGGCCAAGGGCAACGGCGACCCATCGCTCTGCCTCTTCCCGCGCGAGGTGACACCCAACCACCACGCCTTGGCCGAGCGTTTCGTGCTCATGGACAACTTCTACTGCTGCGCCGAGGTCTCGGCCGACGGCTGGAACTGGTCTACGTCGGGCATGGCGAACGAGTACACGTCGCGCAACTCCACCTACGGCTACAGCGGCCGCGGCCGGGGTTACGACTACGAGGGCGACAACGAGGGAGTGCCGGTCGATCTGGAGGGCCTGCCCGACGTGGCGGCGTCGCCGGGCGGCTATATCTGGGATAACGCCCTGAAGCATGGCCTGAGCCTGCGCAACTTCGGATTCTTTGTAGACCGCGTCACGCTGAAGCCAGCCCGCAAGGGCGCCGCGTCCGAGGAGCGGATGGCAGCCAACAAGCGCGCCCTGCGCCGCGCCACCGATCCGAGTTTTGCGGACTTCGACATGAGCTACGCCGACAGCGACGCATGGGTGACCTTGGGTTGTCCCTCCCCCAAGCAGGCTCTGGCCTTCGGGGCCAACATGGCGCCCAGCCGCATGAGCCAGTGGCTCGGCGAGTTCCAGCGCATCGTGGCCACAGGCAACATGCCGCGGCTCATGCTTATCCGCCTGCCCCGCGACCACACCGCCGGCGCCACCGAGGGGCTCCACTCTCCCCGCGCCATGGTGGCCGACAACGACTACGCCGTCGGGCAGCTCGTCGAGGCCGTCAGCAATAGCCCCTTCTGGAAGGAGACGGCCATCGTCATCCTGGAGGACGACGCGCAGAACGGTAACGACCATGTGGACGCCCATCGCTCGCCATGCCTTGTAATCAGCCCCTACGTGGAGCGCGGCAAGGTCGACAGCCGCTTCTACAACACCGATAGCGCCCTGCGGACCATCGAGCTTCTGCTGGGCCTGCCGCCCATGTGCCAGTACGACGCCGTCGCAACGCCCTTCCAGTTCTTTGGCCCGAAGCCGGACAACGTGGAGCCCTACGCGGCCATCCTGCCCGCGCGCAAGGTGCTGGCCGAGGTGAACACCTCGAAGACCGCAGGAGCGGCGCAGTCGGCGAAGCTCAACTTCCGGGTGGCCGACGCGGTGCCGGACGAGCTACTCAGCGACATCGTCTGGCACGCGGTGATGGGCGCCGATACGCCGAGGCCGCCCCTGCGCCGGGGCCTGCGCACTGTCGCAGGCGAGGACTAGGCGGCCATGAAGGGGTTCGCGTCCTACCACAACCACTCCGTCTGGAGCGACGGCGGCGACACGCTGGAGGCCATGCTGGCGGCCTGTGCCGCGGTGGGCCTGGCCGAGGCGGGCATTTCGGACCACTACGGCTTCTACCCCGGCCCGCCCCAGGACTGGTCCATGCGGCGCGACCGCTTGCCCGACTACCTCGCCACACTCGGCTCGCTGCGGGGCTCCTACGCGCCGCTGGCGGTGCGGACCGGGCTGGAGGTCGACTACTTCCCGTCCACGTTCGACCAGACCCGCACAGCCCTGGCGTCCGTCGACGTGGACTACCTCATCGGCTCGGTCCATTTCGTGGAGGACTTCCCCGTAGACGCGGCCTCGAGTTGGTGGGAGACGCTGAGCCCGGAGCGCATCGATGGGGCCTGGCGGGCCTACTTCGGGCTGATCCGCGACATGGCCGCCACGCGCTTCTTCGACTTCGTGGGGCACTTGGACCTGCCCAAGAAGTACGGGTTCCGACCTGACGCGGACATGTCAGGCGAGATCCTGGCCACACTGGATGCCATCTCCGACGCGGGCATGGCCCTGGAGATCAACACCGCCGGCCGGCACCTGCCCGCAGGCGAGGTCTACCCGGAGCCGTGGATCCTGGCGGAGGCAAGGAGGCGGGAGATACCGATCTTGATCAACGCCGACGCACACCGCGCCGCCCATGTCGCCCGCTCGTTCGACTACGCGGCCGGGCTGGCCCACAGCGCGGGCTACACCGAACTCGCCCGCTACCAGCAGAGGGAGCGGAGCGCCGCTCCCCTGCCCTGACGCCCACCGCGGGCGTACCGCAAAGCAAGACGGGCCCCGGAGCGCCATTGCGCCGGGGCCCGCCTCATCGCTGCTCCGGTCGGACGGCCGCTACGGCACCGTCACTGCGACCAGAGTGCGCGACTTGTCGCGCGAGATCACCATGGAGACGCTGTCGCCCTTCTTTGCGCCGGAGAGGGCGGCCTTCAGGTCGGCATCGGCCTTCAGTTCGCGGCCGCCGGCCTTGACGATGACATCGCCCACCTGGATGCCCGCCTCATCGGCGGGGCCGCCGGGCTGGACCTCTAGCACCACCAGGCCGGTGACACCCGACGCGATCTTGTACTGCTGCCGTGCCTCGGCGTCCACCGGGGCGACGCGGATGCCGATCTTGCCGCCGGTGCCGGGCTCGGGCGCATTGTCCTGCGCGTCGGCGGTTACGTCGGGCGGCGTCTTCAGGGCAGCGGTCACCTTCTGCTGCTTGCCGTCGCGGAAGAGCGTCATCCCGACCTTGGCGCCCGGCGCCGTGGAGGCCACCATCTGCCGCAGGTCCACGTCGTCGCGAACGTCGCGCCCGTTGTACTGCAGCACCACATCGCCGGGGGCGATGCCCGCCTCGGCGGCCGGAGTGCCCTCGGAGACACTCTCGATGATCGCGCCGCCGTTACCGGGCACCTTGTAGCTGCTCCGCTCACGCGGGGTCAGCGCGCGCGGAACCAATCCCAGGAAGCCGCGGGTCACCTTGCCCTTGGTGATGAGCTGGTCCATGATCCCCTTGGCGGTATTGGCCGGGATGGCGAAGCCGATGCCGACGCTTCCGCCGGTGGGCGAGTTGATGGCGGTGTTCACACCGATGACGTGTCCGCGGATGTCCACCAGCGGGCCGCCGGAGTTACCGGGGTTGATGGCCGCGTCGGTCTGAAGGAGGCTCGGGTAGAAGCGGCCCTCAAGGCCCTCGCTGATGGCCTTCTGGCGGCCGCGGGCGCTGATGATGCCCACGGTCATCGTGTCATCGAGCGTGAACGGGGCGCCGAACGCCACGGCCCACTGGCCCACCTTGACCTTGTCGGAATCGGCAAACTCAAGGGCCGGCAGACCCGTGGCGTTGATCTTGACCAGTGCTAGGTCGCTCCGGAAGTCGCGGCGGACCGTGCCCTCAAACTCGCGGCCGTCGGCGAACTTCACGGTTACCTTGTCGGCGCCGCCCACCACGTGGTCATTGGTGAGGATCCAGCCATCCGACCGGACCACCAGGCCGCTGCCCGAGCCCTGCTGGCGCAGGACGGGCGGCATGGTTCGGCGGCTGCCCGGATCAGGGGCCTGCATGTCGTCGGGACCGAAGAAGTCGAAGCCCTGCGGCAACTGCATCCGTGCAGGCGCCCGCATGGCCTTCTTGACCTCGATGGAGACCACCGCCGGCTGAACCTGCTCTGCGATTGCAGTGAAGCCACTCTCCAGTGAGGCCAGGCCCGCCACCTTGGCCGCCGGTACTTCCACCGTCTTCTGCGAGCCCTGGGCGCCGGCGGCAATGCCTGTCCGGGCGATGATGAGCCCGCCCAGGGCCATGCCAAACAGAAGCGCCAGGGCAAGCATTCCTGCTCGTGCGCCGAATCTTGTGATCGTGCGATCAGACATCGATTGCCACCTCCACTGGCCCATACGGTCAAGCCTCGTTGGACCCAACCGGTCTCGGAGCTTTGTACGCCTGTGCCGTAGACCCCGGTTCCCGTGCGTTGGGGCCACGGCAGTCGCTGGGGTCTCGGCGAGTGCGGAACGCCACGGGCGGCGAAGCGCCGCGGGTCCGTATCCAAGAAGACGGACGACGCGGCGCTTCGGTGTCATGCTGCTGCGAATGGGATGCGGGCTCAGCGGGCGGCGGCGTCCCTCGCCACGTCGGAGGCGGCCTTGAGCAGCGTCGCCGCCGACCAGGCCGACCGCGACGGCGGCGTGACCGACGCGCCGGGGCAGGCCACGATGAAGGTGAGTTCGCGTGAGCCCTTTGCCGGGACCGTCAGCGTGAACTCGGCCTTGCCGGAGCCGTAGATCGCCTGATCTCCAGGGCCGCCCACGTCCACGAAGCGCGTGGCGGTCTTGTTGATCGATCCGCTGATGAGGGCGACCGGATCGGCCGGCGCCCCCGCCGGCAGCAGCCAGATGGCGCTGAGGATCGGGTTCTGGTCGCCCGACGACGACGCAGGGCTCACGGCCACGTCGATCTGCCCGTCGCCGTTGGCGTCGCGCCCGGCAAAGGTGAGGATGCCGGGCTTGTGTTGTCCCCACTTAGCCACGGGGTCCACCGACTGCCTCGGGGCGCCCTCGACGCGGGCGAGCATCACCCGCTGCCCCGCCACGGCCCAGTGGCTCTCGCAGAAGCCGAGGGCAACCGTGACGGCCTCGCGGGGCTCCACGGCGAACCGGTACTTAATTGGCACGCCGCCCATGCCCGCCCGGATGCTGCGGAAGGCGGGGTCGCAGGGCACATTGGGCGAGCCCCAGCCCGGCATGGGCTGCGACTCGTCGCAGGCGCCCCACTCGCGAACCTCCTGATCGACATTGGGAGAGAGCGGCAACGCTAGCACGGTCCTGCCGCCCACCGCCACCGTCCGCTCGCCGACCACGGCGCCCGCGGGCAGGTCCAGCGTGAGCAGAGGCGTCACGTCGGCCGCGCCGGTGTTGGCGATCCGGAGTGTCAGCACGTCGAGCCCGGCCGGGAACGCAGGCGCGCGGTAGGCCGTGCTCTCGACGGTCAGGCCCAGGGCCGCGCCCTTGCCCGATGCTGCCGCCACGAGCCCGTTGAGCTTCGACGGCGCCACCTGGAAAGTCAGCGGCTCGCTCCGGCCGTTAAGGGCCAGCTTGAACCCGACCGAGCCCCAGTCCTCAACCAGCCGACCCGACGCGTCCACCTTGGAGGCGCCGAAGCCCGGCTGGCTCAGCGTCACCTCTCCGGCCTGGGCGCAGAACGCCGTCGAAGCCACCGCAGCGCAGGCCGCAAGCGTTAATGACCGCTTCATGATGCCACCTCCTCGGCGGACGGCGCCCGCTCCGGCGACCGAATCACGCGGATGCCGTAGAGCTGGCAGAAGGCGTCGATCGCACGCTTGTGGTGGCCAAGGGTCACCACCTGGTGGAAGCCCTGCACGTCGCGGGCATCCTCCACCGCGTCCATCTTCACCTCGATGCAGGTGCGGCAGCCACCGGCGGGCGGGGTGTTCACGTTGCCCACCACGGTGCCCGTGTCGACGATCACCTCGTGCGGGCTGTTGAACCGAATCAGCGTCGTCGGCTGCCCCACGGGCCAGATCACCTGCGTGGAGACGCCCAGGGCCGACTCCGAGTGGTCGCGCAGGATGTAGGGCGCCGCGGGCTTGTCGAACCCGGCGATGCGGGTGCCGCTGGTGCAGTGCGAGGCGATCAGCAGGTTCTTGGCGGTCTCGGCCACGGGGTCATTGATGTAGCCGGGCCGGTTGAGCAGGTAGCTGCTGAACATCAGCGACACGGCCCCGAAGAGGTCCGCCTCGCATCCTGCGGTCACGCCGAGGTCCTGCAACTGCGTCCACGCATAGCAGGGCGGCGTCGGCACCAGCTTGGAGCCCACCATCCCCAGGCAGTCCATGGAGAGCGCGTTCGACTTGTTCTCGGCCAGCAGCTGCTTGGCGGTAACCAGGGCGCGGGCCGAGTTCTCCGAATCGCGGACGGAGGGCTCCACGATGCGCTTGGCGTGCTTGCGCGCGGTAGAGGCCACGGCGCGCACCTCCTCGCCCGCCGGCACCTTGTCGAACCGGAGGTTGAACGTGTCGCGGGGAATCTGGCGGACTTTCGTGCCCAGGCGGTCCAGCACGGTCTCGCCGGTCTGGTTGCCCTGGATCCAGAGGATGCGGCTCTCCTCGAAGAGGCGCTTGGCCCGCACCATGCGGAGGGCATCCTCCACGGCGCTCCACTCCAGCGAGGAGACGACGTGGACGCCCTGGCGGCGCGAGATGCCCAGCACGTGCCCGGTGAAGGAGGTGCCCACGGGCGAAAAGACGATGAGTGGCACTCCGGCCTCGTTGGCCAGTCGCTCGGCCCAGCCCCAGCAGCCCATGTGCTGGAGGATGACGAGCAGGCCGTCGGGCTTCTGATCCTTCACGCGGTTGAGCAGGGCGGCCATCCCGGCCTCGTCCTGGATCGGCTTCGCCTCGAGGCCGAGGTCGAAGCCGACGGTCCCGGACGACTTGCGTAGCATTCCCAGGTACTCGGCCTGGTGCTTGTCCAGGTCATACGTCGTGCCGGGCCAGCCCAGCCAGTAGGGTCGGGGTAGCTGCAGGATTGCGGCGGCGATGCGAACCCTGGGGCGCGGGCGCAACGTAGTGGGGTCGATGACGTCGGCCGGACCCACGGCGCCCTTGGGCGATGCGGTCGCCGGCTCCACGGCATCACCGATGAGCCCTGTGGCCAGGGCGGCGCTGCCGATATACCGGAGGCATTGCCGGCGCGACAGGCAGCAGTCGCAGCGATGTCCTTGATGCATGAGGTAGTCCTCCTTACGGCGCCTTTGCCCGCGGAGCGGAGGCACCCGCACCGTGCATTTCACCGCACACTGCGCTCATTCCTGCGGAATCCCGGTGGGGCGCCAACCAAAAGGCCCCTACGGCGCTACTAACTGGTTAGAGGTGTCCAATGACGGCAGATGAGAGCCAACTGGCGAGGAGCTTCCGGCAGAGCGAGCCGGACGCGTTCGACGAGGTCTATCGCACCTACGGCGGACGCGTGCTGGCCTACGCGCAGCAGGTGACCGGCAGCCGCACCGATGCCGAGGACCTGACGCAGGAGGTCTTCCTGGCCGCCTACGCCGGGCGCGGCTCGTTCCGCGGCCGCTCAAGCCTGCTGACGTGGCTCTTCTCCATCGCCTCGCGGCGCTGGCGCGACGGCCGGCGGGTGCGCTCGGCCCAGGAGAGTCCCATGGACCCGGCGTCGATGCCCGATGCCGGCGGTCCCGGCGGGCTCAGCCTGGATGCCATACGCCTGTGTGACGCCGTGGCCCAACTGGAGCCGTGCATTCGGGAGGCCTTCCACCTGGTCATGGTGCAGGGGCTGACCCATGCCGAGGCTGCCCAGGCCATGGGCCGGCCGTTGGGCACCGTGAAGTGGTACACGGCCACGGCCGTGCGGAGACTGAGGGAGGTACTGCAAGATGATTCCCGACATGAGCCGAAAGACGTGCAACAAGATCAGCCGCGAGGAGCTGATCGCGCTGCAGACCGGCGAGCTGAGCAAGCCGCGGGCCTGGGCGCAGCAGGTGCGCCTGCAGATGCACATCGCCAAGTGCGCGGCGTGTTCGGCTGAGTGGAGCTTCCTGCAGCAGATCGCCGTGACCGCCCGTGAACTCCGAGCCGCCGATGTCCCCCAGGGGCTGATGGCGCGCAACCGCACCGAGGTCGTCAAGCCCGCCGAGCCCGTGCGGAGGCACGCGCCGATACGGCCGATCCTGGCCGTCTGCGGCCTGGGACTGGCCTTCTCGGCGGGCACTGCGCTCTGGCCCGAGGCGGCGCGCTGGGCCGATCGCAACGCCCTGCCGAAGGTGAGCCAGGCCGACCAGGCCGCCTACCAGCGCCTCCTGGCCGAGCCGATGCCGAAGCCTAACCGGTGGGACGCCTATGCCACCGCTGACGAGGCCGCAGTTACCGCCGAGCGGCCGCAGGGGCCGGTCGAGCAGTCGGACGCCACCCTCCGCCGCGCGGCGGATGCAGCCGTGAAGGCCAACGGCGAGGCCTACCGGCTGCTTGCAGCCGTCCGGGGAAATGACTGTCGCATCCCGCTCCGCGACCTGACACTCAATGGGAAGAGGGGCCATACCGGGATTGGGCGGCTGGGCTACGCGCTGGCAGCAAGGGCGACTGCCCAGCGGCTGAAGGGCGATATGGCCGCGAGCGCCCAGACCGGGCTGCAGATGGTGCGCCTGGGCTATGATGTGGCCGGCGCAGGCGATAGCGTCACGCTGAGCAACGGCGTAGGTCAGGCCGCTGGCGGCCTTCGAGCCATGGCGGCCGTGCTGCCGAGGCTCAGCGCAAAGGAGAGCCGCGACCTTGCCGGGCAACTGGAAGGGATGCTCAAACAGGGCATCGACCTCGACCGTGTCCTGCTTACCACGGTCTATGTCAAGTCCGACGTGGTCGGCGAGTTCAGGGTCTTCATCGAAGGCGAGGGCCTGCCGGCAAACCAGTGGCTCATGAACGCAGACCGGAACAGGGCGCTCTTCGCCGACTATGTGGCCCGCCTCAGGGCAGAGATGCGCAAGCCCTACCAGCAACGGAACTGGAAGATCAGCCTTGGGCCCGCGGACTGGCTGATTGACCAGCCGAGCGTTCCCGGCGCCCTGCGCGAGGCCGTTAAGCTGGAGGCCCAGGCGCGCTGCATGGCGGCCGCCCTGCGCGTCCACGCCTTCACAGAGGAGCAGGGCAAGGCGCCGCGCAACCTGAAGCAGGCGGGAGTGACAGGCAAGCTCAGCACCGACCCATTCACCGGCGACCCGCTACGGTACGTGGTGGACAAGAGCGCGGTTCTGCTGTACAGTGTGGGTCACGACGGCCGGGACGGCCGCGCCTCGCAGGCCGACGACGTGGGCCTATGTCCGCGGGAACACCAGGTCGAGGCCGCGACGCTAGGCGCCGCTCCTGTAGATGTGCCCTACATGCGCCCCAAGACCGGTTAGGAAGCCACACGACGAATGCACCATGCATGAGTTTGAACGCCTGATCTTCGAGTTGCGGCGGTCCCGCGCCATGCCGGACCGCTGGCTCGACACCGTCGAGACCCGCGGCGGCGCGTTGGTCCGCTGGTTCCGGCGGATGCAGCGCCGCGACCCGTTGCGCGACGCCGTCAAGCGGCTTCCGCGCTGGTCGGCCGTGCGCCGCGCCGTGGAGGCCCGCGCCGAGACCGGCGACGACGTCTGCGCCCAGGCCATGGTAGACAGCCTTCTCACCGACCGCGTGTCGGCCTGGCGCGAACGGGCCGCGGCGGCGCGGGTGGCCGGCGCGCTGGCCACGAGCCCGAAGTGCCGCACCGTCGTGGACGAACTGCTCTGCCAGGTCGCGCGCGGCGAGAGCATATTCGACCGGAACCCGATTCGGCGGGCCGCCGCGATCTCCGTGGGATGGGGCGCCTTCATCCTTGTGGCCGGCGCCGGCGCCGCTCTGGCGACCTTCAGGGTAATCCTCTGGACCGACGCGGCCGACCTGGTCCGTGCGCTCTGGGCGCTGGCGCTCCCGGTCTGGGCCGGCCTGGCGTTGGTCTTCTACCCCATGGACTACTGGGGCAAGCTGAACGAGGCGAACGGGCGAATGGCGAAGCTACGGGCCGCGGCGGCCGAGGGCCTGGCCATCCACCCGGACCCGCGCAACCTCGCGGCCCTGGCGTCGGCGGCGGCCACCGACAAGCCGGAGGTAAGGAAAGCCGCGCTGGCCGCGCTCGATGCCGTTGTGCCTCTGGTGACCGAGGCCCACTACGGTGAGTACTCGCCGGACGTTGTGCGCGACCTTTGCCGGGTCCTGGGCCGAGGCCCCGAGGCCCGCGATCTGGCCCTCATCGCGGCGCTGACGCGGGCGGGCACGGGGCGTTCGGTGGACGCCATGGACCGCCAGGCCAGGTTCGGCAAGACGCCGGCTATCCGCCAGGCGGCGCTGGCCGCCCTGCCTGTCCTCCTGGGACGTCGGGAGAAAGAGCGGTTATCCGAGCAGCTCGTGCGGCCCGCCGTGGCGCCTTTCGGCCCCGCCGATTTGCTGGTCCGGCCAGCCCCGGCCGGCGCGTCGGGCGACACGTCGACGCTGGTTCGGCCGGCCATGCCCGAAGAGGCGGCCGCCCTGCAGCAGACCGTCGGCGGAGGCGGCTGAACAAAGAGGGGTAACGGCCCCAGGGCGTTGGGAGCCCCCGGGGCCGCGAACCGACTACATGGCGACGAACCGCTCGCCCTTGGCTCCGCAGACCGGGCAGGCCTCGGGCGCCTTGCCCAGCTCAATGTAGCCGCAGACCGGGCAGAGGAAGAAGTCGGTGGCCAGGTCGTTGCCCTCGGCCACGGCCTCAAGCGCCTGCTGGTAGAGCTTAGCGTGGACCGCCTCGGCCTCCAGCGCCAGCCCGAACATGCGCTTGGCCTTGTGTCCGACGGCGGTGGCGCGCTCCAGCATGGGCGGGTACATGGTCGTAAACTCGAAGGTCTCGCCGGCCACGGCCGCCTTCAGGTTGTCGGCGGTACTGCCCACGCCGTCCATGGCGGCGAAGTGGGCCAGCGCGTGGATCGTCTCGGCCTCGGCGGCGGCTCGGAACAGGCGCGCCACGTTGGCGAAGCCCTCTTGCTCCGCCTTCTTGGCGAAGGCGAGGTACTTCCGGTTGGCCTGGCTTTCGCCGGCAAACGCATCCTTCAGGTCGCTGATCGTATCGGGCATGATGGTCCTCCAGAGCAATCGGTAGTGGGTTGGCGGAACTACGCCGCCGGGCTATTGTTCGTTGTCGGGCGGCCTGGTTCCTGCCATCGGGCGAAGCCTCATCGCACAGTGCGTATACCGCAGTGTGCGGCAGCACTCCTGCGCCGCCATGACACATCACCGGAGATCCACATGAACCCTACGGCCCGACTGCTGCTCGCCGCGACCCTTTTCGGCGTCCTGCCTGCGGCGCCCAGCTTTGCCCGGCCCGAGTACGCCGCGCGGGAGAACGCCGCGTGCAACCACTGCCACGTGGTACCGGGCGGCCCGCGCAACTTCCGGGGGCTCTTCTATGCGGCGAACAACCACTCCTTGGCTGCGTTCGACAACCAGTACGAAGCCAAGTTGGCCGGGGTGGACCCCGCCGCCGTCGGCGGTGACGCCGTGACCAAGACGCCGAACTACCCTAGGCGGACCGTGCCCGCCGGACTGAACTACATCTATCCCGATATCGAGGGCAATCGCGTGAACCTGGCCCGGTACGCGGGCAGTGTCGTCATGATCGTGAACGTCGCCAGCCAGTGCGGCAACACACCGCAGTACGCCGCCTTGCAGAAGCTCTACGAGAAGCACAAGGAGCGCGGGCTGGTGGTGCTCGGCTTCCCGTGCAACGACTTCGGCGCCCAGGAACCGGGAACCGAGAAGGAGATCCAGGCCTTCTGCACGGAGAAGTACAAGGTCACCTTCCCCATGTTCGCCAAGGTCGCCGTGAAGGGCCAGAAGCAGGCGCCGCTCTACAGGCGCCTGACAGACAAGGCGGCCAACCCGAAGTTCGGGGGCGAGATTGAGTGGAACTTCGCCAAGTTCCTGCTGAACCGCAAGGGTGAGGTCATCGGCCGCTTCGCCGCCCGCACCTCGCCCGATGACCCAGAATTGGTCATGGCCATCGAGGCCGCACTGAAGGAGAAGTAGCGCAGGCGCATATGCGCCGCATGCCCGGCCTAGCGCGGCCGGGCATGTTCCCTCTACGCCGACACACTGGACGGGCTCGGGCACGGAGGCCCGAGCTACCAATCGCGTCTGATCGACTGGACCTCCTGGATACCGATTGCCGGCGCGAACCGTGGTACCGTTGTTGGTGACGAGCGAGACGGGCGTCCGCCACCGGTGGCGATGCCGCTGGCGGCTGGGGCCTCCGTGCTCGAGTCCGCTACCTCCGCCGTCGCCCAGTGCCCACCTGGCGAGACTCGGGCACAGAGGCCCGAGCCACGAGACCGGCTGTGCCGGCGACCGGATTTGGGCGTCCAGGGCTGGTTGTAGCGGTCCCGTGGCGGGCATGGAGGTGCGGCATGGATGGACGTGAGCTGGCTCTGCGGACGCTGGCGGGCGAAGAGGGCTTGCCCGTGCCCGCCCACTTCTTCAACATCATGGAGCACGGCCACATCGAGCGTCTCGCCGGTGCGGAGCCCGGCGACTACCGCAACGACCCGCACGGCGTCTACCTCCGGATGATCCGCGCCTGCCACACCTGCTCCGTGGACCAGTACCTGGCCGAAAACCCGCTCTCCATGGGCGACACGGGCTACGAGGGCGCCACCCACGGGGCCACCACGGGCGCCGAAGCAGTGGTGGTGGACGGCATCGCCATCCATGGCGCCGACGACGTGGCGCACCACATGGAGGCCGTCGTCTTCCCGGCCCTGCGCTCGGCCGCCGACCAGCTCGACGAGGAGCAGCGAACCGCCGACGTCATCGCCCACGAGGCCGACCTGCAGCGACGACTAGGCGACGAGATCCTGAAGCTCCCCTACGGCCACGGCTCGTTCCCCTATATGGCCTACGGGACCTACGGCTACGGCCCCTACCTTGAGGCCTGGGCGCTCTATCCCGAGGTCATGGAGCGCCACTTCGCCCTGCAGGCCGACGTGGCCGTGCGCAATAACCGGGCCGTGGCCGAGGCATTCAGGCGGGCCGGATCGCCGCTTGTAACCCGGTTGGACCACGACATGGCCGACGCCCGCGGACCGCTGGTGAGCCCGGCGTCGCTGGAGCGGCTCTGGTACCCACACTTCGCGCGCAGCATCGAGCCCCTGTTGGCTGCCGACGTCCGCTGCGTCTGGCACTGCGACGGCAACGTGATGCCCATGGTGGACCCGCTGATCGCATGCGGCATCTCGGGGTTCCAGGGCTTCCAGTACGAGTGCGGTGTGGACTATCCGGCCCTCTGCCGCCGAACCGACCGCCAGGGCCGTAGCCCACTCATCTGGGCCGGCGTCTCCGTGACCACCACGCTCCCGTTCGGCACGCCCGCACAGGTTCGTGACGAGATGCGCTTCCTGATCGACCACGGACCGCGCGCCGGCCTCTTCCTGGCGCACAGCAGCTCCCTCGCGCCCGGAGCGCCCTGGCGGAACGTAGCCGCCTACGTGGAGGGCCTCCGCCACTACCGGGAGGCGGCGCGGTAGGTCGAGCCCAATGTGGCCCTCCCTGTTGCCCCGCCGCCGCCTTCCGTGCCACTCTATTGTGGGCCGCCCGACGGCGGGCAGGCAACTGGAGGACTGATACCATGCTTCATCGAGTGGCGCTGGGCGCCGCGCTCTGCCTTGCTGCCGGGATCGCCGCCGCCGGGCCTGTCACCGTCTACGTGGCTCCCAACGGTAAGGACAGCTGGACCGGCACGGCGGCACGCCCCAACAAGGCTCGGACCGACGGTCCCGTGGCGTCGCTCCTGGGCGCCCGCAACGCACTGAGGAAGCTCCGGACCGACACCAGCACGGCCGCCCGCGTCGTCATCGCGGGAGGCCGCTATCAGGTGCGCGAGCCGCTGGTCCTCGAGCCTCGCGACGGCGGTTCCGACGACGCCCGGGTGTTCTATGCGGCAGCGCCGGGAGCGAATCCGGTCTTCGACGGCGGCTTCCGCATCGGCGGCTGGAAGCCCGCGGCAGGCGGCCTCTGGCAGGCAACCGTGCCGGCGGGTCTGCGGTTCGAGCAGCTCTTCATCAACGATGCCCGCGCCACTCGCGCCCGTACGCCCAACGCGTTCTACCACTACATGGCCGGAAAGCTGGAGTACGGCAAAGACCCCGTGACCGGCAGGGAGGCCCAGCTCGGAGGCCGCGCCTTCATCGCCCGTCCCGAGGACCTGAAGCCGTTGCTCAGCGTGCCCAAGCAGGACATCTCCGATGTCGTCGTCATGGCCTACCATTCGTGGGAGACCTCGCGGCATCGCGTGGCGGCAGTTGATGGCCAGACCAACGCCGTCATCTGTTCGGGACCAGGTGCGCCCTGGGCCTTCATGCAGTGGGGCACGACGCAGCGCTACCACTTGGAGAACTTCCGCGGCGCGCTGGACGCCCCCGGCGAGTGGTTCCTCGACCGCGACGGCACGCTCCTCTACAAGCCGTTACCGGGCCAGGACATGCGCAAGGCCGAGGCGTTCGCGCCGGTGGCTTCCGACTTCGTTCGGTTCGAAGGGACCGAGGCGAGGAAGGTCGAGGGCATCACGCTGGAGGGCCTCGCCTTCCGGCACGCGGCGTACAACCTCGCCGCTGAGGGGCACGGCGACGGTCAGGCTGCGGTGACCATCCCCGCGGCCATCATGGCTGACCACGCGCGCGGCCTGCTGATCCGGCACTGCGACGTCCGGCATATCGGCATCTACGGCGCCTGGTTCCGCAAGGGCTGCTCCGGCTGTGAGGTTCGACGGTGCCGGTTCGATGACATGGGCGCGGGCGGCGTGAAGATCGGCGAGGGCTGGGGAAACGACAATCCGACCTCGGAGCAGTTGACCCACCACATCACGATCACCAACTCCATCATCCACCGGGGCGGGCGGATATTCCCCGGATGCATCGGGATATGGATCGGCGCCAGCGGCGACAACACGATCACGCATAACGATATCAGCGACCTCTACTACACCGGCATCTCAGTGGGCTGGCGATGGGGCTACGGGCCCAGCCCGGCCAAGCGCAACACCATCGACTTCAACCACATCCACCACCTGGGCCAGGGCGTCCTCAGCGACATGGGCGGCGTCTACACGCTGGGGCCCTCCGAGGGCACCACGGTCAGCAACAACCGCATCCACGACGTCTACTCCTACGACCTCTACGGACGCGGCGGCTGGGGGCTCTACAACGACGAGGGCTCCACGGGCATCGTCCTGGAGAACAACCTCGTCTACAACGTGAAGACCGGGCTTTACCACCAGCACTACGGCAAAGAGAACGTGGTGCGAAACAACATCCTTGCCTACAGCATGGATGGTCAACTGCAGCGCTCCCGGGTGGAGGAGCACCTCTCGTTTACCTTTAGCCACAATATCGTGCTCTACAAGCAGAGCGATCTGCTCTCCGCCAACTGGCGCGACGCCAAAGTGGCGCTGGATAACAACCTCTACTGGAACGAGGCGGGCCCCGTCCGCTTCTACGACATGGCGCTGGAGCAGTGGCAGGCCACGGGCAAAGACCAGGGCTCCCGCGTGGCCGACCCGCTCTTCGTGAACCCGCGCGCAGGCGACTTTGGCCTGAAGCCCGGCTCGCCGGCGCTGCAGATGGGCTTCAAGCCGTTCGACTATGGCCTTGCGGGCCTCAAGGGCGACAACGCGTGGCGCGCCGTGCCGGCGACCTTCACCTACGCGCCGGTTCGGTTCGCTCCCCAGGCCCCGGCGTCGCCGCCGATGGCGTTCCAGATGGACTTCGAGCAGGTCCTAGTCGGCGCGCCCTGCCCGAGCGGCCAGAACAACACCGAGGGCAAGGGCGACACCATCGCCGTGGTTGAGGGGCTGGGTGCCTCGGGCAAGCGATGCCTCCAGATCACCGACGCGCCGGGATTGCAGGCCGGCTTCAACCCGCACCTCGTCTTCACGCCGAGCCACCGCGACGGTGTCACCACGTTCTCGTTCACCATCCGCACCGAGGCCGCCACAGACATGTACGCCGAGTGGCGCGATTGGTCTGATCCGGCGGGCTACAAGACCGGGCCCATGGTCTGGATCAAGGGCGGGTCGCTCTCCTCCAACGGGATCGAACTGATGCAGGTCCCGAGCGGGCAGTGGGTCAAGGTCGACATGCGCTGCACCGTGGGCGCGGCCTCCACCGGCAAGTGGGACCTGACGATCACGCTGCCTGACGGAGCCAAGCGCGAGCTCGCCGCGTTGCCTTGTGGGTCAGGGCCGATCCGCAACCTGACCTGGCTGGGCTTCAGCTCCATGGCCACCGTGAGGACGGCCTTCCAACTCGACGACCTGGCGCTGACCAGCACCGGGAAGGCCCGCAAGTGATCTGGCGACGCTGGGCGACTGCCCTGGCCCTTGGTCTTTCGGCGGTCGCCGCCTTGGGCCAGCCAGGTTCGCAGGCCTGGACCATGTTCCGCGGCGCCCCCGATGGAACGGGCGTCGCGGCTCCGTTGGCCCCGCCCCTCCGCAAGCTCTGGGCGCAGAAGCTCAACGGCCCAGTGGAGGCCACCGCCGCCGTCGTGGGAGACAGCGTCTATGTGGCGACCATGCGCGGCAACGTGCTGCGCATGCGGCTGGCCGACGGAAAGCAGGTTTGGAGGTTCTCCTGCCGCGACGCCTTCAGCGCCTCGCCCACAGTTGTCGGCGCGCGCCTCTTCATCGGCGACGAGAGCGGCCTCTTCCGCGCACTCGACCGCAACACGGGCAAGTTGCTCTGGAAGCTGCAGACCGACGACAAGATCGCCTCGTCGGCCACGCCCATCGGCGATGACGTGCTGTTCGGCTCCTACGACAATCGCCTGATGCGCGTGAACCAGGCCACCGGCAAGGTGCGTTGGACCTTCCACGCAGAGGCGCAGGTCCACGCCACACCCACCCTCTCCGAGGGACGCGTGGTGACCGCCGGATGCGACGGCCACGTGCGGGTCATCGACATCGAGACCGGAAAGCAGACCGGCGCGGCCAAGGTGGGTGGCAACTTCGCCTCGGCGCCGGCCATCGTGGGAGGCACGGCCTACGTCGGCTCGCTCGACGGCACCTACCTGGCGGTCGACCTGGCCGACGCCCGCATCCGCTGGCAGGTGAAGGAGAAGGAGAGCGGCGCGGCCTGCTTCTCATCGCCGGCGGTGGCCCAGGGCAAGGTGATCTTCGCCTCGCGCAGCGCCCGCGTCTTCGCCATGAACCCGGCCAACGGGCAAGCGATCTGGACCTTCCGAACGCGCAGCCAGGTCAACAGCTCGCCCGTGGTGGCAGGCAACACGGTCTACGTGGGCTCCGACGAGGGCATGCTCTACGCCGTTGACGTTGCCACGGGCCGCAAGCTATGGCAGTTCCGAGCGGGCCGCGAGATCCTCTCCTCCCCGGCCATAGCGCAGGGCAGGCTCGTGTTCGGCAACTCGGACGGCTGGGTCTGGTGCCTGGGGAAGTAGGCTGACAGGTGCACCCGCGCCGTCATGCTGACGCGAAGCGGAAGCATCCCCTGTACGACATCGGAAGGCCCTCGGCAATGCACAACCCCGTGCGCTGAACTCCGGGGGGTCCTTCCGCTTCGCGTCAGGATGACGGCAAGGGCGGGACCCCTCCCTTACCCCAGCGCCTCGCGCAACGTGTCCCACATGCCGTAGGCGGTAAGCTGGCCTGCGCAGAAGATGCATAGCCTTCCCGTGCCTGCGGCGCGAATGGCGGCTACCGCGCGCCGGAGCTTCTCGTGGGGCCATTCGGCCTGCGGGACGGCGGCTTCAGCCTCCTCCTTGTACAGGAAGTTGACCGCGAAGCCGGGCCAGAGGGTGCGGTAGTCGCGGGCCCAGACCTTCTGCCGGCCTATCGCCTCGGCCAGTAGCGTCAGGTACTGCTCGAACGTGCCGGGGAAGTGGTCGCGGTAGTCCATGGGCATGCAGTGCTCGACGTACGGCGCGAAGGTGCGCCAGTCCTGCCCGATGAAGCGGCCGCTGTGGATGGGGTTCTTGAAGACCGCGGCACTGAACTCCATCTGTGGGCGCGCCTGCCGCACGGCCTCGCGAACCTCGCGGGCGAACTCGGTGACCCAGTGCATGCGGTAGCTGTAGAAGAAGTGGTCCAGGTCGTTGAGGCCGCCCTGGAAGAAGCCGCCGTGGAGCAGGAAGCGGCTCTTCATGGAGCGTGGCAGGCGGTCCCAGTTGGCGGGCAGCACTCGGGGGCTCTGCTCCCAGTGCGACTCGAGGTAGGGGCGGTCGTAGAGCTCGTGGTAGAAGGGCTCGTCGGGGATCGCGTCGGAGACGAAGCCCGCCCAACGCGGCAACTCGCGCAGGCAATCGTCGCAGAAGCAGTAGGTGTCCGGCGCCAGGTCGCCGGGGTAGCGGATGTAGTCGTGATGGACGGCGTCTACCTCGTAGCGCTCGGCGAACTCACGGATGAGCGGCACGAGCCACTGGTCGGTGTAGCCCGGTCTGCGCGCGGGGCACATCCAGACGGCGCCGTACCGGTTGCCGCGGAGCGTCGTGCCGCACGTGGGACGGCCGTCGGCGTCGGTGGCGGCCCACTCCGGGTGGCGGCGGAAGGCGGGGCCCTGCTCGCCCTCGTAGTAGTCGATGAACCAGGCATGGAGCTGGATGCCCGCCTCGCGGCATCGCCGGAGCAGGTGCGCGGGCATGTCGAACCCCTCGTAGCCGGGCTCGACGGCCTCGGCGAATTCGCGGCTCGGGTATCGGAGCAGTCCGTGGCCGCCCTTCACCTCCATGATGAGCGTCGTCACGCCGGACCGCGCCGCCCGCTCGACGAACTGCGCCACCGAAGCATCCGACATCCCCGCGTCCGACGGTCCGCACCAGACCCCGCAATCCACCCGCTCGCCCATAGCGCCCCCTCCCGCTTGTGATCGGCAGAACGTTACCCGATGCGCGGCGAATGCCGGCACGCCGGCCGGCGTTTCACAACAACCCCGTCAGGACTTGGCCTTGACGTGGTTGACGGGGTTGGCGTGGCTGACGGCGCTGTCGGTCTCGTCGGGCTCGGGGGATGGGGCGGGCCTGAGGAGCGTTGCGGTGTCGCTGGAGGCGCCGGCGGGCGCCGGCCGCACGAGAATCTCCGCCGGGTTGGCGGGGTCCGAGGCCGGGCGGAGGAGCGTCCTGCTCAAGCGGTTCACCGGGATACGCTCGTCCACGGCCTTCAGGGCCGCCTCGGCGGCGCGCCGAAGCTCCGCGTGTCGCCGCTTGCCGCGTCCCGCCTTGCCTGCCACCAGCTTGCGGAGGACCGCCGCGTCCTCCTGGGTATCGCCGATCTGCGACAGGGCATGCACGGCGGCGGCGGCGAGTTGGACATCGACTGCCACGACACAGAGGCGAAGGTGAGCGCGCTCGTTCGGCGCCAGCAGGTTGCGGTCCTCGGGCGTCATCGCCCGAAGGAGGCGAGCCAGCGGCGGACCCGCCACGGAGAGGGCATCCATGTAGCCTGAACCATACCGATACGTCTGCAGCAACGGGCCGATGGCCCGCTTGTCGGCGGCCTCGCCCAGGAGCCGGACGGCCGTGCGCTGCCTCCGGGAGACTGCGAACAGCCCGCCGATGCTCATTCCCGCCATCGTGAGGCCCGTTGAGACCTTCCCCAGCCCCACTACCTCGGCCAGAGCGCTGATCGCCACCGCCGTCACCGCGTAGGCGCCGACAAACCGGAGCAGCGCCAGCCACCGCTCCTGCTGCACGATCTTGATGAGCCGCGGCAGGGCGACGGCCCCCAGGTTCGTCAGGTCGCGCGCCGCCATGCGGGCCACAGCGGCATCGCGGCCCGAAGCGCGGCGCAGGAGGTCATCGACTTGCTTGGCGAGCTCGGCTTCGGTCATGGAGGCCCCGGCACGGGTGGTGTTGCGACGATGGAACGATACCACGCAACGGCGGTCGAGAGGGACGGCGAGTGGCCAGGGGTGGCCCAGGATGGCTTGGGATGGCCCGGGATAGCCCGGCGACTGAAGTCGCGGCAACGAACGGCGGGAGGTCGCCCTTCGGCGACTCCACGGCGGCGGACCGCCTTTCCGTGGTGGTGTCGAGTGCCCGCAAGGGCACTTCGCGCCTCTGCCTAGCCGGCGGCTGCAGCCGGCGGCCCGTTTCCGGCGCGCGCTCCTCGTCCTGGGCTTAGCGCCGCCACTGGCAATGGGCAGGAATGCGCGGCTCGGCGGTGAACCTTAGGGCATCACGCATCAGGAGCCATGCCACGTGGAGCTAACGGGTAAGGAGAGGATCGCGCGCATCCTTCGGCGCGAGCCGGTGGACCGCATCGGGCTGTTCGAGCACTTCTGGGGGGACACCCATGCCGAGTGGAGCAAGCAGGGCCACCTGCGCGAGGGCGAGGACCTGGCCGACACGTTCGGCTTCGACATGGCCCTCTGCTGGCCGCTCAACTTCGTCGCAGACCTTGACTACCCGGGCGAGGTGCTGGAGGAGACCGACGAAACCATCCTCACGCGCAACGGCAACTACGCCACCATGCGCTCGCACAAGCTCCACTCCTCCACGCCGGAGCATGTGGACTTCCTCGTCAAGGACCGGCAGGGCTGGCTGGAGCACATCAAGCCCAAGCTCACTGTCGACCGCCGGCGCATTAACTTCGAGGGCTACCGCAACGCACGCCAGTACGCCGCCGACCGGCAGCGCTTCTTCGCGTGGTCGGGCGTCAACGTCTTCGAGATCATGAAGGACGTCTGCGGCCACCAGTACATGCTCATGGGCATGGTGGACGACCCCGAGTGGGTCCGCGACATGGCCGACACCTTCGGCGACCTCTGCGTGGAACTGCAGAAGATCCTCTTCGCCGAAGAGGGGTTGCCCGACGGCGTCTGGTACTACGAGGACATGGGCTTCAAGGGCCGCCCCTTCATGTCGGCCGCCATGTACCGCGAGATCATCCAGCCGGCCCACGCCCACACGATCGGCTACGCCAAGTCGCAGGGGCTGCCCGTCATCATGCACTCGTGCGGCTACATCGAGCCGCTGCTGCCGGGCATGGTGGAGGCCGGGATCGACTGCCTGCAGGTCATCGAGGTGAAGGCCGGCATGGACCTGCTGAAGCTCTACCGCGAGTGGGGCGACCGGCTCTCGTTCTGCGGCGGCATCGACGTGCGAGCCCTCTACACCAACGACCGGGCCATCATCGACGCGGAGCTGGAGGCCAAAATCCCCGAGGTGATGCGCGGCAACGGCTACATCCTCCACAGCGACCACTCGATCCCGAACACGGTGAACTACGAGACCTACCGCTACTTCGTGGATCGGGGCCTGGCGCTCGGAACCTACAGGGCCTGACCCCTTGCGACAAGGGAGCGCCTGGGCCTGCTGTGCCGCGCTGGCGGCCGCAGCGGGAACGGCCGGCGGGCAGGTGACGGTCGCCAACCGGAGCCTCTCCGTCGCCTTCGACGCGGCGGGGCGCGTGTGCAGCCTGCGTAACAGGGCCGGCGGCGCGGAAATGCTCCACGGCGCTCCCAGCCTGCCCTTGCGCCTCTACCGGCACACAGGCAAGGAACTGGTCGAGGCGCCCCTGCGCGTCCGGTCGGCACCGCGGAGCTTGAAGTCGGGCAGGGCCATGACGGTGGAGTACGCCGGCCCCGGCGTGGTGGCCCGCGTAACCGTCGAGGCGCCGGACCTGTCCGGCCGGACCGACTGGCGGGTGGCCGTCACGAACCAGGGCGGCGACCCCATCGCCGAGGTGATCTTCCCCGCCTTCGCCGGCGCCCGCGTGGGCGCCACGGGTTCCGATGACTGGCTCGTGCGGCCCAACCGCTACGGCCAGCGCATCCCCGACCCCGAGCGGAACCTGGAGCGCAAGGAGGGTGAGGTGGTGGACGGCCTCCCCTACGCCGGGTGGTGGAACCAGCCCCGCCTCATCTACCCAGGCAGCGCGGGCATGTTCTGGATGGACCTGCACGACGCCTCGGGCGGCCTCTACCTGGCCAGCACAGACAAGCGCCTCATCGGCGGCTTCCTGGAGACGAGGCCCGGCGTCGGGCTGGCGCTGGGCATCGGCAAGTACGTGCGCATCCAGGCCGGCCAGACGCTGGCCCTGCCCGCCGTGGTCGGCATCCATACCGGCGACTGGCGCTGGGGCGCGCGCACCTATCGCCGCTGGGCCGAGGGCTTCATGCGCAAGCCCGACGTGCCCGCCTGGGCCCGAGAGATGCCCAACTGGTACTGGCGCGCCATGCTCTGGAGCATGGGCCCCACGCGGCCGCCGCTCACATCGCCCTTCACCTGGGCCGACCTTGACGGCAAGCTGATGGATGGCGCGCTGGCGCTGGGCTCTTCGGTGGTAGGTCTCGCCGGGCAGGAGTTCATGGGCCACGACTTCGGCTACTGGTGGCCCGATCCGACGCTGGGCGGCGAGGCGCTCCTCCGCAAGCGGATGGCCAATGTGCGGCGGCGAGGCGGGCGCGTGGTGCCCTACATCAACCCGATCTACGTCTGGGAGGGCTTCCCCGCCGTGCCCCACGCCGATGACCCCGCCTTCCGGGAGCGCCTGGCCCAGGCCCCGCCGGACAGCGTCGCCCCGCGCCCGCTCTGGGAGCGCTACCGCCGCGACACGGCAATCAAATACGACGGCGTGGAGAACTACGTGGAGACGCACTACTTCGGTAACCTGGCCCAGACCTGCCTGGCCAGCCGACCGTGGCAGGACTACGTCCTCTTCTGGACCCACAAGTACGCCACCGACTACGGCTTCGCAGGCGTGCAGTGGGATCAGCTCGGGGCCTATCCCAGCCAGTACTGCGCCGACACCTCGCACGGCCACAGCGTCTCCGGAACAGGCGCGCAGGGGATGCTGCAACTGGCCGACCGCATGTGGGGCGACCCGCGCTACCGCGCGCCGAAGGACTTCTACATCTGGTATGAGGGCGCCTCGGACGTGGCGGCCCAGCGCCTCCACATGGGCCACGCCGGATACGACATGTGGATGCCCTACAGCTACCCGGAGATGATCGCCTTTACGTTCCCCGGCGCCGTCTTCAGCGGCGAGTACCCCTCGTTGCCCGGCGTCAGTGGCCCCGCCCTCGTGCGCTACCGGCGTAGCGTGGAGCTGAGCTTCCTCGCTCGCGGCAAGCTGGGCTCCGGCGGCGACGAGCATGGCCGGAAGATCGAAGCCGTGGGCCGGCTCACCGAGGCGTTGAAGGGGCTCTACTGGTACACGGGCTACCGCGGCGACGAGGGCATCCGGTCGCCTGTCGGCCTCCGCTTCAGCCTGCTGGAGGTAGATCGCGCCCTCTGCCCCTTCGCCGCCGATCGCACATGGGTTCTACCGTACACGGACACCCGAACCGATCGAGCCTCCGCCCGCGTGCTGCTGGACCCGAAGGTCATCGGCATCCGAGGACCGGCGCTGGCCACGCTCTACCGAGGCGACGCCCCCGACGCGCCGGTGGCCGTGCCGCTCCGTCCCGCCGCCGGCGGACGGCTTGAGCTGGCCCTTCCCGCCATGGATGCCGTCAGCCCCTTCAGTCGTGAGCAGGCCTTCTGCGCCGAGGACGGGACCACCTCCAGCATCGGCATGGTGGTCCTGAGCGCCGCGCCGCCCCGGCGGCTACGCCTGCTGGGACCGCAATCCGCTCGGCGCGGCCAACCCGTGACGCTACGGGCCGTGGAGGAGCGCATCGTGGGCGTCGACGCCCACGCTGAGATCGTGGAGGGCAAGCCGACCGTTGGGATGCGTCCGGTGGAGGTGGCCGACGGCAAGGCCGAGGTCGTCCAGCGCGCCGGGCGGCTGTGCCGGCGCGTGGCCCTGCCCGATGCGCCCTACGCCTACTTCGACGTCACCGATCCCCGCTTCACCGGCGGCGAGGCCATGGTACAGGTGGAGGTGGAGTACCTTGACGAGGGCACGGGCGCCTTCCGCCTGCAGTACAACTCCAGCGATCCCTTCACCATGCCCTACCGCTTCGGCGAGTTCAACCCCGAGCACAAGGCGACCGCGTGGATCCACAAGCGGAACACGGGGCGCTGGCGCACGGCGACACTGACGCTGCCTGATGCCCGGCTCGCCGGCCTCATGTCGAGTGGAGCCGACCTACGTGTGGACGCCTGGGGCGGCACGCAGTACATCGCCGCGCTCCGCCTGAAGCGGCTGCAGGTAGCGCGTAAGGCTGTGCCGGGGGCGACCGTGATGGTGGGGACCGACCGCCGCACCACCGGGCGCGACGGATCGCTCACTTACACCTTCGCCGGCGGCGACCCCGCAGGCTGGTACGTGCTGGACGCCCGCAAGCCGGACCGCAGCGGCCGGCTCCCCACCGGCGGGCGCATCCGGCTAATGGAGTAGGGCAGACGGGGCCGGCTAAGCGAAAATCAGCGCCTCGAAGTCGGCCGGCCACACCAGCTCCAGCGAGGCCACGATGCGATCGGCCGCCTGCAGTGACGCGGCCGGATGCGTGGTCGTTACGGCCAGGCAGGCCATGCCTGCAGCCTTGGCCGCCTGCACACCCACAACGGCATCCTCCACCACGGCGCATTGGGCGGGCTCCAGTCCCAGGCCTGCGCCGGCTTTCAGGAAGACCTCGGGGTCGGGCTTGCCGATCGTCACGTCGCCCGAGCTGACGATGGTCTCGAAGGCGCCCTCCAGCCCGATCAGCTTCAGCACGAATAGGATGTTCACCATGGGCGTCGAGGAGCCCAGCGCCACGCGGAAGCCCGCGCTCCGCAGTCCGCGCACCAGCCCCACCGCGCCGGGCAGGGCCTGCAGGTCGTGCTGGGCCAGATCGCGGTAGAGGGCCTCCTTGCGGTCGGAGATGGCCTCTACCTGCTCCGGCGGCAACTCATGGCCGTAGACGTGGGCCAGCACCGCCCGGTTGGGCATGCCGAAGGTCTTGAGGAAGGCCGCGTCGGTCATCTCGAAGCCGAACTCCGGGCCGGCCAGCCGCCACGATTCGCGGTGGAAGGATGACGAGTCGATGAGCACGCCATCCATATCGAAGATGACGCCTAGCTGCTTATTCAAATGCAAAGTCCCCTGTCTGTGGTGTTAGCGTGAGCGGGCGGGCGCCGGCGGCTGATCGCTGATGCCCACATCGATGAACTGCCCGCCGGAGGTCAGGCGACAGTGCACGGCGATGACGTTGCCGCCCGGGCGCAGGGCGGCGAGGGCCGCCGGCGCAATGCCTGCCTCCTCGTAGTCGCCCGCGAAACCCTCGGCCTTGCAGGCCAGGACGCCGTTGATGAAGACCTCGGCGTCCTCGTCGTGGTGGAGCGTTAGGAAGGGCCCGTGCCAGGGCTTGGCGGGCATCTGCACCGTTCGCCGGAGCCAGATGTCGCCGGTGCGCCATGCGGTGCGGACCACCGAGCCGGGTGTGCCCGCCGTGCCGAAGCCGCCGATACCTGAGAGCCACGCGCCTTCGTCGAAGCCGGGCTGGTTCCAGCCATCGGCGGGCCTATCGGTGGTGTATCGCCACGGCTGTGGCGCCTGTCTGGAGGTTGGGATCAGCGCACGGACCGGCGGCAGCGCGGCGAGTTTGCCGAGGTTGGCGGCTGCCATTTGGGCCAGGTCGGGCTTGACGACGGCTCGGTCATAGGTCATCAGGCCGTTGCACTCGGTCTCCACATCGGTGGTCTGGGTGTAGACGGCGGCGCAGAGGCCCGGATCGTCCTTCAGCGCCCAGGTACGGCGCAGGAGATCGGCGTAGCGGCTCGTCAGGGCGCGCTGGTCGGCCATGCCGCGGTAGCCCCAGCTCTCGCTGGACCAGGTATGCCCCTTGATGGCCAGTCCCAGGCCGCCGAACTCGCCCAGCACGGCAGCGCGCGCCGGCTCGGGCTTGGGGCTACCGGGCCCGGGATAGTTGTGCATGTCGATGACGTCGCCGCAGGCCTTGTCGGTCCAGCCGCTGGCGTTGCTGACGAGTCGCGAGGGGTCGGCCTTCTTCACCCACGCGGTCAGACGCTCGGTGTCGTGCTGGCCCCAGCCCTCGTTGAAGACGACCCACATGATGATGCTGGGGTGGTTGCGCTTCTGCTCGATCATGCGCGCCAACTCGACCTCGAACTGCTTGCGGCCCTCGGGAGTGTTGTTGTCGCCGGCGGGCATATCCTGCCAGATAAGCAGTCCCAGCCGGTCGCACCAGGCGTACCAGCGCTCGGGCTCCACCTTAACGTGCTTGCGCGCCATGTTCATGCCGAAGCGCTTGGTCATGTCGATATCGTAGCGTAGGGCGGCGTCGGTGGGCGCAGTGTAGATGCCGTCGGGCCAGAACCCCTGGTCCAGCGGGCCGACCTCCATGACGAACCTGCCGTTGAGCATGAGCCGAGTGATACCGGCCTTGTCCTTGCCGAGACGAATGTCGCGCATCCCAAAGTAGCTGTCGACGCTGTCAACCACGGTCGCGCCGCGCACCAACTCGACCTTGAGGCCGTAGAGGAAGGGCTTGTCGGGCCACCAGAGGCGCGGCGCCGGCACCGGCAGCGAGAGATCAACGCCCGGCGCGCCCTGGCACCTGCCCACCGGGCGCGGGCCATCCATTGCGCTGCACCGCACCGTCAGTCCCGTCGCCGAGCCATCCACGGCTGCACGGACGCGTAACCGCCTGCCGGCCACATCGGGCGTGAGCCGCAGGGAGGTGACGGACGCAACGGGCACGGGCTCCAGCCAGACAGTCTGCCAGATGCCGGTACAGCCGGTGTAGAAGATGCCGCCCGGCTTGAGCACCTGCTTGCCACGGGGCTGCGGGCCCCTGTCTGACGGGTCCCACACCCCCACCTGCAGCGCCTGGAGGCCGGAGCCGCTCAGCGCCGGCGTAATGTCCGCGCTGAAGCCGTCGTACCCGCCCTTGTGTTCCGCTACGACGCGACCGTTCACGCTGACCCGAGCGTCCCAGTCCACGGCGCCGAAGTGGAGCAGCACGCGCCGCCCCTTCCATGCCGCCGGTACGCGGAAGGTGCGGCGATACCAGACACGATCCTGGTCAGTCACCTTGCGCATGACGCCCGAAAGGGCCGACTCGACGGGGAAGGGCACGAGGATGCGCTCGGGGTAGACCGAGGGCTCGGGCGCGTCGGCAGGCGTGATCGCCAGGTCCCACAGGCCATTGAGGTTCAGCCAGCGCGACCGGACCATCTGCGGGCGCGGGTACTCAGGCAACGCCTTATCTGCGCGCACCTCTGCCGCCCAACGGGTGACAAGAGGGCCCTTGGCGGGACGCCATGTCGCGGGCGATTGGGCGGTAGCCGAAGCCGTCAGGGCCGCCAGGGCGGCGATAGGCAGCAGGCGCATAGTGATCCTCCCGTTGCGCGCATCAGGTCTTGGGGGTGCGGCAGTCGACGCGCCGGACGGCGTCATCGTCTCCATGCCGCCCTTAGTGTAGCCCCGCCGCCGCAAAAGGGAGACGCCCGCCAACCCCTGGTGGGATCGGCGGGCGCGTTTGAGCAGGCGTCCGACGGCCCTACGGAACGACGGTAAGTGTGCCGGTGTTGGTCGCCGCGTTGTACTGGTCGTCGCCGGCGTAGGACATCGTCTGGGTCAGTGCCCCGGCAGATGAGGGCACGTAGGCCGCCCACGCCTTGCCGTCCGCGGCCGTCGAAACGGTAGCGACCGTGGTGGTGGCGATGCGGAACTCAATCGGCTTGGAGGCCATGGGAAGCAGGTCGCCGTTCGGCCGATAATCATAGAGATAGCAGGTGAGCTTCGTTGAGACGGTGCGCGTAGCCCCGTGGCTGTGGACCCAGATGTAGGTGTTCTTCTTGGCGGCCAGCACCTGCAGCGTTCCAGTGTTGGTGGTCGCGGGCCAGTCGGCATCGCCGGCGAAACTGACCGTCAGTGTGTGGTTGCCCACTGCCGTGGCGGGTGGAACCGTGTAGGTGAGCGCTGCCTTGCCGTAGGTCCCCACTGTGGGCGCGCTACCGATGGTCGTGCCGCCCAGTGAGTAGGTCAGCGTCTTGCCCGGGATCCCGTAGAGCGCGGCGCCTTCCCAGAGGTAGGCCACCAGGCTGCATCGGTCGCCGGCGTACGCCTTGCCGCCGACCACGGAGATGTGGGTGGTGATGGGCAGGTTGACTACAATGGAGGTCTCACATGGCGCGTGTACCCCATCGCCCTGGAACCTGGCATAGATGGTGCAGGTTCGCTGGCGGGCGGGAACATCCCAGTAGAGCTCGGCGATGCCGTCCACATTGGTCACGTCATCGAACGTCGAGGCGTCCGGAAGCGTATAGCGGACCGTTCCGTTGGGGACGGCCTGGCCGGCGGTGGTCGTGGTCGTCGTGGGCACGTAGCACATATTCCCCACGAGCCATGCGTCTGCGGTGTCGGCGACGATCTGCGTACCGACGCGGCTGATCGTCACGTCGCCGGTATCGGAGATCGGCATGTACTCGGTGTTGCCCTCGAATGCTGCGGTGTAGGTCAGGGCCCCATAGGTGCCGCTGGGCGGGGTGTACGAGACCGTGGCTACCCCCGAAGCGTTGGTGGTGCCGGTGAGGGTCTGTCCATCGGGTGTGGTGAACTTCACCGCAACGCCGGCGACCGGAGTTCCGTTCCAGGTCAGCGTGGCCGTCAGGCTGATGGGCTGGAGGACCGTGCCGACGGCCGTGCCCGCATTGATGGCCGTGAGGCCCCGGATCGTGATGTTCGCGGTGCCGGTCGTGGCCACGGATCCGTCATACGCCTCATAGGTGAATGAGTCTGTTCCCTTGTAGGTAGTCGAGGAGGGCTTGTAGGTGAAGGAGCCGTCTGGGTTCAGGGTCACCGAGCCGTGTGCCGGAGTGGAGGCGTTGCGCGCAGTCAGGGCTGAGGGACCGTCCGGGTCTGTGGCGCCCGTCAGGATGCCGGGTGACGTGACCGTGAGCGTGCCGTCAGCGTCCACGGTGTATGAGTTCGGGCCGACCGTGGGCGGATCGTTCACTGCTGCCACATTGAGCGTAACCGTCGCGGGGGCGCTATCGACCGTGGCGTCGTTCACCTTGAAGGTGAAGCTGTCTGAGCCGCTGTATTCGGTCGATGGGGTGTAGGTCCAGCTACTGCCGGAGCCGGTGAGGATACCGTGCGTCGGCTGCGTGACGACCGCGTAGGTGAGTGCGTTGCCGTCGGCGTCGGAGCCTGCGAGGGTGATGGCCTTGGCGATGTCCTCGGTGACGCTGACCGTCTGCGGCGTGGCAATGGGAGCGTCGTTCACCGCCCCGACCGTGATCGAGACCGTCGCCGGCGCGCTCGTCGCAACATCGTCGGCCACCGTGAACGTGAAGCTGTCCGGGCCGTTTTAGTCGGCGTTCGGCGTGTAAGTCCAGCTGCTGCCCGAACCCGTAAGGAACCCGTGGGACGGCTAGGTGGCGATCGCATATGTGATCGGGTTGCCGTCCGGGTCTGATCCGGTAAGGGTGATGGCCTTGGCGGTGTCTTCGGTCGCGTTGACAGACTGGGCGTTCGCCGTGGGGCCCGTGTTGTACCGGAACGTCGCCACGATGCCGTTACGATTGCCCAGGTTGGTGGGCTGGTACGCGTTGGCGGTCACCGGGAAGTTGGTACTGTGCGTGTCGCCGCTCAGGGAGACGATCCCGTTGGTGTCCATGGTGACGTCGGCGAACTGGTCGTCGTTGCTGCCGCCCATGTAGGTGGCATAACGCACCACGTCCAGCGTACCGTCCATCTCGACGATTATGCCGTCCGTGTTGCCGGCGTTGGTAGACTGGTATGCGTCTGCCGTCACTGGGAAGACGATGGAGTCGGTGCTGCCCACAACGAATACGCGTGAAGCGTTGGAGTTCATGGCCACCGCGGTGCAGTAGGTGTTCCGCAGGCCCCCGAGATACGTCGAGTAGATGATGCCCGTAAGGGTCTGGTTCATCTTCGTGACGAAGCCGGACGAGAGCCCCACACGCGTGGTCTGGTAGGCCGTGGGCGAGACCGGAAAATTGGTGGAGAACGTCTGGCCGCATACGAACACGTTGCCCAGCGGCGTCGCAGCGAGGCTGTTGGCAACATCGTTCGTGGAGCCGCCAAGGAACGTGCTGGCCGACAGCGCGCCCGTGCCTGCGGCGACCTCGGTCACGAAGGCGTCGGTTCCGCCGCCGATGCTGGTCTGCAATGCGCCGGGCGTTACCGGGAAGTTGGATGAGGCCGTCACTCCCACCATCTGGATGTTGCCGCTTATATCGTATCTGCAGCCGTTGGCCCAGTCATCGGCGGACCCGCCAACGCATCGCGATACGAGCCGCGAGGTGCATGCCGCATTCACCTGCATCACGAAGGCGTCGATGTTGCCGTTGTACCCATAGCCCCCGACCGTGGGGAAGCCGCTGGACGCCGTCTCGCCCACTACCGCCGCCTGCCCGGCGCTATCGACCGATACATCGTAGCCCTTGTCGGTCTTGTTGCCGCCGATGTAGGTGGAGTAGACGAGGGCGGTACCGGCGGCGTTCAGTTTGGTCAGGAGGCCGTCGTAGCTGCCGCCGCCGTAGGCCGGCTGGACTACGCCGGCCGTGGTCGGATAGTTGGTTGATGTGGTGAAGCCGGTGATGTAGGCGTTGCCGGACGCGTCTACATCGATCATGCGGCCGTAGTCGGACTGCGAACCGCCAAGAAAGGTCGAGTAGACCAGGGCGCTGCCCGACGGGTTCATCTTCGTTATCACCACATCGTTGTTGCCCTGGTTGGTGGCCCGGTAGGAACCTGCCGTGGTGGGGTAGTCGGGTGAGTTCGCCTCGCCGACCACGTAGATGTTGCCCGAGGCGTCGTTCGTAACACCGAGTACGGTGTCCGACTGGAACCCGCCGATGTGGGTGACATACTGGAACGCCGGGTCAATCACAAGCGGCCGGCGCGCGTCATAGGCGCCCAAGTCGAAGGAGACGCGCGGCGCCTTGCCGTTCCTGACTTGTATGAGGCGGCACGCGGAGGCTACGCGGCGCCGCTTGCCGTCGATGACCTGATAGGCCACCGGCTTGCGCCACCGTACATCGCCGTCCGGAGAGCCGATCACCAGGTCGCCGCCCGCCACGCGCACGGGCCCCGGCGCCGAGACCTCTAGCTGGATGCTCCGCGGGTCTGCCTTGGGCGCAACGACATAGTCACACTCCAACTCCCCCTTGGCGCTGTAGTACTGCACGTCGATGCCGGGGTAGAGGTCTGCCACCCGAACGCTACCGTACCCGGCCAGGCCGGTGCGCCAGTCCGTGCGGTTGCCCACCAGGTGGTTCGTCGTGCCCGGTAGCCGGCCCTCGCCGGTCACTGTGCTTGCCCGTCCGTCCACCGCCTTTAGCGAGACGGAGCAGCGAGGCAGGGCGATCACTGCGGCGTCTTGCGTGATGAAGAGCGACGACCGGCTTCCCCGGGCGACGTAGCGGACCTCGGACGGATAGCGGCCCGCATTGGCCTCGAACCGGGAGGGCAGGTTCAGGGGCCTTCCCGGGTCGGGGCCCGCCGTTGCGGGGCTGGAAGCGACCGCCGCCAAGGTGATAGCGAGAGAGCTGAGCCGGGCCAACGTCCGGCCACAACGGTCCGTCGTCATGTCATTATTCTCCTGACGCTCCTGATAGGCCCTTTCGGCCTCGCAGAGCTGGTGTCATGGGTTCCCAAAGGGCTACGCGAGCCTATGGGTTGCGGCCATGCGGTCGTGGTCTGCAACTGAGGGGCGATACCCGTACGGGCAGGGCGCGGACAAGGCGCGCAACTCGAGTAGAACCGGAGTATTGGGACTCGCCTTGCGAGTCGCTTTCGGGTCAAGTATCGCTGTGTACCCTATGCTCGCCGAACACGGCGCAGCGGCTATAGCACCCAGGTGCGCATAGCGCAGGCAGCTTCGGCACTCAGGCCTGTATCAGAAGATGAACGTCCGGTACGTGCTGATCCCCATGGCCCAGCCCCACAGAGACCAGACCGCAGCAATGACGTAGTCGCCCAGGATCAGCCCCAGGAAGAAGGGTAGCGCCTGGCGATACATGCGGGACCCGCCGTACCGGACCACCATGGACTTCAGAAGCCAGCCAATGAAGATGGCCGACCAGAAGTACTCCAGCGCGTAGCTGTTGGCCAGGGCGTACCCGATGGGGTGGAAGGGCCACCAGAAGAAGCGCGCCTTGGCCAGCGCCAGCGCCAGGGTCACGGCTGCGCCGCCACCGGTGAAGGTAAGCGCCATGCCGTCCAGCGGTTTGGGATTGTCGGTCCAATCCTGCAGCCGGCTGAACGCCTCACGGCCGATGCCCGTGGCGTAGGCGGCGATCTTTGGCGTGGCCTCGCCGCACCGGTAGAACGTATCCAGTAGCGCGAACCACCCGAAGATCGAACCGAGCAGCGCCGCCAGCACCATGGCCCAGACCAGACGGCGGGCCTCCATCCCCAGCGTCTGCGCCGCCTTCATGCCCTCGAGCTGGTGCGGCATGGGGTGGCACCGGTAGCCGCGGTTGAACCAGAACATGTAACTCAACAGCGTCAGGTTCTGCTGCCCCAAGGCCTGTGAGCCGAAGAGGGAGACCACGAAGCGCTCGGGGTTCACCCAGTTCAGCTCATGAGCGGGCGGACCCAACTCGGCGCGGACCCGCGTGATGCCGATGGAGAGAATGAAATAGAACGCGAAGTAGACGATGGGAAGCCAGACCGACATGCCGGCCGCCACGCAGGCTCCGGTCAGCACCGCCATGCCGCCGAGCACGCCCAACGCCGCCGCACGGTACGAGATGCCGGCGTGCGGGTCGCTGCCGCCCTTCCACGCCGCGATGAGAACCTCCTTCAGGTACCCGCGCGAGAGCCAGACCATGGCGACCGAGAGGCCGATCCACGCGCCGGTGCCCTGCTCCTGGATGTAGGGGATGCGGGCCAGCGCCGACGGCGCGCCGGGGTCGCGGAAGCCCCAGACCACGCAGCCCACATCGATCAGCTTACGCAGCACATAGAAGAACCAGCACGAGAAGGCCAGGTCCAGCGGCAGGAAGAAGGCCAGCCCGATAGCGAACGGGAAGAAGCCCACGGGCATCCAGCCCAACCCATTCCATGGAGGCGAGGCGGCGAAGTAGGGCCCCAGATCCTGCAGCTTCAGGTGGAGGTGCGGCACCGAGGGGTAGAGGTAGTTCAGGTTGTTGAAGGTCTGCACAACCACCGGTATGGCGAAGCCCAGCCAGAGCATGCGCTCGCGGTAGGTGGCCGTCGTCGTGATGGAGAGCGGGATCTGGATGGTCGGGTAGGAGAGCTTCTCGTCATCGGTCCAGCGCTTGCGCAGCAGCACGTTCAGGCAGAGCATGACCCATGTGAGCAGCATGATGAAGGCCGTCCAGAAGAGGATCGGCGGTAGCCATGCGGCCAGGTGCTTCGGGCTCCAGAAGGTGCTGTTGCCGATGTAGTAGCCGCGTAGCGCATCTCGGTCCGCAGGGGCCATCCAGGTCGGGACGAAGCTGAAGAAGCGGTTCAGGCGGTTCGTGGGGTCGTCGAACCAGCGCATGAAGCCAAGCACCGAGGGCAGGTTCTCAAGGCTGTCACGGCCCATGACGGCCGATCCCATGCTGAGCATGATGTAGACCGTCATCAGCTCGCCCTGCGAGAGGGCCAGACCAGGTCTTCGCCTGGCGACCGCTGCGTTGAGGCCGGTCAGCACCAGGATCATGAAGATAACATGGAAGAAGAGGCTGACGCAGGTACTGTCAAGCGAGTTCCACTGCATCTCCATAGCTGCCATCCAGAGGCAGCTTACGGGGATCAGCAGGGAGCCAAGCAGGACCGCCCGGCCGCTGACGCCGCGCGGCGGCGGCGGGGCCGGCGCGGGCGCGTCGGGCCGGTCGCTGAGGTCGATTGCCATGTCGCCCCTAGGTTCACCGGGAGGCGCGATTGATCCTTCCCCGACGGCGCGGTCTCGGCAGGATGCGGCTCCGCAACCGCCTCGCCGCCCCACAGCCAGGCGTCGCGCCGGGCGCGCATTTCGGCGGAGGCGGCGGGATCGACGGTGAGCCTGAGCCCGGACCGGGTGCGCTCAAGGCGCAGGCCGAGCGCCTCGGCGGCCCAGTCGAAGGGCATTCGCCCCACTCCCGCCACCAACCCGCCATAGTCCGAACCCAGGTCCGCTCCCGCCAGGGCAAGCACGCTCTCGCGAAGCTCCGGCGGCGTGTAGCCAGGTTTCGGCGGGCTGTAGAGCGGCAGCATGCGGCGCACGACGTCCTCAATGCCTCGGGCGCCTCGTGAGGTGCGGCGCAGGGCGGCGTCCAGACAGAAGCCGATGAGCTCGCCCTTCATGTAGTAGCTGAGTCCGGCATAGCCGCTGCTCTGGCCGCCCTCCCACACCCGCCGACCCGCCTCCTCGGCGCTCACGTTGGCCGCGGCGGGTGTGCTCTCGTACTGGGCGATGTCATCGGCGAGCCAGTTCAGGAACTCAACCTGCGTGATCTGCCCCGAACGGTAGAGCACCAATCGGGCGAGGTACTCAGTAACACCCTCGGCGAACCAGAGGCTGCGGCAGCGGAGCGGGGTGCGGTAGTCGTATGGAACCATCCCCTGTGGCCGTAGGCGCTTCACGTTCCAAGCGTGGAGGAACTCATGGCAGGCGAGGGCGGTGAACATGGAGTTGGGCGCGCCGGACCAGGCCACGCGCGCCGAGTCGGCGTGCTCCAGCCCTCCGCCCTTGTTGCCGCCGTCGACGAAGAGCGTGTAGCGCTTGAACGGCGCAGAGCGAAACATGGCCACTGCGGACGCCACCGCCGGTCTGAAGCGCGCAGCAAGCGGCCCGGCGTCCATGGGCGTTCCGGGGCCGAAGGTCGCCACTGTCACCCGAATGCCGGCCTCAAGGAACGTGGACTCGTCGTGCCGGCCCACGAGGATCGGCGCATCGGCCAGCGCGTCATAGCTCGGAGCAGTGAAGCAGCCCGCCTCGCCGGCCCGCTCCTGCAGCGGGCAAAGGGCGGGGGGCCAGCCCTGCGGAGCCTCCACGGTCAGCGTCACCGGTTCGGACTGCCGGTCGTGAACGAGCATCAGGACCGCCGGACCGCTCAGGAAGGCGTAGCGGTCTGTGACGATCGCGTTCTCGGAAAAGAGACCCGCCTCCTGATTGGGCACCGTATAGCGCACCCGAAGCTCCGGGCCGCGGGCGGTGACTTCCCACAGGTCGCGCTCCGGTCGGGTCACCACCAGCGGGGCCCCGTCAGGCATGGCCGCGCTGAAGTCCGTGACGCCGCGCCAGTGGTTCTGGAGGCGGTAGTCGCCGGGCGTCCACGAGGGCATCACGACGCGCACGGGGCGACCCGCCGTCAAGCCCGCGATAGACACCTCCACTTTGGTCCGGCCCGGGCGGCCGGTCTCGGGAGGCTGCGGCCTGACCGTATAGCAGATCTGGGGGGCGGCGCTTGCGGCAAGTGCGACCGATGCGACAGCCAGCCCGGCCAGCGCCGGAGCGAGGCGCCGCCAGGCCTGAACGCCGGCGGCGAGCCTAGGCGCCTCCGCGGTTCTCACGCGGGTTCAGGAGCGGAACGGTCTTACGCACGTTGGCCAGCCAAATCTCTGCCAGTCGCCGTGCCGAGCAATGGTTGGCGGCGGCATCGGCGGGGGCTACCGTGACGAGCACCTTGCCGTTGATCGTGATGGAGACGGTCTCCTTGCTGTACACCTTGAGGCGGATGTCCGCGGGGCCGATGGGCCGCGCCGCAATCGAGAGCATCTCGGTGAGGCGCTGGTCGAGCTCCTCAACCCGTTGCTCAGGTGTGAGTAACTTGTAGGGTGCGCGTAACCGCAGAACCTGCTGCCCGGCCACTGACCAGACAACGGGCTCGTCGGCAGTCACTGGCCCGCCGGCCACGACCGCTAGCGCTATGGCGAGGACAGGCATTGTCCAGCGCAAAGTGACACCTCCGAGGCCGGCCCAGGCTGTCGACACGTCGTCGCAACCGGAGGACCGGACAGAGCAGTATACGGTATATACGCACCGGCCATGGCGGCCGGATGCCGCAGGTATAATCCGCACCTGAGAGGGCCACCATGCAGGAAGACCTTGAGCAGGCGATTGACGAGGCGCTGGACGGCCGGCCCCGAGCCGCCGCCCTGGTAGAGATGGCCGAGGCGCTGCAGGACCGGCGCGACCGGTTGCGCACCGAACTCCGCGGCGCCACCGACGACGCCCGCGCCAAGGAGTTGAGGACCAAGCTGCGCGACACGGAGCGCCAGTTGGAGGTGCTGCGCGAGGAGCATGCCATCACCGAGTTCGTGGAGATGTCGGTGAAGGCCGCCGTGCTCCGCGCCGCGCCCTCGCCGGACCAGCAGCAGAGCCTCGACTTGCCGGGCGCCTCGTCGGTCCCAACGGGCGACGACGACTATTGAGCGTACCGGCTGCGCGCGCCAGGGTCGGCATCGCCTTCGCGGTCACCATCCTGCTATGGGGCTCGGCGTTCCCAGCCATCCGATACGCCGTCCGCTCCTTCTTGCCGGCGCACCTGACGCTACTGCGCTTCCTCTTCGCCTGCGTCGCCATGACGGTGATCGCCGTTGTGGGCCGCGTGCCGGTTCCGCCCGTGCGGTTGCTGCCGCGCGTCGCTCTTATCGGCATCATGGGCTCCGTGGGCTACCATCTCGCGCTCAACTTCGGGCTCCGGACCGTCTCCGCCGCTGCGGGAAGCCTCATGGTGAACCTCTCGCCGGTCCTGACGGCCATCCTTGCCCGTACCTACCTGCGCGAGCGCATGGGCATGCGCGGCTGGTCTGGCCTTGCGCTGGCCGTGGCAGGCGGCGCGGTGATCGCCTCCGGTGAGTTGGCGGCCCAGAAGGCCGGAGTGCGCCTGGCCCCGACCGGCGTCTTACTGCTGCTCTTCTGCGCTTGCTGCTGGAGCGTGGTGACCGTTATCCAGAAGCCCATGATGCGGAGCTTGTCGCCGTCGCAGGTAGGCGTCTGGTCGGTCCTCATCGGCACGATCCCGCTGCTCGCCCTCTCCGGCGGCCTGCCCGACGCGGTGGCGTCCGCGCCACGCGAGGCGCTGGCCGCCGTGGCCTACCTGGGCATCGGCCCCATCGGCGTGGCGTACCTCACCTGGAACTACTGCCTCCATCGCGTGCCTGCCTCAAAGCTGTCGGCGGCCACCTACGTGCTGCCGGCCGTAGCCATGCTCGTGGCCTGGGTCTGGCCCGGCGAGACCCCCAAGGTCGCCACCGTCGTTGGGGGAGGGATCGCCCTGCTTGGCGTCGTATTGGTTACGACAGACAAGCAGATCGGCAGTACCGACTGACCGACAACGCACGGCGGAGACCTGATGCGCATCCTATTCCTTGACCTCGATACGCTACGGCCCGACCATCTGGGCTGCTACGGCTACCATCGGAACACCTCGCCCAACATCGACCGGATCGCGGCCGATGGCGTGCGGTTCGACAACTACTACTGTTCCGACGCGCCGTGTCTGCCCAGCCGCGCCGCGCTCTTCACGGGCCGGTTCGGCATCCACACCGGTGTGGTGGGCCATGGCGGCACGGCGGCCGACATGCGGCTGCAGGGCGCGGACAGGGGCTTCGCCGACCTCTGCCGCCAGGACAACCTGCCCGCGTTCCTCAGGTCGCATGGCTTCAAGACCACCTCCATCAGCCCGTTTGCCGAGCGACACGGGGCCTGGTGGTTCAACGCCGGATTCAGCGAGATGCACAACACCGGCAGTGGCGGCATGGAGTCGGCCGAGGAGGTCACTCCGACGGCACTGGACTGGATTCGCCGCAACGCCAAGGGCGACCAGTGGTTCCTGCACCTCAACTACTGGGATCCGCACACGCCCTATCGCGCCCCGGCCGACTTCGGCAATCCGTTTGCGGGGCAATCCGTCGCGCCGTGGATCACGCCCGACATCCTGGAACTCCACCGCCGCGCCGTCGGCCCGCATACCGCGCGCGAAATCGGCATGTACAACAGCGATCCCCTGCCCCAGTTCCCGCGCCACGTGCCCGAGGTGCGCCATATGGAGGATGTCCGCCGCCACTTCGACGGCTATGACTGCGGCGTCGCGTACATGGACCAGCACATAGGGCACGTGATGAACGCCCTGGCCGACGAGGGCGTGATGGATGACCTGGTGATCATCGTCTCGTCGGATCACGCTGAGAACCAGGGCGAGTTCGGCATCTATGCCGAGCATGCCACGGCCGACCACGCCACCTGCCGCATCCCCATGATCATCCGTTGGCCGGGCGGCGCCAAGGGCGCATCCGATGCCGGCCTCCGCTACAACCTCGATCTGGGCCCGACGCTGGCGGCCCTGCTGGGCGGGCAGCCGCGGGCATCGTGGGACGGCGCAAGCTACGCCTCCTCGGTCCTGCGCCCCGGCTCCGACGACGGGCGCGAGGCCCTCGTCCTGAGCCAGTGCGCCCACGTCTGCCAGCGGAGCGTGCGATGGGGACCGTGGCTCTACATGCGGACGTACCACGACGGCTTCCACCTCTTCCCCGAGGAGATGCTCTTTAACGTGGCCACGGACCCGCACCAGCAGCGCGATCTGGCCGCCGACCAGCCGGCGCTGGCCAACGAGGGCGCGGCCCGGCTTCTTCGCTGGGAGCATCAGATGCTCGCGGGAGCGCCGGCGGGCCACGCAGCCGACCCGCTCTGGACGGTCATGCAGGAGGGCGGCCCGCTCCACGCACGGGGCCACCTGAAGTCCTACTGCGATCGGCTCAAGGCGACCAAGCGCGCCTGGGCGATCCCCGAGTTGCTCCGGCGACATCCCAACGACCCCAGCGTGCGAGGGACCGCATGAGCGAGCCGAAACCGCAGCATCTGGGCGGCGACCCGGAGTCGGGCGGCGGCGATAGCCCGGTCACGGATCCGCGCATCTACCTGGCCGCCGAACGCACGCTGCTGGCCTGGATCCGTACGGGGCTGGCCATGATGGGGCTGGGCTTCGTCGTGGCCCGTTTCGGCCTGTTGATGAAGGAACTGGCGATCGAGGGGCATCAGGCCCTGGCCCGGCACCAGGGGCCTGCAGGCTGGCTCGGAACCGTTCTGGTGCTTCTCGGCGTTATAGTAAGTGCGGTGGCCACGGCTCACCATGTCCAGACGGTCGAGCGCCTGCACCGTGGTGTGACCTATCGGCCGTCGGCCTTCAGTCTGGAGGCCGCCGTAGGGGTAGTCCTGTCGATCTTTGGCGTGTTCATGGCTCTGCATCTGCTGGCGGCTCTGCGCTAGACCGCCGGCCCTATCCTTCAGTAGCTCACCGCGGCCTGACCGTGGGGCCGTAAGGAGGTTGGCCATGCGACTCTCGGACGACACCAGGCTAACGGACCGCCGCATCCAGGAGTGGTTCCTGCTCCAGAAGGCGCGCGCCAAGCAGGCGGAAGCCGCGCCGAAGGCCGTTCGCCCCGGCCCCACGATCACGATCTCGCGGCAGTTCGGCGCAGGCGGCAACTCCGTTGCCACCCGGGTCGCTGCGCTCCTCGGCGCTCCCTGGACGGTCTGGGACAAGGAGGCCATCAAGGTGGTGGCCGAGAACGCCCAGATCAAGCAGGAGATGGCCCAGGCCATGGACGAGCGGTCCCGGTCCTGGGTGCAGGAGATGTTCCGGGACCTGCTGGGCGCGCACCACATCGACAGCAGCGCCTACAAGCGCATCTTGATCGAGACGCTCCTCAGCGTGGCGCAGCAGGGGCACAAGATCATCGTCGGGCGCGGCGCCAACTATGTCATGCCTCAGGCCCTCAACGTCCGCCTGGAGGCCGACGAGGAGTGGCGCGTGCAGGCGACCATGCGGATCGACAACCTGAATCACGCCGACGCGGTGAAGCAGGTCCATCTCGTTGATGCAGACCGCGCCAAGTTCGTCCATGACGTTTTCGGCAAGGACGTGGCGCAACACAAGGCCTACGACATGGTGCTGCGTGTGGATGCGTTGGGGGGCTACGACGCTGCCGCGGCAGCCGTAGCGGCTACGGCCCGCGTCATGTACCAGCTACCGGACGCCTGACCTACAGGTAGCCTCCGGCAGCGCCCAGGTTGTTCCGCAGGACGGTGCCCTCGGCATCATCCTGCCGCACGTTGGCCTCCACGTTGCGGTTTAGGATGTTGCCCTCGATCACGGTGCCATCGGCTCGCGCCAGCTCGATGCCGATGCGGTTGTCCTGGATGTCGTTGCCCTTCAGGGCATGGCTGTGGGGCCGCAAATCGGGGCGCTCCTCGTTCTCGGCCGGACCGGGGCGGATGCCGTGGTTCTGGTTCGCCGCGATGCGGACGCCCTTGCCGTTCCGCGTGAACGTGTTGCCCTCGATCTGCCATCCGTACGAGGTGGCGTGGTCCGGGAAAGACTGGGCGAACGCCTCGACGCGCACACTCCAGAGCAGCACGCCGTGCCCGTTGGCCTGGAACGTGTTGCGCTGCACGCGGAAGCCGTGGCCGTTCTCCACCGCGATGCCTGCCTGGCGGTTCATGACCATGCGGCACTCGTCGATCCCCGTGTCCCAGGAGAAGCCGAGCCAGAATCCGTAGTTGCACCGGTCGGCGTAGTTCCGCACGAAGAGGTTGCCCCGGCAGAAGGTGGCCTCGAACGCGATGTTGGGGCTCAGCGAGGCGTCGTTCTCCACGAACAGGTTGTCGTCACAGCCGCACTTGGTCCCGTCGGGCGCGAGCCCGGCCAGGAAGAAACCGTCGCCGCCCAGCCGGGCGGTGTTGCGGCGGAACGTGTTGCAGCAGGAGGCGCGCACCACCACAAAGCCGGCCGCATCGGCGCCCATGTGGCCGAAGTGGACGCCACCTTCGCGGGGCTCGAAGCGACAGCAGTAGTCCGCGGAGTTCTCCTCAAAGAGGCTGTCGGAGGTGGCGGAGAGGTAGAAGCCGAAACCGCTGTTGTAGTTGGCCTGGTTGCGCCGCACCGTGAGGCCCGAGCAACCGTAGGCCAGCAGGCCGCTCTGCTGGTGCTGCAGGTCGTTCTCCTCAACTACCGACTCCGTGACGCCGTCCAGCAGGATGCCGCCGCCATAGGCGCCCTCGGCCGGGAGCCAGATATCGAGGAAGAGGGTGTTCGGCGCCTGCTCGGCGGTGGCCGATACTCGGTTGCCGGCCAGAGACAGGCCCGACGACCGCGCGGCGCGAATGCCGTGGCGGTACTCGGCCAGGCAGAGGTTGCGCACGGCAACGCCCCGGACGCCCTCCAAGCTCACGCCCGCACCCAGGCGCCCGGCGCCCACCAGCAGCGCTCCCCCGCCGTCCAGCGTCACGCCGTCGGCTGCCACGGTCACGCCGCGCGGCAGGTGGTAGACGCCCGGCGCGAACCGGACGTCGTGGCGGATGACCATGCCGTCGGTGGGGGTAATCGTCTCCAAGGCGGGCTCCTACTCGCCGCCTGCCGGCCCGGCTTGGTCGGCCATGGTGAGCGAGCTGACCCGCGCGGCCACCTGTCCGGCGATGGCGCGGAAGGCCGCCGCATGGGCCGAGCCCGGCTCCAGCAGGATCGAGGGCAAGCCCTGGTCGCCGCCGTCGCATACGATCGGGTCCATGGGCACCGCGCCGAGGAAGGGCACGCCCAGGTCCTCGGCAGCCTGCTCGCCGCCGCCGGAGCCGAACATGGCGGTGATCTCGCCGCAGTGCGGGCAAGCGAAGCCGCTCATGTTTTCCACCACACCCAGGATCGGCAGGGGACGCTCGGTGGACTCCTCCAGAGCGCGGAACATCAGGATTGACTTGTTGGCGATGCGCCGGGCCACGTCCTGCGGCGTCATCACGACGACGACGCCCGTCAGCGGCATGAGCTGCGCCAGGCTCATGGGCGCATCGCCTGTGCCCGGCGGCAGGTCCACCACCAGATAGTCGAGATCGCCCCAAGCCACGTCGCCCAGAAATTGGCTGAGCGCCTTGCCGATCATGGGGCCGCGCCAGAGCACTGCCTTGTCCTCATCCAGGAAGAAACCGATCGACATCACCTTGACCCCGTACTTCTCGATCGGGTGGATCATCTGGCCGTCGGTCTCGGGGCTCTCCGTGATCCCCATCATGATGGGAACGGTTGGGCCGTAGATGTCGGCATCCAGCAGGCCCACGGTCGCGCCGGTCTGGGCCAGCGCCACCGCCAGGTTGCAGGAGACCGTCGACTTGCCCACGCCGCCCTTACCGCTGGCCACGGCGATGACGTGCCGCACGCCCGGGGCGAGTTCGCCCTGCAGCGCGGAGGCGCGCACCTGGGCGGTCATCTCCACGTTCACCACCTCGACACCGGGCAGGGCGCGGACTGCGGCCTCCGATTGCTCCTTGAGGAGCTCCTTCATGGGGCAGGCAGGCGTGGTAAGCTCCACTTTGAAGGCCACCGTGCCGCCGCAGATGCGAACATCCTTGACGAAGCCCAGGGTGACGATATCGCGACGCAGGTCGGGGTCCTCGACGACCGCCAGCGCGGTCAGGACTTCGGCCTCGGTTATCTGAGACAAGACGTGTACCTCCAGACGGAATTGCGGTTGCGGGGCGATCTGGGACGCCTCCGCCACGCCCGGACGTTGACGAACGGACGCCGGGCGGCTACACTGCTTACACGACCCAAACCTTGAAGGGAGACCCTCTCCAGATGGCCAAGCGCGTACTCGTTGTGGGCGGATGCCCCGCCCCTTACCACCGGCTTGAGCCGGTTGTGGCGCCGATCACGGATTGCCTCGTGGCAGCCGGATTCGACGTGACCGTGACAGGCATCTACCATCCGGACGGCGGCGACGCATTCGTGGGCGACTACTCGGCCATCACCGCCGAGAACCTCGCCAACTACGACGCGCTGCTCCTCTACACCACCGGGGCGGAGACGCACGGCGCCGATGTCGATGCCATCGTCGCCTACGTGAAGGGCGGCGGCGCCCTCCTGGGCATCCACAACGCCGCGGACTCCTTCACCGCCAACCCCGACTTCGTCAAGCTGATCGGCGGCAAGTTCCGCACGCACCCGGCCCCGCTCGACGTCACCTTCAGCTCGGTGGCACCGGATGACCCGATCGTGGCCGGCATCGCCGACTTCACGGTGCTCGAGGAACTATACCTGTTCGCCGATTACGATCCCCGGAACGTCCACCTGCTCGCGCAGACCACCAGCTACGACGACAACGGCCCCGTACCGGTCTGCTGGACCCGCGAGGAGGGCGCCGGGCGCGTCTTCTACACGTCGCTGGGCCACTTCCCCGAGACGATGAGCGATGCCTCCTGGATCACCGTGATGCAGCGCGGCGCGCGCTGGGCCTGTCGCGTAGCCTAGAGCGTCAGCCCTTGGCGATGGCCTTGGCGACCTGCGGCGGCGCGAGCAACCGCAGGGAGCCGAGGCAGCCCGGTGAAACACTGCGCAGCAGGGCGAACGCCGCCGTGGGCATCTCCACGTCGCCGCCGCCGGTCATCTGGGCGACCATCCGCGAGACCGTCGGCTGATGCCCCACCAGCATGAGCAACCGGCAACCCGAGTTCGCCCGGAGGATCGTGCTCAGGTGCTCGGGCTGGGCGCCCAGGCCCATGCGGGCCTCCACTCTGAGCCTATCCGCAACGCCCAGCTCCTCGGCCACGATGGCGGCGGTGTGGCACGCCCGGACTGCAGGGCTCGAAAGAATCGCGTCGGGCACGAGCCGCAGCTTGGCCAGCGCCCGGCCTGCCGCCGTCGCCTCAGCCACGCCGTCCTGCGTTAGGTCTCGCTGCTCGTCGCTCATGCCGAAGGAGGGCTCCTCGGCCTCGGCATGGCGCATGATCAGGATATCCACATCGTCCTCCCGAGCTACGTCGCGGCGAGCGCCTCGCGCTGCAGCTTGAGGAGCTCCTGGATGCCGAACTGAGCGGCGTCCAGCATCTTGTTCAGGATCACGCGGTCGTAGGTCATGCCCTCGCCGGTGCCCTGGACCTCCACGAAGCGGAGCTTGTCGGTCATTACCACGTTCATGTCCACCGCGGCCTTGGAGTCTTCCTCGTAGCAGAGGTCAAGGGCGATGGCTTCGTTGACGACGCCCACGCTGATGGCGGCGACCATGCCCTGAAGCACCGGGCGCTTGATCAGCCGCTGCTTCTCCATCCAGGCCACGGCGTCGGCCAACGCCACGGAGGCGCCGGTAATGGCGGCCGTGCGGGTGCCGCCGTCGGCCCCCAGGACGTCGCAGTCGATGAGGATTGTCCGCTCACCCATGTTGTCGGTGTCGACGATGGCCCGCAGGCTCCTGCCGATGAGGCGCTGGATCTCCATGGTCCGGCCGCCGGCGCCTTTCGTTTCGCGCTGGGTCCGCTCGCGGCAGGATCGCGGGATCATGGCGTACTCGGCCGTCACCCAGCCCTTGCCGGAGTTCTTGAGGAAGGGCGGCACGCGCTCCTCCACGGTGGCGGTGCAGATGACCTTCGTCTCGCCGATCGACACGAGACACGAGCCTTCCGCGTTCTTCATGAAGCCACGTTCGATGCGCACGGGGCGCATCTCGGTGGCGGACCGACCATCTAGTCTCGGCATCGCATTCCTCCCCTTACGCGCCCAGCCCGGCAAGCCGCTCGGACAGCCTGGCCCGCTTCTCTTCGCTATCGACCAGGAGCGCCCGCTCCTTCTCGACGATTGCAGCCGGGGCCCGGTCCACGAAGGCCGGGTTCTCCAGCTTGGCCCGGCACCGGGCGATGTTCGCCTCGGCTTCGGCCACTTCCTTCAGGAGCTTTGCGCGCTCCTTGGCCGGGTCCACGGCGCCGCCCACGTCCACGAAGACATCGCAGCCTGTGGCGGGGCTGGCAACCCAGGCTCCGGGACTCTCCGGCGGCAAGTCGACAAACCAGAGCTCGGAGAGCCGCGCCAGGTGCTGCACCAGATCGGCGGCATCGGTCAGCGATTCGCCGACGAGCTGCTCCGACGGCATGATCGCGGCCCTAAGGCGGAGGGCCGGCGCCACCAGCGCCTCGGCGCGCACGTTGCGCAAGGCGCGGATGGCGTCCATGACGATGGCCATGCGCCGCTCGGCATCGGGGTCCAGCAGGGCCTCGTCGCCGCCGGGGTAGGGCGCGAAGAGGATCGTCCCGACGCCGGCGTGCGCCGACAGGGCCTCGGGCGCGGCCAACCGCAGGGCCTGCCAGAGCTCCTCGGTGATGAACGGCACCATGGGGTGGATGAGCCGCAAGATGCCGTCCATGCAGTGGGCCAGCACGGCGCGGGCCACGCGGGCCTCGTCGCCTCCGTCGCGTAGGCGCGGCTTGGCGATCTCAACGAACCAGTCACAGAAGTCATCCCAGAGCAACACCTGGACGCTTCGCATGGCGTCGTCCAGCTCGAAGGCCTCCACCTTGGCGTTTACCTCGGCGGCGGTCCGCTGGAGGCGCGACAGTATCCACCGGTCGGGCACGGTAAGCAGATCCGCGGGAGCCCGGTCCAGGGGCGGCACGTCCTGGCCCTCCAGGTTGGTCAGCACGAACCGGGCGGCGTTCCAGAGCTTGTTGCAGAAGGTGCCGGCGATGCGCACGCGGTCTTCGTTGTACTTGATGTCCTGGTTCAGGCCCGCCTGCTGCAGCAGCGAGAGACGTAGCGCGTCGGCGCCGTAGCGATCCACCATCTCCAGCGGGTCCACGCCGTTTCCCTTGCTCTTGGACATCCGGTCGCCATGCTCGTCCAGCACCGTGGCGTGGATGTAGACCTGGTGAAACGGCGCCTCGCCCAGGAAGTCGATGCCGGTCATGATCATCCTGGCCACCCAGAGGTAGAGGATCTCGGCGGCCGTGGATAGCACGTTGGTCGGGTACCAGAACTTCAGGTCCTCGCTGTCGGCGGGCCATCCCAGCGTGGCGTGCGGCCAGAGCGCCGATGAGAACCACGTGTCCAGCACGTCCTCGTCCTGGCGCAGAGCCTCCTCCGGCACGCCCAAGCGCTGGGCGGCGTCGGCTGCCGAGCGCCCCGCGCTGAAGCGGCCGTCCTCAGTCCACCAGACCGGGATGCGGTGGCCCCACCAGAGCTGTCGCGAGATGCACCAGTCGCGGATGTTGTCCAGCCAGTCCAGCGCGATGCGGGTGTACCGCTCGGGCACGAACTGCACCTGGCCGGAGCGGATCGCCTCGGCGGCAGGCCCGGCCAACTCGGTCTGCTTCACGAACCACTGCTCGCTGAGGAGCGGCTCCAGCACGGTCTTGCACCGGTCGCAGCGGGGGATCTTCACCACATAGGGCTCGATCTTCTCCAGCAGGCCCAGCGCCTCCAGATCGGCCAGCGCCTTCTTGCGGCACTCGAAGCGGTCCAGCCCGGCGTAGGCCTCGCCGGCCTCCGGGGCCATAGTGCCGTCCTCGGCGATGACCACGATCTGATGCAGGCCGTGGCGCAGGCCCACCTCGAAATCGTCCAGGTCGTGGGCGGGAGTGATTTTCACGGCGCCGCTGCCGAACTCGGCGCGGGCGTGTTGGTCCGCGACCACGCGGATGGTCCGCGAGGTCAGCGGCAGGCTCACCTCGGCCCCGATGCGGTCCTTATAGCGCGGGTCCTCGGGGTTCACAGCCACGGCGGCGTCGCCCAGCAGCGTCTCGGGGCGCGTGGTGGCCACGGTGATGTGGCCGCTGCCGTCGGCGAACGGGTACCGGATGTGGTAGAGGTTGCCGGGCTCCTCGGCGCTGGCCACTTCGATGTCGGAGATGGCCGACCGGCAGCGCGGGCACCAGTTCACCACGCGGGCGCCGCGGTAGACCAGTCCGCGGTCCCACCAGCGGAGGAACTCCTCGTAGATGGCGGTCACGTAGGACTCGTCCAGTGTGAAGCGCGTGCGGGTCCAGTCGTACGAGAGGCCGAGCCGCCGGAACTGGTTCAGTATCTCATCGCCGCACTGCCCGCGCCACGACCAGCAACGGTCGAGGAATGCCTCGCGGCCCAGGTCGTGGCGCGAAAGGCCCTCGGCGGCCAGGGCGCGCTCGATGACGTTCTGCGTGGCGATGCCCGCGTGATCGGTGCCGGGAAGGCAGAGCGTGTTGTCGCCCAGCATGCGGCGGCGGCGGATGACCGTGTCGATGACGGTGTTGTTGAGCGCGTGGCCGATGTGGAGCTTACCGGTGATGTTGGGCGGCGGGATGGTGATGCAGTAGGGCGTACCCTCGCCGGGCGTGGGCGTGAAGGCGCCATCCGCCAGCCAACTCGCGTAGAGCCGGTCCTCCACCTGCTTGGGATCGTATGCCTTGGCCAGTTCCACGTCTGCTCCTCCATTCTCTCGTCGCGGGGCGGCTGAACGCACAAACGCCCGCGTCCCCTGAAGGACGCGGGCGCAAGCCCACGCGGTACCACCTTCGTTCCAGGCCGCCTGGGCGACCCGACACTCTAGCGCTCTAACGGGCGCACCCGGCGCGCTCTAGGGGCCGTGGCCCGTCTGCGCGCGGCTCCAGGGCGACGTTCAGCGCCTCCCCAGCCGAGCGGCTCACACCTGTCCCGCTCTCTCTGAGGCCCGGAGACGCCTACTCTTCCCCTTCACAGCCAAACCGAATTGTGGGCGGATCGTACCTCCGAGCCCCCGGGCAAGTCAACCTGGCGCAGGTGCCGGACGTGCCGATGCCGAACCTTACTCCTACGGCCTCAGGGGCCGACGAGGCAGGAGGCAGGCGCATGGGCAAACTACGGATCGGCGTTGCGGGCCTGGGGATCGGTAAGCGGCATCTGGTCAGCTATGGCGGCATGGAGGATGTGGAGATCGTGGCGGTAGCCGATCCACGGATGGACGCCGCGGAGGCTGAGGCCGCGAAGTGGGGCGCTGCGGCCTATGCTGACGGCGCGACAATGATCCGCGAGGCCGGCCTGGACGCTGTAAGCGTCTGCACTCCTCCGGCGCTGCACCTACCGCTCTCCTGCGCTGCAGCCAATGCGGGCGTCGCCGTGCTCTGCGAGAAGCCCATGGCGCCCAGCGTGACCGACTGCTCGGGCATGGTGGAGGCCTGCCGATCGGCGGGGGTCACACTCATGGTGGCGCAGAAGAAGCGCTTCCACCCGCTGATCCGCCGCATGAAGGAGGCCGCGGGCGGCGAACTGGGTCCGATCCGCTGGGCCGTCTGCAAGTACGCCCTGGGCCGCGTGCCCATGGACTGGTTCTGGGACGAGGCCGACGGCGGCGGGCCGCTGCTGGAGAACTCCATCCACACCGTAGACATGCTGCGGCACCTGGTGGGCGAGGTGGCGACCGTCTACGCCGCCGGCGGCAACCTCTTCAACGACGACCGCGCCCCGCAGATCGACAGTGCCGCCGTAACGCTCACCTTTGAGGGCGGCGCCGTTGCCGCGCTGGGGCTGGGGCAGGCCAGCGAGTGGTCGCACGCCGAGGAGCGCTTCTACTTCGCCTGCGAGCGGGGCGAGGCGGCCATCGAGGGCCAGTTCGACTGCCCGACGCACTGGTGGCAGGCCCTGCGCGACGGCTCGAAGCCCAACGTGGACGAGACGGTGCCGCCGGACGATTGCTTCGACGCCGAGATCGGCCACTTCCTGCAGTGCGTGCGGACCGGCGCCGAGCCGCTGGTCTCCGGGGAGGCCGCGCGCGGCTCCGTGGCGGTCTGCCTGGCCATCAAGGAGAGCATCCGCACGGGACAGCCGGTGCGGCCGCAGTCCACCGCCCTGTAGATGCAGCGAAGCCCCCGCGCCGCGGCCACTCGGGTCACGGCGCGGGGGCTCGTAGGTTCGCTACGCTGCGTCGGGGTAGTTGCCCAACCGGCGCCAGACATCGAGCATCAGCTCGTACCGCGCCAGCCGCATGCCGGTGTAGATGCAGTTACTGGTTGAAAAGATATAGCCGCCTCCGGGCATGCCGCCGCGCAGGCTGTACTCCACGTTCTCGATGACCTCTTCGTCGGTGCCGCTATCGAGCAGGCCGCAGTTCACGTTGCCGATGAGGCAGACCTGGTCGCCCACGCGCCGCTTCACTTCCGAAATGTCGACGCCCGCCTGCGGGTCGATGGAGTGGAGGGCGTGGGGCTTACACGAGACGAGCTGGTCGAGGATCGGCATGATGTCGCCGTCGGTGTGCTTGATGGTGTAGAAGCCCAGGTCGCGCTGCCCTTGGATCAGCTTGGCCAGATAGGGCGTCACGAACTGCGAGAACTGCCGGGGGCTGAGGAACGGGCCGTCGTTGAGGCAGTAGTCGGAGCAGAGCGCGAAGCCGTCCAGGCCGCCATGCGCGGCGAGCTTCTCGGCCCACTTCAGTTGACCCTCGACCATGGCGTCGGCCTCGGCCTTCACCTTGGCCGGCTCGTCCACCAGCCGGAACGCGAAGTCCTCCATATGGGTGCCGTCGGGGATGCTGTAGGTGGCGTCGCCGTGCATCATGAGGAAGTAGCGGTCGCCGGACTTCTCGCGCACCAGATCGATAAGCCGGAAGATCTCCTCCTGGCTGCCCGGGTTGGGGTGGAGGAAGATGGCGCTCTGCTCGAACCGCTCGGCGGTGCGGATGTATAGGTCCGCCATGTCGTTGCGATGGAGGTTGCGCTCCTTCTCCTCCATCTGGTCCCACTGGCCGTAGCTCCGCTGTGCCGGGTGGAGCCGCCCGAAGGCCTCCATGGTCAGGAAGAAGACCAGCTCGAAGTGCGGTACGCGGCCCTCGATGGGGCGACGCTCCAGTGCGGCGATGAAACGCTCTCGGGGTGTCATCTAGGCCATCTCCTCCAGAAGGGTCATGACTGCGCCCTTGTCGGCGCTGGTCACCAGGCGGCTATACCGGCCGAGCCACCCGTGGTTGATCTTGGCCGCGGGCTTGCGCCAGCCCAGCCGGCGATTGTCCAGTTCTTCGGCCGTCACCTGCAGGTCCATCGTTCGGCTCGGGACGTCGATGCGGATGCGGTCGCCGTTGCGGACCAGGGCGATGGGCCCGCCCTCGGCAGCCTCGGGGCTGATGTGCCCGATGCAGGTGCCCGCCGTGCCGCCGCTGAAGCGGCCGTCCGTGATGAGGGCCACCTTGGAGCCGAGGCCCTGGCCCTTGATCATGGAAGTGGGCGAGAGCATCTCCGGCATTCCGGGGCCGCCCTTGGGGCCCTCGTACCGCACCACGACCACGTGGCCGGCCTTCACCTCGCGCCGCTTCAGCGCCTCCAGGCACTCATCCTGCGACTCGAAGACGATGGCCTCGCCTTCGAAGACGAGGCACTCGGGCGCCACACCCGCGCTCTTGATGACCGCCCCGCTGGGGGCCAGGTTGCCGAAGAGGACCGCGAGCCCGCCGTCCTGGCTGAAGGCGCTCTCCAGCGGACGGATCACGTCACCGTCGGGCGCGGGCGCGTCCTGGATGCGCTCGCCCAGCGTTACGCCGGAGACCGTGGGCATATCCAGCCGCAGGGCGCCCGGCTTCCTGCCCAGCTCCTTCATGATGGCGGAGATGCCGCCGCATCGGTCCACGTCCTCGAGGTGCACGTCGTTGCGGGAGGGCGAGACCTTGCAGATGCATGGCGTGCAGATGGAGATGCGGTTGATGCGCTCCAGCGCGTACTCGATGCCGGCCTCGCGGGCCAGGGCCAGCGCGTGGAGCACCGTGTTGGTGGAGCCGCCCATGGCCATATCCAGCGCGAAGGCGTTGTCCAGCGATTCGGCGGTGACGATGTCCCGCGGGCAGACGTTCTCGGCGACCAAGCCCATGATGCGCGCCGCGGCCTGGCGTGCCAGCCCGACGCGGCGCGGGTCGACGGCCGGGATGGAACCGTTGCCGGGCAGCGCGAGGCCAATCGCCTCCAGCAAGCAGTTCATGGAGTTCGCCGTAAACATGCCCGAGCAAGATCCGCACGTGGGGCAGGAGAGGTCCTCCAGTTCCTTGAGCTGGGCCTCGTCGATGGCGCCCGCCTGAAGCTTGCCGACGCCTTCGAAGATGGTGATCAGGTCGGAACTCCGCCCGTCGGGCAGCTTGCCGGCCAGCATGGGCCCGCCGGTGACGAAGATGGTGGGCACATTGATGCGCACAGCCGCCATAGCCATGCCCGGCGTGATCTTGTCGCAGTTGGAGATGCAGACCATGCCGTCGAAGCAGTGGGCCATGACCATGGTCTCTACGCAATCGGCGATCAGCTCGCGGCTGGGCAGCGAGTAGCGCATGCCGAGGTGGCCCATGGCGATGCCGTCGTCCACGGCGATGGTGTTGAACTCAAACGGCACGCCGCCGGCAAGACGCACGGCCTGCTTCACCTCCTCGGCGAACCGGTTCAGGTGGACGTGGCCGGGGACGATGTCGGTGTAGCTGTTAGCGATGCCGATGAAGGGCTTGCCCATGTCGGCGTCGGTGACGCCTGTGGCCTTGAGCAGGCCGCGATGGCCGGCTCGGTCGTAGCCTGCCTTTATGGTGTCGGATCTCATGGTATGCGCTCCGCGGGGTGGTGACTGAAGGCACAGTGTACCGTCGAGAACCTCGCTTAGGTGGAACCGGAACCCATTGGCGGGAGGTATCCGTCCATATGTGCAGGGACCGCGCCGCGACTGGCGTTCGACGACATGCGTGTGCCGGGCCCGTCAATGACCAAGGAGAAACACGATGACACGACGTGGGCGGATGCAGGTGGCGGCAGTGGCGGCGACCGTGGTGTTGGCGGGAGCGGCGTCGGCCCAGTTGGGTAGCCTGCTGAAGGGCGCTGGGATCGGCCTGATCGTCTCGCAGTTCGGCGGCCAGATCAACCGCGCGCTGAACGGCCTGACCAGGACCCAGGGCGAGACCATGGACTACAAGACGAGGGTGGTCCCGATCATCTCCGTGGGTAGCGGCAAGGAAGTGGGCGCATGCCAGATCATGGGTCCTGCCGATGCGGTCGACAGCGTGAAGCTGGTCGGGCAGATCGAGGGCAAGTTCGACCCGGTCGGCCTTCGCATCCGCGCCCTGGTACCCATGGCGGCCAAGAGCTTCTCCGATATCAAGCGCGTGCCCGGCGTCGGCATTAGCGGCCTGATCGACATAAAGATCTAGCGTCCGCGCCCGCAAGTTGCTGACAGGCCCTGCCCCGGGACCGTACAGAACCGCGACGCCCATGCGAGGCGACGCGCGACGGTCGGCAGTCCGATGACAGCAGCAGATCAGGGGATTGAGCCTCTTGCGCCAACCTGTCGTTCACGTTACACTTTTGTGTTGGGCGTGTACCTGCGGGGCGAGCCGTTGCGCCCAGGGACCAAGACGGCGGCGTTGACTGAGTCACGGGCCGGAAACATGGCAAGAGAGGAGCAAAGAGCGATGCTTACTGTCATTACAGCACGTGCGTGTGGGAGGGCCGCTGTGGCGTTACTCGCCGCAGCGGCGTTGGGCCAGTCAGCGATGGCGATACCTCCATTGCAGATCGACGTCAGCGACACGAACGCTACGGTTGGGGCTCCGGTCACTCTGGTCGCGACCGTGACCTCGCCGTTGCCGCCTGGAGTGGTTGGCGGACCCGTCCCGGGGATGCCGGTTGAGTTCAGCGTCAACGGAGGGCCTTGGGTTCCTTCACCTGCGCTGACCGACATCGACGGCAAGGCCAGTCTGGTCACGGTTGCGCCTGCGGTGGCCGGAGCCTACCCGTTCAGCGCCCGTGTCCTGAGCCTGCCCAGTGTCATTGACACCGCAAGCCTCATCGTGGGACCGCCCTGTCGCGTGGTCGCTTGTGACCGCGTCTGCGGCCCCGGCGACACCGTTGACCTGCTGGCCTACCTCTGGCAGGTGGGCAGCTATACGGGCATCGCGGGGAAGCCCCTCTACTTCAAGTACAACGGAGGCGCATGGCAGGGCCCTGTGACGACGGCGGCCAACGGTAAGGCCCACCTTGCGGTCACGGCGCCTGGCACGGCCGGCGTCACGTCCTTCGAGGTGAAGTTCGACGGCGACGCCACGTACGGCGCCGCAAGCGACACCGGCGATGTGACTGTTGAGGCGCGGCGAGCCAGCGCCGTGATAGCCTACAACAAGACCGCAGACCCCGGGACCACCATTACCCTCCCGGCGTTCGCGTACTGGATCATGCAGAACCAGCAGGCCGTGCCGATCAGCGGCGGCCATATGCAGTTCCACATGTATGGATTTGGCGCAATCTGGCAGCATGCGCTAACCGACGCGACCGGCAAGGCCGTCACGTCGTTCGCAGTTCCCGCCACCGCGGCCGGCTCATACCTGTATGCCGCCGAGTTCCTAGACGACGATAATCCCCTCTATAAGGACAGCTGGGCGGACCGCACCATCACCGTCCGCGCCGGCTCCAGCCTGACCGCACCGGCAAGGACCGCCGGCCGCGGTGACACCGTAGGGGTCTTCGGCTACCTGAAGGATGCGAGCAACAACCCCATCGCAGGCAAGACGCTGCAGATCCGTGTCAACGGCGGGGCCTGGGTCGCATCGGCGGGAACCGATGCTGTGGGCAAGGGAGCGATCACGTATCAGATCACCGAGGCCGCCGGCGTCTATACCACCGATGTCAAGTTCGATGGCGACGCCACGACCATGGCGTGCGCGACCACCTCGACCCTGACGGTCAATCAGAAGGCCAACACCTACGTCATTGCAGGCGACCGAACCGGCGGCTTCGGGACTACCGTCAACCTGCCGGGATGGCTGTACCGATCATCTACCAGCTCCCCGCTTGCCGGCAAGCCGATTAACTTCTACATTGACGGCACGCTCGTCAATCCGACGCCCTCGACGACCAACGCCAGTGGATATGCCATCTATGGGTACACCATCGCTGTGGCTCCCGGCGCGCATACCATCACAGCCAAGTTTGAGGATGCCGGCGATCCCGACTTCCTTCCGTCCACCAGCCCGAACAAGACGCTGACGGTGACGGGGCCCATCTAGCCCCCCGTCACGGCGTAAGGCTGCCGCAGGCTCGGGGGTTCGGCCGACGTTGGCCGGCCCCCGAGCCATTGCGGTCCCTGTTCGTTGACTGAGCGGCCCCATCCGTGATAGAATGATGCCGTCACGGCGCCGTACCCAAGTGGCTAAGGGAGAGGTCTGCAAAACCTTTATTCAGCGGTTCAATTCCGCTCGGCGCCTTGCGGGCGCTCACTCATTTGAGTGGGCGCCCTTTCCATTGCGACTCGGCCAGCAGGTGATCGGCCGCTACTCGTCGAATTCTCCGCCACACCCCCCCTTACACTAAGCCAGTCCCAAGGAGCGCCCCACCATGAGCGATACGGCTCGGTTCATCACCGTCGACCTCGGCGCCGAGAGCGGCCGCACCATCGCGGCCACCCTGGCCCAGGGCAAGATCGGCCTGGAAGTCCTGCACCGCTTCCCCAATGAGCCCCAGCGCATCCTGGGGCGGTTCCACTGGGACACGATCCGGCTCTTCGCCGAGATCAAGCGCGGGCTGGCCCTCTGCGCCAAGCAGTACGGCAGTGAGTTCGACGGCATCGGCGTTGACACCTGGGGCGTCGACTTTGCGCTGCTGGACAAGAACGACGACCTGCTGGGCCTGCCGTACCACTACCGCGATAGCCGCACCGAGGGCATGATGGAGGAGGTCTTCAAGACCGTGCCCCGGCCCGAGGTCTACCGCACCACGGGCATCCAGTTCATGGCGCTTAACTCCCTGTACCAACTGATGGCGCTGAAGCGCTCCGGCTCGCCGGCGCTGGACGAGGCGCGGGCCTTCCTGATGACCCCCGACCTGCTGAACTACTGGCTCAGCGGCGAGAAGGCCAACGAGTTCTCCAATGCCACGACGACCCAGTGCTTCGACCCGAACGCCGGCGACTGGGCGCGCCCGATGCTGGAGGCCTTGGGCATCCCCACGGGTTTCCTGGGGACGATCGTGCAGCCCGGCGCCACGCTGGGCCCGCTGCACGCCTCGGTGCGCGGTGAGACCTCGCTGGGCGCAGTGCCCGTCATCGCCCCGGCCACGCACGACACCGGATCGGCGGTGGCGGCTGTGCCTGCTGAAGGCGACAGGGGCTGGGCCTACATCAGTTGCGGCACCTGGTCGCTAGTTGGGCTCGAGACCCCCAGGCCAGTCATCACCGACCAGACGCTGGAGTACAACCTGACCAACGAGGGCGGCGTATACGGCACCTATCGCCTGCTTCGCAACGTGATGGGGCTCTGGCTCCTGCAGCAGTGCAAGCGCGCATGGGAGAAGGCCGGCCACTCGTACGGCTATGACGAGCTGACCGCCATGTCGACCCGCGCCACGCCCTTCGCGGCCACCGTGGACCCCGACGACCCGAGCTTCCTGAACCCGGCCGACATGCCTGAGGCCATCCGCCAGTACTGCGTTCGCACCGGGCAGACGCCGCCGGCCGACGTGGCGGGCATGGTCCGCTGCATCGTGGAGAGCCTGGCGCTGAAGTACCGGTGGGTCATCCGGCGGCTGGAAAAGGTGAGCGGAGAGCGCATCCACACGGTCCACATCATCGGCGGCGGCGGGCAGAACGCCCTGCTCTGCCAGGCCACGGCCGATGCCTGCGCGTGCCGGGTGCTGGCCGGTCCCACCGAGGCCACGGCGCTGGGCAACGCTCTGGTGCAGGCCATCGCCGCAGGCAAGCTGGGCTCACTTGCTGACGCGCGCGCGATGGTGGCGCGATCCTTCCCGCTGGTGGAGTACACTCCCCAGACGCCCGGCGCCTGGGACCAGTGCGCAGCCCGCTTCGACGAGAGGCTGGTCTAGGGGCAGAAGACCACGTCGATGCCGTCAGCTCCAAACGTATCACGGAGCTGGCGGCAGAGGGCGCGAAGGCCGGGCGCCACGGAGTGGCTGAAGCCCACATCGATGATCACGGTGGCGCTCTGCTCGGCGAGCATGACATCCTGCGTGCAGACGCCGCCGGCCACCAGGGCCCCGGCACCGGCGCGGTTCGCGTGCCAGTAGAGCCCGTCGCCCTGCCCGGCCGCCACCGCCACCGACGAGATGGGCAGGTCGGAGCGGTGCGAGAGACGGATCGAGGCGCCGCTGAGGGCGTCGGATACCTGCGCCAGCACTGTGTCCAGCGAGACGTTCAGCGGTAGCTCAGCTACGCGGCCGCGCCCATACTGCGTGCCGGGGTTCCGCAGGGCGATGACGTCGTAGGCCACCTCCTCGTAGGGGTGCGCCTCCACGACAGCGGCGATGACGCCCTGCAACTCGCGCTGCGGGACGACCATCTCCAAGCGCACCTCCTCCATCTTGGTGAGTGTGCCGACCTGCCCCGCCACCGGATGGGCGCCCGGTTCCGGCATCCATGTGCCCAGGCCGCGTGCTTGGAACGAGCAGTGGCTGTAGTTCCCCAGCCGTCCGGCTCCCGCTTCGGCGGCGGCGAGGTAGACCGCCTCAACGGCGCTTACGGGCACGTAGACGGCGATTCGGTGCAGGGTCTCGTTGCAGGTCGGACGCAGCAGGCGGGTGGCCGCCAGCCCCAGCGCCTCGGCCAGGCTGTCGTCGAAGCCGCCGGGTGCGGCGAAGTAGCTGTTCGCCAGCGCGTAGAGGCAACTGCCCTGCTCCAGGATGGTGGCGAGCTTGTTGCCGATGGGATCGTCCCGGCGTACGGCTGTGAGCGGCCCTGTCAGGAGCGGAGCGGCCGTGAGGATGAGGGCCCCGTCCCGGGCTGACGCGCACGCAAGGGCGCTCTGGGTGGCCATGGGGGCCACGACGATAGTGCGCACGGCGGCGGTCGGCGTGCCGGCCTGCAGTCCGTAGGGCGTCTCCGGCGAGGAGAGGGCAGGCGGCGCCAGGAACTCCAGAAACTCCACTACCTCGGCGACAGGCGTCGCGGTTGGGCGGCGTCCCGCCTCGTCTGCCGGCTTTGACTGGTCCGCGCTCATTCCTGCCTCCCATCTGCCCGCCGCAACCTCTGCTCGGGCGACCAGTATAACAACAGGGCACGGAAACGTCAAACGTAGCCGCGGCTAGCGGGCGGCTACTCGTCCGCTTCGGCGCTCTCCTCGAGGTTGTGCAGGGCGGCCTCGAAGTCATCCCGGGCCAGCGTCTTCGGCAGTGCCTGCAGACCCGCCTCGGCGTCGGCCAGGCGGATCAGCGCCTGCAGCCCGGCTTCGTTTACCGCGGCCCGCAGATCGGCCCCTGAGTAGCCGTCGGTGCGAGCCGCCAGGGCGTCGAGGTCCACATCCGGCGCCAGGTTAACCTTCCGCGTGAAGAGGCCGAGCAGGGCGCGCCGGCCTTCGGCGTCAGGAAGGGGCACCTCGATCTCGCGGGAAAGGCGGCCGCCGCGCCGCACTGCGGGGTCGAGCATGTCGGGCCGGTTGGTTGCTCCCAGCACCAGGACGCGGTGGTTGGGGGTCATGCCGTCCATTTCCTGTAGAAACTGGTTGACCACCTTGTCGTAGTGCACGGCCACGCCGCCCTGGCGGATGGGCAGCAGGGCGTCGATCTCGTCGATGAAGATGATCGCCGGCGCCGCGGCCCTCGCCTTGACAAAGAGGTCACGCACGCGCTTCTCGGATTCGCCCACATACATCTGGTTGATGTCGGCGGGCGAGGTGGCAATGAACTTGAGCTTGGCTTCGTTGGCCAGGACGCGGGCGATGGTGGTCTTCCCGGTGCCGGGCGGACCCTTCAGGAGGATGCCCGTGGGCGGCTCTACGCCCAGGTCCCGGGCGAGGTCGGGCTGCTCCAGCATGAGCTGCACCTGCCGTAGCTCGCGCTTGACGCGGGCGCTGAGCACGACATCGGCCCAGCCCATGCGGCCGGCCTGTTCCTCGGTGGGCGGGGGGGGCTGGCTCACGCTGCCGGCGTCGCCGTGGTAGTCGCGCACCAGGGCCGCCATCTCACCGTCGGACGGGTCCAGCTCCGCGGCACGCTTCGCCTCGGTGAGGGCCTCCTCGCGGTAGCCCAGGTCACGCAGGGCGCGAGCGAGGTAGTAGCGCGCACGGGCGTGGGCCGGATCGCGCTGCAGGGCATCGCGCAGCGCGTGGACGGCATCGCGCAGACGCCGCTTGTGGGCGCTGAAGCGGCCCGAGCGCTGCCGGGCGACGGCATCGAAGCCGGCAAGGTGCGCCAGGTAGCCCACGCTCAGGTCGGTGAGCGTCGGCTTGATCTCCTCGGCCTGGTGCCAGAGCGCCCAGCCCAAGCGGAAGCGCACCTCGGCGCTCCGGGGCTCCAGGCTGGTGGCCAGCCGGAAGGCCTCTGCCGCCGCGTCCCAGTTGCCGGCCTTGGCCGACGCGAGACCCTCTGCCAGGGCGCGTTCGCCCCGGCTACGGCCCGGCGTGGCTCCCCGGCCCCTATCGGCGGCCGCCTCCTCCCCTTGCATGGCCGCTACATGCTCACGTTGGCCAGCGCGTGCAGGGCGCGGGCGTAGATTCTGGCAGCGGTCACCAGGGTGCTGACAGCGATGCGCTCATCGGGCTCATGGGCGGGCCCGTCCTGCGATCCGGGGAGGTCCGCCCCATAGGCCACGGCGTTGGGAGTGGCGCGGGCGTAGGTGCCGCCACCCATGGTGAGGGGCTTGGTCTTCGTATCGCCGGTCACCTCGCGGTAAACCTCCATGAGCGTGCGTGCAGGCTCGGCGTCCAGCGGCGCGTAGAGGGCGGGGCCGTTGCGCGTTTTGGCGAGGACCCACTGACCGTCCGCCAGCCGCGCCTTGACACGCTCGAGGAGCGTGTCAAACGACCAGAGGACCGGATAGCGGACATTGTAGACGACCCGAACGCTCTCCGCGGAGACTTCCAGGATGCCCAGGTTGCACGTGAGGGGACCGACGACCTCGTCACGGCCCTCGATGCCCAGGCCCGAACCCGCCGGGTCGCCGGTCTCGACGAGCCAACTCGCCCAGGCGATGTCGCCGCCTAGCGGCAACGTCCGTAGAACACGCGCGAGGCGCACGATGGCGTTGTCGCCCTCCTGCGGCAGGCTGCCGTGGGCCGACTTGCCGATGGAGCGCACCACCAGTTCCGCGCCCTCCAGGACGCACGTCACATTGCGGTCCCAGTAGTCTGCGAGCTGCCCGGAGGCCGCAGCGACGGCGCCTGCCGGACCGGTGATCCGCGCCTCGGCGGCATCTGGCACCATGTTCGATCGGCGCCCGCCCGTGGCACCGACGACGCGCAGTCCTCCGCACCCGGAGGGGCGCTGTAGGGTCAGCGTCACGTCGCAGATGCCCTTCTCGGCGTAGACCAGGGGGAAGCCCGCATCGGGAGCGAATGCCGCGGCGGGGCGCTCCTGCCCTGCCACGTCCCAGTAGTGCTTCACGCAGCTGAAGCCGCTCTCCTCGTCGCAACCAAAGATCACGCGCACGCGGCGCTGGAGGGGCAGTCCGCTCTCCATGAGGGCCTTGGCCCCGAAGAGGGCGGCGAGGGTGGGGCCCTTGTCGTCGGACGTGCCGCGCCCATAAATGAAGCCGTCGACCAACTCGCCGCCGAAGGGATCGTGCGTCCAGCGGTCGCCGGCAGGCACCACGTCCAGATGGCCCAGCGCGGCAACCATCTCGGCGCCCTGTCCGAACTCGGCGTGGGCGGCGTGGCCGCCGATATCCGTTACTGAAAAGCCCATGGATCGGCAGAGGTCCAGGGCGTCGTCCAGCGCGGCGCGGACCTCGCGGCCGTAGGGGCTGCCTGGCCCGTCCGGCTCGCCCTTCACGCTCGGCACCCGAACGCTCGACTGCACGGCCGCCACGAGATCGTCAACATGGGCATCGATCCAGGTATCGAGCGCCGAGACATCCGCCATGTGGTCCCTCCGTTGCGTATGATGCAAGATAGACTACCCGCCCGCGGACCGACGCCCGCCGGATCAGGCGGCGGCCGGGCGGCGCAGGTGGTCGCGGCAGAGGTTGGCCACGCGCATGAGGATGTCGGCGCGGATGGGATCGACATCGGAACCGGCTACGAGGCACATCTCCAGCAGCGTGAGCGCCTCGGACTCGGTAAGGCTAAGCGCACGTGTCGTCGACCGCGCGTCAGGTGCATTCATCGGGTTCGACCTCCTTCAGACCGTCGCAATGCGGGCTCGGCGCCGGATAGGCCGGCTCCTGCCGCATCACACACACTCAGACGTATGGAGCGGCCGGCCGGTGTCGTTGCGCCGCCCAAGTGCGGCGCGCGCCCGTGAGGTATACTCGCAGTTCGATTCCGTGTGACCACACACCGGGTCAGAGGTTCGTGCGGGTCCGCCCTGCGGCGCACGGCCAATGAAGGCCCGGGAGGATCAAACCAGGAGGCTGCACATGGCTACGTTGTCGATGAAGGAGCTCCTCGAAGCAGGAGTGCATTTCGGGCACCAGACGCGCCGATGGAACCCGAAGATGAAGCGGTACATCTACGGCGCCCGCAACGGCATCTACATCATCGATCTGCATCAGACCCTGAAGCTCTTCGATGAGGCCCAGCGCTTCGTGCAGGACACGGTGGGCGCGGGCGGCTTCGTGCTCTTCGTGGGCACCAAGAAGCAGGCGCAGGACGCGGTCCGCGAAGCTGCCGAGCGTTGCCGCCAGTTCTACGTGAACCAGCGGTGGCTGGGCGGGATGCTGACGAACTTCAAGACCATCCAGACGCGCATCAAGCGCCTCGCTGAACTCAACGAGATGGAAGAGAAGGGCATCCTCGACAAGCTCACCAAGAAGGAAGCCACCGGCCTGCGCGAAGAGCGCGATAAGCTCGAGCGCTACCTCGGCGGCATCAAGACCATGCCCCGCCTGCCGGACGCCGTCTTCGTGGTGGACCTGAAGAAGGAGCACATCGCCGTCGCCGAAGCCCGCAAGCTGGAGATCCCGGTCATCGCGATCGTGGACACCAACTGCGACCCCGACGATGTCGACTTCGTGGTGCCCGGCAACGATGACGCCATCCGCGCCATCAAGCTCATCTCGAACAAGATTGCCGACGCCATTATCGACGTGAAGCAGTCCGAGTGGGACAGCCAGGTCGAGGAGACCGTCGAGCCCGTGCCGGAGA
>CAJBBX010000099.1 GCA_903951425.1 uncultured Chthonomonas sp.
CCTGCCCGACCGGACCGCGCGGATCGAGACGGAGTGCCTTCTCAAGGCCTATCTCTACCGCCGCCACGACCATGGCCGGCCCGCGGGACGGACCATCACCTTCGCCGTGGACGGCGCGGCCGTGGGCTCCGCCGACACCGATGCAGGCGGCCAGGCGGTCCTGCCTTACATCATCCCGGAGGGCTCGGGGCCCGGAGCCCGCACCCTCACCTCGGCCTGGGCGGGCGACCAGGCATACGGTTCTGCCGGCGCCGCCTCAACCCTCACGGTCACGCCGGGGACAATCTACCTCTGGCTGCTGGAGCCGCGCTCCGTCGCCCGGGGCGGCGCCGTCTACCTCCGCGCCTATGCCCGGTCCCTGCCCTACTACAACTGGAAGGCGGGCCTGGCCATCGGCTATGCGGTGGACGGCACCGACGTGGGCATGGCCAAGACCAACGCCGACGGCCGCGCCGACTGGTACTACGTGGCGCCGCTGAACTCAACCGTGGGCGACCACACGTTCACCTGCACCTTCTACGGCAACGCTCTCTACGGCCCAACCGAGCGCTCCGGGACGTTTACCGTTACGCTGTAACCGTATGCCGTCGGCGTTGGGGGCGGCCCTTGCGGCCGCCCCTGACCGTTTGGGCCTGTCGGCGAGGCGGTACGCGGGTCCCCGGTACGACCGCACACATGGGTGTGCGGCGCCATGTGTAGCATGGAGGCGCCCTATGGCTACCAACCTGATGCTCGACGACGACCTCATCGCGCAGGCGATGGAGGCCGGGCATCACCTGACCAAGCGGGAGACCGTGAACGAGGTGTTGCGGTCCTACGGGGCCTTCCTGCAGCAGCAACGCATTCTGACCTCTTCGGCCAGGTGGACTTCGACCCCGAGCACAACTACAAGGCTGAGCGCAACCGTCCGTGAGGGCGCCTGCCGCGGACTGCGACCGTTGCCGGCTTGAGCCGCCCCGGGCTCTGGCCCATGGCGCGTGACCGCGCGCGATCCACCTGTCTAGCCGAAGCGTAGCCGGTTCCTTCGCGCCCAGGGTGGTCGAGGCCGTACGCGCATGGGCCTGCCGGTCGACCGAGCCTTGTGTTGGGCGCCCGGCCCGGGCCTGTCACGGCTTCGTCACGCATGTGTACGTGCGCCTGTCGCAACATGACCGTACATGCCCGATGCGGTCCCCGCCGCACACTGGCCTGTACCGGCTGTTTCAACGGCGCGGCGCGGTGGGGACCTACCGACAGGCATGATCATGCAGGAGGTGAGCCGTGAAGGCACGGTGGCTCGTTGTGGCGGTGACCCTGGCGCTTGGTCTGGCGCCGGCGCCGGGTCGTGCGCAGGAGGATGGTGACGGCAAGCAGTTCTCGGCATGGCTCGGCGGCCCCGCCGTGCTGCACTTCCACCCCGACCAGGCCGGCAAGTACTCGGTCGGCCTTGGCGTCGGTCCCGTCGCCGTCAACTCCACCGACGACGACGGGATGAAGATCGGCGTCATGGCCGAGTACATGGCCTACCCCAAGGGCGGCAACGCCGGGTTGGCCGCATGCACCCGCGTCGGCGCCGTGGCCGGCGGCTACATTGCGCCCGGCGTGTTCTACGTGTCCAGACCGAGTGGCAACGTCGTGGGCCGCGTCGGCCTCATGTTCCCCTTCGGCGGCGAAGACATCGTGCCGGTGCTGCCGGAGCTCGCGATCGGCATCCGGTTCTAGACCTGCTCCATGTCTGTCAGCGATAGCCAGCCCAAGCTCATATAGCGTCCGGCACGTGACTCGTCCGTCAGTGCCCAGTCGCCGCCGGCCTGGTTCGCCCGGGCCGGCGGCCGCTCTGTCTCCTCGGTAGATGGCCCCCGCACCGTGGCGTTGTGTTCCGTCCACGTACCGGGCATCGCCCGTCCTGGCGCCGAAGTTGCCCCTCCCACCCCGCCGTTTGTGGCACAATGCACACCTGATGCCGCCGGCCGGTGCATTCCGGAGCCATGGGCGACAAGAGGGACACTGACGCATGGCGATCTCGTACTCGATGACCGTCGACGGGCAGACGCTGCATGTGCGCGCCCAGGGGTACGACGAGGACCTGGACGATGTGCTGCACTATGGCGCGGCCGTCATCGAGGCTGCCGTGGCTCATGGCGTGCGGCATGTGCTCTGCAACGAGATCGACCTGGAGTACCGCCTGTCGACTATGGATATCTACGCCTCGGCCGAGTATATCGCGGAGCGGGCCGCCTCCGTGGCCCGCGTGGCGATCGTCTGCAGTGCACGCGACGCCTTCGACGCGCACTTCTGGGAGACGGTAGCCGTGAACCGCGGCCTCACCGTCCGGATGTTTGCCTTGGAGGATGTGGCGCGGGCGTGGCTGGCGCAGGCATGAGGCGCGTCGTGCCCGCCGAAGCGCCGAGTGTGGAGGTTCACGCGTGATCACGTCCGTCCTCACCGATGCCCAGATCGCGAGGGTCAACGAGGCCTCGCTGGCGATCCTCCAGCGCGTGGGCGTCCACCTGCCGCATCCCGAGGCCCTGCGGCTCTTCGAGGAGGCCGGCGCCGTGGTGGACCGCGAGGCCCAGCGCGTCCGCATCCCCGCCGACCTGGTGCGCCGATGCGTGGGTCTGGCGGGCAAGGAGTTCACCCTCTACGGGCGCGACGAGGGCCGCACGGCCCGCTTCGGGCAGGGATGCCGTAACTACAACTCCATCGCAGGTGAGGCGCTCTGGGTGGACGAGTTGGCCACGCCGCGCCGCTACTGCCGTCTGGAGGACGTGGCCGCCGCCGCCCGGCTTGGCGACGCGCTGGCGCCGATCAACGTCGTGGGCGCCATGGCCGATCCGCAGGAGCTGCCGCCCGCCGCCCGCTGCGTGGCCGTGGTGGCCGAACTGCTGCGGAACACCACCAAGCCCATCACCTTCTGGTACCACGACCGGGCGTCGGCTCGGTTTGTCAACGAGATCATGGTGGCCGTGCGCGGCTCCGAGGAGGCGGCCCGGGCCAGGCCCCTGGCCTACCCCTTCCTCGAGCCGATCAGCCCGCTCCGCTTCCCGCACAACGGCGTGGACCTGCTCTTCGAGACCGGCAAGCTGGGCCTGCCCGTGCCCGTGGGCCCTATGGCGCAGATGGGCCTCTCGGCGCCGGGCACCGTGGCCGGGACGCTGGCGCAGGAGAACGCCGAAATACTGGCGGGCATCTGCGTGGTCCAGCTCATCTCGCCCGGCGTCCCCGTGGTCTACGGCGGCATCTGCCACGCCTTCGACATGCGGACGACGCAGCTCATCTTCAGCGGGCCTGAGCAGGCCCTCTTCGGAGTGGCGCTTACGCAGATCGGCAAGAGCTGGGGCCTGCCCGTCTACATCAACGTGGGCCTCACCGATTCGAAGGTCGCCGATGCGCAGGCGGGCCTTGAGGCGGGCGTGACGCTGGCCCTGGGCGCCGCGGCCGGGGCGGATATCTTCGGGCACCTGGGCATCAGCGGCGTGGACCAGGCCGCATCGCTGGACATGCTGGTGCTGCAGGCCGAAATCGTCCGCTACGTGGAGAGCACGCTGCGCGAGATCGACTTCAGCGACGCGGCGTTCGGCCTCGACGTCATCGCGGAGGTCGGCCCCGGAGGCCGCTTCCTGGACCAGATGCACACGGCTCGCCGCTTCCGGAAGGAGCTCTGGTTCCCGGAGTTGCTGGACCGCTACTTCTACGACCAGTGGCTCGTCTTTGGCGCTACTACGCTGGAGCAGCGCTGCCGCATGCGCCGCGAGGAGCTACTGGCGGCCCACACGCCGGAGCCGCTACCCGACGACCTGGAGCGCGAGGTCGCCCGCATCGTCGCCGCCGCCCATCGGCATCTGGACGGGGCGCCCGACTAACCGGTGCGGAGCGCGGCTCGGAGCGTCAACAGGCGGATCAGGAGCGTGTGCGGGTAGACCAGCTGCCTGTGGAACGGGCCCAAGCCGCGGAGGCGGGTGGACCAGTCGCGCGAGCCCCGCGCGATGCGTGGCATCCACCGCTCCGTGTCGGTCTTGGGCTTGCCGTGGGCCCGGATGTGGCGCACCAGCCCCAGAGCCACGTGCCGGGGGATCAACTCGTCGAGCCGGCTCGAGGTTCCCGAGACCCACGCGGCGAGGCCATCGGCGTTCCGCACGATCTCGGAGTGCCAGTCAGGCGCGTAGGCGCCGGACGCCGCGCGGACCGGCATGCCCTGCGGCCAGAAGCGCGCCGCCACGTCGGCGAAGACCCGCCGGCCCATCTTCAGTTCGGGCGCCAACCGGGATGTGACCTCGTATAGCTCCCGGTCCACGAGCGGCGCGCAGGTCTCGGCGGCCCGCCGCACGAACCTGTCCCGCCAGGCCATGTAGGTGTTGGGCATCCTCTGGTCGAGGTAGAGGCACTCGCCCGCCGCCATCAGGGTGTCGAATCCGTCCAGCCTCGCAAGAATCTCGGAGATGATCTCCGTGCAGCCGCAGCCGAGCCGTCGGTGCAGGGCGCGCCCGAACAGCCCCTCGGACCAGTGCAGCGCGCCGAAGCCGGCCAGCGAGGCGTCCAGCAGCAGGTCCTCTGGCTCCCTCAGGGGACGCCACCAGTTGATGAAGGACTGGTCGCCGGTGAAGACCATGCGGGCGGGCTGTCCGGCCCAGTCGGTCGCGAGCGTCCACCAGGCGTCGATCTCGGAGCAGTGGCAGGCCCATCCCTCGCCCCACTCGGCGTTACGCTCTATGTGGCGGATCAGGCGGCCGCCGTAGGCCTCAACGGTTCGATGCTGGAGCCCGAGCGCCCGAGCCGTCCGCGCGGCGACGGCGGCGTCATCGGCCTCCGCGGGCTTTCCGTGGCAGTAGGTGAAGAGCTCCGGCGCCAGTCCGAGGCGGTTTCGCAGGACGCCGAGCAGGCAGGTGCTGTCCAGGCCCCCGCTCAGCGAGACGGCCGGACGCAGGCCGCCAGCCAGCGCATCGGACACCGACCGCACGACGATCCGCTCGATCCGCTCCTCCGCCTCGTTCGCCGCCGTCAGCTTCGGCCCGTCGGGAGGGTAACGCCAGTACTCCCGCGCCGCGCATGCCGCAGGCGAGACCGCGAAGACCGTCGCCCGCGGCATGGCCAGGATGCCGGCATAGGGCGTCCGGCCCGCCATGAACGAGCCGGCGGCAAGGTAAAAGCCGATCGCGGCCTCGTCGAGCGGCGTGGTCGCCGCCTCCATGGAGCGTAGCGACGTGCTGAGGATCGTCGCGCCCTCGACGCGCCGGTAGAAGAGGCGGCGCGACCCAAGGGGATCGGTAACGGCGAGCAGATGGGGCAGGCCCGGGTCGAGGATCAGGGCGAGGAACGACCCGTTCAGGTCGGAGGCGAAGCGCCGTCCGTCCGCCTGGTAGGACGCCAGCAGCCACGCGGCCAGGTTGTCACCGTGACGGTCCCGGTGGCGGCCCGCCGAGATCACCTGCACGCCGGTCCGTTCGCAGCGCGCGGTGGAGAGCCCGGAGCCGCGGACGACCGCTCGCCAGCCGGCGGCGGCCAGATCGGCCACGAGGTCGACCGTCTCCGGCGGCTGGTGGGCCTGCCCTCCTGCAGCGTGAGCCTGCGCCGGTAGCGAGATGTGCGCCCGGAGCGTGCAGTTGCGGCAGGCCTGGTTGGTCAATCGCTCCTCCGCAGGCAACGGGCGGGCGGGAACCGGCAGTTGGTGGGCAGCAGTGGCATCCGGCGGGATTCTACCTTCCCGCGCTACGAAGGCCGCCCCGTTCGGCTACGCTGTTGTGCACCGGGTGGACGCCTGTGCCGCACTCCGGGCGATCCACAGGAGGGGAAGCATGAAGGCTGCCGTCGTCGTTGAGCCGGGCCGGCTGGAGGTGCGCGAGTTGCCGCAACCCGCGGTCGGCCCCTACGATGCGCTCTGCGAGATGCTCTGGGGCGCTACCTGTACGGGCACCGACGGCCACCTGGTCCATGGCCGCTTCCCGTGGCCCGTGCGCTACCCGACCGTGATCGGCCACGAGAGCGTGGGACGCGTCGTCCAGGTGGGCGCCGAGGTGCGCCGACTGCGCGCGGGCGACGTGGTCTCCCGCGTGGGCCTGCCCGCGGCGGCCGACGGCTCCTTCGATGTGAACTGGGGCGGCTTCAGCGAACTGGGCGTCGCCCGCGACTGGATGGCCATGCGCGACGACGGCCTGCCCGAGGCCCAGTGGCGCGGCCACTCCATCAACCAGGTGATCCCGCCGGACATCGACCCGGCGTCGGCCACCATGGTGGTCACGTGGCGCGAGACGCTGAGCACCATCACCCGCATGGGCCTGGGCCGCGGAGCATCGGCGCTGGTCATCGGCTCCGGGGGCAACGGCCTGGCCTTTGCGGTGCATGCCCGGCACATGGGCGCCGAGAGCGTGGGCATGGTGGGCAGCGCCGGCCGGTTGGAGACCTGCCGGGCGGCGGGCGCCGACCTGGCTCTGGCCTACTCCGCGCCGGACACGCACGACCGGCTCCGCGATGCCCGGCCCGGCGGGTTCGACTTCGTCATTGACGCCGTGGGCAAGTCCGGCGTGGCTGACGCCTACTTGCCGCACGTCGCCGCCGGCGGCATGGTCACCGTCTACGGCGTCGACGACTTCGGCAAGTGCCTGCTCAACCCCACGCGGGCCCGGGGAACGTTCACCCTCTACCAGGGCGGCTACGAGGAGGCCGAGGCCCATCACCGCGTCATTGACCTGATGCGGTCCGGCGACCTGGACGCCTCGGTCTGGCTCAACCTGGCGCACCCCTACCCGCTGGCCGAGATCGGCCGCGCCTTCGACGACCTGGCGGCGCGGAAGCATGTGAAGGCCCTCATCCGGCTGGGAGCGTAGGCGCCATGGCGGTACGGCGGCTCACGGTCTGTGCCATCGCGCTGGGCTGCGCCGCGTGGAGCCTGTCGGGAGCGCAGGCGGGGCCGTCCCTCGTTGAGACCGTGGGGCGCGGCGTCACCGTGGTGCGCGACGACAACGGCGCCTGGGCCGCCGACTGCAGCAAGGACATCACGCACCAGCTTGAGCCTGGCTACACGGCCCGCAAGACGCTGGACCTCTCCGCCGTGCCCGAGGCGCTCTGGGCTCGCGTCCGGGCGGTCCGAATCTCGGCCCTCTTCATGGTGCGCGACTACTCGCGCGTCTCCGGCGCTGCAGGCGACGGCCTCGACGAGTCCTACCAGGTCGTCGTCAACGGGCATGTCCACACCTATCCCACCAGCGGCGGCCCCACGCCCTTCGCCGAAGGGGCCCCACAGGCGCCGAACTGGTTCGACCACGACATCCCGCCCTCGGAACTCCGCCGCGGACCCAATGAGGTACTCATACGCAAGGCGCCCGGCATCGGCGGGTACGACGACTACCTCTACCTCTGCATCGACCTGACCGCCCATCGCGGCAACAGCGCCGTGGCCCTCGATGGCTCCACGTGGCGCGCCGACGCTCTCACCGTTCCCGGCGGCTCGGGCGAGTACATGGTGCGGGCGTACCTGGTGACCGGGAGTACCGCCGTCGCGGCCGCGTGGCGGCCCCAGGCGACGCCCGCTCTGGAGGACCCCGATGGCATCATCTGCTACGCGGGACCGACCGTGGGCGGCCCGGCTGACGACTCGGTGCGGCTGGAGTGGAACCCGGCGGCGCTGGACGTGCGCGAGCCGCTGGAGGTCGCGGTCGACGGCGCCGCCGGCGCGGAGATGCTCTGGCTGGACGCCCAGGGCAACCCCACCGACGAGGCCTCGCGGACCGGGCGGCTCTCGATCCCGGCGGGCAGGGCATTGCGCCCTGGCGGCGTGTCGCTGCGCGGGATGGGGCCGGCCGGCATCCGCTCCGTGACGCTGCGGGCCTGCCGCGCGCTGCGTCCGCCTCCGGCTCCTATCGACCCCTGCCCGCGCATCGCCGCGCCCTTCGCGGCTCCGAGGCCGTGTCCGCCCTCGGCCGCATCGAGCCGTTCCGGCGCGACGCTGCTGGGCAGCCGGCTCGAAGCGCGCTTCAAGGCCGACGGCAGGCTCCGGCTCGTTTCGCTCCGCAATCGCGTCACGGGCACGGAGATGCTCCGGGCCGGGGCGCCTCCGCTCTTTACGGTTATGGCCGCCGGACGGCGTTACAGCGGGAGCGGTGACTTTCGATTGCTTTCGATCAAACGGGATGGCGCAGGGCTCCGCGCCGAACTGGCGCTGGCCGCCCCGCCGCTACGCGCGACGCTCACGGCGCGCATGGATGCCGAGGGCCTGCGCCTGGGCCTGGACCTCCGGCCCGCGGGCTCGGCCTCCGTGGCCGCATCGGTCGTCTTCCCGCATCTGGAGGGGCTGGCCGCATCGCCCGACCCGCACGACGACCGCTACTTCTACCCGCTGGGCGGAGGCATCATGGCCGGGACGCCCGCGCTGGTCCGTGCGGTCTACGGCGACCATCAGGCCCTCTACCAGATGATGGACCTCCACAGCCCCGCCCGGGGCGGCGGCCTCTACCTGCGCGTGGACGACGCCCAGGGCATGCACAAGACGCTGACCCTGCGCAAGGGCGTCCCCGGCCTGCCCGACGTGGCCTGCGACCGCGTGGCGACCCTGACCCGCGAGGAGTTCAGGGGCGCCAGTCCGCTCTCGGGCGCGCCGGGCGTGGGCATGGCCGTCGAGTATGCCCTGCGGACCCGCGCTCCAGGAGCGGCGTTCCCCACGTCGCCCGCGCTGGTCGCCGCGCACCCCGGCGACTGGCACGAGGCCATGGAGGCCTACGCGGCCTGGGCGCACCGGGTCTGGCGCTTCCGGCCCATGGCGTCGCGCCTCCGCTCGGTCCACACCATGACGCCGCGAGGCTGGTCCACCGACCTGCTCTTTAGGGACGGGGCCTACCGGTCTGACCTGGTCGATCCGGCCCTGCCCGGCGTGGGCCGGAGCATGACCGACTGCCTGGAGCTGATGTCCTGGTGGGAATGGTCGTCGCTCGGTCCTCTCGGAGCGCCCATGGACAACCTGGCCGCCAGGCTGACGCCGGAGCAGGTGCGCGCCTGCGAGCCCTACCTCGTGCAGGACCCCGTCACCGGAGCCCGCATGTGGAACAACCAGCCCGGCGACTACGCAGGCTACAACGACCGCTTCGGCGGCCTGCCGGCGTTCCGCCGCGCCGTTGAGGGTTGGAAGCGGCAGGGCGCGTTGGTGACGCTCTACACCGACCCCTTCCGCTTCGACGAGCTCTGCCCGATGGGGCGGCAGGTGGGCGACCGGTGGGGCGTGGTGGGCGTCGACGGTAAGGTGACCCGCGTCTACGACGTCCTGAACCCCTGCCACTACGTGCCCGAGGTTCGCCGCTGGGTGGCCGACACCATGGAGCGCGTGCTCCGCGAGACCGGCGCCGACGGCATCCGGCTGGACGAGTACGGCCACATGGGTTGGGTCTGTTTCAGTCCCGCGCATCGGCACACTTGGGCCGAGACGGGCGTCTCGCAGTGGAACAAGGCCGTGGCCGAGACGACCGCCGAGGTGCGCCGCCGCATGGACCGCATTCGTCCGGGCCTCGTCCTTACCACCGAGCATCCCGGCTACGACTACCTGATGCGGAGCGTCGACGGCTGCATCACCTACGACCTGACGGTGCAGTCGACGCCCCTGCGTCCACTGGAGTGCAACCTGCAGCGGTTCTACTTCCCCGAGTGCAAGGCCTATGAGCTGGACTACACGGGCCGACCCGCATCCATGGCGAAGAAGCTCTGGAACGGTGTGGCCTCGTTCGCCACAGCGTGGGACCGGCGGCAGATGCTCTACGTGCGCCGCAACGAGGACGCGCTGAACTCGCGCGACTGCCGGGCGCTGATCCCGGCGCCCAGCCGAGGCGTCGCCGTCAACCGCTTCTCCGCCGGGCCCAAGACGCTCTTCCATGTCTACAACGCCACGGGCCATACCTTCGCCGGTCCCGCGCTGAGCCTGCCCATGGCCTCCGGCCGGCATCTGGTGGAACTGCTGGATCAGCGCGAGTTGCGGCCCGGCCCCGGCGGCGCGGTGCATCTGGCGCTCCCGCGCGACGGCGTGGCCTGCCTGGCGCGTTTGCCCCGCATGCTCTCAGTCAGCCGAAGCGGCGGCCGGCTGCGCGTCACCGCCGCCGGCGCTCGGAAGGGCGATCGCATCGCGCTGGCCGGAGCCGAGGGCGAGGAGTTGGCCGGCGCCGCCCTGGCGAGGCTCCCCTGCGTCGCGGAGTTCGACGCGACCCGCGCCGCTCGCGCCATTCTGTTGCTGCGCGGCGGGCTGATGCTAGACCTGCTCCCCCTGCGCTGACTCCGCCTCTTCGGCCCTCGCCTTGGCCGCCTCCAGGGCGGACTGGGCCTTCTGCCGTCGTCGCCCGGGCTCCGTCCGCCGCAGCAGGCGCTCCATGGCGGCGATGGACTCGTGCCGCCCCAGGGCCTGCACCACCTGCACAAGGTCCCAGTCGCGCTTGTCGGCGGCCCGACTGGCGACGTGGGACATGACGTGGGGACCTACCCGGTCGTAGTCCTCCGGCAGAGCGCTCTCGCCCACCGCGCGCACCAGGGCGCGAGCCGCCTTCCGGGCCCGGCGCGACGAACTCCGACCCAGGTTCTGCACGGCGACGACCAGCCCTTCGGGCGCCTCCAAGTCGGCCAGCGCGCCCATGCAGGCCATCCTCAGTTCCTGCCTGCTGACGGGAAGCAGCCAGGCGATCACGTACCAGAGCACCGGGAACGCCGCGATGGCGATGTAGAAGGGGAGTTCGGTCATCTTCATCTCGCGGCCCATCTTGAAGAGGAAGCGGATGAAGAGGCCCAGCAACGTGGCGGCATAGACGGCAGGAGGAACAATTACCGTGGGCCGGCGCATGCGTCGCCACGTAGCGTCCACCAGCGTGCGGCCGGCCTCCTTGGCCTGCTCCTGCGTACCGACGGCGTAGGGCAGGCACATGGCGGCCAAGCGAAGGTCCCACATGGGCCGCACCTTGGGGCCGCACAGGATGTGGATCAGCGGGCCGTAGGCGTGGGAGGGCCTGCCGTCCAGCAGGGCATCTACCGCGGCGATCAGCCGGCGGCTGGTGGCGTGGATCTGCGCGATCCCAAGCACCTGCGCCCGCATCTCCGGGTCCATTACCAGCGGCTCGTACGTCGGGTTGGTCTGCTCCACGATCAGCGCTCCAATGCGTACCAGCGGTCTACTTGCTCGCGTTCGCTACCTTCCGGCCGGCCAGCCACATGATGCAGGCCTCCTGCCATGCCTCCCATTCGGCGCCCTTGCCGCAACCCAGGCCGTGGGCGCCCGTGGGTAGCTCCAGGTACTCGGCTGCCACCTTGTACTGCTGCAACGCGGCGTAGAAACGGCGGCTCTGCTCCACGGGTACGGTCTGGTCCTGCGCCGAGTGGGTCAGGAACGCGGGCGGCGTCTGCGCGGTCACGTGGCCCTCTGTGGGCGGCAAGCCCGCGTAGTCGGTGGCCGGGTAGACCAGAACCATGAAGTCCGGTCGGCAGCTGAGGCGCTCGACGGGGTCTGCGGCCTTCGGGTCACCCTTGTCGAAGCTGGTCCCGACGTTGCAGGCCAGGTGCCCGCCGGCCGAGAAGCCCACCATGCCGATCCGTTTGGGGTCGAGCCCCCACTCTTTCGCGTGCGAGCGCACCAGCCGCACGGCGCGTCGGCCGTCGGTGATCGATACCGGCGCCGGGTAGGGCTGGATGCGGTACTTCAGCACGATCCCCGCCACGCCGTGCGCGTTAAGCCACGCGGCGATGTCGTGCCCCTCGTAGCTCATCATCAGCGCGCGGTAGCCGCCGCCGGGGCAGACGATGACGGCCGCGCCGGTGGCCTTTGCCTTGGGGGCGAGGTGGACGGTGATCTCCGGCCTGTCGGCCTCCGCAGCGCCGCGGGCGTCCGGCGCAGAGCCTTGCCAGAGCGGGAGGACGGGAGCCGGTTCGGCGCAGGCGCAACAGGCCAGCGCCAGCGTCGCGCAGAGGAGCGGGAGGGCGGTCCCGAGGTGGCCCACGGCATCGGGCAGGTTCATGCGGCTCTCCTTGGCGGGCGTCGCGGCGTCAGCGTCCCGAACGCCAACCGAATCCTAACATACCCTTCCAGCGCGATGCATGGGTAGACTCCCGAGCGTGTCACCGAAAAAACGGGGGGAGTGCGCTTGGTAAGGAGAGTCCTGGTGGCGGCGGGTCTGGCGGCGGTAGCGGCCCTTGCGCTGGGGTTGGCGTTGGCCTTGCGGCTCCCGAACCTGGGTGCGCGGCCCCTGCACGCCGACGAGTCGGTCCATACCGTGAAGTTCGCGGAGCTATGGACCACCGGCCGCTATACCTACGACCCCAACGAGTTCCACGGACCCACGCTCTACTACGCCACGCTCCCGTCGGTCCTGGCCGCGCACCGCGCCGACTTCGCGGCCACGCAGGAGCGCGACTTCCGCTTGCCCGTAGCGCTGGCCGGGGCCCTGCTGGTCCTGGCCTATCTGCTCTTCGCGCCGGGCTTGGGACGTCCGGGCGTGTCGGCGGCGGCGCTGCTGGCGGCGGCCTCGCCCTCCATGGTCTACTATAGCCGGTACTACATCCAGGAGACCTTCCTGGCCCTCTTCACCGTGGCCGCCGTGGGCTGCGGCTGGCGGTGGCTGCAGACGTGCAGGAGGGGCTGGCTCATGGCCGCCGCGGTCTGTGCCGGGCTCATGCAGGCCTCCAAGGAGACCGCCGTAGTGGCCATGGCGGCCGCCGGAGCCGCGCTTGCGCTGGAGGCCGGGCTCCGGCGCATTCGGCGCGATGGCCCCCCGTCGCCCTGGCCCGCCGCTTCATGGCGGCTCTGGCTCGCCGCGCTGCTGGTGGGGCTCCTCACAGCCGTGGCGCTACTCAGCGGCGGCTTCCGCAACCCGCAGGCGGCCGTCGACATCGTCCGCACCTACCTCCCGTGGTTGCAGCGCGCGGGCGGCGCCACGGAGCACATCCACCCCTGGTGGACCTACCTGAGCCTCCTCTTCTGGACCCGCAAGCCGGATGGCCCGGCTTTCAGCGAGGCAGCCATCGCCGGGACGGCGCTCCTAGGGCTGCTCTGGGCCTTCGCCGCCCGTCCGACCACGAGGCAGGCCACGGACCGGGCCTCCCTGGTGCGGCTCACGGGCGTGCAGGCGCTCCTCATGATGGCGGCCTACTCGGTGATCCCCTACAAGACGCCGTGGTGTGTCATCTCGCTGGTGGCCCTGCTGTGTGTGCCCGCCGGAGCCGCCTTCGCCGCCCTCTGGGACCGCCTGCCCGCCGTGGCCCGCGTGGTCCCGCTGCTGGCGCTGCTCGCCGCCGTCGCGAACCTTACGGCGCAGGCGATGCATGCCGCCGGCCCGCTGGCGGCCGACCCGCGCTCGCCCTACGTCTACGCCCACACGGATGCCGACATCCTGCGCCTCCAGCGGCGCGTGCTGAAGATCGCCGACGCCAACGCTGCGGGCCGCGCCATGGTTGTGAAGGTGATCTGGACCGATGACTACTACTGGCCCTTGCCCTGGTACCTGCGCGGCGCCACCAGCGTGGGCTACTATGCTGCCGTGCCGGACGAACCCGATGCGCCGGTAGTGATCTCGCACAGCGACCACGACGAGGCCCTCACCGAGAAGCTAAAGGACCACCTGATGACCGGCTTCTACAAGGTGCGGCCCGGCGTCTTCGCCCAGCTCTGGGTCCGCATGGATGCCTGGCAGCGCTTCCTGGAGCGTCGCAAGCCGGGAGATGAGGAGTAGCGCCATGTTCGCAGCCCTGCAGCAAGCTATGATCTGGGACGCGGCCGACACCGCCACGCCCACGGCCGTCGCGTTCCGCAAGACGATCCACCTGCAGGGCAAGCCCGACAGCGCGGTGCTGCGCGTCTTCGCCGACGCCCGGTACACGCTCTGGATCAACGGCGTCATGGTGGCGGGCGGGCCCAGCCGGTTCGACCCCAAGCGCCCCGAGGTTGACACGCTGCCCATCGCCGCGCACCTGAACCCCGGCCCGAACACGCTGGCTGTGCTGGTCTACGCCCGCCTCTCCAACTACCGGTTTATCCGCCACCAGCCGGGCCTCGGCTGCCTGCTGGAGTTGCGCGCCGGCGGCCGCACCGAGCGACTGCTGACCGACGCCACATGGCGCACCAGCGCAGCCACGCGCTTCGGTCCGCCGGAGGTTCTGATCAGCGGCCTGGCCGACCGCGTGGACGAGCGGCGCGAGGCGGGCGACTGGACCGCGCCCGGCTTCGACGATGCGGCCTGGCCCCACGCCGTGGCCGTGCCCGGCGACCGCTGGGGCGCTTTTCAGCCCAGGGCGGTCCCGCTACTGACGCAGGATCGCGTCACCGGCGGCCGCCTGGTGGCTATCATCAACAAGGGCGGCGCCGAGACGCTCGACCGGCCCATCGATGCCGCCATGCCGCTGGAGCTGGGCCCCGATGAAGCCGTCACACTCGACCTCGCCAGGATGTGCCGGGCATCCCTGGAGGCCGCCTTCGAGCCCCACGGCGAGGCCGCGGTCGAGCTGCTCCCGCGGCAGTGCGCCTCCGGGCGCGACGCCGCCTACATGGGCAGTAGCCGCTACGTCGCCGCCGACCGGCCGGGGCGCCGACACTTCCGCACCACCGACGAGACCACCTGCCGGCTGGTCACCTTCCGGGTGCTGCGGGGGCGCGTCACGCTGCATGGCCTGGGCGCCGTGGAGCGCCGATACCCCTTCCGGCGTGCCGGCTCGTTCCGCTGTAACGACGAGTTCCTGAACCGCCTCTGGGAGATGGCCATCCGCACCGCCGAGGTGAACGCCGTGGACGGCTACATCGACGGCTCCGAGGGCGGCGAGTGGGTGACGGGCCACATCGACTACCCGGTGACCGAGGTCGCCTTCGCGGCCGATGACGGTGACGGGCGGCCGCTGTACAGCGACATGCGCCTGCTGGCCAACCAGCTCTCGCGGATGTCACTGAGCCAGGAGAGCGACCATCTCCTGCGCGCCTGGCACCCCACGGACTGGAACCTGGGCCCGCGCGACATGGAGCGGGGCATCCACAACTTCATTGAGGACAGCTCCTGCTGCTGGGTCAGCCTCCTGCGCCGGGTCTACGAGGGCACGGGCGACCGAGCGCTGGTGGATCGCCTCTGGCCCGTGCTGGAGCGGCTGGTGGCATGGTTCCTGGCGCGGCGCACCGAGCGGGGGTTGGTCCGAGCGCGGGAGTTCTACCTCCACTTCGACAACCCCATCGCCTACCACGAGTGCGAGGGCGCCACGCTCAACGCCATGGCCTACGCCATGCTGCGTGATGCCGCCGGCCTGGCCGCGTCCACCGGCAGACGCTCACAGGCGGCGCGCTGGGGCGGTGCGGCGCGCGACCTGGCGGCGGCGTTCAACCGCTACCTCTGGGACCCCAAGGCCGGCGCCTACCTCGCCGGACTGAAGGAGGGCGAGAAGAAGCTCCTCACGCGGTGGCCCGACCCCAGCTTCGACCGCTACTACGCCGCCATCGACCAGTCGAGCCCGGCCTTCCCGCCCACGCCGCAGGCCGCCGTCATGGCCCTCGTCAGCGGGCTCGTCCCGCCCGACCGGCTGGTTGCTGTTCGCCGGACCCTGATGGAGTGCCACCCCGAGTTCATCAGCCCCGTCTCATACCTCTTCGCCTTCGATGCCATGTACGAAATGGACACCGACGCGGCCGATCTGGAGGCGTTGCAGACCATGCGCCGGCGTTGGGCCACCATGGTGGGCAGGTCGATGCCCGGCACCTTGGGCGAGCAGTTCGGCGACGAGAGCTACTACTGCCACGACTTCGGCCCCATCCCGGCGGCGTACCTGGCCACGCGCGTGCTCGGAGTTCGCCGCGTGGGGCCCATCAGCCGCAAGCGCGTGCTCATCGAGCCCCGGCTGGCTGACCTCCGTCAGGCGGAGGGCGTCGTCTGCACCCGCCACGGCCCGGTGGCGGTCTCGTGGGAGCGGACCCTATCCGGCGGGTTGCGGTTCAAGGTCAACGTGCCCGAAGGCGTCACAGCCGAGCTCGCCCTGCCCATGCCGACTGCCGGCGCCAGGTTGATCCTGGACGGCAAGCCTCGCCCCGCCGCTCGGCGTCGGGGTCGCTTCGCCACCGTGAACCTGCGCGGCGGAGACCATAGCGGTAACGTGGAGCCGTAAACTCAGGGAGGTCCCGTGCGCTCGCCCCAAGCCCTCGTCCGCCCCTCCCCCGCCGCCTACTTCAGCGGCATTACCACCTTTACGACCAGGCGGTCGGCGTAGGTTTCGGCGTTGGGATCGCCCAGGATGACGAAGGTCTCGGTGCCGCCGTAGCCCGACTTCCGGTAGCTCAGGTAGCCGTTGGTCTTGCCGTCGCGCCGCACCAGGCGGCCGCCGACGGCCTGGTCGCGGGCCACGTCGTATGAGAGAGTGACGATGTCCTGCCGGTAGGCCCCGCCGGCGCTGATCACCTCGGCCGAGGCGCCCAGGGAGAGGCGGTTGAAGAAGCGCCAGGAGAGGGCCGGGCTCAACGCGCTGTAGTTGGCGCCGCGCCGCTGGCCCGTCGCCACCGAAATGCCGCCCCAGCGGAACTTGTCCTGCGACGGGTAGCGGGCTCCCAGCCGCACCACGCGGTCGCGGTTGCCCTCGAAGGTGCCGGTGTTCAGGTTCAGGTCCAGGTTCCACTGGTTCGCTGTGTCAAACGAGATACCGGTGCCGATGCCGTCGCGGAAGGGGCGCCCATCCAGGTGGCTGTACTTGCTGGCGTTCCACCACCAGCTACCGGACCGGAAGGGGCCGGTGCGCCAGTTGGAGTAGTAGCCGCCCTCGCCCGTCACGCCCTTCTGGTCGAGGAACATGACGTAGCCGTCGCGGGCGCGCAGGTTGCGGCTCACCTGCTCGTAGTTGGCGCTGACGTACCAGGCCTTGGCGCTCCACCAGGCCGAGATGTCCGTGGTCTCGCCTGGGCCGGTATGGTCCGCCGACTTGCCGAAGGCCGCGTTCAGGTTCCAATCGCCGCGCCGGAGCTTGGCCTTGGCCACGCCCACCTGGTTGCTGATGCCCTGCCCCGTGCGGCTGACGCCCTGGAAGACGACACTGTCGTAGGGCGAGAACTGGTGCGCCAGGTTCACAACGGCGTCGGTGCGGCCGTAGGCGTCGCGGCCGGCGAGCAGCCCCAGGTCGGTGCCCTGCCGCACGCGGCCGTAGAACTTGCCGCCCAGGTCCAGGTCGCCCAGCCGGACGCTGGCAAAGGGCCGGACACTGTGGAGAGGCGAGTTGAAGTACTCGGCTCCCTCGTTGAAGAAGGGCCGCCGCTCCTCGGGCAGGCGCTCGGCATAGGAGAAGTCGACGCTGGTAACGGCGCCCTCCACGTTGGAGAAGTCCGGGTTCAGCGTGGCCAGGCCCGTCAGCAGGGGCGTGAACTGGTAGCGGGCGTCTATCCCTGCCCGCCCGGTCACGTCGCCGCCGTCGGCCCCGCCGAAGAGGTAGCCCAGCATCGACAGCTTGTCGGCCTTGGCGGCCTGCGGCATGACGACGTCGAGCCACTGCCCGCCCAGCTCGCGCCGCTCCTGCTGACCCAGGTTGCTCCAGTAGGACTTCACCCGGGTGCGGGCCTGGTAGCGGTCGAAGTTGATGCCTATGGTCGTCGGCTTGCCGGTTCCGGCCGGCCGCACGAAGACGCTCCAGGGCACGGCCATCTCGGCCACCCAGCCGTCCTCCACGATGGCCGCCGCCGCCTTCCAGTCTCCCTCCCACTCCTGCTTGTTGGCCCTGCCGCCGGCCAGCTCCGACATCTGCGTGCCCAGCGGGTTCAGGTGGAGCTCGCTCTCGTCTTCCTCGCGCTTGCTGTTGAAGGGGTTGAGGCGCAGGCGGACGCGGTCCTCCTGGAAGAAGTCGGCGCCCCGCTTAGTCTCGCGGGCGACGATGGCCTTGGGCTGGCTGTCGAGGCAGTGGAACGAGACGTAGATGCACTTGTCGTCGTACCCCACGCGGACGATGGTCTGCTCGGCGACGGGCGTGTCCCACATCTCGTCCAGGAAGCCCGTGCATTCGGCGGCCTCCTTCCAGGCCGGGTCGCCGAGCTTGCCGTCGATGACGGGCGCTGCGGAGAGCTTGACGGCGCGGACCTCGCGGCGGGTGGTTCCGCCGGCCAGGGCGACAGAGGGGACGAGCAGCGCCAGGAGGGCGGCGACGATGGTGCATTTCACGATGGCGAAACTCCGTATCTAGCTGTGCAGCACTCAGGCTGCCCGAAAGAGCCTACCCGCAACCGCCGCCGGCCCGGCCGCTCCGGGACCGGTATCCTGTAAGGTAAGACGCGCCCAGGGACCTGGGCACGGGAGGAAACCGCATGAGCTTCACACTGCCCCTCGGCGCCCAGGCGCCCGACTTCGCCCTGCCGGCCACGGACGGCCGCTGCTACACGCTGGCCGACTTCGCCGACGCGCCCGTCCTCGTCCTCTTCTTCACCTGCAACCACTGCCCCTACGTGCTGGGCTCCGACGAGGCGACCCGCGCCACCGCCCTGAAGTTCGCCGACCGGGGCGTCCGCTTCGTTGGCGTCAACGCCAACACGGCGCTCACCTACGCCGGCGATTCCTTCCTCAAGATGATCGAGCGCATGGAGGAGCAGCGCTTCCCGTGGGTCTACCTGCGCGACGAGAGCCAGCGCACCGCCCTGGCCTACGGCGCCCTGCGCACCCCTCATTTCTACGTCTTCGATCAGGAGCGCAAGCTCGCCTACACCGGCCGCGCGCTGGACAACCCCCGCGAGGCCGAGAAGGCCACGGTGAACGACCTGGAGGCCGCGCTGGAGGACCTGCTGGCGGGCCGCCCCGTAGCCACCCCGATCACGAACCCCATCGGCTGCAACGTGAAGTGGGAGGGCCGGGACGCCCACTGGATGCCCGCCGACGCCTGCGACCTGGTGAGGTAGGCGACGGCCGGGCCGGGAGGGGGGCAGGAGCCGGGGCGCGGCGTCACCCAAGGCTTCGGATGGCGAAGCCGCCGTGGCTGGTCGACGCCTCGGCGGGCGGGCCCTATAATCGGCACAGGGAGGACTGGTCCCATGCGGCTTGCGTCTCTGGTACTTATTGCTGCGTTGGGCGGCTCGACGCCGTCGATGGCCGGGACCGGCCCCTGGCGCGCGGTCCGGCTCTCCAGCCCCAGGGGTTACGTTGAGCGCGCTGCGCTCAGCCCGGACGGTCGATGGCTACTCGCGTATGGAGGCGCGGAGCACACCAGTGTCCGCGCCTGGGTGATGCGGCTCGCCGACCGGCGCTGGATTCGCGGTCCGAAGGCGCTGGAAGCTGCATGGGGCCCGGACAGCCGGACGGTCGCCCTCCGCGACGGCGTCCTCAGCGAGCCGGGCGTGTTGCGAACCTGGAACGTAGTGACCGGGGCATCGAGCCGCCTGCACCAGCACGCGACCGGAAGCCCTGCGTTTTCCCCATCCGGCGACCGTGTCGCGTTCATCCGGGGCGGCGACAACGCGCTCTGCCTGCTGCCGGTCACCGGCGCCGGGACGCGGCCCGTCGTGCTCCGGTGGAGCCCTTGGCTGGCGGCTGAGTGGGCCCGCAGGAAGATCACGTTGGATGAGGCTGACCTCGCGAGCTGGAGGTCTCCGGGCCGCGTGACCATCAGGCTTCGGCTTGGCATGTCCACCGGAAGTCCCGAGCATCGGCTGGTGGACATCGACGCGCAAACAGGCAAGGTGAGCCGACTGCGCCAGATGGACGACGATGCCAGGGTGCCGGGGCATGGCTCGCTCGAGGCCGTGACCGAGTACAAGACGCCTTTGTGGGCGAGGTTCGAGCACGTCTTACCGAACGGCAGGCGGCGGCCTGTGGGATCGGCCTTGAGGGGCTATGACTACTGTACAGCCGTCGCGGCCGGCGCCCCTGTTGTGGTGCTCGGCATGTACGGTGAGGAGCCCGGCGCCCAGCAGCGGCCCCTGCCGTACACCGTATGGCTGGTGGACATGCGGAACAGCCGGTCCGTCCGCCTGCTCCAGACCAAGCTGCACCCGCCCGGTTGCTGCTGCGTGCCGGCGCCGCAGGTCTCGCTCTCCGCCGATGGAACCCGGATCGTGCTCTGCAGCGTCAGTGGACCCCAGCGCCTGTGGCTTCTGGAGAAGTCGGTCGCACCGGCGCAAGGCGTGCGGGCGACGGGTCCGAGCAAAGCGTTCGGATGGCCCTGACCCATAGCGACCTCCCGCCGACGCCTGCGACCTGGTGCGGTAGCCGGCGGGCGGGCGGGGGCTGGAGCAGTTAACGGCGCCGAGGCGGAGGCCTGAGGGTGCGGCGGGCCTTCTCCGTAACCGGGAACATGGAGATGCGGAACTTGGTGCAGCCGTACGGCACGAGCGTCACCGTCTCGGGGGGCGAGCCCGTCGACACCGGGGCGGCGGGAAGCATGGTGGTGACGGTCTTGGGCTGGAACGGCGACGCCTCGGCGGCAGGCGCGGGCCCTGCCGACCGGGCGATGCGGGTCACCGGTTGCCAGTCAAACCCGCGCACGCGAACGCGCAGCATAAGCGGTGACGCGAGCGGCCAGTCCCATCGGGCGGGCATGGGCCTGCGGACGACCGTGATGCCGGTCCGCTGTGTGGCGTCCAGCGCGACCTGCCACCGGGCGGCCGGGTCAGGCGTGTTGCAGTCGGCGGTGTCCTGTATGGGTAGCGCGAAGAGAAGGGGGCCGTAGGAGACGGTGGCATAGGGCGTGTCTGCCGCGTTGTTGTCATGCCCTAGCCGGACGGCCGGCTGCGTGGGGAAGCGTAGACGGATCCGGTCGCCCGGCTTCCAGCGTCGTTCGATGCGCACGAAGCCGTTGGCGCCGGCCTTCGCGGTGTGCCGGGACCCATTCAGTCTGAATTCGGGACGGGAGCACCAACCGGGCACGCGAAAGCTAAGCGGGAACGATGCCGGGCGGGACGGCGACACGTCCACATCGATCACGTCGTTGAACGGGTAATCGGTGCGGCATACCAGGTCAACGGCGACCCTATCGCCGGCAACCGCCGTCACCTTGCAGGGACCATAGTGCGCGGCTGCCAGCCCGTTGTCGTAGGTGGCCATCCACATGTGGCCCACATAGTAGGGGAGCATTCGGTTCACGCTGGCTGTGCAGCAGAGCGGCCAGTGGGTGGCCCGGTACTGGAGGCCGCCGCCATCGGGCAGCTTGGCGCTGATGCGGTTGGGCGCCTGGGAGTAGACGTGGGACCGGAAGTCGCGGGAGACGGCGGCAGGGCCAGCGTTGAAGAAGGCCCGCTCCACCCTATCGGCAGACCTCGCCTCGCCGCCCACGCGAAGCAGCGTGATCTGGCTCCACATATAGGACGGCACATTGCAGGTCTCGGAGCCGCGGAACGAACCCGTTGGGCCTGAGTTCTCGTCGCTCACCGGCAGGCCGTGCGGCTGCATGCCGTCGTCGCCCTGCTCGATGAGGTCGTACCACCGCTGGGCGGCGGTCAGGTAGTCGCGGTTGCCGGTCCAGAGCGCGCCGAGCGCCCACGGGATCACGCTCTCGTTGAAGTGCACCCCGTGGTCCGGCTGGGCGTAGAAGGGCAGGCGGGGATCGGGCATCCGGTTGTACCAGGAATCGTAGAGGCGCACGGGCTTGGCCGGTGGTGTCGCATCGATGGGGTTCGCGGCGTAGAACTCGGACAGCGCCGCTTTGATCTCCGGGTTGCCGGTCCAGGTGTAAGTCTCAAAGGCGGGCCACGGGTTGGTCAACGCGAAGCCGCGGCGCACCATGCTCCGGTCGCCGCCGTAGGCCATCTCCAGGGCGCGCAGGATGCGCTTGTCACCGGTTGCAGCGTAGTAGCCGGTCAGCGATCGGCCCATGAAGCCGTTGGTCCAGCAGGGCCACTCCTGGGCCTCGCCGCCGTCCTGCCTTGCCGAGGCGCGCATGTCCTCCGGCCTGTTCCTGTCCAGCCACCACATGAAGAGGATGCTGTTCGGGTTCAGGTGGTCCGCCACCACATCCAGCCGCGCCCGGGCCTTGGCGATCAGCGCCTCGTCGTGGAGCGCGTACCCCAGCCGAAGCATGCCGTCGAACCAGTAGCCGCCGCCTTCGTAGGGCCAGGCGCCCTGCCACCAGTAGGCCAGCTTGTCGCCGGTCATCTTGTAGTCGGCCGCCCACGACTTCCGAAACTCGTCGCTGAACTCCTCCATGTGGCCCGTGTAGCCGTCGCGCGCGGTCAGGCACCAATCGCGAAGCCAGCCGCGGGGCTCCACAGCGCCAGGTGGCAGCGGGATGAGGGCCGGGCGCGTGGGCGGCTCGAACGGGCGGCCGTAGTTCACGGTGTGGCGCGCCCTGGGCGACTCCGGTTGCGCCGGCGTCTGCCGGCCTGCCAGGGCGCCGACAGCGGCCGCTGCAAGGAGCGCCATGGCCGGGGCTGTCAGCCAGCGCATAGAGTTCGAGCTGGGCATGGCGGATCTCCGTCCTTCGGTGCGGCTCGCTGCCTACTCCGATGACCGCGGAGCGCTGGCGGGGTAGACGTTCCAGACCGACCAGAGCGAGGTGCGCTTGCCGTCGAAGCAGCGCGCGCGGACCATAGCCCAGTAGCCCCGCTGGATGGGGTGGTGGGCGATCGGCAGGCGCACCTTGCCGCCCTCGGCGCCGAAGCCGGCCACGCTGGACCAGCTGTAGCCCCCGTCGTGGCTGACCTGCACGCTCGTCCGGCGGACCGGCGCGGCGCCGGGCCGCGTGGCCACCGCGATGTCCAGCGCGGGACTGCTCGAGGCCACCCGCAGGTCCAGCGTGGGACGGCCCTGGTCGGCGGCGATGCGCTCGGCCGCGTCCCGGATGCCCTCCATCTTGCCCTCCACCGATCGGCCGCGCTCGTCTACCAGCGTGTAGTAGGTCCAGTCGTAGTAGCCGTCGTAGACGAAGAAGGAGGCCCCCGACGCGCCCAGCCGGTAGGCGGTCATGATGTAGTCCGTGATGTCCGACCGGGTGCTGATGGCCTTCAGGTCGGCAAGCGTGGCTCCCTGCAGGCCGGCCGTGGGCAGTTCGGACTCAGCTCCGAACTTGTTCGTGGACTGGGCGCCGTAGACGAACGTGAGCGGCTTGGCCGAGGCCCCGTAGGCCTCTCGATGCGCCGCCATGGCCTTCCGCAGGCGCGCCTCGGCGAAGTGGTTGGCCCAGAAGACCGAGCACCAGGACTCGTCCTCGCCGGCGCGAACGAACCTGCCGCCCCACTTCTCCGTGCGCGCGTCATGGTTCACGATCACCCGGCGCCTTGGGTCCATGCGCCGAATCATGGGCACAAACCGGCGGGTCCGCGCCTCGTAGTCCGGCTCGGCCGTCGGGTCGTGTGCGCCCTCCACCTCGTCATCGGCGTACCAGCCGGCCACGGCGTCGGCGTCGGGCCTGCTGTTGACGAGGTCGATCAGCATGCGCATGTTGCCTTCGTCGGCCGCCGCTCCGGCGCGGATGTTGCCGATGAAGAGCTGGATGCCCCACTGCTTCGCCAGCGAGTGGAGGCCCTGCGGCGCGAGCTGCATGTACTGCTTGGTCAGCAGCACGGCGCGGCTGACGCCGTGCGCCGCCATGTCGGCCATCATCCGCGAGCCCGGCAGGTTCTGCGGATGCGTGTCGCCGTTCACATAGACCCCGATGCGGAACTCGCGCGGGCCAGCCGCGAGGGCGCCGGGCGCTACGCAAAGAAGCGTCGCGGCGAGCAGCCATGCCCGGCCCCGCCCAACCTGCGCCGCCGCCATCACGTGCCCTGCAGCACGATCTTGAACGGGTAGAGCGTAGCCGACATCACGCCGTGGCGCACCGCCGGGTCGTTCAGCATGATGCCCCGCGCCTCGTCCTCGGATGCGGCCCGGAACACGGCGATCCCGAAGGTCTCCGCGTCGGGGTTCAGCGTGCGCCAGACGAACGCCATGACGCCCTGCTCCGTCAGTCCCTTGAGGTAGCCGAAGTGCTCGCCGATGATGCCGGCCTCGCGCTCGGTCGGCCCCTCCGTCAGCATCCCGACGCGCGTGAGCCGGATCACGAAGATGAACTCCTGCAGATCGGGCATATGGGCTCTCCTCGGAATATCGTAGCATGCCTGCATGACGATTCCTGGGCTACGATGACGACAAGCTGCGGCTCGGTGGCGAATGACAGAGTCTATGGAGGAACGGTCGAGACCACCATGCGTTCGATCCGGCGTGGCGCCCGATCACTCCGGCGGAACTGCGCGGCGGCTTGCGCTGGAAGCGGATCAGCGAACTACCTGGACCCCTATGCCTGCATCTCTCCGGGGAGGTGGCGCCACCATGACGCTTGCTTCACTAGTGTGGGTCTACGGCGCGCTGTTTGCGGTGTCACTCGCCCTCGACTTGTACTGTGATCGGCGGAACGTGGGCTGGACGAGACAGACTGGCGCAGCCTCTTGCGCGTTCCTGGTGCTGTTCTTGGGCGGCCTGGTCGTGTTGCTGCTGAGGCAGCTCGCAAGATGGCTCCTCTAGCGCAACTGAGGCCCGGCCGGGTACTGAACAGGGTCGGGTTTGGCGCCGAGGTCGCCATGCGCCGGATGGGGGTATCACAAGACAAGGCATCGGCGCTCATGGCGTTCATGGATTGGGTCCTGGAGCTCCCCGATGAGCTGGACGAACGCTTCTGGACCGAGGTGCGAGAGGAAGAGGGTGTATCGGCGATGCAGTACGTGACAAGATTCGAAGAGAGGGCGATGGAGCGCGGCCGCCAGGAAGGCGTCGCGCTCGGTCGGCAGGAAGGCGTGGCGCTGGGACGTCAGGAGGGCGTGGCGCTTGGACGGCAGGAGGGCGTCGTTCTGGGGAAGAAGGAGGGCCTCATTCAGGCCATCGAGCTCGGGCTCGAGCTTCGGCTTGGCGCGCCCGCCTTGAGCCAAATGGACGCGATCCGCACCATCACAAGCGTCGAGGTCCTGCAGCGCGTCAAGGATGTCGTCAAGGTTGTGCAGTCGCCTGAGGACCTGCGGCGGTACTACATTGCGTAGGCGGTGGGCCAACTAAACTACCACTCAGCACGACCTGGCCGGTAACACTGCAGCCACAGTGGATGCACACGGACGCGTTTCGAATATGCTGTACGATGAGATAAATAGCCGCATCGCGACTGCCGATCCGTTGAGCCACTGCCGCAGCGTGGCCAACGACCCATTGGGCGGCGATCAGTTCGTCTGTATTCGACGCACTACCAGGTGTGCCCATGTCCGGAGGTGCCACCGCAGTCGGCCATGCCGGTTTCGACGCGGCACCGGGTTCGCAGTGGTTGCCGGTCACAGCTGCAGGATCACGGTCCTGGGCGAGCCACATCCGGGGCTTGACCACTTGGTCAACGTATGGAGGCATGCCGAGCACGCGATGATGGTGTTTGGCGCCGTCAGGATTAGCATTCCGTTCGGAGCGAGGCCGCGCCGTCATGCAGGTGACTAGAGTGCTGACAACCAAGCGTACCATGCGGGCGGCACTGGCTGTGCTAGTGGCGGTGGCGATCTGGTGGTGCGCTGAGCCGTGGGTGTTGGTTCCCCTAGCCGTGTTGGATCACATGGAGACTCGGTACGAACCAGGCGCGCCCCTGTCGGAGACCCGGCTTGTTGCTCTAGGCTCGCGCGCCGTGCCAGCCATCATCTACCACATCCGCACATGCGGCACTGCGCCTCCGAGCGAGTGGTTTCTGATCGACGTTCTGAGGTCTGATGGCCGAAGTGCACGAGCGAGGCTCACTCGCGCCGTCGATCACACCGCACCTGGCGAAGAGCGGTACCGACTAGGCTATGCATTGCTCTGGGCCTTTGGCAGTTGCGGAAGATGTCAATAGGAATGAGACACGTTCGCTGTCGGATTAGGCTCTAGTCGCGCGTCGGTTGGTTCGGTTCGGGCGAAGCGTCACGTGACGCTTCGTGAGTGCGCGGCTCGGGTGCCGGCGGGTTGATCCATACGGCACCGGGTAGTGTGGCCGCAACTGGCGGGCGGCGCACGAAGCGCTCTGGGTGCGCCTGGTACGCCGCGCGTAGCGTCTGGTTGCGAGCATGGATGGCATGATCGGCCTGTCCGAAGTGGACGACCTGCGGGGTCAGGCAGGCCAAGCCGGAGTGGTGGTGTTCGACGTTGTACCACTGGAGGAACCG
>CAJBBX010000100.1 GCA_903951425.1 uncultured Chthonomonas sp.
AAGGACCCCCCGTAAGTAGCCCGCCGCGCATCCGCGTTGCACGGCGCTTCCGTTGGCGTCGCCAGGAACGGCGGGGCGGGGTGGCCCCGCAGGTGCGGCGGCTCACGCCGGGGGATCCTTCCGCTTCGCGTCAGGATGACGGCTGGGGCTACCCCCCGCCGCAGCCGTACCCGGGGCCCTACCGAACCGCCACCGTATAGCGGAACGCCGGACGGGCGCCGAGTCGGAGCGTCAGGATGCCGCCCGAAACCGAGGCATCGGCCGCGCCGGCGGGCTTGCCGGACTCGTCCACCGCCTGCACCTTCGCGCCGGCAGGAATGTCCAGGACCCGGGTGTCCAACCGGACCTCCCTGGCCTCAAGCGCCGGGATGATCCACCACTCCTTGCCCACGCGCTTCACCGCTGCCGCGCCGTCGACGCCGATGGGCCCCACGGTGACGAGGCCGCCGCCGCGGCTGTCGAGGAAGAGGCTGCCCGGCGCCACGCAGTACTCGATCCGGCCCGCTCCCGGCGCCATAGCCGACGCCGATACGGTGGCGCCGTCCCGGGTGCTTGCCAGGTAGCCCCACTCGGGAAGGGTGACCTTGCCTCCGGGGCCGTCGACCTCCCAGGGCGTGGAGGAGCCGTTGACGACGACGCGGAAGCCGGTCTTGTAGACCACCTCCAGCCGTCCGGTCCGGTAGGCGTTGCTGATGAGCGCCTCGGAGGTCTCCATCAGGCGGCCCGAAGCGTCGGCGTACCGGATGCTCTGCACCGGTTCCATCACGTAGTGGCGCTGGAGCGGCTGCTGCAGGTAGTAGGTCTTGATCAGCTCCTTCCAGGTGGAGCTGAAGGTCTGGTAATCCAGATAGCCGATGTGCCCGTAGGCCAGCGTCACGGCCCGGAAGCGCTCCAGGGCCAGGTCGGGCAGCGGGCCGCGGTAGAACATGCCGATCTCGCCCATGCCCGCATCCATGGAGAGCGGGTGCATGTGGAGCAGGTCGAAGTCGACGAAGAGCGGGTCGCTCCACGAAGCGGTGCTGCCCAACTGGCCGTAGTTGCCGTCGACGAGCCCGGCGTACCACCAGTGGTTGTTGCCCTCGGAGTAGACGGGGCCCATGTAGGCGAACTTCTGCTCATACAGCACCCGGCCGAAGCACTCGAAGGTGCGCCGGAACATGCCCGCTCCCGGCACGCGGGCGTCGTAGTCGACCCGCGAGAAGGGCGAGACGGCCGTGTGGACGTCGCAGTAGCTGTGGTTGGCGCCGAAGCGCTTGGCGATGATGGGCGCGTACTTGCGGACGGCCTCCACGGCGTACATAGGCTTCGGGGCGTAGCAGCGCCACCAGGAGCTGTAGTAGTTGCCGTCGGGATTGCGGCTCACGCGGTCGGGGCTCCAGTTGGCGTTGACGGTGGCGAAGTCGGTGAAGTTGGTGTATAGCCCCACCAGCCATCCGCAGGCCTTGATGGCCGCCACCTCGTCGGCCAGCGCGGCGTCGCCGCCTCGGCCCGGCGCGGCATGCTCGCGGAAGGTGAAGCTCTCGTCGCCGTCTCGCCACTGCTCCTCATGGTAGCGGCAGGCCACCTTGTCCATGCCGTAGGCCGCGAAGCGCCTGGCCTCGGCCACCTCCACGGCGTAGTCCTCGCCATGCTTCACGCGCCAGAGGCGGTCGGCCATCTTGGCCTTCATGACGGACGGCGGGTTGGGGATGCCGGGCAGCACCTCCTGCACATCCGGCGAGATGTTGAGGAAGAGCCGCTCCCGTAGCGGGTTGCGTTTGCCGTCGGTCTTCGCGATGTACTCGGCCCCGCCGTTGAACGCCGCGCGCCCGCCCTCCGCAGACGCCGCGCCGTACAGCACGGAGGCGTCGGACCGGTACCAGTCGAACTGGCTGAAGTGGAAGAGCCCGCTGTCGAGCAGGACGCGCGGGTCGTTGCCGCCGTAGGTGAGGTACGGCACCGGGAACAGCCTCGGCGCGGCAAGCCCCTCGGCCGCGCCCAGCGAGACGCGTCCCACCACCGGCTCGGGCGCCTCCATGTCGATGATGAGCGACTTCGCGCGCATGCGGAGCTTCAGCATCAGGTTGGCGGTCACCGCGCCGGAGGTGAGCCGCCACCGCACCGTCGCCACGCCGTCTACCAGCCTGGCGCTGACCAGCTCGCGGCGCACGTTGGCGTTGGTCGGGCCCGCCTCGCCGCCGGGGATCACGAGGCTGACGCCGCCGCCCGCCATGGGCCGCGTGGTCCTGCCCTCGTGCAGCAGATGGATGTCGCCCAGGCCGCCGTCGGTGGGACGGTACTCGTAGGCCATCGTGCAGTCCGGGCCGCGGTAGGTGAAGGTGAGGAGGCCGCCCTTGCGCACCGCCGTGTTCGTGAAGCCGGCCGCCTTCTGGAGGGGCAGGATCGTCGCGGGCCGCGTGGGGAACGGGAGCTTCTTGGGCCATGCGGCGAAGGAGAGGGCAGGGAGCTGCTCCTTGAAGGCATAGCCCGGACCCACGTAGATCGTCGCGCCGCCGTCGGCCCGCGTGTCGTGGTACCGCAGGCCCACGAGGCGCGCCGGGCGGGCGATGGGCCGCTGCACCTTGGCGTGGTGCAGGAACCAGTACTGGGCGTCGGTGCGGCCCATGCCGACCTCGACGCGGGCGCCGTCGGCCCCCTCCACGATGGCCGAGACGTTGCCGTTGCCCCAGCCCCAGAACTCCAGGCAGTCCCACGGCTCGGGCAGCTCGATGGGCTGGTCGGGCCGCAGCACGAAGCCCGGCGAAGGCGCCCCCGGCGCGGTCCGATAGACCACCTTGGCGGCATACTGCAGCCACAGCCGCTGCTCGCGGGTCCGGTAGAGCTGGACGTCGACGCCCGTGGCCTCAACCCGCCAGCCGCTCAGGTCCTGCAGGTCGAAGATCGGCTTGTGCGGCTCGGTTCGCGCCGCCATCTCATAGGGCAGCTTCCCGGCCGGGCCGGGCTTGGGATCGTCGTTCAGGCCTGCAACGCTCATGGGTTTGGCTCCTTGCGCCAGGGCGGCAGCCGACAGGAGTGCGACCAGGCTCACCATTGCGGCTCGCGTCAGTGTCAGTCTCATCGGCCTATCCTCCATCCATTGCGCCGGGTCGGCGGCCTTCGATCATTGCGGGCCGCGTAGCGTCTATGGAATAGTGTATACGACATCAGGAAGGGCGCAACGTCTCTGTTGCGCCTGGCAACCGGCCTGGAGACGGCATCGGCGCCTAGAGGAGGCGACTCCTCGATGTGCGGCAGGGCGACCTTCCGAAACATGGTCTCACGGCAAGTCCCATTTCGTCTCCATGCGGCCACCGGCGCTGATGCGCAGGGTGGCTTTTCGTTTGCCCCTGCTGCCCATCTGAACGGCAAATGGAGGACGGCAAATGCATGGTAAGACGACGGGCCCGCATGAGATGGACCGCCTGCTCGACCATCCAGCCGAGTGGAGCCGACTGGACAGGGAGGACGCCGAGGGCCTGGTCGCCGATGTCCAGCGCAAGTGCCCGATGAAGCAGCAGAGCGACCTGGAACTCCTCAGCCTCCAGCCTACCCGGAAGCACGGCAAGGCCGTTGCGCCGCGCCTGCGGGCCATCCTCGAGCGTGAGACCCAACCGAAGCTCACAGGAGTCATCATGGAGGCCTGGGGGGATCAAGGGTTAGGCCTGTCCGAGCCGAGCAGCGCCAGCGCGGCGCACTACCGGCCCGCGCGGCGACGTGCCCTCGACGTCGCCCTGAACAGCGGGACAGCACGAGCCCGCAGGTGCAGCGGCTCACGCCGGGGGGTCCTTCCGCTTCGCGTCAGGATGACGGCTGGGGCACTACCCGCGGCCTGCCCTCCGGGCCGTCATCCTGAGGCCGCCGTTGGCCGAAGGACCCCCCGTAGGCTGCCCGCCGCACCTCGGCCGGCTATGGCGGAGTCGTGTCCGGTTGCCGCCGCGGTTCCCTGCTCGTCGGCGGGGCGGCCTTCATGGGGTACCGGAACTGGGCCAGCAGGGCCCACGGAGCAGCGCCGACCTTGACCTCGCAGCGCGCGGTCCGCACCTGAGGTCCGCGGGTGTCAAGGCCGATCGTCACACGCGCCGATGCCACGGCGCCACGTGCGGCGGACGCATCAGCGCCCGTCAGCTTGGAGGCGACGTGGGTCGCAATCCGCGCGCCTGCGGTCGACTGCAGCTCGCGGAGTGCCGCCGGCGTGGTTCCCACCGCGTCCGCGACCGGTAGCAGGCCGTGCAGCCAGCGCGCCATCGGGAACCGATGATCGAGCGCACGGAACTGATCGCCCGTGAGTGCGGCGATGACCGGGAAGACCAGCCCGAGGTCGACGGCCTCCGAGCTGCCGACTGCGGTGGCCTGAAGCGCCCGGATCACACGGTACGGCAGCTCCGTGCCGTCGAACCATAGCCACCGATGGTCGGTGACCAGCAGGACATCCTCGCGGACCTTCCACTGCAGCGACGACAGGCTGGACCGGAGCGTGGCAAGGTACGCGCCGACGGTGCGACCGTCGGCCGACTCGTTGATGGAGCAGCCGGACTCCGGCAGACGCAGCATCAGGTTCACCTCTGCCCACTCGGCCATCTGGAGCGCTCGATAGGCCGCGGCGGGCTCGCATGTGGGCAGCTCGGCGTCGGTGCGGCGGCACGTCCGGTCGAGCATCGCCGAGCCCGCTGCATCGCCCTCGTGCCTCCACGACGAGCCGAGGTGGCGGCAGGAGGCCCGATCGAGCGGCGTTCCGCCCGCCCAGGCGTACTCCCCCAATCCCTCCAGACCCAGCAGCAGGGCCGGAGTAGGGTCGCCTGTCGTCCCGTCGTTAGTGCGCACTGTGATGAAGGTCGGCGGCGGAACCTTCTCGATCGGCCCGTTGGGCCCGATGCGCCGATGGGCATCGGCCGTCCGCCACTCACGCATGACGAACTCCTGCGTCGCTGGCGGCAAGTCACCCACAGGGATGCGTTTGTTGACACCTTTGCGCAGCGCGGCGCCTCGCTCATCGGCGGGCAGCGCGTCGGCAACACACCGGAAGCCGTCCCAACAACGCTCGTCGCCCAGGAGCCTGTCCGCGTTATCGTTCGGGTCGCGCCAGAGGGCCGCGTTGAGGGTCGCGGCGCCGGCCTTCCTCGCCTCCGGCGATGCCTGAGCCGCGGCGATCAGCACGTCGAGCGACTGCTCGAACTGCGCCTGGGCCCAGTCGCGCACGGAGCCCGCCAGGTCCTGGGCCGGTTTGGGCCGACGCAGGCGGTAACGGAAGCCCGAACTGGTCGGCGTCTGCTCCCAGGCCCACATGGCGCCGCGGTAGCTGACCAGCGACCGAAGGGCATCCATGACCCGCCAGACCTGAGCGGTCCTGATCGGTACAGGCAAGGTCGATGGCCGTCTGCTGCCTGAGGTGGTCGAGCAGCTCACCGATGGAGGTTCGGCCCATTCGGGCCGTGACGTGACGCGTAAGAGCCGGGTCATCGGCACGAAGATCGGCCACCCAGCCCTGCGCGCCGCACCCATGGGCGCCGGCCGAGAGCGCGGCAGCAACAAGGAGGGACCGCAGCCCGGCCAGGCAGGCTCTACTGCACGACATGGTAGGCGTGGTTGTGCGTGTGAGTCGCGGCTGGTCTCATCATCGCCAATGGCCTCCTTTGCCGATCGAGGCGCCCCGAGCGCGTGGGCGTCCGGTAGGCTACCGCATCCCACCGGACAAGACATACCATCGCCCGGGTCGTACGGCGGTCACGCGCCAGGTAGAGCAATTGTGGACGCTGAGCGCTGCCGACCGACCTGTCGCGAGCGGACCGTGTGGACGGAGATGCCGAGGTGGTCGGCAAGGGCGACAGAGCGCGTGGCGCCCATCTCGTCGGCAACGGCAAGCAGGGCGAGGACGGCGGGGGGCAGTGGGCAAGACGTGGCGGGCAACAGCGCACCTCCGGATGATGTGGTAACAGCACCTCCAACATAGTATAAACACAAGGCTGCGTCAATGGCACGGGTGGCAGGAGTTCGCCGGCCGGTCGGCACACCTTGGGCCCATGGACCTGGCGAAAGGGCTGCAGCGGTTTGATCGGCGTGCGCTCTATGGGGCCACGGCCGCAGGCTACAACCACCGCCGCCACGTTGAGCTTCAGTAGTAGAACTCCTCTTCGATGAGCGTCGAGCCGTTCGGTGCAAGCACTCGGATGGCCATGTCGCGCACCACGGCGCGTCCGTCCTGCCTGTCCCTTGCCAGGATGCTGACGACGACGCGCCGCAGGCCGGCCATGCCTTCCGGAAGGGCGCGGCGTCCGTCGGCGATAACCTCGGAGGGCGCCTCGTAGCGGGCGCCGCGTCCATCACCGGTCAGCACGGCAAGCCGATCTGTGAGCCGGGCCAGGCCGGCGAACACGCCCCTCCACCTTGAGACCGCCGACATTACGGGAAACACCCGTGCCAGCACCATGAGGTGATCTGGGCCCATCGCCGCTGCGGCGGCGCAAAACTCGGCCACCGGTAGCGGGCTCGGCAGGCTGCGACTGGCTTCGCGTAGCCTCTTGACGGAGGTCCATGGCGGGCTGAACCGCTCCTCCGCTTGCCGAAACCAACTCGGGTAGGTCAGGAGCAGCACGCCTCGGCGCCACTTGTGGCGCAGGCATGGCGGCGTCTCCGCCAGCTGTTGCAGGAACTTTGAGAGTGGCCGGCCCACCGGCACGCCGGGGTCGTGCATCTCGCTCACCGGCAGCCTGGCCAGCAGCGAGGTAGGAACAGCTCCGGACAGCTCAAGGAGCCGCCGCGTCGTCGGAGGTTCGCGCGGGTCGACCCCGCCTTCGCGCTGGGCCGGCGGCAACTCGCGCACCTCCGCGGCATCGGCGCCCGCGTCGCCCGGCAGGCGCCACAGATCGGCCAGCGTGCGGGCCCACTCGGCCTCCAGTGGCATGCCCCCCGCGTAGCCATGGCCGCCGATCCCCTCAATGTCCATGTAGAGCGAGGCGGCCGCCATCGGAGCGAAGGCGCCGGCTCTGAACGTGACCGAGGTGGGTTCCGGTACGGGCTCCCAGTCCCCGGAACCCGTCCGCCGTTTGGCCATGGCGGCGACGAAGGTGGCATGGACCATGGCCTGCGCGTCTTCCGGTAGCTTGCTGACCGGTACGGTGAACTGCTTGGAGCCACGCAGGACCGCCGCCGCGTCTCCCTGTGGGCAGATGGCTCGGAAGAGGCTCGTAACCTCGACGCATCGAGGGTCGCGCAGGAGGGCGCCGGCCCCGCCGGCCTGCTCCGCCAGACGGTTGCGCTCCTCCGGACTGAGCGCGCCGGCGCGAGCGAGCAGGGCGACCTGCTCCTCGAACGCTTCCTGGATCCGCTCCTCAAGCGCATCGGCAAGGGACGCCGCCGCCTGGGGCCGGATCAGCCGGTAGCGATACGCGGGCGCCTCACCGGACCTCTCCCACCGCCAGACGTAACCCCTGTAACTCACGAGCGACCAGGCTGCGTCCATGGCGTCGGCGAGGGGCAGTTCCCGGAGCGACGCGAGCACCTGGATGTCCGCCGCGCCGTCTTGCGTGGAGGCGCTCACATCAACACCGGTGGCCGCCGATGCCCTTTCGAAGAGATCGCCCAGGTAGATCCTCCCACACCTGATCGTGATGCGTTTGGCTAGCCGCGGGTCGTCGCGCACCATGGACGCGGCGACTTGAGCGCCTGCCTGCGCCACCCAGCACAGCAGGAACAGGGCGACGGTTGCCGTCAGCGCCCGCACCGCGCGGCTCACGGGTTCACAACCGTGAACTCATGGGAGTCCACCGTCTGCGCGAGCGAAGGAATGCCGGTGTACCCGCCGTCCACGATGGAGCAATACGCTCGCGCTATGCGCTTTCCAACCGTGACCGTGTCCTGGCCCGAGAGCGTTCCGGTTCCATGTGCATATCGGGTCCACGTTCCGGCGGCTGTGAACGTCACGACATTCTGGTCGCTGTCAACCACAGCCGAGCCGCGCTCAGCGGCCATATTGTACTGAACTGTATAGTCATATCTATTTGATCCACCAACAACACCCACATAGTGGTTTGTCGTAGAAACCGTGACGGAACACGATGATCCGCCGCCGGTGTGGACTACAGCCTTGTCGGCCGGATATGCCGGATCACGTGGCCGCGGTGCCTGGCGCCCGCTCCCTTCCCCGCATCACTCGACGACCCGTTTCGGCGCGCGCCCGGTCCTTCAGCGCCATCATCGTATTACGCTGCAACCATTATCGTTACTCATGTGAGCTTTGGCAAGTCACCAAATGGTTACATTTGCCGCTTCGGGCCTTCCCGGTGCGGGTCGCTCAACCAACCCTCGCGCCATGCGAGCATGAGCAGTTCGGAGCGGCTATGGACGCCTGCGGCGGCGAACCCGCGCTTGAAGGCGGCTCGGACCGTGTGGACGGAGACGCCGAGACGATCGGCAAGGGCGGCAGAGCGCGTGGCGCCCATCTCGGCGGCAACGGCAAGCAGAGCGAGGACGGCGGGCGGCAGCGGGCAAGGCCCCTCGGGCATCAGCGGACCTCCAGTGTGCGACGTCGGCATGGATCGGCGGCTTGCCGCCGCCCCACCGGGCTACTGCTTGGTGAGCGTGACGGTGTTCTCCGCCTCCGCGCCGACAGACACCCGCACGGTCAGCGTGCCCTTGTAGGTGGCGGGCGGAGCGCCCACCATGCTGCGCGTGGCCTCGACCGTGTAAACGCCCGGGTCGATTTCCGGCAACGTGCAGACGGTGCGGCCGTTGACGAGGACACTGTCGCCCACTGTGACCAAATGGCCGGCCGCGTTCCTTACCACGACGTGCGCCGGTCCTGGCGGCAGCGGAGAAGGCGACTGGGTGACCGTGACGATGCGCCACGCGAGCAGTTTGGTGAGCGTGCAAGGAATGGTGACCGCGGTCTGACTGGGCACACTGATGAACTGGTGCGGACCCGCCTGATAGCCGCTTGGAGACCATATGTTGCCGTACACCTCGTACTTGTAGCCTTTCGGCAGCGGCACTGTGGTCGTGAAGCTGCCCGGCTGGAACGAGAGCGTCGTGTCGCAGGCCAGGCCGGATGGGGGCGGCGTTGTGGTGGCGGTCCAGTCCGTGATGCCGCATCTCACCTTGGCATTCATGCCCACTGGAGGCGCGATATTGGGCGCTAGTGTGAACGTCACGGGCGTCATGATGCACGCGAGGCGCGGCATGTGCTTGGCGGCCTCCCAGCATACAACGGCGTACACATCGCCCCACACCATGAGGTCACCGACCTGGAAGCCGGATTCGTTCCGCTTTCGGTCGGCAAGATACGCGACGCCGGCGGCTTCGAGCAGCGCGCTGAGGAAGCCGTGACCCGAGACCGGCTTCCCCATCATTGCCTCCGAGAGCGGCCTGACGTCCGCGCCCAGACGAGTTCGCTCGAAGGGCACGACCAGGACCGCCGTCGCCATACCCAGAAAGACAACGTCCCAGCGACCGCACGACTCCGAATACGGAGGAACGCTCAGGTTGGCCAGCGCGGGCGCCGGGTCGGTGGCCCGTATCGTTGCCAGAGATGACTTCAGCCACATGCCAGCCAAGGAGTCGTCGACCTGCTCGAACGCCGTCGAGCGCACAGTGTCCCAGATAACGCGGCGCCTTATGTACGAGCGCCAGGCTGGCGGCGGGCGCAGGATGGCGGCCGTGGGGCTGTCGTTGGACGGCTCGTGGGCGCAGCCTGTGCTCGTAGCGGACCCAACCGAAGGCGACGATGACGACCGACCGCCGGGGGCCTCCATGGGATCGCCCAACGTACCGGCATGCTCGCCGGCGGCTGGATAGTGCGAGCAACTCGGCGGCTCCGGCGCATACGGATCGAAACTGCCTCGGAGTACAAACGGGCAGACCGTGCTCACCTTTCCAAGGTCCGCCGCGAGCGTGGCGAGAGTCCTCCCGGATGTGCCGATGACCGTGAGCACATACTCCGTCTTGCGTGGATCGCATCGGAACGAGCCGGAGATCACGCGATGCGCAGTACCCGGCCGCAGGTCGGCGACAACGACGCCGGTCCCATGGCCGCGGACCTTAACACGGGCGAGCCGCTTCCGCGAATCTGTGATACGGACGCGAACGGTGACGCGATCGTCGAGCGGCGCCATATAGCCCCACCGCTCATCCTTTGGCAGGCCCAATCTGAGGAACGCACGGTCCGTCATGTCGGCGAAGTCGATCTGCTCGCCGGTCTTGTACGCCGACAGCCACGCGGCCATGGTCAGGATCCGGCGCGAGTTGCCGACGTTCCGATACCTGCCGGTGACGGACATATAGGCCGCCAGATTTGCGTCGGTTGGCAGCGGGACCGGGTTCTGCGCTCCCGCCGGCCGCGGCGCACACGCGCAGATCAGCAAGACCATGAACACCGCAACGACAACTGCCTGCAAGCGAAACATCATGTCACTCCTGCCGGTACTCAGCGCCTGAGGTGCAAATGGGTACGGACCTCCTCGTGGAGGAGAGGGCGCACCGAAACCACGGCCGCCCGCCGCCCCACCAGACCTACTGCCTCGTAAGCGTTACGGTGTCCTCCCGTTCGGCGCCGATGGACAGCGGCACAGTCACACTGCCTTTGTAGGTGGCGGGCGGGGCCCCTACCATGGTGCGCGTGGCCTCCACAGTGTAGGCGCCCGGTTCGAGCGTCAGGAATGTACAGACGTAGTGGCCGTTCACGAACGCGCTGTACCCGTCTCGGACCGGCACGCCGGCCGCGCTCTTCACTACCACGTACGCAGCGCCCTCGGGCGCGGGCGGAAGCGGCGGCGCAGGCGACTGCGTGACCGTGACGATGCGCCATGTGAACAGCTTCGTGAGCGTGCACGGAATGGTAACCGCGGAACTACCGGGCACCCCGAAGAATCCGATGCTTCCTCCCTGGTAGCCGATCGGGAACGTGATGTTGGCGTTCGCCTTGTACTGATAGCCCTTCGG
>CAJBBX010000101.1 GCA_903951425.1 uncultured Chthonomonas sp.
CGATGGCATTGAAGACGGCCAGCATGCCTACGGCCGCGGCGCCCTTCTCCATCAGGGCCTTCTTGGTCTCGGCATCGATGGCGCCCAGGGCGTTCGCGACAAGCTGCTCACCGGCGAAGCCCTTCGCCACGCCGATGACCGTAAGGCCGGCCAAGGCGCCGCTAAAGAACATCATCCAGATCATGTAGAACGCCTTGTTCTTAAGTAGCTCGCCGACCCCGCCGTCCGTCCTGGCTGCAGGCACGGTGCCCGGAGGGTTGCTGAGCAGCAGGGCGCCCAATGAGACTGCGACTAGCGACACGATGCCGTGGACCAGATAGAAGTTGGCGATCCCGTGCTCAGCGATGAAGACTGTGCCGCTGAACGGCAGCGCCTTGTACGAGACGATAAACGCCCCGAAGCCGAAGCCCGCAACCGCCAGCCCGGATACCAGCCCCTTGGCCTCCGGGAACCACTTGACGAGCGCGGCGATCGGGCAGACATAGGCGAAACCGATGCCCGCTCCGGCAACTACGCCGATGGTCAAGCAAAGCAGGATGGTGTTCAGCCCGACGCCGGGTAGCTTGGCCATCAGGATGCCGCCTGCGGCAAGGAAGCCCAGTCCCATGAGTGCCGCACCGATCAGAGCGGGGAGCCTCGGACCCTTGGCGTCCTGCACTTTGCCGGCGCCTACCATGGTGAGTGCGAAGGTGAGGATTGCTAGCGCGAAGGCCCAGCGCAACGGCGCCTGGCGCTCGTCATGCTGCTTCTTGGCCTCGGCCTCGGGTGCGATGATGGCGTCGGCGGCGTGCGGCTTGCCGACTGCCTCCAGTTTGGCATGCTCAGAGGCGGTCAGGACCGGGACCGGGTAGACGGCCTCCTCAAGGGGCTGCCAGAAGATGCTGTAGCCGTATACGGTGCCCAAGATCAACTGCACGATGATGGCGCCTACCAGCACCTTCCAGCGCGTCAGCGGACCCGCTGCGGCTCGGTCAGGCTTTTCGGAGAGGGACATTCACGGCTCCTGTTGCGACGGGCCCCAAAGGGCTGGATCTATATAACGTCCGGCGCCGGCTCTCGGCCGGTACGGAGCGCCATTCGCTACCCTCGGTGCGCCTCTATGGAAGCCGGCGAACCTCGGACGATGGCGCCCAGGTACTACCCTCACACCTGCGTAGGGTGTTTGCCCTACGCCTTCCAGTATACGCCGCAGGCCCTTCGATGTCAAGCGTTTGGGCGCGATTCCCGGCGAATCGCCCGCTGTTTACCTTCGTTTGGTTGCGATCTCGCCGCATGGCCGTCGTGTTGCGTCTTCGGTTTGCTTCGATCCGGCTAGAGAGCGACGGTTGAGGCGAGGAGTCTGGTGAGCACGGCCCGATCAACCGAGCCGCCGCTGACCACACAACAGACGCGTTTGTTTGCGAAGCGCGCCGGTTCCGCTAGAACTGCGCCGACCGCAAGCGCTCCGGTTGGCTCGCACTTGACGTTCTCCTCGTCGATGAGGCCGACCAGTGCGTCGCCGATGAGCGCCTCCGACACCTCCACGATGCCCGCCAGACCTCCCTTGAGGATCGCCCAGTTGCGTTCGCCCAAGCTAAGGGTCCTGGCGCCGTCTGCCACCGTCGCCGGTTCGGCATCGTTTTTCTGAAGCTTCCCGATTCGCAGCGATCGAGCCGCATCGTTCCCCTGCGCCGGCTCAGCGCCCCAGACGGCGCTGTGCGCACCGCGCTCCCTCAGCCCCACCACCAGACCGGCCGTAAGGCCACCCCCGCCGACGGGCGCGACGACGCAGTCGAACGCCTGCCCGCAGTCGGCCAGTTCGCGGCCCAGGGAAGCGTTGCCCTGGATGACAAGGTCGTCGTCGTAGGCGCTGGCAATGTAGGCCGTGGGATCGGCTTCAGCAAGCTGGGCCACGCGGTCGGATCGCGACGTCGTGGCGACGTCCACCATGTCGACCTCGCCGCCGTAGTGGAGGACCCGCTCCACCTTGACCTGCGCCGATGTACCGGGCATCACGATGGTGCAACGCTTGCCGGTCACGCGGCATGCCAGCGCCAGCGCCTGGCCGAAGTTGCCGGACGATGCCGCGATGATGCGCCCATGCGGCACCGAGCGCGCTACGTTGAGCGCCGCCCGGTACTTGAAACTGCCCGTGTGCTGGAAGCACTCGACCGCCAGCGTGAGGCTGCACCCGAGGCGGTTGCCGAGGCCGTCGGCGCACACCAGCATCGTGGGTCGCACGGCCCATCGCTCCGGGACCGCCGCCTGTGGGCCGCTCATCGCTTCACCTTCGCAGGTGCGCCCAGAGGGATCAGCACCGAACCCAATGGAGGAGCCACAACGGGCATCGTGTGGGCGCCATAGCGCAGTGTGAGCTGCGCGGGGCGGTCTTCGAGGTTCCAGAGCAGCGCATGGCCTGCCTGCGGGTACCAGGCCAGCGTGGCGGGGTGGTCCTCCAGCACGTAAGGGAAGTCTGGCTTGCCCGCCAGGATCTCCCGCTTCAGCCGGAACAGGTCGGGCAGGGACTCGGCGACGGATCGCGTGCCGATCCAGCCGCACTGGACGCCGGGCCGGGTCACGGCCACGCGCGACGGCCCGGCAGGATTGGCTGGTGCATGCGATGCGTCTTGGTCGCCCAAGAAGACCCAGCCATCGGTGGGTTCGCGGCTACAGACCTCGAAAGGCACGCCGACGGCTAGCGCGAGACTATAGGGGTTGGCATTGCCTACATAGCGTCCGGCGTCACCCCACCAGTGCTTGATCGGTCCCATCGGGCGCATTCCGGCGAGCCTTTCGTGGACTGCCGCCTCGTGCTTCATCCGCGGTGCTAGGAGTTGCCAATGCGCCTTGGGGAAGGGCGTCAGGCCGCTCATAAAGCATGTGGTACGGACGTCGGAGAGCGTGGACACGGTCAGCTTGGCGGCCATGTTGGCCGCGGAGAGGGCCGGGGCGGGGTAGGCGGTGGTCTCGCTGTAGGCCAACTCCGGCGCAGCGAACCGGCGGTGGAAGAGGGAACTGAAGAGCTCGTTCATCTTGCCCTTGGGCGACGAGAACTCGCCGTCGCCGAAGTGGCCTTCACCGACGCGGAAGAGCTCCGTGCGGTAGTCCTCAAGGCGAACCCCGCCCTGCTCGGAGCCCATGAACATCACCATATTGCCCAGCCGGGCCGGCCGCGCGGCGCGACGCTGCGCCAGGTACGAGCCGGACAGCTCCGCGCAGGCCGCATCGACCCACTCGCGCACCATCCGCGTGAGGCGGCGTGCGGCGATGTCGGCCATCAGTTCGGACCAGTGCGGCTCCCCGTACCCGTGCCGCTGGAGCCACACACGCTTGTGGTCGTCGCAGAAGCAGCCCCCGATGGATCCGGGCGACTGCGCCAGGCGGAAGTCGTCATCGAGGAAGACCTTCCGGAAGCCTTCGCCGGCGGTCACGCGGAGGGCCGCCTCGTTCTCGGCGGTAGCCGGCGGGTGCAACGACGTGCCCGAGAAGCGTCCGCCGGTCGAGGCGACACCCATCTTCCAGTGCCGCGGAGGGGTCAGGGGCACTCCGCCGCTCATGGAGCCGAGGGAGTCGCCGGGATGGCCCAACGGCACATGCACCATGTGCGCGTCCATGCCCAGGGCTCGGGCCGCCGACGCGTGGGTGCGTGTCTCATCCATGGCGTAGGGCCAGTAGCCGTAGAGGAAGCCGGTCAGCCAGACGGCATGCACGCCGGCGTCCCTGACGGTGCGCAGTAGTTCGGGATCGGCGCTTAGCCCCTCAGGCGAGAGGCAGACCTCGAAGCGCCGCTCCGCTTGGGCAGGCATGGGGCTGTCGAAGGCCCCCACGATCGGCGCGGCTCCTGCCGCCGCCAGCAAGGTCCGCCTGGTCATCGTCATGCCATATCCCCCGGTTGCGCTGTGCATCAAGCATACGGCGTCGGGACCACGTTCTCCTCCTGCGCAGCGCGGCTGGGGTATAACGGCCCTTACGCGCACGTGCGGAGCCGAATGGCCGCCTGCTTTCGTAGAACCACGCAGTAGCTGGTAGTCCGGCGCCCGGCCGAGCGCCGCAGATCGCACGGATGGCGAGGCGGCCGGGGCGCCACGAGGTGTATGCATGGCAAGATCGATCACTGAGATCGCCGTTCGCGACTCCGGCAGCATCACGCCCCTTCCGGGGACGGCCGGTTCGCCGTATGTGCTGGCCAGGCTCGACGACGTGGTCAACTGGGCCCGGCGCAACAGCCTCTGGCCGGTCGGCTTCGGGCTGGCTTGTTGCGCCATCGAGATGATGGCCACCGCGGCCTCTCGGTTCGACATCTCGCGGTTCGGTGCCGAGGTCTTCCGGTCCTCGCCGCGCCAGGCCGATCTGATGATCGTGGCGGGCCGCGTCAGCACCAAGATGGGTCCGGTACTGCGGCAGATCTACGACCAGATGCCGAACCCCAAGTGGGTGATCTCCATGGGCGCTTGCGCGTCGTCGGGAGGGGTCTACAACAACTATGCGGTGATCCAGGGCGTGGATCAGATCATCCCGGTGGACGTGTATGTGCCGGGGTGTCCGCCTAGCCCGGACGCGCTGCTGTACGCGCTCATCAAGCTCCAGGAGCAGATAAAGGCGGGCTCGTCCGGTGCGCTGGTCGAGTTCCCCGGCATGGGACACTGAACATGGGCAATCCTGTAACCGCCACTCGTGAGACCTGGGGGCCTATCGCCCAGGGCATGGCGCTCACGCTCAAGCACTTCACGCAGATGATCGTTGCGCGTGACAAGACGTCCGTTACGGTGCAGTATCCCGAGGAGCGCCGCGAGCAGTACCCGCGCACCAGGTGGCGCCACGCGCTGACCCGGCACGAGGACGGCTTGGAGAAGTGCATCGGTTGCAGCCTTTGCGCCGGCGCCTGCCCGGCCCGGTGCATCTACGTGGAGGCCGCCGAGAACAGCGACGAGCGGCGCTTCTCGCCCGGCGAGCGTTTCGCCGCCCGGTACGAGATCAACATGCTGCGCTGCATCTTCTGCGGCTACTGCCAGGAGGCGTGCCCCACCGGCGCCATCACGCTGCGCAAGGACTTCGAGTTGGCCGACCACAAGCGGGCCGACTTCCTCTACACCAAGCAGATGCTGCTGGAGCCCACGCCTGCACCCGACGCCGCCGGGTAGCCGCCACACCGAGTACACAGACGCCAGAACGGCCCGCCATCAGGCGGGCCGTTCGTTTGGTTAGCGCCGGCCCGGGCTACTCGGCCATGCGCCTTGCCACGTACTGGAGGATGCCGCCGTTGCGGTAGTACTCCACCTCCATGGGCGTATCGATCCGGAGGATCGCCGTGAACTTGGTCGCGGGGCGACCGTCGCGCGGTGCGGCTGTGACCGTGACCTTGCGCGGAGCGGCCTGGGTCTGCAGCGCCCCTGCTACGCCCCGGATCGTGAACAGCTCCTCACCCGTGAGGCCCAGGCTACCGGCATCGGAGCCCTCCTCGAACTGCAGGGGCAGCATGCCCATGCCCACGAGGTTCGAGCGGTGGATGCGCTCGAAGCTCACGGCGATGACGGCCTTCACGCCCTGCAGGTAGGGGCCCTTGGCCGCCCAGTCGCGGCTGGAGCCGGAACCGTATTCCTTGCCCGCCAGCACGATGAGCGGCACGCCGTCGGCGGTGTAGGCCGCGGCGGCGTCGTAGATGCTCACGACCTCCGCCGACGGCAGCAAGCGCGTGACGCCTCCCTCGGTGCCGGGGGCCAGGCGGTTGCGGATGCGCGTGTTAGCGAAGGTCCCGCGCACCATCACCTGGTCGTGCCCGCGTCGCGATCCGTAGGAGTTGAAGTCCTTCGGCGCCACGCCGCGCTCAGTAAGCCACTGACCCGCCGGAGAGTCCGCCTTGATGGAGCCTGCGGGTGAGATGTGGTCGGTGGTGACGCTGTCGCCCAGCAGGGCCAGGGCCGCCGCGCCCACCACGTCCTCACCTTCGGCCGGCGCGTCGGCGAGGCGGCCGAAGTAGGGGGCCTGCTTCAGGTAGGTGCTTTCGTCGCTCCACTGGAAGAGCCCGCCGGACGGCGCCTGGACGGCCTGCCAGTTGGCGTCGCCGGCGGACACGTCCTTGTAGCACTCGGCGAACAACTCGGGCGTCACGTAGGCGGCCACGGCGTCGGCGACCTCGGTGTCGGCCGGCCAGATGTCGCGCAGGTATACAGGCTGACCGTCGGCGCCGATGCCAAGCGGCTCGGTGGTCACGTCGATATCAACCCGCCCGGCCAGCGCATAGGCCACCACCAGCGGCGGCGACATCAGGTAGTTGGCCCGTACCTCTTGGTGGACGCGCCCCTCGAAGTTGCGGTTGCCCGAGAGCACGCCTGCGGCCACGAGTTGGCCCTGGGCGATGGCGTCGGAGACCTCCGGCCGCAGCGGGCCCGAGTTGCCGATGCACGTGGTGCAGCCGAACCCGACGATATGGAAACCGAGATCGGCCAGCGGGTCGGCCAGGCCTGCGTTGGCCAGGTAGCGGGCGGCCACCTGGCTACCGGGCGCCAGCGATGCCTTCACCCATGGCGCCGAGCGGAGGCCCTTGGCCCGGGCGTTGCGCGCCAGCAGGCCGGCCGCCATGAGCACCGAGGGGTTCGAGGTGTTGGTGCAGCTGGTGATGGCCGCGATGGCCACCGCTCCGTCCGGCATGGGCGCCTCGATGCCGGCCATGGCGGCCTCGCGGGGGGCATCGCTCCGTCCGGCGTCTGAAGCCGGCCGCAGGCTGGACAGGTCGGCAAGGAACCTGGCGGCCACCTGGGTCAACGGCAGGCGGTCCTGAGGACGCTTGGGTCCGGCGACACAGGGCTCCACCGATCCGAGGTCCAGGCTCAGGCGCTCGTTGTAGTTCGGCTCGGCGGCGTCGGGCTTCCAGAGTAGCATCAGCTCCTCGGCGCAGGCCTGCACCAGCTCCACGTGGTCGGCCGGGCGGCCCGTGGCGCGCAGGTAGCGGAGGGTCTCCTGGTCGATGGGGAAGTAGCCGCAGGTTGCGCCGTACTCGGGGGCCATGTTGGCGATGGTGGCGCGGTCAGCCAGCGAGAGCGCCGCCAGGCCGGGGCCGTAGAACTCAACGAACTTGCCCACCACGCCGTGGGTGCGTAGCATCTGCGTGATGGTCAGCACCAGGTCGGTGGAGGTGGCGCCTGTCGGCAGGGAACCGGTGAGGCGGACGCCTACGACCGGCGGGATCAGCATGCTGATGGCCTGGCCCAGCATGGCCGCCTCGGCCTCGATGCCTCCCACGCCCCAGCCCAGTACGCCCAGGCCGTTGATCATGGTGGTATGCGAGTCGGTGCCGACCACCGTGTCGGGATAGCAGACGCCCTCATCGTCCTGCCAGATAACTCTGGCCAAACGCTCGAGGTTCACCTGATGGACGATGCCGGTGTTCGGAGGGACCACGCGGAAGTTGCGGAAGGCCTGCTGTCCCCACTTTAGGAAGGCATAGCGCTCGGCGTTTCGTTGGAACTCGAGCCCCGTGTTGATCTTAAGCGAATCAGGCGAGCCGGCAGAGTCGACCTGCACCGAATGGTCGATCACCAGGTCAACCGGCAGGAGCGGGTTCACCCGGGCGGGATCGCCACCAGCGCCCGCGACCGCGTCCCGCATCGACGCGAGGTCAACCAGGCAGGGGACGCCGGTGAAGTCCTGCAGCACGACGCGCGCGGGCATGAAGGCGATCTCTGAGACGCCGACGCCGGCTCCGCTGATCAGCGCCTCAAGGTCGGCGTTGGTCACGCCGACGCCGTCGATCCGTCGTAGCAGGTTTTCCAGCAGGACGCGGTGGGTGTATGGCAGCCTGGCGCATTCCCAGCCTTGAGCCGCAAGGCGGCGCAGGCTATACACCTTGCCGGTAAGGCCGGCAGTGCTGATGTCGCACAGGCAATCTGGCGGTTGTTGCATCCAGTTCTCCTCGAGCAGGGCAATTGGCTCCTAAGCCATACGTGTCGGCGAGGCGACGTGTGGCATCAGGCCGCGGCCGCCTCATCAGGCTCCGGACGCAGATGGTGCCAGAGCCAGAAGCCGAAGAGGGCCAGCAGCGCCACGCCGATCACCGCATCGGCGCCGTGGAAGTAGGACTTCAGCGACTGCCAGTTCTCGCCCAGCTTGAGGCCGATCCAGGCCAGGAACCAGCACCAGGGCAGCGAGCCGATGAACGAGAGCGCGAGGAACGGCCAGAAGGGCATGCGGGCGATGCCTGCAGGCAACGAGATAAAGGTGCGGACTACAGGCAGGAGGCGCGAGATGAACACGGCCCAGGCGCCCCAGCGCTGGAACCACTGGTCGGCCCTGTCGATGTCCCTCTTGCGGATCAGGACGTACTTGCCATACTTCTCGACAAAGGGCCTGCCGCCCCAGAAGCCGACCCAATAGGCCAATGCGGAGCCGACAGCACATCCCAGCGCCCCGGCGAAGGAGACCCACCAGAGGTCCAGCGGCTGCGCGGGCGGCTTCTGGGCAGCGGCCAGCGCGGTGCCGCAAAGGGCGCCGGAGAAGGGCATGATCACCTCGCTGGGCAAGGGGATGCAGGCGCTCTCGATGGCCATGAGCAGGACAATGCCTGGGTAGGCCATAGTACGGATGACGTGCATGACCCACTCGATGATCGGGCCCAGGATGGTCTCCAGCATGGTTGCTCCTACGTTCGGGGAGTGTGCGCCGAGGCGTTGCTGCGTCGAACGGACAGCGCCTGCACATATACGTCAATAACGCGTCTGGTCATTGCATCGGGCGTGTGGAGCAGGGCGCGGCGCCGGCAGTGTGCGCGCATGGTCGCGTGCATCTCGGCGTCGCCCAGTACACGGGAGACGGCTTCGGCGAACGCGCAGGCGTCCTGATCCACCACGAGGCCGTCCTCGCCGTGGATGATGGTCTCGCTGGCGCCGCCGCCTCGCACCAGGATGCATGGAGTGCCCGCAGCGCGCGCTTCGGCCATCACAAGCCCCTGGGTCTCGGTCACCGAACTGAAGACGAACAGGTCGGCGCAGGCGTAGACCGGCGGCAGTTCGTCGTGTGGGATGGCTCCGACGATGTGTACTCGGTCGGTGGCAACCATGTCTGCCGCGGCTTGCCGGAGCGCGTCCAGGTGGGGGCCGGCGCCGACGACCGCCAGGTGGCAGTTCGGACTAGTCGCGGCCGCCCTGGCGAACGCCTCCAGGACCAGTTCGATGTTCTTCTCCCTGGCCGCACGGCCCACATACAGGAGTAGCCGAGCATCGGCCGGCACGCCGAGCCTGGCTCGAGCCGCGGCGCGGGCGGCGGCTGTGAGGTGCGCCGGATCGGGTAGCGGCACGGCCGTTGGGAGAACCGTGATGGGCGCACGGACGCCGTAGCTCAGCAGGCTATCGCCTGCCACGCGGGATGGAACGATGACCTGTGCGCACCGGTTGTAGTAGGCGGGCATCCACCACCGAAGCAGGCCCTGCACCGCTGCGTCCGGGACGAACTTCAGGTAGTGCCCATAGTGGCTGTAGAGGGTGTGGTAGGTGGCCACCAACGGCACACCCGCGTCCCGTGCATAGCGCGCGGCCACTAGGCCTACAAAGAACGGGTTGTGGGAGTGCACGAGGCTCGGGGCCAGGTGCAGCGCGGGTCCGCTGAGCCGGAACACCCATGGCGCGGCGATGGGGTACTTCTTGCTGAACCAGGTGTGAAGCGACGGCAGACGCAGGACGAATGGGTCTGGATCGATGTGGCCCGCATACCGCGGCGCTACCACGAAGACATGGTGGCCCTCGTGTCGGAGCCCGTCCACGAGGGTGCGCAACGAGGTGGTGACGCCGTTCTGCACCGGCTCGTAGCACTCCGAGAAGACGCCGATACGCATGCGTCCGGTGGCCGAGCCGGAGAGCGGCCCGTCGGCAGGGCCGCCGCCGACTGCCATCAGTCCTGGGGCCTCCGCCCCCCGGTCCCGATGAACTCGAGTGCGGCCCGCAGTGTACCGACCTCCCCGCCGTCGGTCGGTTGGATGGTGCAGCCGCCCTTGCGCGGCCCAGGCCCGGGATCCAACGCCGCTCGCTCCGACGGGCTCACAGCGCCGCCACCGAGCATCCGACCGATCTGGTCGAGCCGATCGCGGCAAGCTTGGGCGGCTTCGGCGGGACGCGGGTTACCCATTGCTACGAACCGGTCGATAGGCTGCGGACGGAGCGCCCAAAACTCCTCGGCGGTCAGCGGCGGGGCAGCGGCCCGTCGTCGCGGTTGCGCGCGCGAGGGCTGCGTCGGCACCTGCTTGGCCGAAGGGAGTGGCGTGACGCGTGGAGCGGGCGCGGCCTGCGGCGGCTCCGGGACCCCTGCCGGCTCCGACTCGGGCGCTTCCGGCCGCTCCGGCTCAGGCGCCGCTGTGACCTGCACATGAACGACTTCATCAGCGGCGGGCAGGTCAACGGGAGATGGCGCTGCAATCACCTGAGGCTCGTCCTCGGGTTCGGCTGAGGCCGCCGGGGGCTCAACAGGCTTCCGATCCCGTAGCCATGGGAAGTAGCGGTCCAGGTCGGGCAGACCGTCATCGGTTCGGGGCGCCGACCCGGAGGCTACGGCGGTCGGCGGCGCGGGTGGCGCAGGAGGCGCGGCACTCGTCTCGCTAAGCAGTGCCTCGGCCGGCACGGGGTCCGGCTCAACGGCCGGGGAGGTAGCCTCGATCTCGGGGATCTCGGGCTCCTCGCATGGCGCTGCGACGGCGGACCCCTCGGGCGCCGTGTCAGTGACCGGTTCGGCGGGTCGTTGCGGCGCCGTCGGGGGCGCTGGCGGGCGGCCGCCCCGCATCAGGTCGGCAATGGACTGCCGGACCGACGCCGGAGGGCGTGGCGGAGCCTGGGGCGGCCTTGCGCCGGCAGGGGCGGGCGCGTGGCGCGCCGGCTCAGCGGGTGGTGGCGCGGTGGGCGGCTCGGAGGCCTTGCCGTCGGCGGCGCCGTCAACGAATTGGGCCTCTATCCATGCATTGGTATTCTGATCCGTCATGCCAAACCCCTGTCAATCCGTCGGCGTCCAGGCGACCATCGCCCGCTTGCTTCTCACGCACTCAAACGATCAGCATGGCATCGCCGAAACTGTAGAACCTGAACTCCTCGGCGACGGCTCTTCGGTAGGCGGCCAGCATCGCCTCGGTGCCGGCCAAGCTGCAGACCATCATCAGCAGGGTCGATCGCGGCAGGTGGAAGTTGGTCAGGAGAGCGTCCACGGCCCCGAAAGTGTAGCCGGGCCGGATGAACATCTGCGTCCTGCCCGGTCCCTCCCGTATGATGCCCTGATCGTCTGTCGCACTCTCCAGCGCCCGTACCACGGTGGTCCCGATGGCGATGCAGCGGCCGACCGCACTGTTGATGATACCGGCGGATGCGGCAGAGATGCAGTAGTCCTCGCCGTGCATCACATGATCATCGACTTCGTCCGCGCGGACGGGGCGAAATGTATCTACGCCGACGTGCAGTGTGATCGGCGCCACCTGTGCACCGGCCGCCCTGCACCGGTCGATCGTCTCAGGCGTGAAGTGCAGGCCGGCCGTGGGTGCCGCGGCGGAGCCCGGAGCCGCGGCATAGACGGTCTGGTACCGCTCTTCATCGTCCAGGCGGCTGTGAATGTAGGGAGGTAGCGGCACGTCGCCGGCCTCGCCGGCCAGGTCGGCCAGTCGCGGTTCGGCAAACCGTAGTGCGCGGCCGCCCTCGGGCGTCCTGTCGATGATGTCGACCGTCACCCAGCCGTCGGCTCCTAGGTCCAGGCGGCACGTGGACCCTGGGCGTAGCTGGCGGCTCGGCTTGGCCAGGCACTCCCAGACATCGGGCGCAGTCCGACGCAGGAGTAGCGCCTCGACCTCGTGGTCGCGCTCTGATCGAGCCCTCAGCCTCCGAGCAATGACCCGTGTGTCGTTCACGACCACCACATCGTCGCGACGGACGAAGCTCGGGAACTCCTCGAACCGACGCAACTCGGTCTCGCCGGTGGAGCGATGCAGTACCATCAGCCTGGACTCGCCCCTCGGGCGCGGCTCCTGCGCGATCAGGCGCGCCGGGAGGTCGTACTCGAAGGTGTCGGTGCGCATGGGGCTCAGGAGGGCGCCGTTGCCGGCATAAGCGGCATCCGGACGCAGGGCGTTGTGGTAAAATCGCGTCGGTGCGCTCGTAGCTCAGTGGATAGAGCTTCTGACTTCGGATCAGAGGGCCGGGGGTTCGAATCCCTCCGAGCGCGCTTCACCCCTCGCCGTGCGGCGTCAAGCTCCGGCAAACGACATCTCCTCGACGTAGACATCCTGGAACCGTGGGTCTTCGTTCAGCGAGATATGGGCCATCCGCTCCCGGATCTGTCGGTACCCGCCGTCTGCCTCCTCGGGTGAGAAGAGCGCGATCTTGGCCCCAAGCAGCGCCGTGTTGCCCACAGGATGTATGCGGTCGAGCGGCGTGTTGAGCAGCCCGATCGTGCGTGCGCTGTGGCGATCCACGTAGTTGCCGAACGCGCCTGCCAGGTAGAGCGTCGTGAGCGACTCGTCGGTCAGGCCAAGGCGCTCCATGAGAATTCGCAATCCGGCCGCCACCGCTCCCTTGGCCAACTGCACCTGCCGCACGTCATTCTGGGTCAGTTCCACGCCTGGCGCCAACACCACGGACGCGCTACCGGTCGTCAACCTGCCTGTCGCCTTCAGCTTGCCGGTGTGCAGCAACGCCGCAATCGCATCGACGAGCCCGCTACCGCAGACGCCACGCGGCTCCACGTTGCCTAGAACCTCGCAGTGGAGCTTACCGTCCCTGGCTGTTACCTTCCAGATGGCGCCCGTACTGGCGCGCATGCCGGCCGCGATCCTGGCGCCCTCGAAGGCCGGTCCCGCTGCAGCCGAGGCGCAGAGCATCCGCTTGCCGTCGGTCAGTACGATCTCGCCGTTGGTGCCGAGGTCGATCAGGCCCGCAGGCGCGGTGGACTCGTGCAGGCCGGTGGCCAGAATGCCGGCCAGGATGTCTGAGCCTACAAAGCTACCCAGACATGGGAGGAACTGCACCACGGTGTCGGCCGGAACATCCCATCCCAGCTCGCCGCCCATCAGGGTCTGCAGGCCGTCGTTCACCGGCTCGAAGGGGTAGTGCGAGAGCGGCTCCAGGTCGATATCGCAGAACAGGTGGTGCATCACGGTGTTCCCGACCAGGGCGACTCGCCTCAGGCGACTGGTCTCCGCACCGGACGCGCCGAATAGCAAGTGGATGAGCCTGCCGATCTCGTGGCGGATCGCCTGGACGAGGGTGGCGTGCCCGCCCTCCGCTACGGCAAACTGAATGCGGCTCATGACGTCGCCGCCATGCCGCGCCTGCGGGTTCAGGGCCGTCTTTACGCCGAGTACCTGGCCGGTGGCGAGGTCCAGGAGCTGCGCCACGACGGTGGTGGTTCCTACGTCGATGGCGACGCCAAGGCCCTCCGACGGGGTGAACTCGAAGACCGCGTCGTTGGCGAGGATCGTGGCGTCCCACTGGCGCAGCTCGATCACGAGGTTGTCCTGCACCTTGCATTGGCACGCCAGCCGCCAGCCGGCCGCCAGTTCCTGCGGGCGGAGGTGCTCGGTCTGGGCCGCGTTCACCGGTACGTCGCCGGAGAGTACTCGTACCTTGCAGCCGCGGCACCGGCCATTGCCGCCGCACGGGAACTCGACGCCCTGGTCGAAGAGGACATCGCGCAGCGGCGTGCCGGCGGTCACCGTCAGGTCCGCATTGATGGGCTGTAGTCGCACGCTGTAGGTCGGGTCAGGGGTCAAGGTGTTCTCCGGGCTAGCGTGATCTCGGCGCTAGGGCACGTGCTCGTGGGCGTAGCGGACCAGTGCGGCCAGGTTCTCGTGCGGCGTATCGCGCGGGACTTCGCAACCCGCACCCACGACATGCCGGGCGCCCGCGGCGCCATGGCACTGGGCGGCGCAGGACGCAATATCATCGGGCGTGCCATCCCGCAGCATCCGCACCGGATCCATGTTACCAAGCAGCACGCAAGCGGGACCGGACTCGAGCCGCGCCGCATCGAACGGCACCAAGAAGTCGATATCGACGATATCGCACCCGAGTTCCGCCATATCCCGGCAGATGCGCCGGGTGTTGCCGCAGATATGGAGCCGGACGCCGGCGCCCATGGCGTGGATGGCCATGACCATGCGCCGCTCGTACTCCCAGGCGTGTTCCCTGTAGAAGCGTGGCCCGATCAGCGAGGCCGCAGCATCGCCGATCCCGATCATGTCGGCACCCGCGGCGACCTGCGCCCGGGCGAACTCGATCTCCATGGGCGTGACGAACTCGAACAGGTCGCGGACGAAGCCCGGATCATCGTACAGGTCCACCATCAGCCGGTTGATGCCCCGGAGGTCGGCGGCTTCGGCGCAGGGGCCCTCGATCCATCCCTCGACCACCAGATCGGTCCCGACGCGCCGCCTGAGCTCCTGTATCGTCTGGAGGCGGTTGCTCATCCTCCGCCCATCCTGGGGGGCCGGCGGCTTGAGGGAGGCCAGCGTGGACTTGTCGGCAAGAAGAGATGCGGTTTCATCGATGGCGGCGGGGCCGTCCGCGTGGAAGACTACCGTGGCGCCGCAGTCGGCAGCCTCCACGGCCGGGTCCGACATGGAGTTGACGTAGTCCAGGCCGAACTGCTCGGCGGTCCTGAGCTGACCCTCGGCCAGCACGCGGTAGTCTGTCTGGTACGAGAGGTAATCGACCCCGATCAGGCCGGCGGCGAACTGCATCGTGATCGGCATGCATGGGAGGCGGTCGACAGGGGCGCCGGCCAGATGGGCCAGTACGCGGTCGCGTCCGTTCATGAGGCGCTTCTCCGGCGGCCGTGGGCCGTCGCACGGTGGGTATCGGCCTGAAGTATAGCCCACGCAAGGAATCCTGCGCCCCGGCGGCGAACCCTGTTTGGCATGTGTTCGGCCAACCGATGGAACCCCGCACACGGAGGAGCAATTCTGATGACAGACAAACCAACCAGGCGACGCTTCGTGCAGGACGTTTCGGCCCTGCTGGCGGCCTCCGCCCTGCCACTCACCGCTGAGGCCCAATCGGTTCGGAAGCCGTCCCGGCGAGTAGGCGCCAATGACCGGGTCCGTGTCGCCGTCGTCGGCGTCCGTAGCCAGGGGCTGGGCCACGTTCGGGCGTATGCCGGCATGGGCAACGTCGATGTCGTGGCCATCTGTGACGTGGATACGGCCACCTGGCCCAACGCCATCAAGGCGGTGACGGACAAGGGCAAGCCGGCCCCCCGAACCTACCAGGACGTCCGGAAGATGCTCGAGTCAGACGACATCGACGCGATATCCACCGCCACGCCGAACCACTGGCACGCCCTGGTCAGCATCTGGGCCATGCAGTCCGGCAAGGACGTCTACGTCGAGAAGCCCGCCAGCCACGAGATGCTGGAGGGGCGCCGCATGGTGCAGGTCGCCCGCAAGTACGGCCGCATTTGCCAGGTGGGAACCCAGAGCCGGTCGAGCCCCGGACTGCAGGAGGCCATGGCGTTCTTGCACGCCGGAGGGATCGGCAAGGTCCACCTGGCGCGGGGGCTCTGCTACAAGCGCAGGATGTCCATCGGGCAGACCGTCGAGACCACGCCGCCGCCGGCGACCGCGGACTACGACCTCTGGCTGGGGCCGGCGCCGGAGAAGCCGCTCCACCGGAAGCAACTCCACTATGACTGGCACTGGTTCTGGGACTACGGCAACGGCGACCTGGGCAACCAGGGCATCCACGAGATGGATAAGGCCCGCTGGGGCCTGGGCAAGTCGGGTTTGCCGTCGCGCGTCATCAGCGTGGGCGGCCGCTTCGGCTACGAGGACGACGGCGAGACGCCCAACACCGATATCGTCTTCTGCGACTACGGCGACGCGATGATCATCTTCGAGGTCCGGGGTCTGGTCGACAACGCCAAGAAGCCCGATCCGTGGAAGCTCTTCGTCGATCCCGCGGCCAAGGGCGACGTGGCGGTGGGGAACGTCTTCTACGGCTCCAAGGGCATCATGGTGATGCCCAGCTACACCAACGCGGTGGTGTACGACCTGGACGGCAATCGCGTGAAGGAGTTCAGCGGAGGTGGCGACCACCATGGGAACTTCATCAAGGCCGTGTACAGTCGGAACACCAGAGACCTGAACTGCGACATCGAGGAGGGGCACCGCTCGGCCATGCTCGTTCACGCGGGCAACATCTCATACAGGCTGGGCGCCGAGGCCCAGTTCAGTAAGGGCCTTGCCGGGTTCCGGGGCGGCGCCGAAGTCGAGCAGGCACTAGGCCGGTTCGAGGAGCATTTGTCGGCCAACGGCGTGTCGTTGGCGGCAGGCAAGTACAGGATCGGCAGGCCGCTCCAGATCGATGCGCGCAAGGAGGCCTTCCGCGGCGACGCCGAGGCCAACGCGCTCTGCACCAGGCCCTACCGCGCTCCGTTCGTGGTACCGGACAAGGTGTGACGGGCACCGGGGCCGGGCTCATGCCTGGCCCCGGCCCCTCACTCCCGCACATCGGCAAACACGGGCAGATAGAATCGCCACGCCTCGTTGCGGCGGCCGGCGACGTACTTGGGCAGGCTGATGAACGGAGTGTAACGTGGGCGGCGCGGCAGGTGCATCAGCTGCATGTTCGTCTGTGACAGCAGTTTGTCGCTCTTGCGGGCGTTGCACCGCCGGCACGCCGTCACCAGGTTGTCCCACTCGCTTCCGCCGCCGAGGCGCCGCGGTATGACGTGGTCAAGCGTCAGGTCCTTTGCGGCGTGGCCGCAGTACTGGCATACGTATCCGTCCCGGGCGAAGACGGTCCGGCGGGAGAGCCTGAGCTCGGGCAGAGGGCGCCTGACCTGCGATCTGAGCCGCACGACCGACGGCGCGTCCACCACCACGGAGGCCGCCGCCACCGGATGGCCGTGGGTATGCAGCACATCGGCCTTGCCGAGGTAGATAAGGGCCAGCGCCCGCCGCATGTGGCACACATTGAGCGGCTCGTAGTCGTGGTTGAGCACCAGCACCTCGATGTTCATGCTGGTTGCCCCCAGGGCGTGACACGAGCTCGGAGGCGACGCCGGAACGCAAAGAGCCCGCTCTGGGCCTCGGGGCCGCAGGCGGGCTCAAACATGGTGGGTGGTTCCGGGTCGTTGCGGTTGCCACGGTGGCCGGCACTCGGCATTCGCGCACAAACACGACGGTCCGGGGTGACATGACCGTTGTAGGTCGCCGTATAGCAGTTGGCGGTCCGCTTGCATTGGCTCCATCCCTGGTGTGCGCCCATGAACGAGCTAGATGCCCCTCATTATGCGTACGTGTCGGTGGGGGAGTCAAGCCGGAGCGCTCCGGGCAGGCCTTGCCGGCCGTCGTGGCAGCCATTTGACTCCACTCGGACACGCGGGATATACTGCTGCCGTGCGGGGCGACTGCCAGTGCCGCCGCGCTTTTTTTGCGGCTCCCAATTGACGTAAGGAGGCCTCCCATATGGCTGCTGCCGTCAGCATCCAGGGACTCACCAAGAAGTACCTAGACGTTTGGAACAAGGCTGAGATCACCGCGGTTGACAACCTCAACCTTGAGGTCAACGAAGGCGAGATTTTCGGGTTCTTGGGGCGCAACGGCGCCGGCAAGACCACGACAATCAAGATGCTGCTGGGCCTGATCTTCCCCACATCGGGTTCTGCCACGGTGCTGGGCAAGCCGGTGGGTGACACCGATGCCAAGGCGCAGATCAGCTACCTGCCGGAGGAAGCGTACTTCTACGAGTCCATGACCGGTTGGGATTGCATGGACTTCTACGGTCGCCTGTTCCGCATCCCGGAGCCGCAGCGGTCGAAGCGCATCCAGAAGGCGCTTGAGGATGTCTTCCTCGATCCCAAGGCATGGCGGCGCCCCTTGCGTGGCTATTCCAAGGGTATGCGTCAGCGCATCGGCATCGCCCAGGCGCTTATCAACGATCCCAAGCTGCTCTTCCTGGACGAGCCCACGTCAGGCCTCGACCCTATCGCCCACCGCGAGTTGCGTGACATCATCGTCAACGTCGGCAAGCAGGGCAAGACGGTGTTCCTGAGCTCGCACCAGTTGCCGGACGTCGAGTTGGTCTGCTCTCGCGTGGCGATCATCCACCAGGGCAAGCTGCTTGCATCCGGTACCATCCAGGACCTGACCACGGGCGACACCGTGGAGATCAGCGCCGATAGGGTGAGCGAATCGCTGGCGGGCCGAATCCGGGGGGTTGTGCCCGCCGCCGAGTTGGTGGGGCAACGGCTGCACATCTCTGCGGCCGATCCGTCCAAGGTGAACGACGTTGTGGACCTCATCCGCGGAGGCGGCGCCACGCTGCTGTCGGTCAAGCCGCACAAGCGCATGCTTGAAGACGTGTTCGTGGATGTCGTGATGAACGAGGGAGGCGCTTGATGGTCACGCTGGCAATCGCCAAGCAGACCCTGGAGGATATGCTTCGCCGCAAGATCCTCCTCGTGCTGCTGATCATCGCGGTCGGTATGATCGCCCTTGGGCCGTCAGTCGGCTTCCTTAGCCCGCGCGAGAGTTCGGCCGTCCTTCGGAGCCTGGGCCTGGCTGTGATCCTGCTGGCCGGGTTGTTGATCACCATTCTCTCCGGCATCCAGGTGATCCCTACGGAGATCGAGCGCCGCACGATTTACACCGTGCTGAGCAAGCCGGTGCAGCGGTACGAGTTCGTGCTAGGCAAGTTCTTGGGCGGCATCTTCACGGTTTTCGTGATGATCGCTGCCATGGGCGTGGTCTTCCTGAGCGTCCTCGCCTGGCAGGAGAAGCGCTTCGACCCGGAGATGCTCAAGGGCGTTGTGCTCACCTTCTTCCAGATGACCCTGCTCGGCGCGCTGGCCATCTTCTTCAGTACGTTCGCCACACCGGTGGTGAACTTCTTCCTGAGCTTCGGCCTGTTCATCGTGGGCAACCTCTCGTCGGTCACCGATTCGCTGATCTCCAACAAGAACCCGGCGACGCGGATCATGGCCAACGCGGTCCACTACATCATTCCGAATTTCGGCAATTTCAACCTGCAGAACAAGCTGATCCATCCTTCTGTTGAGATCTCGAATGCGAACGTGTTCATCGTTCAGAACATAGTTTATGCCGTGATCTATTCCGCGGTTCTCTTGCTGCTGGCCATTCTGGTGTTCGACAAGCGCGAGGTGTAGCGGAGGCGCGTTGTATGAAGGCTTCAACACGAAGAAACCTGGGCCTCGCCGTCATTCCGCTTCTCATCGCCACGATGTTCCTACAAGCGGCCATTGACCCGTCGGTTCGGGAAATCAATAAGGGCCAGAAGACCGCATTCCAGGGCCTGTCGGGCGAGTTCGTGCTGGGGCCGCTGCTTGGCCTTCAGCAGGCGGTTGCAGGGCTCCTCTGGGTACGCGCCGACGAGTTCTTCCACTCGGGAGACTACGACGCCATCCTGCCCATCGTCCGCATGGTAACCTGGCTCGACCCGCACCAGTTGGACGTCTACATTACCGGTGCCTGGCATCTGGCGTACAACTTCACGGACTCCAGCGAGCGGTCGGACCGTCGGTACATTCCGGCGTCGCAACGGCTGCTCGAAGAGGGTGACGCCAACAACCCGGAGATTTACGATATCGCGTTCGAGTTGGGATGGCAGAACTCGGATAAGATCAAGGACTTCGCTCGGGCCGAGTACTGGTACCGCAAGGCGTCAGGGCGCCATGGAGCTGACGAGCGGGGGCAGGCCAAGGCTCCGGTGCCGATGTTCGTCTGGCATCAGCTGGCGCACTCGCTGGCCAGGCTGGGTCGCCTTGAGGAGTCGGTGGACGTCTGGAAGAAGGCCCTGTCCATGTCCGAGGATTTCGTCAAGAAGAACCCGACGGACTTCTCCCGGCGCAACGTCCGTGACAGCGAGGTCCACAATCTGGAGCTCACGCAGAAGCGCATCTTCAGCCGCTACAAGCATGAGCTGGATTGGGAGGTTGACGCCAAGGTGGGCAAGGGCGTCAACCGGGAGACCGGTGAGCCCCTCAGCCGGGACACCTATGTGTTCGTAACCGGCAGCGAGGTCTCCCAGAAGGCTGCTGCCTATGCCAAGGCGGGCCTTAGCGCACCGGCAATGGCGGTTGGTTTACCGCGGCCGCCGGCGATTGAGCCTATGTGGAACACTGCGTTTGATGTTCGGCCGGTCTTCACGGCGCCCAAGGTCCTTGAGGTCAAGGGTCGTTTCAACGTCGGTGACGGCGCCCGTGTCACGGTTCGCCTGCACGACGATACCTATCGCAACGCCCAGTTGAAGGAGTTCAGCTTCGACATCAACCAGGATCAGACGCTAATGCTCGACCAGCACTCGGTCCGGGCCGGGACCTTCGGCCGGAAGGTTGACATGAGCAAAGATCCCAAGATGTACAGCTTCAAGGGCGACACGTACTACCTCGTGTTCGAGTTTAACCCAAGGGCCACGTCGCCCTTCATCCATGACCGCTTCGGCTGGAGCGGCGAGGGGATGACGGATCCGAAGTACCTCTGGACGGACTCGTCGCTGCAGCCCGACGTTCGATGGGTCCGCAAGGTCTATCGGATCACTCGCGATCAAGTCTTTGGGGCCTCCATCCCGGAGAGCGCAGTGGTCAGCAACGAGGAGTACGCTCGTATGATGGCTGAGCCGATGACGACGAAGTAGCGTCGTGGGCAGGCTGTTGGATCAGGGCGGCGCGGGGGCTTCCTGCACCGCCCTTTTTGCTTGTCCGGCCGCGCGCAGGGCATGGCCCAATGGGCGCATAGGGTGCCATAATAGTGGGATCGTGCTAGATGGGGAGCCAGCGGTGCCCTGTACCCGCAATCCGCTATAGCGGGGTTGAATTCCCGGCCCCCGGTGCGTCCACAACCTGGTTCAACATCCGCGGGCGGCGTTCATGGCTTGGCTCCGCGCATCGGCAAGCATGTGAACCGTGTCAGAGCCGGAAGGCAGCAGCACTAAGCATGACTTCCCGAGTGCCGCGTGACTCCCTCGCCGTAGTCGTTCCGCGTTGCTCCCGGGCGTAGGCGTAACAAAGGCCGGGTGCACGATCACCTTCTTCTCGTCTTCGCTGCGCCGTCGCGCTCCGGCGCGGCCACCGCGGAGTCTGCCATGGCCTACGTCGCGCTATACCGCAAGTATCGGTCTCAGAACTTCGCAGAGCTGATCGGGCAGGACCATGTCACCACTGTGCTGCGCAACGCTATCCGCTCGGGGCGGCTGGGCCACGCCTACCTCTTCTGCGGACCTCGCGGCTGCGGCAAGACGACGACGGCCCGCCTCCTGGCGCGGGCACTGAACTGCATGGCTGCACCGGGGCCCACAGCGGATCCTTGTGGCGAGTGTCCGTCATGTACCCGCATCCGCGAGGGCACGGCCATCGATGTGATAGAGATGGACGCCGCCTCCGAGACCGGCATCGACGACGTCCGTGAGAAGATCATTGAGAACGCGCGGTATGCGCCGGCCGAATCGCGGAAGAAAATCTACATCATTGACGAAGTCCACGACCTCTCCCTGAAGGCCTTCGACTCCCTGCTGAAGACCATCGAGGAGCCGCCGGCTCACGTGATCTTCGTTCTGGCGACCACCGAAGCGCACAAGGTGCCCATCACCATTCGCTCCCGGTGCCAGCGGCTGGACTTCCGCCGCGGAACGCTGCCGGACCTGGTGAGCAACCTTGAGCGCGTTGTCGCCGCGGAGCAGATCGAGTGTACTCCCGAGGCCTTGGCTGCCATCGCTCAGGCAGGGGAGGGCTCCTTCCGCGATTCGCTGAGCATCCTGGAGCAGGTCCTCGCCTTCGCCGATGGCGGCCTGGACCTGGAGGTGGTCCATCGCGCCATCGGGTCCGTGGGCCCGGAGACGATGTTCGAACTACTGGACGCCGTGGCTTCGGACGATCTGCACGCGGTCTTCGTGAAGGCGGGCGAGTTGGTCGAGACCGGGAAAGACGTTCGGCAGATACTCTCCGCCCTGCAGGGCACGTTGCGCGACATGCTGGTCGCCCGCATCGCTACCGGGCCTGAGGCGCTCCCCACTTGCTCGCCGGAGCGTTTCGCCGCACTCAGCGAGCAGGCGTCGCGCTTCCGGCCGGACCAGCTCCTGGCCATGCTCGACGTCCTGGGCGGCGCAGAGCGTGACCTGCGCTTCACGAACCAGCACCGGCTTCTGCTGGAGCGAGCGCTCTGGTCGTTGGCGCCGTCTGCCCTCGAGGCCGGTCGTGCCGCTACCCCGTCTCGCGTACCCCAACCTGCCGTGCGGCAGAGCCAGCCCGCTTCTTCGGCGCCTGCCCGGTCGCAGTCCGAGCCTCAACCGGCGAGGCCCGTAGCACTTGCTCCGCCGCTGCCTGCGCCTGTCGCTCCGCCTGCGGTAGCCGCCGCGCCGCCTCGACCCACCACGCCCGAGGCGGCGGCTACCGGACCCGTACCGGGCGATGTGACCCTGGCTGTGATCCGTCGCGCTTGGCCCCGCGTTCGCGAGCGGCTGAAGCAGGCCTCTCGCGCGGCCGCCGCCATCTTCGGTGAGGAGACCGTTGTCGACTTCGACGGCCGGACCATCACCGTCGCCTTCCAGAATGCCTTCCAACTCTCCCGCGCCGACCGGCCCGCGGGCAGGCAGGTCCTGGAGCAGAGCGTCTGTGATGAGTTGCGGGTGCAGGGCCTCAAGGTTCGCTGCGTTGAGGCAGGCGCCGCGGCAGCCGAGGCGGCGGCCGGCGGGCCTCCTACTCAACTCACGCTGTCGGACCCCGTTCAGGAGAGCGCGCCGTCGAAACCCGCCGGCTGGCTGGTCGACCTCGTGGTGGAGCACCTGGACGGCAAACCCTTAGACTGATCGCCGCAGGCGGCATCGCCGCCGGTGGATTGCCAAGGAGAACGGTATGGGACGTGGTATCGGACGTGGCGGTTTCGGTGGGCTGGGCGACATGAGCAAGCTGCTGCGCCAGGCCCAGAAGATGCAGGAGGACATGGCGGTCGCGCAGGTGGAGCTGGAGAAGGAGCGCGTCGAGGCCACGTCGGGCGGCGGCGCTGTGAAGGCCGTCGTGAACGGCAAGGGCCGCCTCCTCGAGGTCATCATCAAGCCTGAAGCCGTCGATCCCGAAGACGTGGAGATGCTGCAGGACCTGATCGTCACCGCCGTGCGAGAGGCGCAGGAGTCCGCCGACGCCGAGCAGTCGCGCCGTATGCAGGGGCTGACAGGCGGAATGGGCCTTCCACCCGGCCTCCTCTAGCGGAGGCATGGGCCATTGGCCGAGTTGAGGGTATAATGGCCTACGCTGTGGCGGAGTGGCTCAGTGGTTAGAGCGAACGGCTCATAATCGTTAGGTCGTGGGTTCGACTCCCACCTCCGCTACCATTCTGGGGCGCGCGGGCCACGGGCTCGGGCGCCCCGAGTCGTTACCGGCCCTCAGCCGCTCCCTTCTGCACTCAACCAACACCTATGCTGGCACTCCGCACCGCATCCGAGACCGACCGGCGTCTCTTTGATGGCTTCGTCGAGGCACATCCTTCGGGCGATGTGCTTCAGACCTATGCGTGGGGCGACCTCAAGGCGCGGAGCGGCTGGACCCCGGTCAGGCTCGTCGTCGAAGACGACGGCGTAGTCCGCGGAACGGTCTCGTTGCTTGAGCGAAAGCTCCCCGGCGTGCGCCGGTCTATCCTCTACGCGCCCCGTGGACCAGTAATAGATCTCGATGATACGCAGCTGGTCGTCTGGCTGGGCGGCGAGCTAAAGCGCCTGGCCCGGCAGCGCGGAGCTATCTTCATCAAGGTGGATCCGCCATTGGAGCGGCCGTGCGACCGCGGAGCCGCGAACCTTGCGGCCGCCGGGTTCATGCCCGTCGTCGCGGGCGGCTTTGGCGGCACGCAGCCCCTGTGCGTCATGCAACTCGACCTGGGCCGCGACGACGAGGAGCTGTTGGCCTCGTTCAAGCCGAAGTGGCGTTACAACATCCGCCTGGCTGAACGCAAGGGCGTGGAGGTCCGGACCGATCTCGGCCGCGCCGACCTGCCGGAGTTCTACCGCCTCCTGCAGGAGACCTGCCGCCGCGACGGGTTCCGAGTGCGCTCCCTGGGCTACTTCGAGGCGATGTGGGACGAACTCAGCCCGGACGACCGCATCTGGCTTGCCCATGCGAGCTTCGAGGGAACTGCGGTGAGCGGCGCGCTGGTGCTGACGATGGGCGACCGGGCGTGGTATCTCTATGGCGCGTCGTCCAACGAGCACCGCAACGTGATGCCCAACCACCTGATGCAGTGGCGGCTCATCCAGCGCGCTCGAGACGCCGGCTTCCGCTGGTACGACTTCCGCGGCGTGAGCCCCAGGCGGGGAGGCGGCTCCGACGAGCACCTGGAGGGCCTCAACCGCTTCAAGGACGGGTTCTCGCCACGCTTCGTCGAGTATGTCGGCGAACTCGACCTGGTGGTCTCTCCGACGTGGTACTGGCTCTGGACCATCGCGTTGCCGCGTGCGCGAGCGCTCCTGAAGCGGGCGGCGCGACAAGGGGAGCCTGCTGCCGATGGCTGATATCCGCCCGGATGCCTGGGTTGAAGTCGATCGCGGCGCCCTCATGCACAACTACCGCCTGGTGACCGAGCGCGCAGGCGATGGCGTCGATGTAATGGCAGTCGTGAAGGGCAACGGATACGGCCACGGCACGGTAGGCGCCGCCATGGCCTTCGAGGCGGCCGGCGCCCGGTGGATCGGCGTCTCAAGGCTCTCCGAGGCGGCAGCCCTTCGAGCGGCCGGCGTCGGTGCGCGCGTCCTGCTCCTGACGCCTATCGAAGGCGCCAATGCGCCGGCCGCGGCCGAGTTGGCCGTGGACTGCACCGTCACTTGCCCTGAGGACGTTGCAGCCCTGGCCTCCAGGCGGCGGCCCGACGCAGAGCCCTTGTCGTTGCACGTAAAGGTGGATATTGGCATGGGTCGCCTCGGCGCACTGCCGGCCGACACCGGGGGCGTAGTGAGTGCGGTGAACGGCACGCCCGGCCTGCGGATGGAGGGCGTCTTCGCGCACCTTCCCCGTGCGGCGGAAGCCGACGTCTCGCTCTGCCGGTCTCAGCTTGAGGCCTTCGGCGGGGTGGTGCGTGCCGCGCAGACGGCGTCGCCCGGCCCGGTGCGGGCGCATGTGCTGAACAGCGCAGGCCTGATGCTCTTGCCGGAGAGCCGATACTCGATGGTCCGCGTGGGTACGCTGCTGTACGGGCAGAGCCCGTCGCCCAAGGCGCCGCGCCTGCCCGACCTGCGCCGCACCTGGGCGCTGAAGGCACGCGTACTTCAGGTCAGGCAGTTGCCCAAAGGGGCCACGGTCGGGTATGGCGGCGAGTGGATTGCCCGGAGGCCCACACGGACTGCCGTGCTGTCGATCGGCTTTGGCGATGGGTTCACATTGGCGCCGATCGGCCCCATAATGCGGCGTAGCCCGCTACGCTTTGCAGTGGACCGCTGGCGCCGGAGCCTACACGTTCTGTTCGATGGCAAGCCCGCCCAGGTGCTGGGACGCGTGGCCATGAACATGGTGGTAGCCGATGTCACGGACCTGCCGGATGTGGTTGCGGGATCCATCGCGGAGGCGCCATGCCTCCGCGTGCCTACGTCGGCGCTACTTCCTCGCGTATACTTAGGATGACATGGGTGCGTATAGCCGTGAGCCGGCCGGCATTCGCCGTGCATATCGCCGTCGCAGATCTGAAGCAAGAGCCAACCGCGTGACGCGCGTGTGGCTTCCCGTTGCCCTGCTGATCGTGGGGCTGGTGGGCGCAGGCGCGGCAGTGAAGATGCCGCAGGGCGATCGGCTGCACACTTCGGTCCGTGTGGCCGGCCTCCAGGTGGGCGGCCTCAGTGAGCCGGAGGCGCGGCGTGTGCTACAGGAGTGGGCCGACCACCGCGAGGCTGCCACGGTCGAGCTCACGCCGGCGCCGGGCTCTGCTTCCAAACGGACGCGGCGCACTACGGTGGCGGGTCTCGGCTACACGCTGGACATCGAAGCCACGCTCCGCGCCGCCATGGGCGTCGGAAGCGCCGTCTCCGTCTTCGAGTATCTGGCCACGTCGGTTTCCGGCGAGAAGCCCGTCACCGTGCCCTGGGTCTGGAAGGTCGATAAGGCCAGGATTGCCCACGAACTGCGCCGGTTGTTCGCCAAGCCGTTGCTGGAGTTGCCCGTCGATTCCCGGCTGATGGAGGATGCGAGCGGCTACCGCATTACATCGTCCAAGCCAGGCCTCGAACTGGATGCTGAAACCACGGCGCTGGCGCTCGATCCGGTGCTGAAGGCAGTAGCTCCGTCACGGTCGGGCGCGCCCGATCCGAGCCTGCCGGACCCGGCTGTCCGCGTGGTGTCCAGGGTGGTTGATCCGCGCGTGAGCCAGTCTGCGGCAGACGGTCCGTGGGAGGCTGTGGCGCAGTACCGTACGCGCTACGCTCGTAATGCCGACCGGACGCAGAACCTTGTGGTGGCTTGCCGCAGAATCAATGGGCACATCCTCGCGCCGGGCGACGTCTTCTCCTATAACGACGTGGTCGGACCCAGGGAAGAGGAGGGCGGCTTCCGGACCGCCATGGTGATTGTGCGAGGCGTCTACAAGCCCGGCATCGGCGGCGGCATCTGCCAGGTCTCGAGTACCATCTACAACGCGGCGCTCCTGGCCGACATGGAGATCGTCTCCCGGTCGCACCACGGAACGCCGGTGGCCTATGTACCGGCCGGACTGGATGCCACCGTCGCCTACGGGGTCGTCGACTTCCGGTTCAAGAACCGTTCGCCGGGTCCGCTGGCCGTAATGGCCCAGGTGCGTGGCGGGCATGTGGAAGTGCGGCTACTCGGTTCGCTGAGCCCCGGCAAGCGGGTGTCTATCGTCCAGACAGGTGTGTCGAAGTGGCCCCAGGCCACAAAGACCCTGGCGGACAAGACGCTGGCGCCCGGCGCCCGCAAGGTGGTTGAGAAGGGCCATGCGGGGTGTCGCGTTACCACGACGCGCGTGGTCGAGCAGCCGGGCAAGCCCGTCCGGCGGGAGACCATCTCGCGCGACTACTACGCCGCATTTCCGAGGATCATCGCGGTTGGTGCACCCACTTCCTCGCCTGAGGCCCGGGCGCCGCAGACGGGAGCGAGCCGCACCCCTGCAGCTCCGGCAGGCGCCGAGCCCGGTGGTGTCGCCGGCTCCAACGAGGTGGAACAGTGATCTCTGGCAATCGCATTCGGTCAATCGCTCTCGCCGCCGCGCTGCTGTCGTTCTTCTCTGCGCACGGCGCCGCGTGGGCCGCGGACACAGCGTTTGTGACTGGCGTCGTCCTCAGCCGGAGCGGCAAGGAGCCGGTAGCCGGCGCGACTGTGGCTGTCTATGACCAGGGCGGCAAGGTCATAGACTACGCCAAGACCGACATCGACGGGTCCTACGTCCTGGCCGTGCCCTGGTCCGCACTGAGGATCAAGAAGGCGGCCGGCGGCGGATTTGTGCGCAAGGTGGGTTCGGGCGTGACGAGGATTACCGGCGGGATCAGCCGAATGGCGTCCGGTCCGCTGAAGGCTGGGATTCGCGCCGCCGCAGCGGCGGCCTCGGCCGATCCTGTCCTGAAGCTCGGCGCGCAGGCGGCCGCGGGGCTGGCCACATCGGCCATCGACACCGCCAGCGGGTCCGGCAAGCGCGGACGCTCGGACCTCGCACCTGGAGCCATGTGGCTGCGCATCTCGGCCACTGGCCGCGAGGACCTGGTCTCGCCGGCGCAGTTGTACTGGTTGGAGCGCGAGGAGCATCGCGCAGGCGGGAAGGCGCTGGAGGCCTACCTCGCCTGGCTCGACCCTGCCGTACTCGCGGTTGGAGGCGAAGGCGCCTCCTCCGTGGATCCCGGTCTCATGCGCTTCAGCAGTGTGCGCGTGGAGCCCGGTATCGCCGAAGTGGGGGCCGAAGTCACGATCTCGGCCCGCTTTCCCACGCCCACGGAGCCGAGGACGCCCGTGCGCGTGGTGGCAAAGATTGAGCGCGCCAACATTCTGGTGCCCTTGGAGCCCGCTGGAGGCGATCGGTACCAGGGCAAGTTCGTTGTTGGTAAGCGATTTCCGCTGAACGACATGATGGTGACCCTGCTCGCCTATGCTCAGCAAGAGGGCGAGACCGGCCCGGACCCAAAGGTGGAGTCCACGCTGGCCAAGGCGGGTTTCTTTGAAGCAGATCGCGAGTACGTTTTCGACCCGATGAGGGTCGTGAGCAGAAACCGGGGACAGGCCTCGCTTACCGTAGTGCGGCCGCCCAGGCGCTAGAGCTCCGACGGCGCGCCACCGTGGCGCACCGGTCGTTGGCAGCTCAGGTGCAGGGCGAGGGGCGCGCCATTCGGCGCGCCTACAGCGACGGCGCCCCAACAGGAGACAGAGATGACCAATGATGAGACGCTTGTGAGCGCCTCCGAACCTACCGTGCCTGCGCCGCAGGTCGACGAGACACCCGCCAAGCCCACGCGTACGCGGTCGGCAACGCCGCGCCGCAAGGCTACTGCCAAGGCTGTCGCTGATGCTTCGGAGCCGCCACCGGCCGAAGCGCCGGACACGACGCCCGCGCCAGTGCCGGAGCCGGCGCCGGTAGCGCGCGCTGCTGACGAGACCCCGTCCGCCGAGGCGCCAGCGAAGCCGAAGAGGGCGCCGCGTCCCCGCAAGCGTCCCACGCCTGTCGCTCCCAGCGAGGACATGCCGGAGGCCGTCGCTGTTCCGCCGGTTGAGGAGGTCGCGGGAGCGATCGCCGAGGTAGTGGCTCCCGTTGAGGCCCCTCCCGAGGCCGCCGACGTTCCCGCCAAGCCGAAGCGGAGCCGGTCGACCTCGTCCAGGAGCCGGAAGCCGAAGCAGCCTGCGCAGGAGGCCGATGCGCCGCCGCTCGAGGCTGTCGGGGCCGATGCAGATACGGCTACTGCCGAGGACGCGTCGGCCGCGGTTGGGCCGGCCGATGTGGAGCCCCTGGAGGATGCTGCGGAGCCTGACGAGGCCGGTGCGCGGCCTGCAGAAGCCGCCGTCGATGTCGAGCCTCCCGCGACGGACGGCGGCGAAACTCCCGACGCCGATGCGCTGGTTCCGCCCAAGCGGTCGCGGCGCTCACGCCGGGGCCGTGGCGGTAGCGCGGCCTCCGACGCTCCTGAGGTCACCGATCCGGCAGCGGCGGAGCAGGCCGCGCCCGTGACCCCTCAGGCCGAGAAGCCTAAACGGTCGCGCGGCGGCAGGCGCAAGCCCGCCACCGAGGAGGCCGAGCCCGCCGAACCCGTGGCGCCCGGCGCACGCGTGGTGGTGCGAAAAGGCCTTCCGGAACTGATACTGGACGGCAAGCCGCTGGTCCCGGCCCTCTTCTTCGGTGATGTCAGTTCCGACAAGCGCGAGCGCCGGGTCACCTCGGAAATCGAGCGGGCGTCCAAGGCCGGCGTTCCCATCGTTTCAGCGCTGGTTGAGCTGATATGCCCTATGCCTCCAGACGACTCGGTCTATGAGATGGTCGACGCCCGCCTGTCCGTACTGGCGCAGGCATCCCCCACAGCCCGGATCATGCCGCGCATCGTCTTTCTGCCCGCCCCGATTTGGAAGCAGCAGTACCCGGGCGATATGGCGGTCTATGACGCGGGCACGTCCGAGGAGCCGTCCATTGCCTCCGACACCTACTGGATGGAGGCCGAGAACGCGGTCCGCGCCTTGGTTACGCACATCGAGCGCACCCAGTACGGCCGCCGCGTGATCGGGTACCACTTGGAGCGCGGCGAGTGGTTCCAGCCCGCCGACGCCGGGTACGACCGCTCCTTCGCCAACCGTGAGGCCTTCCGGCGCTGGCTCCGGGCCAAGTACGGCGGCAGCGAGGTGGCCCTGCGGGCAGCTTGGTTCAGCGGGTCGGTGCAGTTCTACACCGCCGAGATACCTGCGCCGCGCACAGAGAAGCGGTCTGATCTGGCCTTCTACGAGTCGCGGCGCGAGCGCCAGCGCGTGGACTTCCACGAGTTCACCTCGGAGATGACTGCCACGCGCCTGATCGGTCTGGCCCGAGCGGCCAAGGAGGCCGGGGACGGCAAGGCGCTCGTTTCTGTCTGCTACGGCTATACCTATGAGTTCACCCACTCGGGCTCGGGCCACCTGGCGCTGGGCAAGCTGCTCAGCTCAAGCTTCATCGATGCCGTCGCAGGCCCTCCGTCTTACAAGGACCGCCTCCCCGGCTCCAGCGGGGCCTGCCCGTGGCCGGTGGACTCGCCGGCGGTCCACGGCAAGCTTGCGATCCTTGAGGATGACTCCAAGACGCATCTCGCTCCTGCCGGTGGCGACGCCGACGACTTCAACCCGCGCATGGACAGCCGGCATGCCACCGAGAGCGCCCACATGCGCTCGATCGGCATCGGGCTCGCCCATCAGGTCGGATTGGGCTGGATGGACCTTTGGGGCGACGGCTGGCTCGACTCCGAGGACGCCTGGGAGCGCGCCGGCCGGCATGTGGCGGCGTACACCGGCCAACTGCCCGGACGCAAGCGCGTGGCTCCCGATGTCGTCGCGATGATCGACGAGTCCAGCCTCTTCCACGTCCAGAACCAGGATGTGGCGCGGCGCATCTTGCATGGCCAGCGCGAAGCGTTGGCGCGATCAGGCGCCTCCGTGGCCTACTGCCTCCAGAGCGACGTGCTGCTGAAGTCGTTTCCGGATGATGCCAAGCTGTTCATCTTCCTATCGCCGTTTCGCATGCCGGCCGCGCAGCGCGTGGCGGTCAGGGAGCGCCTTCAGAAGGCCGGTAAGGTTGTGGTCTGGGTGTATGCGGCGGGTATCTGTGACGCCCACGGCGACCCGGAGGACGGGGCCCGCGACGTGGTCGGCATGACGTTGCGCCGGCAGGCCTGGGGCTCCGAGATGGGGTCCAAGATCGTCGCTCGCGACCATCCCATCGCCCACGACGTCCGCGATGGCCAGTTCGGCGTTCGCGAGCGCCTAAACCCCAGCTTCTACGTCGATGACCTCGGCCCCGGCATGACGGTGGTGGGGGAGTACGTCGGTAGTGGCCTTCCGTCACTCGTGGTTCGCGAGGTCGATGGCTGGAAGTCGGTGTTCTACGGTGAGACGGCGCTGACGGCCGAGGTGGTTCGTGGGCTCTGTCGGCTCGCGGGCGCCTCGCTGGCCACGCCCAACGCCGATGACTACGTCTCCAGCGGCAATAATTGGCTTTCGGTGCATGCCGTCAAGGAGGGCGTCCGTTCCCTGAGCGTACCGGCAGGGATGGGCCTGTACGACCTGCAGGACCGAACGCTCCATCAAGCGACCAACGGCGTCGTGCGCATCTCCATGCGCGCCAAATCGACACACGTGTTTGCTGTGGGAACGTCGGCATCGATCCAGGCGCTCGGTCTGAAGGTGGTGCAGGAGAGCGCCCAGCCCGTCGCAAGGCCCACTGAAGAAGCTCCGGGCCCGGCCCCGGCGCCGGTCGCCACCGGTAGCCTCCCGGGCCCGCCGCCTGCGCTACCGGGTCCGCCGCCAGTGTTGCCTGGCCCTCCGCCTGCGCTGCCGGGCCCGCCCGCCGCATTGCCCGGTCCTCCGCCGCCGCTACCGGCCCCGCCGGAGCTGCCGGGCCCGCCGCCCATCTTGGAGAAGCCTCGCCGTTCGAGGCCGAAGGTGGACCTGCTGCCCCGCCCCGAGGCCGAGCCCGCTGCTGATCACTCCGCGGAGGCCGATGCCGACGCCGAGGTCCTGGAGCCTCTGTCTGATGATGACGGCGAGCCGGACGCGGCCGAGGCTGGAGCCGATGCGTCGCCGCACCGCCGCCGCCGCCGTGGCGGTCGAAGCCGCCGACGTCGACCGCGAAGCGGTGGCGATGGCGAGGGCGCCGCGCCGGCCGCAGAGGGCGCGGGTGCCTAGGGTCAGCTTCGTGACGCTGGGCTGCAAGGTCAACCAGTACGAGACCGAGCGGCTCCAGCGCGGGTTCGAGGAGCAGGGCTTCGAAGTGGTCGAGCCGGGGTTCGCCGCTGACGTCTGCGTGGTGAACTCCTGCTCGGTCACGACCGAGGCTGAGCGCAAGTCACGCAGCGCCCTGCGACGTCTGCAACGGTCCAACCCCGAGGCCCTGCTAGTCCTCACCGGCTGCTACCCGGAGATGCTGCGCCGTCTGGGGCAAGAGCTCGACCCGCACGCCCTGGTCGTGCCTAATCGTGATAAGCTCAACACGCTACGCTACGTGTCCGAGGCCCGGCCGGACCTGCTGGCTGAGGCGTGTCCCGCCTCGACTGCCCGCCCGGACGCCCACCGGACGCGTGCGGTGGTCAAGGTGCAGGACGGCTGCAACCTTAACTGCACCTACTGCTCCATCCCGTTCACCCGTCCGGCTCCCACCTCGCGCCCACCCGCTGAGATCGTCGATGAGGTCGCCGGGTTGGCTGCCGCGGGTTGCCCCGAGGTAGTGCTGGCAGGCATCTGTATCGGCCTGTACGGCGTGGACCAGCCGGACTGCCCGTGTGATCTGGTTGGACTGATCGAGCGGCTCGGCGCCATCGCTGGTGGGCCGCGCCTTCGCCTCTCGTCCATCGAACCCGTCCACGTAACAGGCTCGCTTCTCGAGGCCATGGCCTGTGGCGGCAGGCTCTGCCCGCACCTCCACCTCCCGCTCCAGAGCGGCAGTTCGCGGGTGCTCAGGGCCATGGGCCGGCCGTACGACAGCGATGCCTTCGTGCGCCTTTGTCGCCTGGCCAGGGCCGTCGTGCCCGGCGTGGGCCTCACCACCGACATCATGGTGGGCTTTCCCGGTGAGACGGAGGAGGACTTTACCGAGACGGGCCGCGTGGTGCGTGAGGCCGCCTTCCACCGTGCGCACATCTTCCGGTATTCGGTGCGGCCGGGCACGCATGCGGCGGAAATGGCCGATCAGGTTCCAGCGCAAGTGAAGGATGACCGCGCGCATCGGCTGGCGGAACTGGCAGGGCGTCTGCAGGCGGAGCAGGCGACGGCCGCATGGGGTACCGAACACGAGGTGGCCGTTGAACCCGCTCCCGGCGGACCAGGGCGGCTGATGGGCTACACGGGCAACTACCTCCGCGTGCGCTTCGCGGGCGACGCCGCCCTGGTGGGATCGCTTGCGCGCGCCCGTATCACCGGTGGCTCCGGCGCCGTACTCGAGGCCGTGCTGGTGTAGGGTGGCTTACCGGAGCGATTCCAGCGAGGCTCGATCCAGCGTGTCAAGTCGCGGCCCGAGCTTGCTCACCACGCGGGCGGCCGTTTCGGCGCCGATGCGGCCGGCGCGTTCCGGAGCGAGGTCCTGTGTGAGGCCGTAGAGCATGCCGGCGGCGAACATATCTCCGGCTCCCGTGGTGTCCACAAGGGCGGCCGGCCAGACCGGCACACGATGGAGTGTGCCGCCCGTAGCGACCAATGAGCCGCGGCTATCCATGGTCACGACGGCGATCTTGCAGACCGACGCCAGCGCCAGGGCGGCATCTTCGGGGTCGGCACAGCCCGTCAGCGCCATGGCCTCATCGCTGTTGCCCATCACGACATCGACGTGCTTTACAATCAGGTTTTTGAAATCCTCTAGGTGGCGGTTCACGCAGAAGGGGTCGGAGAGGCTCATGGCCACCTGGACACCCAACCGGTTTGCGCTGCTCATGGCGTGCGTAACGGCCTCCTTCTGGCTGAACGTATCCCAGAGGTAGCCGGTGACGTAGAGGTAGCGGCTGGCGGCCAAATCGTCGATGTTGACCTCGGCGCGCGTAAGGTCGCGGCTGACGCCAAGGTGGGTACACATGGTGCGCTGCTTGTCGGGCGTGATCAGGATCACTGAGACACCCGTGTGGCCCGATCCGTGGCCTAGGTTGGCCTGGACCTGCTTCTCTTGCAGCGATGCCCGGTAGAGCAGGCCATACTCGTCATCGGCGACGCGGCTGGTAAAGCAGGTACGTCCGCCCAGCATGGCCACGCCGATCATGGTGTTGGCGCCGGAGCCGCCGGCTTCGTGGTTTACTATGTGGCCTGCCAGCCGCGGCAGCAGGGCCTCGTGCTGGTGCTGGTCGATCAGTGACATGCCGCCCTTGGGGAAGCCGAGTTCGTCGAGGTCCCGGTCGGTCACTTCGGCCTGAATGTCGAACAGGGCATTGCACATGCCGAACACATCGAAGCGCATTGGTTCCTCCCGAGGTCGCCACAGCAAGGTTGCTCAGAAGGATACCAGAGCAGGCCGTGCGGTCAGGCGGCCGCGAGATCGGAGGCAGGGGTGACCGTCGCGGTAGCCATGAGCGGAGGCGTGGATAGCGCTGTCGCTGCGGCCCTGCTCCAGCGCCAGGGCCTCCCTGTGGTGGGTTTCACCCTCCGCATCTGGGAAGCGTCGGGCGAGGCGCCCGCGTCAGGTTGTTGCTCCATCGATGCGGTGGCCGATGCGCGCCGGGCCGCCGCGCGCCTCGGCATACCGCACTACGTGCTCGACGCGCGCAGTGTCTTCTCTGAGGCGGTGATGCGCCCCTTCGCCGAGGCATACCGGCAGGGCGCCACGCCGAACCCCTGCATCGAGTGCAACCGCCACGTGAAGTTCGGCTGGTTCCTCGAGAAGGCCCGCGAACTCGGCGCCGACCGCGTGGCGACCGGCCACTACGCCATAATCGACCGTGCGCCGGGAGGCAGGTGGCGTCTGCACGAGTCGGCCAACTGCTCCAAGGACCAGTCCTACGTGCTCTACTGTCTCTCGCAGGATGCGCTGGCCCGAACGCTGCTGCCGTTGGGCGAGATCGCCGACAAGGCCGAGACGCGTCGCATCGCCGCGGAACTGGGTATGGCCGTCTCCAGCAAGCCGGACAGCCAGGACATCTGCTTTGTTGGTCCTGACGGCTATGCCGAGGTTCTCCGTAACCTGGCGCCGGACGCGCTGGAGCCCGGGGAGATCGTCGATTGCTCCGGAGGTCGCCTCGGCACCCACGACGGCATCGGCCGGTTCACCGTGGGGCAGCGCCGACGCCTTCCGCCCTCATCCTCGGGTCCGCTCTACGTGGTGGCGATCGACGCCGCCCGGCGCCGAGTGGTGGTCGGACCGGCCGAGCGGGTCCTCTCCGACCGGTGCGAGGTGGGCTCAATGAACTGGGTCTCCATCGCGGAACCCGACCAACCGCTTGCAGTGAGCGTTCGCATCCGTTATAATGCCACCGTACAGGCGGCATGCATCAGCGCGCCGCGTTCCGACGGTAGCGTCGAGTGCCGGTTCGCGGAACCGCAGCGCGCTGTCACGCCCGGGCAATCGGCCGTCTTCTATCAGGATGGCGCCGTTCTGGGCGGCGGCGTGATCCTGCCGCGCCGAGCAGGGGAGTGAGGAGACGTCATTGACCGCACGTGATATTGTTGAGATCGCCCTTGCTGCTGTGGTGGTGGCCAACCTTGTGGCCGTCGGTCTCGGCATGCTAGCAATCACCCGCCGCATGGGTGACCTGACCCGCGTGACGCATTCAGCCATCGCCCAGATCGAGAGCGAGGTCGCCACCACTCTGTCAGAGGCGCGCAAGGCGCTGACAGAGGTGCAGACCCTCTCGACGTCCGTGGTTGAAGTGACGAACAACCATCTGGTGCCGACTTTGGAGGCCCTGAAGACGGCAGCGGAACGGATGGAGGCGCTTGGGGCGACGCTGCAAGAGAGCGCGCAGTCGGTTCGCAAGGTGACTGCGGCTGCCGAGAGCATAGCTACTCCGACGGCTGCGCTGGTCTCAGCCGCCAGACTCTTCACCTCGCGTGGAGGGCGCGCCGGCCTTCTGACTGCCCTGGCGGGAGCCGCGGCCAAGGCGCTTTTCGCCGGGCGGCGACACCATGACGCCGCCGCATCGTAAAGAGTGTTGTAGACGCATCAAATCCCTGGAGGTGCACCGTGGAGACTCAGGATACTGAGAAGAGCGTGTTGATGAGCATTCTGGCCGGTATCGGCGTCGGCGTTCTGGTTGGCGCCATCGCCGGCCTGCTGCTCGCCCCCAAGGCTGGTCCCGAGACCCGGGATGAGATCGGCAAGTCGCTGACCGATCTGGGTCACAAGATCGGGGACCTCAGCCAGCAGGTTGCGACCAAGGTGAAGGCCGTCGTAGAGACGGCGCGCACCGCCGAGACTGCGCCTGCTGAGGATACCGCCGCGGCCTGAGCCCAACCTGCCGGCAAGGGTGGCAAGCTCCGACCCTTGCCGGCAGGCGAGGCCCACCCGGTAACGATGGGATCCCACAACCCCTCCCGAGGCCCCCAGAGCCTATCGCAGTGGCTACTCGGGCTTCCGTGGCGTCGTGTCGTCACGGGGCTCGTCGTTGTGGCCGCTCTGGTTACGTTCGTGTGGCGCGTGGCGTCGATCTTGCCTCCCTTCATCATCGCCCTCTTCGCTGCTGCGTTGCTTGATCCCGTGGTCTGCCGGATCGAGGGGCGCGGCGTGCCAAGGCAGCGTGCCGTCGGGGCCATCTTCGTGCTCTTCTTCGCCGCCGTGGCCCTCGCGGGCATCCTGCTGGTTCCTGCGGTGGTTCGCCAGACATCTGACCTGGTGACGAACCTGCCCCAGTACGGCCAATCGGCGTCCCAGTACTTCTCGTCGCAGTCACGGCGGGCCGATGAGTGGTACCAGGGCAACGAGAAGACGCTTCGAGCCATGGGCATGATGGAGTCGCCGTCTGCCTACCTGTCCGGTCAGGCCGGGCCGATATCGGACATGCTGCGTGCATACCTGAGCTCCATCAACGGAGCCGTCTCTGCCGCATTCAGCCAGATCCTCTGGATCGCCATCATCCCGCTCAGCCTCTTCTGGTTCCTGCTGGAGTTCCAGAAGATCAAGGCGGCCCTGCTCCGATACGTGCCTGCCCAGAACCGGCCCAAGGCCGCCAGGATGACCGACGAGGTCGTGGGTATCTTCGGCCAGTACGTACGCGGGCTGACCAAGGTCTGCTTGCTCTATGGCCTGGCGGCCACCGTGCTGTTCGGCGTGCTTCAACTGCGGTATGGGCTGTTCCTCGGCGTTTCGGCCGGAGTGCTGTACGCGGTACCCTACGTCGGCCCTGTCCTCGCAGTGATCGGCGCCCTTTGCGTTGCTACCGTAATGCAGAAAGGCGCCGGGTTCGTGATCCTGACCGTCATCTTATTCCTCGTGATGCACTTTGCGTTCGATTACGGCGTTACGCCCAGGGTAGTCGGCGGGTCCGTAGGCCTGCATCCGTTGGTCAACATATTCGCGCTGATGGCCGGAGCGACGGCGTTCGGCGTCTGGGGCATGCTGCTGGCCGTCCCTGTGGCGGCCTCCATCCTGCGCATAGTCGATGTTCTTTATCCGAGCCTGCTGCGGCCTGACGCCGGCCATTCAGGCGCCGTACCCGCGACGGAGACTTCAGAAGTTGCCTGCTGAGGACGTATCAGCGCGTACAGCCAGGCACTCATACATCCGGAGTGCGTGTCGCTATATGGCGCCACTCGGCGCAACGGGCGCAGACCGGCCACACAACAAGGGGGAGTCCATTGGGTGACATCCAGATCGTAGTTGCAGAAGACACGACCCTCATCCGGCGGCTCATCGTGAACATGCTGTCTCGTGAGCCCGGCTTTGACGTGATCGGCGAGGCGGAGAACGGCCGCGAAGCCGTGGAGGTGGCCGAGGAGTCGGGCGCCGATGTGGTGGTCATGGACCTGGACATGCCGGTGATGAACGGCCTGGCGGCAGCCCGGCGCATCACCGCCACGCAGCCTGAGACCAGCATCGTACTCCTGACTGCACACCAGAACCTGGCCTCGGTCGCAGCGATGGCCGGCGCCAGCGAGTGCCTGCTGAAGTCCTGCAATCCATCGGACCTCGTCGCCGCTGTGCGCCGAGCCTATGCGAACAGGGCAAGCCAGCGCTCCGATACGGCTCAGCGGATGGTGTCGGATTTGAACCTTGGGGACATGGCCCTCCGCTTCGGCCTGACCGACCTGGAGGCAGCAGTCTTGGAGCGCGCCGCCGACACCAACCTGACCTACAAGGCTATCGCGGCCCAGGTCCTGGGGACCGGCGGGCGGCCACTCACCGAGGCCGCCGTGAAGCACACGGTCGAGCGCGTCATGAACAAGCTCGGGGTCGAGCCGCGAACCAGGGCGGCGCTGGTGCGGCATGTCCTGGGCGAGATAAAGGGCCATCCGAGCCCGGTGGAAGACCTCTAGGGCTGACCGCGATGGAGCCAGCGCAGCCTGCCGCGACCATCCGCGCCCTGGTGGTGGACGACAATTCGGTGAACCGAAGAATGCTCTGCGCGCTATGCGCGACCATGGGCATCCAGGCGACTTCGGCTGTCAACGGCTTGGCCGCGGTCCAGGCATTCTCCGCAGGTCGCTTCGATGTGGTCCTGATGGACTGCCGGATGCCCATCATGGACGGATTGGAGGCGACCCGGGTCCTGCGTTCATCCGAAGCGCCTGGTTGTCGCGTGCCCGTGCTGGCCGTTACCGCCAGCCAACCGGCCCGCCACGCCGAGGCCCGCCGGCAGGCCGGCATGGACGGCCTCATTCGGAAGCCTGTGAGGGTTGAGGAGCTGGTTTCTGCTCTGGCCGACGTGGGGATCGCTGTGGTGGCGCCCAGCCAGCCGTCGCAACCGGTGCGCGAGCCCGCGCTACCGCTGACGCCCGAACTGGTTACGCTGTTTGGGTCCGAGGCCGCCAGCTACCTCGATCAGCTACGCGACGCGGTCGCCCGTGACGATCTGGCGGCTTGCACTGCTGCCGCGCACGCGCTGAAGGGCATGGCAATGATGCTTCGCTTGGATGAACTGGCCCGCGTCACTCGTGCAACGGAAATCCGGTGCCGCGCGACAGGCCGCCCACCTGGGCCGGAGGTGTTGGAGCAACTCGGCAGGCTCATCTACGAGTCCCGACCTGCACTTCAGGCCCGTCTCGACGGCGACGGCGTACTGTGAGGGGATCGCCCCCGCTGCGACACGCGGCGGGGGCGACCGGTTCTCCTACTTGCGCTCGAACTGCCCGTCGAAGGCCAGGGCCGAAGGCGGGAAGTCGATCTGACGCACGAACTCGGCTGACTCCGCTGCGCCGTGCTCGCGGTCCATGCCGCCGTCCTCCCACTCCACCGATAGCGGGCCGCGGTAGCCGACGCTGTTCAGTGCGCGGATGATCTCCTCGAAGTCGATCGAGCCGCGGCCCGGTGAGCGGAACTCCCAGAAGCGCTGCGGGTTGCCGAACTCCGAGTGGCCGCCGAAGACGCCGATGGGCTTGGGGCTATCCGACCAGTAGACATCCTTCATGTGGACGTGGAAGATGCGCTCGCCCAGCTCATGGATGAACTGCACATAGTCCACGCCCTGGTAGCCGAAGTGGCTCGGGTCGTAGTTAAAGCCGAAGGCCGGGTGGTTGTCCAGGGCCGCCAGGGCCTTCTTCGCGCTGTAAAGGTCGAACGCGATCTCGGTCGGGTGGACTTCCAGCGCGAACTTAACGCCGTTCTCGGCGAAGACGTCGAGGATGGGCTTCCAGCGCTCGGCCAGGAGGGCGTAGCCTTCCTCGATCTGACTGGGTAGGTTCGGCGGGAACGAGTAGAGCAGGTGCCAGATCGACGAGCCGGTGAAGCCGTTGACCACGGGCACGCCCAGGTTCTTGGCCGCGACGGCGGTCTTCATCATCTCCTCGGCTGCCCGCGCGTTGACGCCCGCAGGATCGCCGTCGCCCCAGACGGCCGGGGATAGGATGGCCTTGTGGCGCTCGTCGATCCGGTCAAGGACCGCCTGGCCCACGAGGTGGTTGGAGATCGCCCAGGTCTGCAGGCCCTGCGCGGCAAGGATCTCGTGGCGTGACTCGCAATAAGCCGCAGCATCGGGCCCTGTGGCCTGGGCCACGTCCATGTGGTCGCCCCAGCAAGCCAACTCGATGCCGTCGTACCCGAACTCGGCGGCCTTCTCGGCGATGGTGGTCAGCGGCAGGTCGGCCCACTGACCGGTGAAGAGGGTGACAGGTCGTGCCATGTCTCGGAATGCCTCCCTTGGTGTTCTGCGCCTACTTCAGCGCGATCGAAGTGCCCTGCTCTGACGATGCATAGAGGGCGTCGAGTATCTTCATTACGTCCAGCGCCTGATCTGCTGTGGCGATGGGCTGCTTGTCCTGCACGATACACTCCACGAAGTGCGCCACCTCGGCCTCGTGCCCGCTGACGTTGGGAAAGGCGGGTGTGACGTCGATGGGCGAGCCGTGGCGCTCGGTATATATGCGGAGCGGCTCCATGGTTGCGCCGCCCTTGTCGCCGTAGACCTCGTTGTAGAGCTTGTCGCCTGCGCAGTGCTGCGCCCAGGAGGCCTCCAGGGCCAGCGCCGCGCCGTTCTCGAAGCGGATCATGCCGCACGCCAGGTCCTCAACGTCGTAGGACCCTCCCTTGGCGGGCACGCCCCACGAGCCGCTGCCCTTGCCGAACGGTCCGAACTTGGCGTAGGTGGCGCCGTAGACGCTCACGGGCTTGGGGTTGCCCATCAGGTAGAGGGTCAGGTCCAGGGCGTGGACGCCGATGTCGATCAGCGGGCCGCCTCCGGCCATCTCCTTGCTCGTGAACCAACTCCCCATGCCGGGGATGCCGTACCGGCGTATCCAGCCTGCCTTGGCGTAGTAGATGTCTCCCAGTTCGCCGCTCTCGATGTACTTCTTTAGGATCTGGGAGTCGCCGCGGAAGCGGTTGTTCATGCCGATCATGAACTTGCCCTTGGCGCCCTTGGCGGCGTCGATGATCTTCTTGCCTTCGGCGGCGCTGATCGAGAGGGGCTTCTCGCACAGCACATGGCACCCGGCCTCCAGCGCGGCCACAGCCACGGCGGCGTGCAGCGCGTTGGGCGTGCAGACCGACACGGCGTCGAGCTGCGCCTCGGCCAGCATGGTCGCGTAGTCGCTGTAGATGGACTTTACGCCGTAGCGTTCGCCCACACCCTCGGCGCGCGCGGTGTTCAGGTCGCACAGCGCCGCAATCTCTACATCGGGTAGCTTGGCATAGCCTTGCGCATGGACGCCGCCGATGCCGACACCCACAATACCCACCCGGATCCTCCCGGATTTCTTAGCCTTCTTAGCCACTCAGTTACTCCTTTGGTCGGCGATAGTCGGCCGCACATGTCTCGGGCATTGTGGCACACTCGTCGGCGGCGCGTGGTCCCTACGGTCGTATCCAACCCCGGCGCTTGTAGATTGCCAGTCCGATGATCTCATGCAGGCTGTCGCGTAGCGCCGCCACGCGGGAGGCAGGCATGGACGGCTTCCACGCATCGTATCGAAGTTCGCGGCAAGGCACGCAGGTTGCGCGGAGGCCCGCGCCCTCAAAGACGCCCCCTGAGCGCTTCAGGTGCCATGCCTGGCTCACCACGATCACGTGCTGCCATCCTCGCTCACGGGCGATGCGGGCCGTCTCCAGGGCTTCGTCGTGGGTGTTCTCGCAGGAGCGGGTCTCCAGCATAGGCACGTCCAGCCGCAAGTCTGCCAGTTGCTGCCTGGCTTCGGGGATCCAGCTGTCCTGTCCGCCCCGACCGCGCGAGATCAGCATCTCCGGCGCCCAGCCCGCCTGCCAGAGCTCGACGCCCCGGAGGAGGCGCGGAAGCGCCGCATCGGTGATTTTCAGCTTGTCCTGACCGCCGGCGGCCAGGATCACAATGGCGTCGGCGTGCCGCGGCGCATCAGCCCTGCTGACGCTCCGAAGCATGGCGGCGGGCAAGGGAGTGACGGCGGCTACGGCGAAAACCAGGCCTGCAGCGCCGGTCGCACCCGCGAGCCACCTCCAGCGGCCGATGAGGCCAGAGATGAGCCCTACCGCCAGCGATGCCCAGTAGCCTCCGGTGAGGGGCAGAGGATAGACGCCGGACAGGTACGATACGGCGGTCTGAAAGGCGGCGCCGGCCATCCCGGCGCAACAGAGGCCGATCAGAATCCGGCGCGGCCAACGGCGTCGTCTGGGCTTGTGCAACGTATGCGCGTCCTCCACTGGCTGGACCGGCCGTTGCACGATGCGTACTCGGCCCGTCTACAAGGTAGTATTGGCCGTCTCGCGGCATGTCTCCTGCATGTCATTGTGCCGGAGCGGGCGACTGTGTTGCGGAGCGCCCGTATCTGCGTACTTGTAGTGTCTGTGCGCTCCGGCGCGCATCCCGGTCGGCGTCCGTTGATGGGTACCGGCCGCCACCCTATGGTCAAGCAGTCCACGACATCTGCAGTACTTCAAGGCGGCGCCGCATCAGCGACGACGTGGAAAGGAACCGGCTAGTGGCAAGCAGGAGGCAGGGGGCGTTCACCCTCATCGAGTTGCTGGTGGTCATCGCTATCATCGGCATCCTGGCGTCTATGCTGTTCCCGGTTTTTGCCCAGGCCCGCGAGAAGGCCCGAGGCATCAGTTGTATCTCGAACATGCGGCAGCTCGGCATGGCCGTGCTCATGTACGTGCAGGACTACGACAGCGCCTATCCGGCCCAGGACCACCTCTACATCGAGGGCAACTGCCCGTTCTGGATGGATGCCGCCTACGGTGTGCCCGACTGGCGCAGTAGCCCCTATGCCAACTGGGCGCAGGCGGTGCTGAGCCTCACCACCCGTGATACGCGCATCTTTGCGTGTCCGTCGAACCGGGGCTGGACCCAGAACTCGAACCCACAGATGCCCGGCCTCAGCTACATCTACAACGGCTTCGCGTCGGGCAGGGGCGAGGGCGGCAACTCGGAGCCTTCGCAGAAGGTCATGCTTTGGGACTACCGCTACCTGACCTCCTACGCCGTGGCCAATCCCGCGCCGCCGATCCAGGGCCTCTGCCCAGAGCCGGGATGCTACTGCTACTACGAGGGCTGGTCGGCGCATAACGAGCAATTCAATCTGATCTACTTTGACGGCCATGCCAAGAACATGCCGCAGGCCACCTTCCGGGGAGGCATCTGGGGCCTGCCCGCCGGTAATCCGTTCTCGTTCTGACCAGACTGGAGGAGAGCCGATGAGCCGTCTGCTCCGCGACCCGCAGACGCGGGAGGTCGTCCGCGAGGGCGCGAGCGAGGTCCGCGAGAAGCTCCGCGAGGACTTCTCGCGTTGGACACGCTCGCGCCGGTACATGTCACTGAAGCCTGAGATCGCCTGCGGCGAGTGCATGGGCCAGTGCAAGGCTGCCTGCGCAGGCTGCGGAGGGACCGGCAGGGGCCGTGTTCGCGGCGAGGACGGGAGCGTGCCGGCCTGTGCCCTCTGTGACGGCAAGGGCGCCGTAACGTGCGTGGCCTGCTCGGGCAAGGGGCAGGTCGAGAACATCCACCGCAAGAAGTGGATTTGGCTGATGGGCCTGGGCGGCGCGGGCTGGCTGCTCACCTTTTTCCAGCTCTGGGGCCGCGACATCCTGCCCGAGCAGCGCGCGGCAGTACTCGACCGCGGAGCCCATGGTAAGTCCGTGACAGCGCCCGTTCGCGGTAGCCGGTATGGCATGGGTCGCGACGGGGGCGTAGGTATGCAGAATGGCGGCCAGCCGGCGATGGGACAGCAGGGAATGCAGCCCGGCATGGGGCAACCCGGCATGGGCCGGCCCGCTCCCGGCGGCATGGGTGTCCAGCCGCCCGGCGGCGGCATGCCCTACGGTCAGGGAGGCGGTCAGGGCGTAGCCGGCTTCCAGGGCGGCGGAAACTCCATTGGCGGCCAGTCGGGCCCGCCGCAGGGGGGCGTTGGCGTGCCCATCCGCCGTTAGGCGTCAGGTGTTGCGGGCCTTCTTGCCCAGCGTGGCGCGAAGGCCCACCGACCAGACATCCGCAGCCCAGTAGAAGAGCCATAGGGCGAGTGTGAGTACGACTATGCCGGTTGCCAGCGTGGGATTGGTGACGGCGTGCTTAATCGTGTGCCCGACCTCGACCGGGCGCATGGCCAGATCCCACGAATTGTATCGCTCAATGAGCCCCAGGTAGACGCCCACCGACGTGGCGGCGAAGAGGACCAGGCCGAGGAGCCCTCGCCAGAAACCTCGCAGCTTCAGCGCCATATCAACCGGGCGTACCGCCAGGATCAGGCAGAGCATCCCGATGCCGCTGTATGCCGCGTAGAAGAGCGCCCAACGTGCCGCCGAAAGCAGGGCCACTCGATCATCAGCCCCGCCGTCGGCCAACTGGCTCCAGCGGCCCGAAAGCAGCAGGTGCCTCCACTCGGTGAGAAGGTAGCAGGTGTTGGGGAGGAACGCAAGCCAGACGATGCCCACGACCATGGCCAGCGCTACCCGGCCGGGCTTCCGCTTGCCGCCTCCAAGGGCAGCGGCCACCAGTAGCCCGAGGGCCACGGGCGCGAAGGCGAGGCCGATGTTGATTGCCAGGGAGCGCAGCGTCTCGGGGGTCATGCATCCATCTCCGTGTGCAGTAATATAGCGCATGACGAAGGCGGCGGCGGCCGGGTTTCGCCAGACGCGTAGGCCGCCGGAAGGGAGCAGTGCAGTGGCAGGTTCGCATCCGGCAGTACCGGGCAGTCTGAGCGGCGTGATTGCTCCACTCTTTACGGCTGTCCACGAGGACGGCTCACTTGACCTCGGCGGTAGCGCCGAGTTGGTGCGCTGGCTGGCCGATACGCGCTCTGTGGACGGTGTCTTCGCACGTAGCGGCATGGGCAAGATGTTTACGTTCACGGTCGACGAGGCGCGCCGGCTCATAGCCTCGGTCGTTTCCGACGCAGCCGGGCGGATGCACGTCCTCGCCGGTTGCGCCGGCGAGTGGCTGGAGCAGCCGACCGGCCGGTCCGCGGACCCGGCTCGATACACGCGGCAGGCCATCGACCTGACGAAGTTCGCCGCTGATGCCGGGGCCGATGTCGCAGTACACATCATTCCGTACGCCATTGCAGCGGACGAGGGCGAGACCGAACTGGACGTGGTCCTGCGCTACTACGAGGCGGTCCACGAAGCCACGTCTGTGCCCCTGGCGCTCTACCAGCCCGGCGGCGTGCCGAAGCCCTACCAGCTCACGCCCGGCCTCATGGCGCGGCTGCTGGAGATGCCGCGCATCATGGGCCTCAAGCTATCGACAACGGACGCCCGGGTCTTCGGCCCTATCGCCGAGGTCTGCTCGATGCGTCCTTTTGGGCTCATTTGCGGCCACGAGGGCTACTACTCCAAGGGCCTCCAGCAGGGCTCCACGGGCGTTATCGGCGGCGGCTGCATGCTTTATCCCGACCTCTTGCAGGCGGTTCGCAAGGCGCACGCCGCCGGCGACCTCGATGCGTCGGCCCGGGCGCAGGAGCTGGTGGACGAAGCTCTGCATGCGGTGGACGGCTGCGACTTCGTGGTCGCGACCAAGCAGGTCGCCGCATCGGTGGGCTATGGGGTCCAGCCCTTCGACCGGTCGGGTGCGGCCCCTTGCGATGCGGGTATCATCCATGGCATCAAAACTACACTTGAGCGGCTGCGCCGGAAGTGCGCGCAGGCCGGTTGATTCCGCGGGCGTCGCGGAATACGGGAGGATAGAACCGTGGGGTTCATGGACGGCAAGCGCGTACTTGTGGCCGGAGCCAGGAATCGATGGAGCATCGGCTGGCACTGCGCTGCTTCGCTCATGCGCGAAGGCGCCCACGTGGCATTCTCGGTCCTCAGCGAGAGGGAGTACGAGGACGTCGCGAAGCTGGTCTCGACCAGCGAGCAGACCGATGCGCCGATCCTGCGCTGCGATGCCACGAAGCCCGAAGAGGTCGAGGCGCTCTACTCCGAGCTTGGCAATCGGTTCGACGGCAAGCTCGACGGCCTGGTCCACAGCATCGCCTATGCACCGCGTGAGGCCCTGAGCGGCAAGTACGTCGACACGACCGGCTCCGACTTCTCGTTGGCCATGTCCACCAGCGTCTATACGCTGATCTCCCTGACCCACGGTGCCAAGCCCCTCATGGAGGCAGCCGGCGGCGGCGCGGTGGTGACCCTCACCTATTTGGGCGGGGTCCGGGTGATCCCAAAGTACAACGTGATGGGCGTCTGCAAGGCCGCTCTCGAGTCCAGCGCACGCTACCTGGCGTACGATCTGGGCCCGGATCGTATTCGCGTCAACGCCGTTTCAGCCGGTCCCATCAAGACCATGGCCGCCCAGGGCATCCAGGGATTCGGCTCCATGCTCGACGCCGTTGCCGACCGCGCCCCGCTCCTCCGCCGGATCGGAGCCGATGAGGTGGGTGACACAGCTGCGTTCTTGCTCAGCGACCTCTCTCGCGGCATCACCGGCGAGACCGTCTATGTGGACGCCGGCTACCACATCATGGGGCTCTAGGCGATGCCTGGCGCCACGCCCGCCCGCTCCGATGCCTGGGATCTGCTCTGCAGGTACACCCTGGGCGATGGACTGAGGAAGCACGCCCTGGCGGTGGAATCCGCCATGCGCGCCTGTGCCGAGCGGGCGGGTGGGGACGCCGAAGCCTGGGGCGTCTGCGGGCTGATCCACGACTTCGACTACGAGCGCTGGCCGGATGCCTCCGGCCACCCCGTAGAGGGTTCGCGCATCCTGGCTGAGTTGGCTTGGCCCGAGGAGATTATTACCGCTGTCCTGGGCCATGCCGACTACTCCGGTGTGGCTCGGGAGACGCCGATGGCGCGGTCGCTCTACGCCGTGGATGAGCTATGCGGTCTGCTCATGGCGGTGGCCTACGTCAAGCCCGGCCGGTCGCTGGCCGAGGTCGAAGTTCGGTCCGTGCGGAAGAAGATGAGAGACAAGGCGTTCGCCCGGTCCGTCTCGCGGGATGACATCGTACGCGGCGCCGAGGAACTGGGGCTCGATCTGGACGAGCACATCGGATTCTGCTTGGCCGCGCTGCAGCGGTCTTCCGAGGCGTTGGGCCTCTAGGCGGGCCGCCATGCATCCCCTGCACTGGGTTGCAGTCGTCGCGGGCGTCCTCGTCTGCGGTTGGCTCGTGCGTATGGTGGTCTCGTCGACGCGGCGCTTGAACCAGCGGATCGCTGAACTCAAGGAGGAGGAAGCCAACCGGACGGGGCCGCCTGAGGACCCCTACATGGCCTTCGCGCGCCTCTATGCCGAGGACGCGGCTCAGAAGAAGCGGCCGCCTCGCCAAAGCAAATAGCGGGCACGCCGCCAGGATCCCCGGCAAGGTGCCCGCAGTCGCTAGCCAGTCCGCTCTGCCCGGCTACTCGCCGTAGACCGGGTCGTCCGGTAGTTCCTCGTCAGCCTCAGCTTCCTCGTCGTCAACGCCGTCAAGGACGATCGGTGCGACCACCTCGTCCTCTTCGTCCTGATGGTGGCGCACTGGGCCAGGATCAGGGGTCGGGATGCGCGGGTTCTTCTGCCGGCACTCCTCGCACTGGAATTTCACTGTCTTGGCGGACACAAGCCAGACCGGGATTCTTGGAATGGCCTTGCCGCACTCACAGCAGTGAACCTCGGCGGGCGCGATATCGTCCAGGGTAGTCATTCGCCGTTAACTCCTACGAAATCTCGTTCAGACGTCCGACGTCTTGGGTGCCTCGGCGGCTGTCGCCGCAGGCTGGCGCGAACGCGCCTCGTTGGCGATCTGGATGGACAGGATGCCGTTGACCAGCATGATGGCCGCTGCCAACAGGTACTCGGCCCATGCGCGGCCGTTCACAGGCGATCCGGGCTCAGCCAACACCTGGTTGCCCATGATGACCCCGGCAACGGCCACGACCAGGAGTGCAGCTGCGGAGAGTATGAAGCCGTTGAGGTAGTGGAGCTTCACAGTGCGAAACCGATCCTCTCCCGGCGCGAGCGACCTCAGCTGTCGATCATGCGCCATGCGCCGAACAGACTAGCGCCCCCGATCCAACGGCATCGGGGGCGCAAATGGAGCCGACGAGCGGATTCGAACCGCTGACCTGCTCATTACGAGTGAGCTGCTCTACCACTGAGCCACGTCGGCACAGCCCAACCGAGGTGCCGCGAACCGGACTTGAACCAGTGACACGTGGATTTTCAGTCCACTGCTCTACCAACTGAGCTACCGCGGCACAGCGAGGAGGATTATAGACGAGCCCGCAGGGCCATGTCAAGGCCGGGAGGGGCTTTCGCGGCCCCCTCCCGGCGGATACGGCTAGACGTCGAGCCGTGGCCCCGCGGCGATGGTCTCCGGCATGGCGGAGTCGGCGAACTTCACAAAGTTCGCAGCGAAAAGCTGTGCGAGATGCCTGGCCTGTTGATCGTAGGCCGCCGGGTCGGCCCACGTGTTGCGCGGCCACAGGACCTCGGAGGGAACGCCGGGGCACTCCTGCGGCACCATGACGCCGAACACCGGATCCTCGCGGCAGGGGGCCTCCTGCAGGGCGCCGGAGAGGGCGGCCGCGATCAGGGCGCGCGTATGCTTGATGCTCATCCGCTTGCCCACGCCGTGCGGGCCGCCGGACCAACCGGTGTTGACCAACCAGGTCTGGGCTCCGTGCTTGGCCAACTTCTCGCCCAGCATCTTGGAGTAGATCGTCGGGTGCCGCGGCAGGAACGGCGCGCCGAAGCAGGTGCTGAATGTGGCAGAAGGCTCCTTCACGCCCGCCTCGGTACCTGCCACCTTGGCGGTGTAGCCCGAGATGAAGTGGTACCGCGCCTGGTCGGGAGTGAGCTTCGAGATTGGAGGCAACACGCCGAACGCGTCGCAGGTGAGGAAGAAGACATGGTTCGGGTGCGACCCCACGCTCGGGATCACCGCCCCGGGGATGAAGGTCAGCGGGTAGGCGGCCCGGGTGTTCTCAGTAAGGCTGTCGTCGTCGAAGTCAAGCAGCCGGGTATCGAGGTCCAGCGCTACGTTCTCGAGTACCGTGCCGAACTTGATGGCCG
>CAJBBX010000102.1 GCA_903951425.1 uncultured Chthonomonas sp.
AACGGCCTGAACCCGGCCGCATACCTCCAGCACCTCTTCGAGCAACTCCCCAACATCGATATCCACGATCCCCGCCAGCTCGATCAGCTCCTGCCCTGGAGCGAGGTTGTCAAAGAGCGTTGCGCGGCCCCCGCCAACAAGCGGGCGTAGCCAGAACCCAGATCAGGCCGTCAAACCGCGGGCCGCAGCATGTCCGACACCTGCAGCACCCCACCGGCGGTTCTACCACAGGCTGGAGATAGGCTGCAATGTGCGGAGGGTTTGACGCTTACCGACGGCCTGCACCATGTGCTTCCTGTCTCTCACCTCTAAGCGGCCGCCCGGTTCGTACCGGGCAGCGCGACGGGATACCGGCGCAACTGCGCCGGCTCTATTGCCAGGCAAGGGAGGATATCGTATCTGAGCGTCGAATGGTACAGGGAACGCCAACCAACATGACACGACGGCGGTACGTGCGGGCAGCCGCGGGGCCCGCTCTGAACGCTGCGTTAGAAGACGATACACGATGCGAAAAGCCAAGAGCACTGGTGTAGACGCTAAGGCCTACGTGCACGACGAAGCCACGCGCCTCAACAATCCCGAGGCGGGCAACCTGGACCGCGTGCCGAAGGTCAAGGACCAGCAGAAGACCTACTGCTGGGACCCACGCGAGTCGCCCCAGCTCATCTGGGCGGGCAAGGCGGGTGTCAAGAAGGTCGAGGTCGACGAGCAGGCGAGTTTCGACGTTCCTGTGGTCAACCTTCACATCCACGAGCGCGTCTCGCCTCAGGCCATCGTGCGTTCCGTCAAGCGCGAGGATGCACAGCGCTCACTGTTCGCCGACACCGAGCTGGACTTCACGAAGGAGATCCAGTTCTACCAGCACGAGGTGAACTGGGCCAACCGCATGATCCTCGGCGATTCGCTGCAGGTGATGACCAGCCTGCTGGAGCGCGAGGGCATGCGCGGCAAGGTGCAGATGATCTATCTGGACCCGCCGTACGGGATCAAGTTCGGCTCCAACTTCCAGCCTCGTATCGACAAGCGCGACGTGAAGGATGGGGCGGACGCCGACCTCACGCGGGAGGTCGAGCAGGTGCAGGCGTTCCGCGACACGTGGGAGCTGGGTGTCCACTCCTACCTGTCATATCTGCGCGACCGGCTACTCGTATCGCGCGAGCTTCTGAGCGACAGCGGCAGCATCTTTGTGCAGATTGGGGACGAGAACGTACATCGGGTCCGGTCCCTGCTGGATGAGGTGTTTGGCGATGAGAACTGGGTTGCGCAGATCGCGTTCGGTAAGACGAGCGGCATGGTTCGCACCAAATCGCTTGCGGCCAACTCGGACTACCTGCTGTGGTATGCCCGAAGTGCCGAGAGCCTGAAGTTCCGGCGCGTGTACCGCCCTAAGAGGCTAGGTGAGGAGGGCTCCCAGGAGTACTTCAACGTTGAGATAGACGGGACTGCCCGTCGCCTGACCGAGGAGGAGAAGGCAGACACGACGATGCTGCCTCGCGGCGCACGGGTGTTCGCCTATGACTCCATCGTGTCTGGGGGGCAGACGAAGCCCGAGGAGCAGACGCTGCTCCTGGAGCACGCTGGCAGGGACTACCGGCTCCAATGCGGTCCAAACCGCAACTGGAAGGCAGGATACACCGGGACGCAACGACTGTGGCGGGCTGGAAGGCTAGCGCGTCGCGAGGGACTGCGCATCTACAAGCGGTACTTTGAGGACTTCCCGTTTGCTGCGTTCGCTACCATGTGGGCAGACACGCGCGGTGAGACGGACATGAACTATGTGGTTCAAACGAGTAGGAGGGTGATAGAGCGCTGTATCCTGATGACGACGGACCCCGGCGAGTTGGTGCTCGACCCGACATGCGGCAGTGGCACCACTGCCTGCGTTGCCGAGCAGTGGGGCCGCCGCTGGGTGACATGCGACACCAGCCGCGTCGCCGTCGCCATCGCCAGGCACAGGCTGATGACCGCGGCATTCGACTACTACAAGCTGCGCCACCCAGCGTCCGGCATCGGCGGGGGGCTTAAGTACAAGACCGTACCACACATCATGCTGCAAGACATCGCTGCGAATACGGAGATAGACGCTGTCGCCGCCGAGTACCAACCGCAGATCGACGCGGCGCTGGTGGACCTGAGATCGGCACTAGGCAAGCAGTGGCAGGAGTGGGAGGTGCCGCGCCCATCGGACGGCGAGGAGGCGGAACCGTTCGTCGCGGCGTTCTGGAGGCTGAAGCGCGAGATGCAGGCGCGCATAGACGCGAGCATCCAGCGCAACGCGCCGCCCGAGGAACTGGTCGACCAACCAGAGGCAGACCGCTCCATCCTTCGCGTGAGCGGCCCCTTCACAGTGGAAGCCGTGCCGAACGTCAGCTAGGTGAGCGTTGAGGTCACGGAGACGATGATCGACGACCATACGCGGCTGACTCTCTTCGAGCCCGTCACGCCCGAGGTCGATGCCGCGAACGTCTCCGCTTACATCGGCGACATGATCGAGAAGCTCCGACGCACGGGTGTCGTGACAAAGGGCAAAGGGCGGCTGCAGTTTGCGAACCTGCGGGCATTGTCGCACGAGATCGTCCACGCCGAGGGTGAACTGGCAGGTGCATCAATCGATGGCGCGTCGGCTTCCAGCAGCGCGAAGGGGTCGGCGGCACCGGTCAGGTGTGCGGTCGTGTTCGGGCCGTCCAACGGGAGCGTCGGCGAGCTGCTGGTGAAGGATGCCCTCGACGCCACCCGGCGCTACGACGCGGTGCTCTTCTGTGGCTACGACTTCACCGGCGCGGCCCAGGAGCGGCTGCGTATTCCGACGGTGGGCCAGCAGGTCTTCATGGCCTACATCGCGCCGGATACTGTGATGACGGACTTGCTCAAGGACACCAAGGAGTCGCAGTTGTTCACGATGGTCGGCGAGCCCGACGTGGTGGTCTACCGGCACGGCGACCCATCCCTGCCGCAGTTGTTGGACGAGGCCAAGAAGCGTGGCGCCAAGGACGTAGCCGCCCGCGCGCTCAAGCTGCACGCAGGCGAGATGTTCCTGGAACTGCGCGGCGTCGACCTGTACGACCCGGTGAAGGGCGAGGTGGCCACCACGAGTGGCGCGGACATCCACGCCATCTTCGTGGACCACGACTACGACACCAAGTCGTTCTGCATCTGCCAGGCGCTCTTCCCCAACCGCCGGGACTCCTGGGACAAGGTGGCGCGCGCCCTAAAGGCTTCGCTCGACGAGGATGCCTTCGAGGCCCTTCGCACGCAGGTAACGCTGCCATTCAAGCCCGGCGCCAATGGCCGCGTCCAGGTGAAGGTGATCGATAACCGCGGGAATGCTGTCGTGAAGACTGTGAGGGTGTGATGCCCGACCCGTTCGACCCGATGCGTGGCGAGGAAGAGGGTCTGCATCCAGTAGACGCGGCCGCAATCCAGCGGTGGCTAGGAACGATCACGGCGTCAGCGGAAAAACTGGCTGAGCTCACTGGCGTTAGCGCGTCTGTCATCAAGCGCATGAGGCGCGGCGACCCTGGGCACCACTCCCAGGCGATACTCCGAAGACTGGAGAAGGCTATGGGCGATTGGGGGCAACCTGCTGATCCCGGTGACGGCCTCTTCCGATTGGTCGGCGACGCGCATGAATCACAGGGTCCTGACGGGCCCGCACCGGGCCACGCGCCGGCAAGCAACCGGATAACTGCTACACCAAGAACGGGAGGCGAAATGCAGACAGCCGAGTCAACCGGTGCGGCCACCGGGAATGCCGCAGCCGTCACCGCCAGTGTGGATAAGTTCGCGCATAAGCCTACTCAAGAGGTGTTCATCCCCGTCCATGGTTTCGTATGGCTGTCTCGTGCAGAACTCGCGATCGTTGACCATCCCCTATTCCAGCGGCTCAGGCGCATCAAACAGCTTGGTATGGCGCAGATGGTCTATCCCGGGGCAACACATAGCCGCTATGAGCACGTCCTAGGGGTGCTACACATGACCCAGAAGATCATCGACGCCGTTCAGATCAACTGGGACCGTGCCCAAGATGGCCAGCGACTAGACGATGACAACGAATCGGCCAAGTGGGGCAAGCCCATCACGCCACAAGAGGTGCGTCTCATCCGGCTATGTGCACTTCTGCACGACATTGGGCATCTGCCGTACGGCCACTCACTTGAGGACGAGTTGGGTCTTCTGAGTGCCCATGACGGAGAGGATCGCCTGCGGAGGGTCATCGACGCACCCGGGTGTGCGCCGCTGGATAGTGAGTCACTGCGTGACCGCATCTGGCGGTACTACCGAGAGGGCGGCCTTACGCTCAGGTCGTTGGCCATTGAACTCGATCCCATTGACCTCGCCATCTCAGTAATCATCCATGGGCCAACAAGGGACCTGCGTGACCGCTACAAGCGGCTTGTGGCGGAGCGTGACAGCAAGGGGAGTGGCGACCTGCTCAGCGAGGACAGCATTGCGCGTGCGTACGATGAGGACCTTGCAGCCATCGGCGTTCGCCTTCCTATGTGCGCGGACATCGTGGGCAACACCATCTGTGCTGATCTGCTCGACTACCTGCACCGGGACTGGCATCACGTGGGCAAGTCGCGGCACTTCGAGGACCGGGCGCTGCAGTACATGGAGGTACGCCGCGACCCGAGCATATCGTTCTCCTCGGCCGCGTTCGACACGGTGCACCCAGGGGATAGATTCGTGGTGAATCTAGGGCGATACCCCCGCTTGCGCACAGACGCGATTTCGCTCATCTTGGAGTTGCTGGAGAGCCGTTACAACCTAGCCGAAGCCGTGCTGTTCCATAGAACCAAGCTGAAGCTCACTGGCATGCTCGAACGGTGTTTGTCTCTCACGTTCAGGCAACCGGCGTCACCCGAGGCGCTTGAAGGCAAGTTGCTGGCAATGAGCGAAGACGCATTTCTCGACGAGCTGTGCCGGGAAAAACCATCGTTTCAGACGGGCGAACTCACAGACGCTGAACGGCACCAACGATGGTACCTTGCCAACTGCATTCGCGACCGTCGGATCTACCAGCATGTGCATACGATTCCGTTCGCTGAAGGTCGGCCTGAGGCAATCCTGCGCTTCCAGCAACTGTACTCGGAGGGACATAACGCATCCGCTAACCGGGAAACGGCACTACGGCAGATAGAGGCCGACTTCGGCCTGCAGACAGGCGATGTCGTCATGTACAGCCCCCGAGCGAAGATGAACTCAAAGATCGCTGAGGTTAAGGTGCTCGTAGGCGGAGAGCTTCACCGATTAGACAGATTCGACGAAGTCAGCCCTCACAAGCTGGCGGGCGGGCACCTGTCGGCGCAACTTGAGCGCTTCCGCAACCTGTGGCTCGTTACCTTCTTAGTCGATCCTAGAGTGGCCGACCGCCTGGGCCTTACTTCTGACCAGTTCAGGGCGTGGCGCCGGCTCCTAGCCGACTACATTCAGGCATTTGTGATTGGGTCCTCGCAGGGCAAGGAGATCACTCGCGCGAGATCCGACATCGCCGCGCAGGTTGTGGCGCACGAGCTCTGGCTCAAGCCGCACAAGGGCCTTGGCGACCTGACCGCCAGCTCTGAACCACTACGTGCGGCTGCCCGAACGCAGGAGGATCCGTTCCGGGCCAAGGCGCAGGCGAACGGTGCCAAGGGCATGTACCCCAATGGCGCGTCCTCTGTTTGGTACTACGTGCGCCCAGCTGACGCAGTGTGATGACGCCTGCGTTCACGGTTCTCGAGGATTGGATCGCAGTTCTCGGCAGGCGCTGGCCGGTACCGCGCGCTCCGAAGGAGGTTAGTAGTGCACTAGGCGTGGATCTCCTTCTTGGATCAGATGCTTCGCTAGCCGCTGGCAGCTCGTCACGGCACGCTGGCGGGATCATCGACGCGATCAGGCGGGCTCGGGCGAAGGACGGTTTGTTCCTGCCGGGCCCGCCTCCCACGATCTTCCTCGCGCATCCCCGGACGGCGGACGCCGCCGAGATGGCCCCGAGGCAGCGCTTCACGTGGGCGCACGAGCTTGGCCACTACCTGCTGTGGAAAGGCACGCCCGCCACCACTGGCGCGGACTACTGGGAGGAGGAGGCAGCATGCAATTGGTTCGCTGGCGAGTTCCTTGCGCCCCGTGCGCTGGTCCAGGAGATCGTCGGGCGACCATCGAAAGAGTGGCTGACGGCTGTGCGTAGGGTCGCCGACGCATGCGACGTATCGTGGGACGTGGCGGCAGGATGCATGACGGCCCTAAGCGGTGGCCGAATCGTGTTCCTTCGCTTGAGCCACACTAGCCCGCGCGACGGAGTGGAGCGCATGCGGGTGGTCGCAACGTCGACCTACCATCACTCAGGCATTGCCGTGGGTGCGCGTGCAATCATCGCTGACGCTCAGTTCATGCGGACGTGCGCCGCCCTTCGGTCCTCCGAGACACACCTCACCACCATGCAGGGCAACATAGGCGGGCTTCAAACGGATGGCTGCCCCGTGCTCGTGCGCCGACTTGGGCCGCATTGGGTGCTAATGGTGCGTGTTGCATCATTGCCAGCCAGGGAAGGGAAAGGCCGATGACCGACCTCTTCGACCCAGTCCACCAGGCCCGGGAAGCCGGCGCGTCGCTCATCGACGAGCCGATCCTTAACCGTCCCTACTGCGAGCCGACCCGGTACTGGAAGATAGCTGACCTAGCACGCGGCGAGCAGTCGGCGCCGCACCAGGTGGATGGCAGGCGCGACGCCGGCTACTTCATCCGGCCCGGGGGCAAGCAGCGGGGCACCGGTCTGCTCGCCGAGGAGTTCGTGCCGCTCGCCTGCGTCAACGAAATCCGGCAGCGGGTGCGGCGCTGGCGCGAGGAGGGCTACCCGGGCGTAACCGCCGTCACGCGCCGCTTGCTGGAGCACTGGAACGCCGAACCACCCGAGCGCGAGCAACGGCTCTTCTTCTGCCAGCGCGAAGCCGTCGAGACGATCATCTGGCTGCACGAGGCCCACCCAGCCGACCGGCAAGGGCTGATGGTCGATACGTTCTCGGAGGACGCGGACGAGTCACTCGAGGATGCGGCGCTGCGCAGGGCAGCGGCAGGGGCTCGCGACGGTACGGTCCGCGTGCCGTTGGCTCAAGCCCACACTCCCTTCGTCCGGTACGGCTGCAAGATGGCCACAGGCACAGGCAAGACCCTCGTCATGGGCATGGTCATCGCCTGGAGCGTGCTCAACAAGCTGCACGACCCGCAGGCCACATGGTGCTCGGACGCCGTCCTCATCGTAGCGCCGGGCGTCACTGTGAAGGAGCGACTGCGCGTGCTCCTTCCGTGCGAGCAGGGCAACTACTACGACCATTTCAACCTGGTGCCCCCTGCGCTGCGCCCACGCTTGGGCGAGGCGCGCATCGCACTGCTGCACCGGCAGGAGATGGCCGTTCGCGACGACGCCAGGACCCGGGGCGTGCAGAAGCTCGGCAAGGAGAGCGACAGCGCATTCGCGAACCGAATGCTGCGACGGGAGTTGGGCAGCAGGGGCCGCATCCTTGTGCTGAACGACGAGGGCCACCACTGCTATCGGCCGCGCGTGCGCCCCAATGCGCAGTTGAGCCTGCCCCTGGGCAAGGACGCCGAGGAAGAGAATGCTCGGGCGGCGCAGTGGATCACCGGCCTGGAGAAGATCGACGCCGCGCGCGGCGTGCTCACCTGCATCGACCTCAGCGCGACTCCGTTCTACATCGGTGGCAGCGGGTATCCGGAAGGCCGGCCCTTCCCGTGGATCGTGAGCGACTTCGGTCTGGTAGACGCCATCGAGAGCGGCCTCGTCAAGATCCCCCAAATGCCGGTGGACGACAACCACGGCGACGGCAAGCGCCCGCCCGCCTACTTCCACCTGTGGGAATGGGTGAACCAAGGACTGGCCACAGAAGATCGTGAGACCGCGCGCCGGAGGGCCCGGCCCGACAAGGTAGTTGCAGGCGCCGAGCCGGCGATCGTGACGATGATCGGGAACTGGAAGAAGGAGTTCGATGAGTGGCACCAGCGCAAGAGCGCGGTTCCACCGGTGCTGATTGTAGTCTGCGGCGATACGGATGTCTCTCGCCTGATCTTTGAGCGACTGACCCGGGAGGACTTCGAGTTCAAGGAGTTCGTCAACCGGCCCGGCGAGCCGCAGATTACGTACCTGTACGACTCGAAGGAGCTCCGCAACGCGGAGGAGGGCGAGAAGGCCAAGGACGCCGAGCTTCGCAAGCGCGAGGTGATGAACAGCGTCGGCAAGGAGGGCAGGCCGGGCGCGCCCGTTCGCTGCATCGTGAGCGTCTCCATGCTTACGGAGGGATGGGACGCGAGCAATGTGACGCACATCGTGGGCCTGCGCGGCTTCACTTCACAGCTCCTGTGCGAGCAGGTGGTTGGGCGCGCGCTGCGTCGCCGGTCTTACGACGTGGACCCAGTCACTGGACTGCTTCGCCCGGAGTATGCCGACGTCTATGGCGTGCCGTTCCAGGTGATCCCGGTGCGAGCCAAGCCGCAGGGCCCGGCGCCCAAACCCATCATCTCGACTCTAGTCCAGGCACTGAAGGATCGTACCCAACAGCACGAGATCCTGTTCCCGCGCGTGGAGGGCTACGTGACCGCCGTTCACGACGCGATCGCGTGCGACTGGGACAAGGTGCCCCACCTGCTCGTCGGGAAGGGCGGCGAACCCACTTCCGTGGACGTGAAGGCGGCAGTCGGGCTCCGGATTGGCCGCCCTGACCGCGCCGGGCCCGGCACCATCGAGCGGCACGACCGACTGCCCTACTATTTGGTGTCCCGCGCGCAGACTGCCACGTTCCGCATCGCCGCCGAGCTGGCGCGCATACGCCTGCCAGGCGAAGGCCCGGACGAGGTCCGCATTCGGCAGCGTCTGTTCCCACAGCTCCTTGAGATCGTGCGGCGCTACGTCGCGGAGTTCATCACGTTCGAGGCCGCGCCTACCGAGGAGATCGGGCTGGAGAAGTGGCAGCAGAAGATCGTGAACGTGCTGAACGAACATCTGGCCGAAGCAGATGCAGAGGGGCAGCCGGTGGTGCTCCCACGAATCGAGCGCTTCCGGCCCGAGGGCTCCACGCGCGAGGTCTTCTTCCGCACAGGGCGCACGTGCCGCGAAACGACCAAGAGCCACGTCTCGCATGTCGTGCTGGACTCGCCGACGTGGGAGAACACAGCGGCCTACGCGATGGAGCACTCGCCTGTCGTCGAATCCTATGTCCGCAATGAGGGTCTGGACTTCACCATCCCCTACCTCGACTCCCAGGGCGTGCCCCGCAACCACAGGCCCGACTTCATCGTGCGCCTCACGAACAAACAGATGGTCGCTCTTGAGGTCAAGGGCTTCGAGCGCGAACTGGATCAACTCAAGAAGCAGGCAGGACTCAAGTGGGCGGGCGCGGTAAACCGCTACTACGGCGAGCAGCGGTGGGTGTATCACGTGTGCTACAAGCCGGCAGGGCTGGTCGATGAGCTGACACAGCTTGCCACACACTGCGGGAGGTCTCACAATGGTTAGCGACGGACTACAGCGCTTGGAGCAGGATACACGCGCACTGGCGCAGGCGGCCGGATGGGACATCTGCATTGGATTCGACGATTGCCCGCCCCTGTCCGCAGAGTGCCCTGCATGCACCCAACCCCTTGACCGACAGTGGCAGCTCCGGATCTGGCGTCACTTGCCGGCGGACGAACAGGGCGAGGCGTTGGCTCACGAGCTTGGGCACATCCTGGTGTACCATCAAGGCCTTTCGCGCCTCCAAGACACTGTCGATGAGGTGGCTTATGACCTCGGGAAGGGCTTGGTAAACTTCGTTGGCCACAGGCTACTGATAGACATACTTCAGACTGTCTACAGTATTCGGAGCGCATCGCACTTACAGCTGTACCGCGGCATCCTTGAGCCGCAGGAGGAGGTGTACGACGCCTCCGAGGAGCATGTAATCCGTGTAATCCAAGGACTGAGGCTGTGGGACCTTGCCCGTACCGCGCCCGATTGCGCAGCTCAGGCAGAGGCTTGCGCGTTGCAGCACGACGACTCGAAGGGAGCCTTCGATGCCGCCAAGCGCTACCTGGACGACATTACGCCTGAGATGGCGCCAAATGTAATGCGGGCGCGCGTACAACTGTTTGCTCAAGCGACAGGGTGCTGCCTCCCACGCCAAGGCAGCTTCATCGCGGGGCCAGGATAGTCCTTGCGTCGTGCCCGTCCCTGGATCGCTCAGCCGGCCGGTTCTGCTTCCGCGCGTCACTGGCAAGTGCGCCCGCTGATGCCAGCCTGAGGCCGAGAGTGGTTGGTGCCGAACGCCGGTACCACGGCCACTTCGGCCTACAGAGATCCACCCATCATCTTGGGACCACGCGATTGGCGGATCGTACTCGACCATGAACCTGAATGAAGAAGTCGCTTCTAAGAGGGAGCAGGTCCTGCACGCCGCCGCACACTACGACCTGCGTGACGTGCGTGTGTTCGGCTCCGCTGCCCGCGGCGATGATGACGACCGGAGTGACATCGACCTGTTGGTGGCGCTCGGGCCCAGGGCAACCGGGCTCGACCTGGGCGGGTTCCTGATGGAGATGCACGACCTCTTCGGCCGCCGCGTTGATGTGGCGACAGAAGGCATGCTGAACCCCCGGTGGCGTGACCGCGCCCTGCGCGAGGCCATCCCGCTTTGAGATGCCCGCGCGGCCCCTCCCCTTGACATCACACCCAACCGGCACCTATAATACGATAACGTGCGGGAATAGCTCAGTGGTAGAGCATCTGCTTCCCAAGCAGAGGGTCGCGGGTTCGAGTCCCGTTTCCCGCTCCATGCTTTCTGCGGCCTCGGCTTCTGTGCCGAGGCCGCTTTGCGTTGGATTGCCCGTAACAACAAAGGACCGTGAATGTACTCTGAGGCCATAGAAATGACGACGCTGCCCAATGGGGTGCGCGTTGTGTCGGAAACGGTGGGCCATGTCCAGTCTGTGTCGATCGGGCTCTGGGTGGACGCGGGATCGGTGGATGAGCCGGCGCCGGTGCGCGGGATCTCCCACTTCATCGAGCATATGCTCTTCAAGGGCACGGAGAAGCGCTCGGCTCAGCAGATCGCCGAGGAGATCGAGTCCCGGGGCGGCTCGCTGAACGCCTTTACGGACAAGGAGTGCACCTGCTTCTACGCCAAGGCGCTGGCGGAGGACGCGGGCGTGGCGATGGACGTGCTCTCGGACATGGTGCTCGACTCGCGCCTGGACCCGGACGATCTGGCCCTCGAGCAGAACGTGGTGATCGAGGAGATCAAGCGGCACGAGGACACGCCGGACGAGACGATCCACGATATCTTCGCCCAGACGCTCTGGACGCGCCACCCGCTGGGCCGACCGGTGCTCGGCACGGCCAAGACGGTCTCCGAGCTGGACCAGGGCGCGGTGCGCGGGTACATGGGCGGGCACTACACCCCGGACCGAATGGTGCTGGCCGCGGCCGGCAACGTGCCGCATGGCGACCTGGTGGATCTGGCCTCGCGGATGCTGGGCGCACGTGCGCCGCAAGTTTGTGGACGCCGTGAACGTGCAGCCCAAAGATGCGCGCAAGGCCGGCCAGAGCGCCTCGCACAAAGGGCTCGAGTTCTGCAACAGGCTC
>CAJBBX010000103.1 GCA_903951425.1 uncultured Chthonomonas sp.
ATGCCGACCCACACCTCGGTGATGCGCTCCAGCACGATACGCTCCGCGCACCCGAGCTTCGGGAAACTGCGTGCATTCGGGGCGCACGGCTCCAGCGTGGCATACAGGATGGAGCCATCGAGCTTTGAGCCGCGGTTCTTGCGCTCCAACAGCGTATACTCCGCGTGGTCGCCTTGCCGTAACTCCCCGCGGCTCGCCGTTTCCACCGTTCCGTCCGGCTTGAGCAGCACTGCGCCCACCTTGGGCGACGCTTTGCCGTCGCCCCTGGGTTCAGGCACCGAATCGCGCATCACGCGGACCGCCAGCTCCATCATCTCGCGATCCGACGGCGTCCGCTTCTGTCTCATACAGCACCTCCTGCTCGGCCAACCATGCGATCGAACTCGTCGCGCACCATGGCAGCGAAGTCGGCTTCCATGGCGTATACCTCGTCGAACTCGGCGAACGCCCAACGGCCGTGCTTGCCCAGGTGGTTCACGCCGGGAATCCAGTAGGACTGCATGGTGATCTTCTTGTCGCGGGCGTCCTCGCGCTTGTAACCCTTCACCTCAACGACCAAATGGAGCAGGTCGTCGTCGCCGCGTCCGTCGTCAACAAGCAGGATGAAGTCGGGAAGGTACTTCCTTGTCTCCGAGCCGTACCGGTAGGGCACCTCGAGCCCCAGGTTGTGGTTCTTCACGTAGGCCCGCACGCGCGGGTGCGCCTCGGCAACGCGGCAGAACTCCGCCTCCCAATCGCTGTCCAGGATGGCCCAGTTCACGTGGCACCGTCGCGCGTCCGTCTCCCATCGATCTCGGCTGGACGTGCGGAAGCTGACGTACGTCGTCGATCCAGTGGGATTGTAGGGGTCAAGAACGGCCAGGATGGGCCTCTGGTCCGACATCGTCTGCGTGATGGCGGCGGTGATCCGCTCGCAGGCATGCTCGGCAAGCTCTTCGTACAGAAGTTGCGCCGGGTAGCATCCGCCTTTGCAGACGAGGCAGGTGTCGAGCCACTGTTTCGCGATGCGCTTGAGCTGGCCGAACAGGTGCAGCTTCGGATCCTGGTTCGCGTCGCGCCACTTGTCGAGGACGAGCTTCTTGGTCAGTCGGAACAGCACCGTCGACACGCGCACATCCTCTAGGTGGAGTAGGTTCAGGTCCACGTCCTCGCCGATGATGCCGGCGTTGTTTGTGATCGACGGGCCAACCAACTCCGGCGTCAACTCGAACACATGGCTGTCGTCGAACTCAGCGCGCAGCACATCCTTCGGAAGCTCCACTCGGTATCCCTGCACGCGAGGGAATCGTATCTCCAGCGCGTCGCGCTCGGGCCGCATGGCCTTGACGTGTATCGTCTCCCGAGGCGGCTGCGGCTTCACCACGACCGGCTTGGCGTTGAAGTCGAACGGAATGCCCAGCACGTCGGCATACTCGACGTTGAACAGGTTGTCCTCGTTCAGGTCGTACGACTGGCGGCGCAGCGCGCGGCCGATGACTTGTTCGCACAGAAGCTGCGTGCCGAAAGCCCGCACGCCCAGGACGTGGGTCACCGTGTTGGAGTCCCAGCCCTCGGTCAGCATGGCTACCGACACGACGCACCGGATGGACTCCCCGAGCCTGCCGGGCTTGCCCACCGTGTTCATGACCTCGCGAAGGAGGTCCGAGTCGCTGATGTTGTCCGCGGCCTTTGCGTCGCCCGTGCGCTCGACGATTTCGCGGCGGAAGCGGGCAATCTCGTCGGATGCCATGGCCCGGAAGTTGCTGTCCAGCGCCTCCCCGCATTCGAGCTGCTCGCTGTCGATCAGCAGCGTGTTGGGCCGCGCCAGCGGGTTCCCGTGCTCGTCGAAGTTGCGGAACAGGGCGAGCCGGCCGTTCTCCAGCGTCGTCGACCCGTCCTCATTCTCGCGCTGGAAGCCGGAGACATAGTCGTACACCAGCTTCGACGTCGACGTGTTGTTGCAGACGATGATGAAGCAGGGCGGAACACGGACGCCGTGCTGCTGCCAGAGATCGAACGTCTTCTGGTAGTGGCCATAGAGCGCCTCCAGGGCGGTCTGCAGCTCGACGGGCAGGCTCAGCGGGTCCAAGGTGGCTGCCTTGCCGCGGCCTTTCTTCGGCATCTTGGCGCGGATGTGCTCCCACAGGTTGCGGAACCGGGGCATCTCTCCGCCCGGGATGTTGTCGGCCACCGGCACACGCGGCAGTTTGACGATGCCGCACTCGATGGCGTCCATGAGCGAGAAGTCGCTCATGGTCCAGGGGAAGAGCGTCCCCTCCGCATAGCCCGAGCCACGCAGGAAGAAGGGAGTTGCCGATAGGTCGATCACGCCCGCCCGCCCGAGCTTCCGGTTGACGGCTTCGATGCCCGAGATCCATAGCCGGGCGGCCTCTTCGTTCTTCTCGGCTTCCTTCCGATCGTCCCCCTTCAGATCACCTTCGTCGTCGCCCGCCGGCTTATGCCGGTAGCAGTGATGCGCCTCGTCGTTGAGCACGAGGATGTGCTTCATGCTCATCAGCTCGGGCATGACGCGCTGGAGCATCTGGCCCTCGGTCTCGACGGTCACGATGTCGTCGCCCCGTCGGCCCTTGAGCAGTGCGCGGCCTCCGCTGGAGATGTCCATGCGCTCGCGCTGCTTGAAGGCGTGGTAGTTCGTGATGACGATGCGCGCCCGTGCCACCTCGTCCAGCATGTCGGGAGGAACGATCTCGCGGCTCTGGTAGTAGCTGTCCGGGTCGTTGGGCTGCAGGACCCGAAGGCGGTCCTTGATCGTGATACCGGGCGTGATGACCAGGAATCCACGCGAGAACCGTGGGCTGTTGGGGTGGCGCACGGCGTTGATGGTCTGCCACGCGATGAGCATCGCCATGACCGTCGTCTTGCCCGCTCCGGTCGCCAGCTTGAGCGCCAGCCGGGTCAGGTCGGGGTTCGCCGCCGCGTTGGCGTTCGCCAAGTGCTCCAGGAACGTGGCGCCCTGCTTGCCGGAGTTCGGCGCGACCTCCGTCAGCCAGATGGCCGTCTCGACGGCTTCGACCTGGCAGAAGAAGGGCCGGATGTCGCTGAACGGGTGGTGACGCCAGTGCTGCAGCAGTCGCGCCGTCTCGGCGGTCACTCCCCAGGTCGTCGGGTCCGGACGACTGCGCCATGCAGCCACGCGCTGCCTCAGCTCGTTGATGAGCGGGTTGGGGTCGTACTTCTGCGCCGCCGTGGAGATGCCTGCGTCGTCGACGAAGTCCAGGGTCTGCTGTGCTGCTGCCTGCCTCTGCTTCTGCGACTTGGGGATGGGCGTGATGAACGAAGCCGGGCGGCGGTGGCCCAGAATCTGATGCGTAGGTTGCCCGGTCGGGTCGAGCTCCCAGTGCTGCGTGGGACACTCATATGGTGAGTTGAGAATCGGCTGGTCGAAGAAGCGGTTGTCCATGCGGAATGTCTTCTCCTGCCGGTACCGGCGGAACTGCCACGCTCGGCCCCGTCAGTTGATTGTACCGTCCGGATGGGCGGCTGCGCGCCGAACGAGTGCAGGCAGCTATCCCGCACGGGCGAGAGAGACCCCGCCCGGCCCGCCTCTACCTTTGCAGGAACTCGCCATCCCCGGCGTCGAACCTATGGGCGCTATGGACATGACACCTCGCGAGATCATTCGGCGGAACCTGGAGGGGCTTGACGCGCCCCGCATCGGCATGAACTTCTCCGGCGGGCGGTGGAACGACTTCACCGGCGGGGGCGCCTCGGCCTCGGGCTCCTGGACGCCGCGGCGCTGGACCGACGGCGGCGTCGAGTACTACGACGATGAGTGGGGCAACCTCTGGCACCGGCTGGTAGGGATGTCGTCGGGCGGCGAGATTCACACGCCGGCGCTGGCCGACTGGTCGGCGCTGGAGACCTACCGCCTGCCGGACCTTGACGCGCTGGAGCGCTACGAGGCCGCCCGCGCCGCCTTCGCCGCCGAGGGGCAGCGGTTTCGCATGGGCTGGCTGCCGGGCTTCCCCTTCGCCATCTGCCGCTACCTGCGCAAGATGGAGGTCTACTTCCAGGACCTCGCCACCGATCCTGAGCTTATCGAGCGGCTCCACGGCATGGTGGCCGACCTGCTGGAGCGCGTCATCATCCGGCTGGCCGACGCCGGCGCCGACGGCATCTTCTTCTGCGAGGATTGGGGCGTCCAGAACCGCCTGCTCATCAGCCCCGCCATGTTCCGGCGGCTCTACAAGCCCCACTTTGCCCGCCTCTGCGGCGCGGCGCGGAGCCGGGGCATGCACGTCTTCATGCACTCCTGCGGGTGGGTCTGGGACATCCTGCCCGACCTGGCCGAGGTGGGCGTCAGCGCCATGCAGTTCGACCAGCCCGCCCTCTGCGGCCTGGAGGCGCTCTCGGGGCGGTTCCACGAACTGGGCCTGGCGCTGCACGCGCCGGTGGACATCCAGAAGGTGATGCCCACGGGCGACCGCGCACTGATCGAGGGCGGGGCGCAGGAGATGCTGCGGCTCTTCGAGGGGCGGCTCATCGCCAAGGACTACCCGGACCTGCACGGCATCGGAGTAGCGCCGGAGTGGGACGGCTGGGCGTACGACGTATTCCGGGCGGCGGCGGAGCGGGGTGCGGCGGGCGCGGTGTAGATGGTCTGGCGGGCCTACCTCCCCCGGTACACGTCTCGGCGATGTCCGACCTTGACAACATATCGAACACGATAGTCGCCCTGACGGACGCGGTAGCGCTCTGCCGTGGCCGGCTTCTCGCAGGCGGGCGGTCTCGGATCGTCCCGGAGCGCCTCCATGCGCGCCAGCAGCCGCAGCAGGTCGGTCCGCGGAACGCCCTTCAGGTCTCGCGAAACCGACGGTTTGGCGCGAAGCTCATAGGGCGCCATCGGCCTTGAGCTCTCCAAGGAACGTCTTGTAGCTGACGCTGCCCTCGGACACACGCTCGGCGAATGCCGCGTTGTCTTGCTCGTCCTCGCGCAGGGCCTGCCGGACGGCATCGTTGACGATCTGCGAGAGGCTGCGGCGCGACACGGCCGCCTTCAGGTGCAGCGCCTGATGCAGCGCCGGTTCCATGTAGAACGTGGAGCGAACGGAGTCGGTCGGCATATCACCCTCCCTGGCGCGATAGCGTTACAGCACCATAGCACCCGGGCGCTCCTTGCGGTCCCGTCGGAACCGTTCGATCTCCAGGGCGGCGGCGGAGCGGGGAGCGGTGGGGGCGGTCGCCTGGTGGTTCTGGCGCTGTTGGCCCCGTCCACGTTCGGGGTCATGGCCGCCCGATAACGTCTCGGCTGTGTCCGAACCCGTCGGCGTCTCGACCGTGCGGACGTCATGGCGTTTGGTCGCGAAGCCGATGGTCGGATGTCCATCGCCGCTCAGCAAGGGTAAGGGGTCGTGACGGCCGGCTGCTCGGGCCAGAGTAGCCCGAGCAGCCGGCGGTGCCACAAGGCCGCACGTCGGCTGGCTCAGGGCCGAGCGCGACCGGTCTTGCCGGGCAGCTTCGTCCTAACCGGCGAGCTTGTACCGCTTGCGAACTGATTTATCGGCTGGAAAGACCCACCGGGGAAGGTGAGATAACCGACGCGCCAGAGGTCGTGGCGGGCCAGCATGACCTGAGGGCACGACAGAGTTGTGGTCGACCCCGCGCCGGTATCGATCACGATGCTCGGGGTAGTCGGCTGCGTGCTCCCGTGCGTGCTGTAGTAGTGCACGAAGAGCTCATAGCGCCCGGGCGTGATCTGGTTCGCGGTAATGTGCTCGGGTCCAAAGCCGTCCGTGTCGTCCACATCCAACTCGGCTCCCCAGTTCGGGCGCCTATTGCCGTAGTAGCAGTCTTCGCTGGACCAGCCCAAACCTCCTTCCGGAAGCAGGTGCAGGTCAACATCGGTGCCATTGGTGTTCCATCTGAGTTCCGTCCACAACGCCTGTTGAGCGAAGGAGCCAGTGAAGTGCAGGACGCGCGCCTCGCGGCCCTGGTCGGTGTCGAGACGTAGGATCAGCGTGTTATCGCCCGTTTGCGCCACTGTGCCGGCGCTGAAGGCGCCTGTCGCGCTCAGCGGCAGTCGGGTCAGGACACCGTTGAGTTCCATCGAGAGCCGATACCCATCCCGGTAGCCAGTGACGGATCCTGCAACTTGCACGACCCGCGACGTAAGTGTTGCACCGTTGACTGGCGACGTGACATTGAGCTTCGAGATCAGTTCGCCCGCGTCGCGTAGCCGCAGCGTACCATCGCCCGCCCAACTGAAGTGGGTAGTGACGCCCTCCTCCTGGTAGTGGCGGTACTCAAAGGGCAACTCGTCGTACGCCGTCCGAAAGTCGCTTCCCTGCGTGAGACGCGCCACCATGGCGGCGGCCGCTGCCGATCCCCTCGAGGTGATCTCGGTCCAGCCCGCATAGCCGGCAATGCCGAGTGACGTCATCTGGGCGACAAACGCTGTATCCTGAGAGGAGTGGCAGGAGGCGTTAATCATCATAGAGTCGTGAAATCGTGTTCCTAAGTAGTTGTTGGCGAAGAACTTTTCCGTGGCGCAAACGAACGAGCGGTGTGTGTTCGAGCGGTCCGTCGTACCCCACTCCACGTTGCCTATCGTGAGGGCGTCGGATGTCCATCGATCGTACAGCGCCTTCTTCTCGGCCTCAGTCGTAGGGGCCGGTTCCCCCGAGCACATGGCGAACCCGAACGTGCCCCCGGGTCTGGGGGCGATCAGGCCGCCGTGCCCGTGGTAGATCACTAACCCGTACCTGGCCAAACCGGTGAGCTCCTCCAGCGTAAGCCCGGCGCCATCGACGCGGCGAACACTCATTCCGGCCGCCCTCAGATTGGTCTCCACCTCATCGAGCGTGTCGCTCTGGCGCCTGAAGCCTGGATCGTCGGCCACCATGTCGAGGATCACCGCCGACGTGTTGCCGATGGGCCCGCGGGTAGCCCCCGTAGCCGGTACAGCGGAGGATGCCACTCGGTCCGGCTTGCGGTCCGGTACCGCGGTCAGTGGGGCAGGGGCAAGCCAGGCCTCGACACCGCCGGACTTGTACCTGACGGCCAGGTCTCCGGAAGGTGTCACCACCGAATACTCGACGCGGGGGTCAGCGGCAGCGACCGCCCGCACCCGTTCCTTGCCCGCCCGCGTGCTGAACGCCGCCTCGGCTTCGATCGCTGTCTCAACAACCGACCGCGCCGCGTCGATCTCAGCCTGCTTGGCGGCGGTCCACCCGGAACCGGAGCCGCCGCCGCCGCACCCCGAGACGATGGCGAGCGAACACAGTCCGACAACTACCCCTAGCATGGACGTGCGCAACACTGTAGCCCTCCTTCAGGCATGGATGGGCTCGCCGCTGCAGCAGACACTGAAGCACCATCGACCGGACGGTGGCCCGAGCCCTGCTTGCCTCTGGGTCACTGCTCGGTCGGCTGGGCTCCGGGCCGGTCTGCAAATGCTGCTGGAGCCCGTTCGGCGTCGCGGTGCTGCCCGGCGACCGAACGCCTACATATGATGCACACTGCCGTTGTACAGGTTCGTGACAGCGCTGTGACACGCGATCAGCTGTGCATCGGGAGAGGCGGACGGAGTGTTGGTTCGGAGTGCATCGTGCGCCGATCCCAGCCGAGGGGCGTTGGGCGGCGGCGGAGCGGGGAGCGGTGGGCGCCCCGCCGCCGATCGGGGCTACTTGAGCATCCGGACCCCGTCGTCCGAGATGAGCTTGCGGGTGGTCTTGTCCCAGCGCCGCGTCCGGACGGGTAGCCTGTGGCTACCGTGGCATGTGGTGCAGGTGGGCGATGGGCGGAACGCGGCCGGCTTGCCCTTGGCGGCGGGGGCGAGGAGCGCCTTGTGGGCCGGGTTGGGCTTCTTGACGCCGCCGGCGGCGAGCTTGGCGGGCGTGTGGCACCCGGCGCAGGCGGCGTTGATGCGCTCCGGCGCGTACATGGTGTCCGGCGGGGTGATGTTATTCTCGTCGGAGCTGTGCTTATCCGACTCGCCGTGGCACTTCGCGCAACCCACGCCGGCCTTGCGGTGCGTCTCAGCCAGGAGCTCCCGCTTGAAGTTGATGTGGCAGGCGAAGCAGTAGCTGTTGTCGGCAGGGGCCGGCTTAGCCGCCGCGGGCCTGGGCGCAGGCTTGCGAACCTGGGTCCGGGGCCCGCAGAGGGCCGCCGGACTCAGGACGAGCAACCCGGCCATCGCCACGACAGCTTGGAGCCGGCTAGACATACTTCCACTCCTTGAGCCACTGGTAGTCGTCGGGCAGGTTGGCCCACATCTCCTCGCCGGCCTGCTTCAGCTCCGCCTTCTCGCGCGGGTGCAGGGCGCGGCGCTCGCGGATGGCGGCGGCCGCGTTGGCGATCTGGTGTGGGCTGGTGAGGCCGGCCATGGGCGCGGTCAGGGCCGGGTTGCTGAGGATGTAGCGGATGGCCAGGCGGGCGCGGCGGTCATCCTCGGCGGCGTCGGGATGGTTGGCCGCCCCGTCGCCCTTGAAGAGCGAGTTGCTCGCGAAGGGCTTGATACCGAGGATGCCCACCTTCTGCTTGATGGCCGACTGGAAGAGGCTGTCCTCGGGCATCTCCTCGGAGTCGGCGGTGTAGGGCGTGAGGACCATCTGGATCTGCTTGGGGTAGGTCTCGACCATCATCTTGAGCCAGGGGCGGTCGTGCGAGGAGATCCCGGTGACGCGTGCCTTGCCCTGCTTGCGGGCCATGTCCAGCGCGGTGATGAGCTCCTCCACCTCGCCCTGCGTGTGGCGGCCGCCCTTCTCGAGGCAGGTGACGCGCCAGATGTCGGCGTACTCCAGCCCCGCCTCGCGCAGGCCCTGCTCGAAGCCGCGGAGTAACGCCTTGGCGTTACGGTAGGGCTCCTCGCGGATCTCGCGCTCGGCCCAGGAGAATGTCATGTACATCTTCTCGCGGCGGCCCTTGAGTGCGCGGGAGTAGGTCAGGATCTCGCCGCCGGTGCAGGCGTCGACGAGGTTGATGCCGTGGTCGATGCAGCAGCCGATGATGGTGTCGCGGTTCTTCTGGAACGCGTCCATGATGGAGGCGTCGGGCAGCGTGTAGGGGTCGATGGGCTGGGAGCCGATCATCTTGTCGATCCGCTTCCAGTGGCCGCCCAGGCAGACGGCGGAGAGCCAGAGGCCGGTCTTGCCGAGCTGGCGGTACTCCATGTCCGGGTTGTAGCCGCGCGTCGAGCGGGCGGCGGGCGGGTTGGTATCGCTGCCGAGGGCGGCGGAAGCCGCCAGCGTCAGGCCGGACGCGGCGCTCGCCTGGATGAACTGGCGGCGCGAGAGGTCGTTGAACTCTTCCATGGCTGCCCCTTTGCGCCGGCCATTGCCCGGGGTGGCCCCGATGACGTCCCCGCCGACGCATAGCACCATTCGACGCCGAGGGCGCTGGTTCCTGCCGCGATGGGCTGCATCGGCGGCGGCGGCAGGCGGCGATTGGGCGGCGGCTCCACGTCGGACTTGGTGGCGGGAGCCCGGCGCGGGGCGTCAAGGTAGATGCGCGCCATCTCGGCCAGCGTCCGCGCCAGGATCGGCGCGGCGGCCGTGCGAGCCGCGGGCGTGCTGCGGAAGTCGGCGCCAAACTCCAACTGCACGGCGTCCGTGCCCATCTCCCGAGCGCCGTAGGTCTGGGTGATGTAGCCGCCGGTGAAGCCGGCCTGCTCCCGGCCACCTGCCTCCGGATGGACCGTCCAGCCCCGCGCCGCCAGCCGTCCGATGAGGCTCTCCGGACCGTTGTGGACGCCCGGGCCGAAGCGGTCCCGCATGGTGGCGGTGCTGAGGCCGTTCTTCGTGCCCCGGTACACCGTGGAGCGCGAGCTGCCCTGCCCGTGGATATCGATGACGAGCCCGCCTCCCCAGCGCGCCACCATCTCGGCGCAGGCGCGGCGCATGGCGTCGTGGTACTCCATGTAGACGGCACGCGCCGCATCGTCCTCGGTGGCCAACGAGGGCGGACGGTTGCAGTCGGCGTACTTGCGATGGAACGAGGCGACGACCAGGTAGGGCGCGTTGCCGGTGATCCTCTTAACCTCGGCGGCGGTCTCCTGCGCCAGTTCCTCGACACCGTTGTCGCGTCCGGTGAAGTAGCCCGACGCGCCCTTGGGCTGCCCCTCGCCCTTGCGCGGCGAGGAGCCGGGGACGGCCAGTGTACCGCCATGGGGCGCCGAGATCAGGAGCGGCAAGTCGCCGGACCGGGCGATGACGAGCGGCGCCGAGCCCTGCTGCGGCTGGGCGGCGCATGGAACGCCGCCCAGAGCCGCAACGATAGCCAGGTAACGGACCAGTGATGCGGTCAGTGGTCTCACGGGTCTGTCCGATCCTCAGTCGATGCTCAGCGCGTCGATCTCGGCGCGCAACGCCTGGTCGGCCTCTGTGGCCTGCTTGCGAAGGGCGGCCGCCTCGGTGCGTAACGTCTGCATCCGGGTCTCCTGCTCGTCGAGCTGCTTCACGTAGCGCTTGTAGAGGTCCGAGTTGCGGTCAAGCTGCTGCATGTTCTGGCGCACGCGGTCCTGGTCGGCGGTGATGCCCTTGATCTCCTCGTCCTTGCCGGCCGCCTGCGCCTGCAGGTCGCGGACGTGGGCGCGGGCCGCGATGATCTTCTCCAGGGCGGCCTTCAGCTTCAGACCGACGGAGGGCCGAGAGATCCAGAGCGTGAGCTGGTCGATGGGCGCGTCCAGAATGCCGACCACCTCGGAGACCGGGCGGGTTTCCACCACCTTCAGCGTCTGGCTCTTGCCCGGCTCCAGCGTAACAGTGAAGCGGTAGCGGTCGCTGGTGCGCTCCGAGGGCTCCTTCGGTTCGGCAAGGGTGAACTCGGGCAGGATCGGCTGCTCGACGATCACGGTCCGGGCCTTTTCGGCGCGGGACTTGAGCGTGTACTCGGTGCGCCGCGTCTCGGTGCGGGTGCAGGTCAGGACGCCGCGCCGCAAGAAGGAGGTGACCTCCTCCGACGAGCCGCCTGGGTCGCGCCGATCGCCCTCGATGGTGAGGTCGACGGCGTAGGAGATGTACCGCGTGTCGCCCTTGGGCACGTCCTCCATCTTGCCGTCGCCGGCGTAGGTCTCCTCGTCGAACAGCGTGAGGGGTCCGCCCTTCAGGTGCAGCCCGGTGCCGTTGGTGATCCGAACGGCATTCAGCGGGTAGCGCGGCCCCGTGTCGGCGTTGAAGATCGAGACCTTGGTCGCCTCAATGCCGCCCGCTACCACCGGGATCATGGCGGCCTGCTGCCGCGGCAGCGTCACCGGTGAGGAGATGTCGTACCGGAAGAGCTCACCCGCCTCCTGCCCGGCCGCGGCAGCCTCCACCGAGCCGGCGGCGGCATCAGCCAGGCTCTCGGCCATGTCGCGGCGGTACATCGACGCCGTAGCCTTGCCCGCAGAGCGCCCGAGCGTCTCACCGCCGCCGAAACCGCCCATGCCGCCCGATCCGCCCGGGCCCGCGGGTGCGTTCATGCTCGGCTCCGCGGGAGTAGCGGCCGGCCGACGCTTGAGCTCCTCCTGCAGGTTGGAGCCGTGGGTCTGCGGCAGGGGCGAGGCGACCACGTCGGGCGCCACGGTGGGCCGGGGCAGGTAGAGCGGCTGGTAGAGGTCCTGGATGAAGGAGATCGGCCGCCCGGCGACCAGGGACAGGCTCACACCGTCCCAGTCGTCGTCCGACGTGTTCTCCACATGGGCCCAGCCCTGCAGGTAGGGCTTGGCATCGCCCTTGCCGCCCAGCACCAGGCGGTAGCTCATCTTCCAGAGCGGGGCTTCGGTCACGTAGCCCACGCGCACCTGCCGCTTGCCCTGCCCCGCGAACCGGAGGGTGACCTGGCGGCGCTGCTCGTCGTTGCCGGTGGCCAGGAGCGCCAGGGCGTCGCGGAACTCCTGGTCCAGCCTCTCGTCGAGGATGCGCACCTGCCCGCCGACCTGGACGGCCACGGAGACGAGGCCGCGGTCCGTCAGCAGGTTGGCCAAGGTCTCCATGGGCTGGCGGGCGTCGCGCGGGTTCTGGCGTTGCTCGACGCCCGCAAGGCGGCCCGTCACCGCCTTGCCGCGGACGTCGACGCGGATCAGCACCCCGCGCAGCCGATCAAGCACCGTGCGGAGGTCCAGGTTCTGGGTCACGTCGATGGCGAAGGAGCGGAGCGCGTGGCTCACCGGGTCCTTGGCCGCGTAGACGGCGGGCTGCACCTTGCCGCCGGCGTCCAGCAGCACCATCGACTTGAGGATATCGTTGATCTGCGCCGTGCGGAAGGTGAGCGGCACGGTGGCGTCGCCCTCTACCTGGCCGGCGCGCTCAGTGTAGGAGACGCCGCTGTTGAAGAGCGTGATGCGCGCCACGGGCAGCGGCGAGGGCGGCACGGGCGACGTCGGGCGGCCCTGGGAGTAGCCGGGACCGGCGCAAAGAAGCAGGGCGATGGCGGAACCGATCGCTCGTCGCATGGTTATCCTCCTGAGTAGGGGCAGGCATCGCCGACGGCGTGCGCATGGCCCTTCTGTATAGACGCTCACCGAGCGGCGAATCACTTGGCCTCAACGCCCGCGGGCGTACTATAGCCGGCGTCCTACCGCAACAAACAGTGTAACCGCCACGCGCACCGCGAAGAGCGCCACGATCAGCGGCCGCGCCCAGCGCCGGTCGGACGACCAGAGCCACCCGCACCAGGCCGCGAACGGGATCGCCGCGCCGGTGGCCGCGGCCATGGCATGGTAGCCCTGAATGCAGACCGGCGACGCGGCCGTGGCCACGAAGAGGCTGCCACAGAGGACCATGGAGTAGCTGCGAAGCCATGCCATGGAGGCGTCGAGGCCAGCAGCAGTAGAGCGCCGGTAGAACCAGACGCACGCGACCACGCTGGTCAGGACCGACGCCAGGGATAACCCTAGCAACCCCACCGACAGCGTGCGCTTGGTGGCCTTGGCGGCCATGCTATCGCTGGGCTCAACCCGGTAGAGCCGGTTCTCGCGGAACTGCCTGTTCAGATCGGCCGAGCTCATCCGGAACCAGAAACCTGCGGCGCGGAGCATCGGATAGCCTTGCATCAGGCCGAAGCCGATGCGGGCGTCCTCGTGCTCCTTTGAGACGGCGTTCTCCATGGCCTGTATGGGCCGGGGGAAGAGGCTTGGCCAGAGCGTAACTGAACCGACCACAAGGCCAGCCACCGAGCCGGCAACCGCGACCCGGATCCGCCGGGTGGCCGCCAGCCATCCCACGGCCGTCACCAGCACGACGAACTGGCCATGGACCTGCAGGGCGGCCGCCAGCGCCCACACCACCGCGGCCGACGCCGCCTGACCCGCACGCTCGCGCAGGTGGAGGCAGGCGCTGAAGACGACCGCGGCCAGCGCCATGGTGAGGGCCGGCTCCCAGGCCATGGCGGCGTGATAGACCGTCCAGGGGCCCAGCCAGTAGGCGGCCGTGAACCAGACAGCAAAGCTCGGCGAGACGTGACGCCACAGCGACGCCGCCAGCAGCAGCGCGGCAGCCACCATCAGCGCGAAGGTGAGGATGCGCCCTGAGCCCACGCCTTCAGCGATCCGCTGCGTGAAGCCGAAGACCACATGAATGAACGCGCCCATGGGTGAGTGGGAGGTGACATCCTGGCCCGGAAGGCTGGCGATGACGCGGCCGGTGCGGGCCCACTCGGCGCCGATCCCCACGGCGTTCACCTCGTCGCCTGTGATCGGGAGGCACAGGCCCATGGCCGCCTGCAGGATGACGCCCAAGAGCATCACCAGCGCCAGTGCAGGGCCGGGGGGCAACCTGACGCGACAGCATGGTGGCCGGGGCGGGGCGCCGGTATCTGCGGAAGGCATGGCGACGGGTCTCCTGTGGGTGCGGGCGCCGGCGAGTGCGGCTCACCCAAATGGTAGCACGGGCGGGGGGGCGTTGGCAGGCGATGGGGATTGCCGGCCGGGTGTAGAATGGGGTACCTGCATCGTTGGAGACCCGCTTGCCTCATCACTCGCCCGTATGGCGCGCCCAAATTGCAGGCGCCGCCCTCTGCTTCGCCGCCCTCACCGGTTGCGCGCGCGCACCCATCGCCACGGCCTCCTCGGAGCCGGCGCTTCCGCCATCCATGGTTCGCGTGGCCGACGGCGTCGTCTACCGGACGTTCGGCGCCCACGATCCGATGGCCCGAGGGACCGAGGTCTGGCTCATCGACATCGACCTGAGCCGCCCCGGCGTGCAGGTCTCCGTCGCGGCCCACGGCCTGCGTCGGGGTGAGGCCCCGGCCACCGGTGACGCCCGCACAGCCGCGGAGTGGTGCGCGGGCACGGGCGCCGTGGCTGCGGTGAACGGCGGCTACTTCGGCGCGGGTGACGATGCGCGGAAGGAGATCGTGGGCCTGCTGGTGCAGCGCGGCCGCGTGGTCTCCAGCGCCTCGGTGCGACGCGGGGACCGCGGCTCCTACGTCCGCTCCGTGTTCGGTGCCTCGTCGCGCGGCGTTCCGGCGATCCGGTGGGCCACCGGATCACGCGGCGCGGTTCGGCTCCGGGGGCATCGCGGCCCGACGGATGCTGCATCCGCAGGCGCCTGGAGCCCTGCCAGCGCGGTGGGCTGCGGCCCGCGGCTCATCAGCGGCGGCAAGGTGAAGGTCGCCGACCGTGCGGAGCGGCTCGTGAGCCCCGGGCGCGTTCCGCGCACGTTCGTCGGGTACAGCCTGAGCAGGGGCCGCCCGGCCCATCTGGTCCTGGCGGTGGGGCAACGAATGGACTATGCCGACGCGGCGGCGTTCCTCAAAGCCTACTTCCGCGGGTTCCACCGCGCCGCCTGCGCCGAGGCCATGTGCGTCGACGGCGGCGGCTCCAGCCAGATGGCGTACCGGGAGGGCGAACACATCCGGATGCCCATCTCCAGCCTCGTCACCACGCCCACCGCCATCGTGGTCCGGGTGAGGCCCGGTCGGTAGCCTTTCGTCAGCCGGGACAGGCGCCGAGGCACTCCATGGGCGCCACCCAGTCAACCTCCACGACCTCGTCGCCCAGACGCCAGCGCCTCGGGCACGTCGTCTCGAGCCAGTCCAGCGGCTCGGCGGGCGGCTGCGGCAGTGCCGCCTGGGAGAAGGCCCGGCGCAGGGCGGCTCGCTGCTCGGGGCCGGTGTGGTCGGGACCGGCGGAGACGAAGAGCGGAGTGCCGCTTCGGGCGAGCAGGTCCAGCCACTGCCGGTTGCGTTCCCAGGGGACCTCGGGGCGCAGGCCCACGCAGTCGGCGTCGTGCGCGAAGAACGTGCCCTGCTGCACCATGCGGAAGGCAAGCGTGTTCACACCCATGCGGCGGGTCCGCTCCCAGTGGTGGCCGCTGGTGTCGTCGCCTGTGCGCTGCACCTCGAAGAGGCCCGCGCCCAGGTGTCCTACCGTGTTGCAGCCGATGAGCGCCGCGTCGCCGACGGCCTGACGTATCGCCCCGTAGAGGCCGAGGATGATCTCAGCCGTGGTGCGCGAACGGTCCGCGAAGGCCCAGCCGCCCCGCGTGACGGAGGGGCCCATGAGGAAGCCCCACGAGCCGGTGAGGTCGTAGGTGCTGAAGTCGTGCTTGATGACCTCGTAGCCCCACTCCCGGAGCCGCCGCACGTCGGCCTCGACCTGCGCCAGGGCCTCGGGGATCGACGGGTCCAGCGTCTGCGCGGCCGCCGCGCCCAGCGGGTGCGATGCGGGCAGCGACAGGCCCTGCGGCAGAGCGATGCTGGAGAGCAGGGGTCGTATCCAGATGCCTGGCCGCACACCGGCGCCGCGCATCCAGGCCGCCAGACCCGGTAGGTCGGGGAAGCCCTCGTGGCCGCGATCGTAAGGTGCGCCGTCGCAGCCCCGCGCCGGGAACCAGCCCGCGTCGGTGACGAAGATCGGCGGGTTTCCGGCGTTCGGCGAGAGCTCGCGCACCAGGCCCGCGTCCTGCTTCACGGTCTCGGCGGACATCTCGCCGTAGCGGTAGTACCAGTCGTTGCCGCCGTAGATCGGCTGCGGCGCGAGCCGGGGCGCCGGGCAGAGGGCCGCGCAGAAGCGCCTGCCGAATGCGAATGGCGACTCGCCGGGCTCGGAAGCCAACGTATGTACGACGGCCGCCCTGAGCGCTCTGCCGCCCAGCCGTACGCCCTCACCGCCGCAACGGAGGTCGAGGACCAGCGTCACGCCGGCGTGGTCCACGCGCCACGAGGCGAACGAGCCCGCGCCGGTCTCCACGCCGTAGCCGCGCGTGGCGCCCGAAACCGGATCATGCACCAACGCGTACCAGGGCAGCACCCGCTCGGGCGCGATGCCCCGCCACTCCAGGTCGCCGTAGCCGCGCTCCCAGTGGTCGCCCAGCACGCGGGCGGCCGGCGGCGCGGGGGCGGTCCAGCGGAGCGCCACGGTCTCCAGGGCCACGCCCGGCGCGCGGACATCGATGGCCAGTGCGTCGCCCACGGCGCTGACGCCCACCTCTACGGCGGCGACGTCGCGCCCTTCGGCGGACCACGTGGCGATGAGGGCGGGCTGCCCGAGGCTGTCTGTTAGCACTCCTGGGCGGCCTAGAACCGCATGCCGGGGACGTCCTTGCGGAACGTGAAGGGCGCTCCCTGCGCAGCCTCCCAGCCCTTCTTCTCCTCGGCCGTCAGGCAGGCCAGCGCACGGGCCTCGGCGGCCTTCTTAGCCTTGTCGAGCTTCTGGTACTGGGGCGAGAGGGGGTTCTCAAGCTGCTTGGTGTCCATCTTGATCATCACGGCCCGCTTGGAGCCGTCCGCCGAGGTGTCCTCCTGCTTCTGGGCCAGTTCCATCATCACGGACTGCTTCTCGCGCTCGTACTCGCCGGCGATGGCAGCGATGCGGGAGCGCGCCTCGGCGCCGACGCCCGCGGCCGCGGCCACGTCGGCATCGGCCAGCGAGAGCGGCCCGCGCCACTGGCGGTCGAGCTGCACGAGGCGCTGGTACTGCTCGGGGCGGAGGACCTCCTTCAGCTTGGCGTCGCGGTCGCCCAACTGGGCCTTGACCTGGTCTTCGATCTTCCGCTGCATGTCGGCCTGGTTCGCGCCGTCGCCGCCCTGCACGCTGACGCGGATGGCTTGCGGCTTGGCGGTGGTCTCCTCCAGCTTGGCGCGCTGGTTCATGCTGACCTCGAGGTGCCGCTGCACGTCCGGCCGACGGACCAGGGTCATCAGCGAACTGCCGCCCAGCCGCAGGTTGATGGCCTGCCCGCTGCCGAAGCTGATCGCGCCCTGCGCCCAACCCGGCGCCGCCGCGCCCAACGCCGCCGACAACGCCGCCATCTGTCCGATTCGCATGGTTCGTCTCCTCCCCGAGGACCCTGACGGGCCCGCGCACACACTGTTAGACGCGGCAGGTGGGGCAAACCGTGACAGGTTGCCCCAGAACGCCGAGAGCGCCGCTCCGCTTCGGCAACGGGGCGGCGCTCTTGGGCGATCACCGGTGGGGCAGCTAGGCCTCCACGAGCACCGTGACCAGCCCGCGCCGACGAGCCGTGACGGTGACCGCGCCGTCGTTGATGACCAGCGGAGAGCCGGGCTCCTCGGCCAGGTTGCCCACCGTTGCCCGTCCGGTGAGTAGCGGACCGGCGATGGCCGCCTCCGCGGGCTCGTCGCCCAGGTTCAGGACACGAACCAGCAACGCCTGCTCGTCTTCGGTCACCTTGACGGCGGTAGCGGCCATGGTGTCGGGGCTGACCGCGAGCAGCGACGCCGACGCGGCCAGCGGGCCCGCGTGCAGGCCTGTCTGGGTGGCTCGGAGCGGCGCGCTGAAGCCGTGGGCGGCCTGCCAAACGCGGGCTTCCTGCCAGTCGCCGGCGTGGGGCAGCAGAGCCAACTCGAAGCGGTAGGCGCCCTGCATCTGGCCCTCGTGCTGCTCGTCGGGCGCGCCGACACCGTTGGCGGTAGCGCGCAGGAGCGATACGGCGATGGTCCGCTGGGCGTCGTCCTTCACCTCAACCTCGGGGAGGCCCTTGTTGATGACGCAGAGGCCGCCGGAGGCGTCGGAGACGTCGGTGAAGGTCTTCTGCGGACCGGTGGCGGGCTGCTTCTCGCGCCAGTCGGTAGTATCGGGCTGGACGATGGTGCGGGCCACCACGTCGTAGGCCTGCTCCACGTCGACGTGCGTCGCCTCGGTCGCGCCGCTGGGGAAGAGCACGCGCAAGCGATGGTCCTTGGCCGCGTTCACCACATCGATGGTGACGTCGGCCCGGCGGGCGCCCCGGCGAAGCGCTACCACGGCGCGGATGTCGATGGGCGCCTGGACCACGTCGTTGCGGGTGTCGCCGTCGCGGTCGGCGGGGACGAACCACTGCCGCCGGATGATGAGCCGCCCCTCGATCTCGTCGCGCTCGGTGAGGATGGTCAGGCCGTCGCCCAGGAGCGAGCCGGCGGTGGTCATCACCATGTCCTTCGGCGGCGCGACGTAGTTGTAGCCGTCGCCGAAGTCGCCGCCGTCCTCGAAGACGAGGCCGCCCGACGTGGTGCGCCCGGTGGCGAGGTCGGTGAGGGAGATGGAGCCGTCCTCGGCCACTTCCACGCGCAGGTACTCATTCTGGAGCGCGCCGTCAGCCACCCGAACGGCGCCCTCGGAGGGAGCCACCCGCACCGAGCCGGGATTGGCGACCACATGGTACGTGGAATAGCCGAAAGCGGGCGCCTGGGCCAGGAAGCGGACGTTGAAGCGCTTCCAGCCGAAGGCGACCGGGATATCGTGCGGGGCCTGGCTCATGGTATGCGCATGGCCCATGGGCGTGATGCGCGCGCACGCTTCGCCCTCCGGGCCGACGATGCGGATGCTCTCGGCCTGGCTGTCGCCGGGGATGCGCACCACGACATCGACGGGCTCTGCGGCGCGGTCCCAGCCCAACGGGTTCGTCACCACCAGGGCATCGAGCGCCTCCGGCGCGTGGGGGTCATCGCTCACGGGCGGCGTCGTGTCGACCCGGGCGGCGATGCGTTCCAGGGCCTCCGTGGTGAGCTTCTCGCCCACCTGCAGGCAGCGCTCATAGCGGTTGATCATGTCGCGGTGGACCTGGTCCACCGAGCAACCGCAGATGGAGTCGTGGGGCTGGTTCAGGAGGAGCTGCTTCCAGGCGTGGCGCAGCAGGCCCACGGGCGGCCGCTGCCAGTACTCGGGCCGCCGCTCGCCTCCGGCCACGGGTCCGTGCTGTTTCTCCAGAAGCCACGCGAAGGTGGTCCACGGCTCCGCCCAGCGCTCGAGGAGCGTCTCACACTGGTGGTTGAGCTGCTTGGTGTGGATGCGCGACGAGGCCACGTGGGCCAGCAACGCCTGCAGGTTCCATGCTCGGTTGGCGATCCGCATCTCGCCGGTGTGGGTCGCCAGGTCGGGTGCGGCGGCCAGCACGGCATCCACATGCTCGCGAAGGGTGGCCGTCTTTGCCTGAACGCGGTCGCCCAGACGCTCGTTGACGATGCGGATGATCTCCGGCGTGCGCGGCTGCGGCAGGACGTGGTCCACGCCGTCCATCCACAGGATGTACGGCGTCGTGGGCCGCTCAGCAAGGCTCTCCTCCAGCAGCTGCGTGGCCTCGGCCACCACGCGCTCCGGGTCCAGCGCGATGCCGCGGTCGGTGTCGGCCAGCGTCTCGCGGAAGCGGTAGTAGAAGTTGCTGTAGGCGGTGTTGTCGGGCATCTTCACGGCCAGGACCTCGGATCCGTCGGGCGAGCGCCAGAGGAACTCGGAGGCCACCTGGTCGGCGGTGATCCCTCGGAAGAAGACGGCGTTGTCGATGCCGAAGCCACATAGGATCTGCGGCATCTGGCTGGTGTGGCCGAAGGCGTCGGGCGCGTAGCCGACCTGCTGGCCGGCGCCCCATTCGCGGCACATGCGGCGGCCCAGGAGCAGGTTGCGCACGAAGGACTCGCCGCTGACGAGGAACTCGTCGGGCTGGACGAACCAGGGACCGGTGACCAGCCGCCCGTCGGTGCAGGCCTTGCGCAGACGGTCGGCCATCTCCGGCCGGATCTCCAGGTAGTCGTCGATCACGCAGGTCTGGCCGTCCCAGTAGAAGGGCCCGTAGGCGGGGTCGCTCTCCAGGAGGTCCAGCACCGCGTCGCCCTGGTCCACCAGGCGGAAGCGAAAGACCTCAAAGGTGCGGTACCACTCGCGGTCCCAGTGGGTGTGCGAGACGACGTGGGCGGTCAGGGGCGTGGCGGGCATAGGTTCCTCCGGACGGGGCGGTTGCGGTGCGGTTTCCGAGTTCACCGTCCTGCCCGGCGATTCCTGCCGGCGCCGCTTCGACCGTGCCCGGCATCACTCCGGCAGGCGATCGAGCCAACCCATCACGGCAGACCCATGCCGGTCGAGCCCAGACTAGATCAGACGCCCTACTGCAGCCGTAGCCTGCGCGCTGACGCGGCTGCCGCAGCGGCCGAGTTCAGGTCCGTTGCGTCCGCGGGCTCGCGCCAGATCAGGCGTCCGTCGCCGCCAACCAGATACGCCCGCGGCGCCCAGCCTGCGTTGTAAGCCCGCGCGAGGCGCCCGCCGGGGTCGGCCACCACATCTCCGTTGCGTTCTCGGCCTTGGCGAAGGCTGGGCGCAACGACCAGGAACGATGCGCCCGGCAGCGCCTTCTGTGCATTCGCCCTCCATTGCGCAACAGAGTCGCTGCAGCACGGCCCATCTCCACCGACGAACAGCACCAGAGTGTCCGCCGATGGCTGACTTGGCCCGGCCCGGTGAGGGCTTCCCGTCTGGGGTAGCGGCATGACCGCCCCCAGCGGAGGGTCTGCTGCCGCCACCCGTCGCCTCATCGCAAGCTGTTGCATCGCAGGGTGAGCGCTCCAGCCGTCGGAAGTCGGAGCGGCCATAACCAGCACCACGCCGACCGCCGCTGTCGCCGCCGCGCCGAGCAGCATGCCAAGAGCCGCCCGGCGCGGAAACACACGGTCGAAACGCAACATCACAGCGCGAACGACGGGCGCGAGCCGTCGTTGCGGCCGAGCTGGTTGTGGCCAACGGCGTCCGGTAGGTGCCACTTCACGTGCCCGTCACAGAACCCGTAGTTCGCGCCACCGGAGTGTCGCCGCCAACCATCTTCTTGGCCGGGTGGTCGAGCGTTAGGATCAAACTGGTACGGATCAGGGGCCCCTGTGGTGTAGGCGCCGATTGCCGCATCGCATAGCGCAAACCGTTACGGCAGGGAACCGGACTGCTGCGTCCTGCGCGGGTGGCGTGTTGCCGGTCAGCGAAACAACCCCCGATGTGAGCGCAGTGGAGTAGGCGTAGCCCGGCACCGCCGGCCATGCGACCACGATGATCGGCGCCCTGGCGTCCGGGCAACCGAGTTGCCTGCGGTCTCGCCCGAGATACTTGGGAAGGCCGGAGAGCCAAGCGGCGGTCGAGGGCCACGCGCCATCGTTGTCGCTTGTGTACAGGCGGAGGGCCATGCCGATCTGTCGGGCATTGGAGGAGCATACGGCGGTGCGCCCGGACCGGCGCACCTGGAATGCCGTCGAGACCGACAGGGCCGCAAGCACCGCGATGATGGCGACGACGATGAGGACCTCCACCAGCGTGAAGGCCGCATTGCCGGTGCGGCCTTCGCGGGAGGAGTGCCGGTTCGGGGAGGAGGTGGTACCCCGACCGGCCACGGTCCTACGGGCCACCGGGGCACACAGATTCTGCGGCATGAGCCACCCGGTCCGTGCCGTAGGTTGTCTTCGCATCGCCGCAGGTGGTGATGTCTGGGTACCACGTCGAGCGGCTCAAGCGAGGATGCACGTTGGCCTGGAGAGTTGTGTCCCGTGATGTGGTGTAAGAGCTGAGCAAGCGGCCGGACTAGTCCGGCCGCTTGCTCAGAGGCCATCTCGCCTCCACAATGGTGGTTCATGACAACTACCAGAAAGGAAGATGAGATGGCCAAGGACAGTCTAGCAGCGTTGGATCGGCTCTGTGAGCATGACGGCGACTTCTTGCGATCAGTTGTGAGCAACTCGCTGAAGACGATCATGGACGATGAGGTAACCGCTCTGTGCAACGCGAAGCATGGAGAGCGCAGCCCTGATCGGGTGAACTCACGTAACGGTTACCGGCACCGTACGTGGGACACCCGAGTGGGTCGACTTGACCTGGCGATCCCTCGCCTGCGCGAGGATTCGTATCAGCCCTGCTTCCTGGAGCCGCGGCGGCGAGTGGAGAAGGCGCTCTACGCGGTGGTGTGCGAGGCCTACATCCAGGGCGTCAGCACCCGGTCTGTGGATCGGCTGGTCGAGGCCATGGGAGGCGCCAGCATCTCGAAGTCGCAGGTCTCGCGTATCTGCGCCGAGATCGATGAGCAGGTCCAGCAGTTCGTCCAACGTCCCCTGGAGGGCCATTTCCCCTACGTGTGGCTCGATGCCACGTATGTGAAGGTGCGACACGGATCCCGGATCGTCGACCGTGCGGTGGTGGTCGCGATCGGCCTGAGTGAGAGCGGCAGACGCGAGGTACTGGGAGTTGCCTGCGGCCATGCCGAGACCGAGGAGTACTGGAGCGAGTTCCTCCGCCAGTTGCTGGACAGGGGCCTGCGCGGCGTGCAGTTGGTCGTCTCCGACCACCACGCAGGGCTGCGCAAGGCGGTACGGAAGTGCCTGAACACCCAGTGGCAGAGGTGCCGTGTTCACTTCATGCGGAACCTGCTGTCGCGCACTCCCAAGGCGCAGAAGGGCTACGTCAAGGCCCTTGTGGCCACAGCCTTCCAGCAGGATAATGCCTCAGACGGCCGTAACCAGTGGCAGACGGTGCGGTCGCAGCTGGAGGGGAGACTTCCCGATGTCGCGCTTCTCATGGACCAGGCCCGCGACGACGTCCTGGCGTTCATGCAGCATCCTCCTCGCCTCTGGTCCATACTCGCATCGACCAACAGCCTGGAGCGACTGAACTGCGAGATCAAGCGGAGAGCCGACGTCGTCCAGATCTTCCCGACCGACGACAGCGTCCTTCGCCTCATTGGGGCCGTTCTCCTGGAGCAGCATGACGAGTGGCAGGTAGTACGACGGCAGTTCAGCAAAGAGGCCATGGGGCTACCGTCAGACAGGGACGACGCCATACTCGCAAGGGGCATCGACACCACGACATAATATACTGACAGCAGGAGGAGGCGAGAGCCCTCTTACACCACTTCCTGGGACACGACCTATATCTGGTCTGCGATCTTGGTCGATCGGTCAGATCTACAGGGTAGGTAGCCAGGGCCGCCGCGGCTTCACGCCCTGTTGCCCCGCCGCGTGGTACTCTCGCATCAGAATGGGCGTGTAGGGAGGGCATCATGTTCTGGCTTATGGCGGCGGGGCTCTGCGCGGTGGCTTGCGCGGCGGGACAGGCGGGCGGGCCGGCGCCCATCGCGTGGCCGGAGGGCGCCACGGACACGTGGCACGGCTACACGCGCCACCAGTTCACCGTGGCGGGCTGCACGGCGTGGGTGGTCGAGCCGAAGCAGGCGGCGCCGGGCCGGCCCTGGTCCTGGTGCCTGGAGTTTCCCGACGCCTTCACCGAGCGGTGCGCCGCGCCGGGGCTGCTTGCGCGGGGCTTCCACCACGGGCATATCGCCGTGGGCAACACCTTCGGCTCGCCGGACGCGCTGAAGAAGCTCACGCTTTTCTACAAGCTCGTCACCCGCCTTGGGCTCAGCCGCAAGCCCGCACTCATCGGCCTGAGCCGCGGCGGGCTCTACGCCTACCGGTGGGCGGCCGAGCACCCCGGCTGGGTCGGGGCCATCTACGGCGACGCGCCCGTGTGCGACTTCAAGAGCTGGCCCGCGGGACGCGGCAAGGGGGCGGGCAGCCCCGGCGACTGGCAGGAGCTGATCCGCTGCTACGGCTTCCGGGACGAGGCCGAGGCGCTGGCCTACCGGGGCAACCCCATCGACGCACTGCGGCCGCTGGCCCGCGCCAGGATACCCATCATCCATGTGGTGGGCGACGCCGACGACGTAGTGCCGCCGAACGAGAACACGGCCATCGTCGAGGAGCGATATCGGAAGCTGGGCGGGACCATGCAGGTGATCCACAAACCCGGCATCGGCCACCACCCGCACGGGCTGGAGGACGCCGAGCCGGTGATCCGCTTCTTGGTGGAGCACTGCCGGTGAGCGGCGCCGGTCCTCTTCTTGGTCTCTGCCCCATCGGCAAGTTCGTCTTCAGCCACGAGGACGCCATCCGCCAGAAGCAGACCGTGCAGGCCTTCCTGACCGAGATGGGAGTGCGGTTCGTCGATCTGGAGGGCGTGCTGGAGGACGGGCTGGTGAAGGACCAGGCCCATGTCGATGCCGCCGTGGCGCGGTTCCGGCAGGCGGGCGTGGATTGCCTCTTCATGCCGCACTGCAACTTCGGCACCGAGGGCGCCGTGGGCATGATCGGCAAGAAGCTGGGCCTGCCGGTGCTGCTCTGGGGGCCGCGCGACGAGGCGCCCCTGCCCGACGGCCGCCGCCTCCGCGACACTCTGTGCGGGCTCTTCGCGAGCAGCAAGGTGCTCCACAAGCTGGGCGTGCCATTCACCTACATTGGGAACTGCAGGCCGGACGAGGAGGCGTTGCGCCGGGGGATCGACACCTTCCTGCGCGCCGTCAACGCCGCCAAAGTACTGCGCAAGGGCGCCCGGATCGGCCTCATCGGCCAGCGGATCGACTTCTTCTGGACCACCATCGTCAACGAGAGCGAACTGCTGGAGCGCTTCGGCATCGAGGTGCTGCCCATCGATATGGTGGAGTTCCTGGCCGAAGCCCGCCGTCGCGTCGAGCGCGATCCCGCGGGTTACGCGGAAGCCGCCGAGGCCATCCGCCGGCGCTTTATCGTGGAGGGCTTCGACGACGACGGCCCGCTCATGCAGGTGCTGGCGATTCGCGACCAGATCATGGCCCTTCGAGATCGGCACGGGCTGGACGGCGTCGCCGTGCAGACCTTCATGTCTGCCGTGGACGCGGCCGGGTCCTACTGCTCGCTGGCCCAGAGCCTGGTGGCCGACGTCTGCCCCATGGCCTCGGAGAGCGACCTGCACGGCGCCCTGAGCGACCTCATGCTCCGCCGGGCCGCCATGGGCCCGCCCGCCTACCTTGCCGAGTTCACCGTGCGCCACCCGGAAGATGACAACGGCATCCTGCTATGGCACGACGGAGCGCCCACATCCATGCTCCATCCGGACGTGCGGCCTCGCCTGGGTCGGCACTGGATCCTCCCCAGCCCGCTGGCGGGCATGACCCACTTCAGGCTACAGGACGGTCCCATCACCGTGGCCCGCTTCGACGGCGACGGCGGCCGTTACGCCCTCGCCATCGGTCAGGGCCATACGATGGAGGGCCCCGAGACGCTGAACAACTACGCCTGGATGCGCGTGGACGACTGGCCCCGCTGGGAGCGGACCCTCATGCAAGGCCCCTTCATTCACCACGTGGCCATGGCCTACGGCCACTACGGCGACGCGCTACAGGAGGCCTGCAAGTACGTGCCGGGATTGGAGGCGGTGCGGCTGGACGGGGGCCGGTAATCAGGCCGCCGTCCAGCCGTTCCCGCCTACCTCACCCGTTGATCGTCCAGCCCTTGCGGTAGGTGCGCTTGAGCAGTTGGGCGGCCTCGGGGCTACCGGTCACCGCGCCGGTGGCGCCGTCGTACGTGAGCTTCGTGCCGGCGCGGTACGCCACCAGGCCCAGCAGGAGCTGCTCGATCATGTTGCCGCTGTATTCAAAGTCGCAGGCCGTCTTGAGGCTTGGGTTGCGGCAGGCGTCGAGCCACTGCTTGGTGAAGTCGCCCAGGTTCGGCAGGATGGCCTCCTTGACCCGCGGCTTGTAGTAGCTCATGTCGGCGCTGTCGCCCAAGGGCAGGATCATGCGCCCGCCGAAGTCGGAAATCAGGTAGCCCCGTGTCCCCTCGAACATGGCGCCGTGGTCGATCCTGCGCAGGTCGAGCCACGAGCTGGGCGATTCGGGCATGGCGCCGCCCTGGTACCAGCTGACCTCGATGGGCCCTCGCCACGAGTTGGCCGGGTGGTCGAAGTGCGACTCGCACTCAACCGGCGTCACATCCGGGTTGTACTTCTCTCCCTTGGCCTGGGCCGAGGTCGGCAGCTTGGCGTCCACGGCGTTCCAGAGCAGGTCCATGGTGTGGCTGCCCATGTCGCCGATCTGGCCCGCGCCGAAGTCCCAGTACATGTTCCATGAGAGGCAGTTCATGCCGGGGCCGCCCGCAAAATAGCTGGGGCTGTAGGGATGGTCGGGCGCAGACCCGAGCCACAGGTCCCAGTGGAGGCCGGCCGGCACTTGGCCCTCCGCAGGCGGGTAGCCCGGCCGCCGTATCTGTCGATCGCCCCAGGCGCAAGCCGACCGGAGGTCGCCTACGGCGCCGTCGCGGATCAGTTCGCGCACGCGGTTGAAGTTCGGGTAGGCGTGGCGCTGCATGCCCACCTGCGTGGCGAGCTTGCCCTTCTTCTGGAGCCAGTTGGCGCGGACGACGCGGGCCTCCTCGACGCTGATGGCAAGGGGCTTCTCGCAGTAGACGTGGAGGTTCCGGTTCAGCGCCCAGTTGGCGATCAGCGCATGGTGATGGTCCGGTGTGCAGATGACGACGGCGTCGAGGCCCTTGTGGTCCAGGCACTTGCGCCAGTCGATGTAGGTCTTGGCCTGTGGGAAGCGCTTCAGAGCATCGGCGAAGCGATCCTCGTAGACGTCGCACACCGCCACGACGTTCTCGGTGGCCAGGACGTCGTAGAACGCAAACGCGCGGCCCCAGACGCCGATGAGCGCGATGTTGAGCTTGTCTGCCCGTCCCGGCCGGCCGGCAGCGACGACCTCGGGCATCCCCGCCAGTGCGGCGGCGCCCACTATGAACTGACGACGATCCACGATTGCGTCCTCCCCATGCTCTGCCGTACCGGCAGGGCGCTCTCCTGTTCGGCGCTGTGCGGCCGGACTCCTCTTGCGGGCCGTCACGCGCGTCGTGCGCTCATCGGCCCCAGACCTGCGCGAACGCATCGTGCAGCCAGCGTGCGGTGTCCAGAATGGAGGGGCCGTCGTGGATCAGGTTGCGCCCCCGCTCAACGCTCGACTCCACGACCGTCAGGCCCGGCAACGACCGGTCCCAGCCTCGATCCGCGAGCAGCCTTCTGCTGTCGATCGGGTACTCGGGCTCTGAGAAGATGACGGCGATGTCTGGCCGGAGGCGCTCGACCTCGGCCGCATCCACCGGTAGGTACCCCGAGCGGTCCGAGCCGAAGATCGGATCGCCGCCGGCCAGCGTAAGCAGGTCATGGATGTAGGTCAATCCGCCGGGGGTTCTCACGTGCCGGCCCAACCAGAGCTCGGAGTAGACCCTTGGGCGGCAGGCCGACGTGCGGTTGCGCAGGTCTGTGAAGCCTGCCTCCATCGTTGCACAGAGGCCATGGGCAGCCGGCATATCGTCTACAAGCGCACCGACCAGACGAACACCCTCAAGGATGCCGTATACGCTGTTCGGAAGCGGGAGTACGTAGACGGGCAACCCCTCGTCGGCCAGGCGCTTGCCGACCCAACGCTGCACGCCGGTAGTCGTCAGGACGAGGTCTGGGCGCGCGTCGCGGATCGCGCCCTCGTCTACATCAACATAGTTGCCGACGATCGGCGCCTTCAGACCATCCACATAGCGCCCGCAGTAGGAGGAGACGCCGGCCAGGCGGTCGGTGTGCCCGAGCGCCGCCACAATCTCCGTGGCGGAGGAGACAAGACTGACGATGCGTTGGGGATGATCGGGCAGCTCAACCGCGCGGCCTAGCAGGTCACAGTGAACGCGCATCGCGCGGCTACCTCCGCTGTCTCGTCGTGCTGTGCGCCGCGGATCGGTCGAGCCCGTTCACGCGTTGGAGAGGTGCAAGCCCGGCCCGATGTGCGTCTCGTGCTATTCCCATAGCGACCCTACTTCACTTAAGCAGGCGCCCTGCGAGAAGGACCCGCGTGGCCGAGGTAACGGAGAACGCCACCGTCGACGGATGGAGTGACTGCCGATGCGAGCAGGCGCCCAGCTACCCGGGCGGGACACGGCATCCGCACCCATCACGCCACTCCTCCGTTACTCGGAAACACGCCGTAGCGAGATTGCGCAGGGCTCGCACGCCTCTGCCACAGAGAATCTGGTTGTCAGGCGCCAGTATACAGGGCCCGGGGGCGAGAGTCAACGAAGCGCGACCGGTCACACGGCATCGTCGGGGCGGAGCGCGACCCCGGCCAACGTGGCACTCCGGCTCGGGCGGGACAGCCGGGCCAAGAGGCGGGCCAGCAACACCGTTGAGACGCCGCGCATGAACTGCAACTTCTCGCTCACGGTTCCGGTCACCGGCACGATGATCGTGGGCTGGAGCGGGTCGTCGGTCTCCACCGTAACGCGGGCGTTGACCGAGCCGGCGGGCCAACCGCCGAGGTAGGTCAGGTCGAGGCGGTATTCGGCGCCGTCGCGGATGGGGCTCACACGCACCTGGAGGCGCGGGTCGCCGGTGGACGCGCTCTTGATTCGGAACGCGCCGGAGCCGCGGCTCAGCGTGACCACCTGTCTTACGGGAAGGGGAGTCGCCGGACCGAGGGCGCCCAGGTAGGAGCAGGGCGGCGTGGTGAGGATGCCCTTCTCGCAAACGACCAGCACGTTCACCTGCGGATCGATGGGCGACGAGGTGTTGAGCGCCACCAGGAACGATGTACGGCCTTGCGCGGCCTGGGGCCCCACCGTCAGGTCCAGATCGTACCGAGCCTCGCCCGGGGCGGCGTCGCCGCGCGGGGTCAGGACGGCGGTGGCGTAGGGCACACCGCATGCGACTCCCGTGATCGACACGGCGCTCGCGTCGCGGACGCGGACCTCCAGGCGGCGCGTGGTCGGCGCATCGTCGGCCAGGGCGAGCCGCACATCCTCGGCGGGCATCACCTGGACCAGCGGCAGCACAACGGCCCGCATCTCCAGCGTGGTCTGCGGGTGCAGCGGGTCGTTGGAGGCCAGCGTCAGCGTCTTGTGGAGCTCGCCCCGGAACGCGGTGGTGAGGATGTCGGCGTGCAGCGTGCCGGACTGCCCCGGCTCGATGCGCTGCCGCTCATTGGTGATGGTGCATCCGCAGTTGGGCTTCGCCTCGATCTCCAGCGGGGCGGAGCCGGTGTTGCGCACGGTGAAGGTGAAGCGGGCCGTCACGCCCTTGCGCACCTCGCCCAGGTCTGAGACGGCGCTCGCCAGCGTCAGAACCGGCAGAGGGCACTGCACCTTCACCCGACGCCTGGCGAAGCCGGCGCAATCCGTGCGAGCCCGGAGGAGTTGAATCGCCCTGGAGACCTCGGAGTCAGTCAGCACACGCTCGGCGGCGGCGAACCGGGAGCCGGGCGATGCTGCCGGTGGCAGGCCAACCGGCGTCGGAGCATGCGCAACCGGGGCGGCCGTGCCCGTTGGCGTCAGTCCCAGGTAGAGCCCCACGGCATCCGCCGACTTGCGCACCAGCGCGGCTCTGCCTCCGGTCGCCGGCGCGTGCACGAACACACGCGTGGGCATGCCTGCCTGGACCGTGCGCTGCAGCCGCACGCCGTCGGGCGCATCCGGGCCGACGGGAGCCGCCGACAGGATGAGCTGCAGGTCTGCCGGCCCGTTGGCCGGCGCAGGCACGAACCGCACCGCGCCGCGGAGCCCTCGGTTCCAGCCGGCGAGCGCGGCGGCAGCCGCGTCACGGCAGGCGGCACGCTGTGCGGGCTGCGGCGTATCGACGGTGGTCACCACGCGACACACTGGCGGGACCGACACCGGCCGCAGGATCGTCAGCGCCAGGCCAAACTCGCCCATGGCTAGCAGGCGCCCGGCCTGGGCCAGCGCCGTGGCCAGTCCGGGCTCGGTGTGCATCGGAATGGCCGGTGCCCTTGCCGGCGTGCCGGCATCCGTAGGCGCCGCTGGGGCCCCAACCGCCGCGGACCCGAGGCCGAGCCAAACGGTTGCGGCAATCGTAGCGAGCCCGGGCAAGCAGTGGCAGCGGAACATGGGCGATCTCCTGAGTTGGACCGGCTGTTTCACTCGACAGTTGCCGTGACGGGCAGCCGGAGCCGCTCCCCGTTGGCGAAGGTCACGGTCACCCAGCCCTCCACCTGTCCGGCCGGCGCGTCGGTTGCGAGCATGACCCGAAGCCGGCAGGCCGATCCCGGTGTGATCCCGGCTGGGCTCGGCGGCGGCGGCGCGCCGGCCACAGAAGGGGTAGCTGGCGGCGAATCGAGGACCAGGGCGGCCGAGACGCATGCCGGCGTCGCGGACACACGGGCGCCGCGCCACAGGCTGGTCGGTGTGGCGACCGGTCGCCGCTGCTTCGGTCCGGCGGCGGCCGCATCTGTCGCCGGACGCCTAACCAGCCAGACCCATCGGGTCCGCCGCGCCTCGGCCTCAGGCCCGGCGGCGGTCTGTTTGCCGACAGCACCGAAGACCACCGAGCTTGGACGCGCAGACACCGAGCCGACGACTTCGCCCACCACGGGCAGGCTGTAGGTTCTGGAGCCCGGACCGGCGAACGTGATGGCGCCGCTGAGCGGACCGGCCGTGGATCTAGGCGGAAGCGTCACGTAGTAGGCAGCGCGAGCAAGCCCCGAGCCGGCCGCCCTGGCGCCCGCACCAGCCGGTGCGGGCACTATCGAGACCGGAAGCTCCGGCGACGCTGACAGGCGTGCTGGCGCCGCCGGCAAGGCTCCTTGCTCCCACACCACCGTTATCCGCTTGCGCGCCCCGTGTCCGGCGTCCACGCGCCCGAGGTCCAGCACGTCCGGCTCGAACGCCGCCCCATTGAACAGTCGCCCCGTCACCTCCAGGACGGCGGCGGCATGCACCGCGTCGCCGCGAACGAAGACCTTGATCTGCCGAGAAGAGCAGGCCGCGAGCGCCGCCGGCCCATCCGGCATGCCAGTCGGCTTCACGGTGATCTGCAGGAGCGCCGAGCCGGCAGGCGGAATCGTGACCGGGAGTGGGCCGGCGCCGAGGAGGATTGCCGAGCAGTCGGGCGGAGCATCGAGGCGATCAACGGTGACCGGAGCCGAGCGCTCATTCCGCAAGGCGACGACACGCGCGGTCCCGCCGGCAACGCCAACGGAACCCAGATACACCGCGGGAATTGAGCGCCCGGCCGACGACATGATTGACAGAGAGCGTTCCTCGGGCAGTAGACCCTTGGGCGCGACACCATGCAGAGCCAGCGCGCACGCTGCAGTCGCTGTCGAGCCCACTGCTGCAAGAGCAAGTCGCGGTACGAGCAAGCGGACGCCTCCTTCACGTAACGACAGCATCCAGGCCAATCAGACTGCGGGCAGCGCACTGATCTGCTGCGCGCAATGCGCAGGCGCTGTTCCTGGGTAGGACTGCCCGACCAACCGTTCCCCCTGGAGCTGCCGGGGTCGGTGTAGTAGCCAAACCGGCCGCCGTAGCGGAACGGGCTGGGGGTATGAGCCTGTGCTCGCCACCGGTGCGCCGTAGGCGGTGTAGACGTAGGTGTCGGCCACCGCGCCGGTGCTGTTCGTGAGCTGCCGTGTTTCGCCCTGCGGGCCGAACGCGTACCAGAGGCTGACGCTCTGCTGCACCAGCCGCTCGCTCACCAGGCCCATGGCGCCCCAGGTGTAGGCCGCCTTGACTTGCGGGCCGCTGGGTGCGGGCGGTGGCATGGGGTAGCCGGGCTGAACCTCGCCGAGGAGCAGGTCGCCGTCGCACCACATGCTCGTCCTCGATCTGCGTAGCGCCAGCCGGAATCGGGTCGAATGCCTCATCTTGTACAGCGTAGGCGCCTACCGCACCAGGGACATCGCGAGATGCCGATCGTGACCTCGGTCGAGACGGGCACATCGGCCACGATATGCACATCAGACTCGTAGATACTGTCGTACGCCCTGAAGATCAGGACCGGTACCCCGAACCAGATGTCGCTACGGTCGTCGTTGACGCCAGGCAATTGGGCCGAGACACCGCGTGACCCGACTAGGCTGACCATCTCGCTCATCGTGGGGCAGCAGGGCTTCATCTACAGGCCCTTCACACGGTACGCCTCTAGCGCATTATGCACAAGAGGCGAGAATACGTGCTCGGTGACCGTCTGTCCGCCCATGTTGGTGCGAATGGTCCGAAACCAGCCCTTGCTCTGCCACCCGAGCAGAACACGGTCGGGAATATCGAACTGGTGCACCGGTCCAGCCAGGGGCAGTGAGGCCGCCTCCGCCAATGTGCCGGTGGTGCTGAAACCCTTGGAGCGTTGGCATACCTGTCCTCCAATAAGAAACCCCTTATGGAAGAAGGTACGCATCACGCCCGACGCGATTTTGGCCGCTGGTCGCTCGCGTGAAAGCAGGCGCACGACGAAGCTCCACGCCCGCCCGACGCCACGCCCAATGAACCCGCTTGCCAGCGGCAGTGCAGCTACAATGCCGTTTCCCGCCCGCGATGCGGGGCTGAGCCTGGCACCCGTGCTTCCCTTACCGGTGATGAACTTAGCGGCGGGCGCCCACGGATGCAGATCAGATGCCAGTGCCAGGCCCGTCTGCGCCTGCGACGAGAGCGTGTTCAGGGCGCCCAGGACGTTACCGTACGCACGAGGGCGGCCACTTGGCCCGATCGGGAAGTCATCGCCGTCGGAACACGACCCAGCCTGCATCCCACTCGGATCCACCCCGCCCACCGGATCCCCACCACAATACTCATACAGATCAGCCCCGCCCTCATACCCAATCGGATCCCTGCTCAGCCACCTGCCCAGATACGGGTCGTACCACCGTGCACCGCAGAGGTTGGCGCCGGAGCCGCCGGGATCGAGGTAGTAGCCGAACTGGCCGCCGTAGCGGAACGGGTTGGGGTCGCTGCCGGTGTTCGCCACCGGGGCGCCGTATGCCGTGTACACGTAGGTGTCGGCCACGGCGCCCGCAGCGGTGGTGAGCTGCCGTGTTTCGCCTTGCGGGCCGAACGCGTACCAGAGGCTGACGCTCTGCTGCACCAGCCGCTCGCTCACCAGGCCCATGGCGCCCCAGGTGTAGGCCGCCTTGACCTGCGGGCCGCTGGGTGCGGGCGGCGGCATGGGGTAGCCGGGCTGAACCTCGCCGAGCAGCAGGTCGCCGTCGAAGATGTAGAACGTCTTCTGCACGATCGGCGCGCCCGTGAGAAGGCCGGCCACCCTGCGGCCAAGGCCATCGTAGGTGTAGGCCATGGGCTGCCCGTAGCCGCCGAGCTGCGTGGCCTGCGACAGGGTGTTCCAGCTCGCCCAGATCGGGGCGATGCCGGCCGCGCTCCGGGTGGTAACGTTGCCGTCGCCGTCGTGGCCAAAGGAACCGCCCGTGATGCTCGCCACCTTGTTGGCGTTGTCGAACGTGCAGGTGATGCTGTCGGCGGTCAGCCGGTTGCCTGCGAGATCGTACCCATAGCTGTGCGCATTCGCGTTGGCTCCGGTCCGCGCCTCCGACGTGAGACGGTAGAGAGCATCGTAGCCATAGCTCACGGCTCCTGCGCCCTCGGTGACGCCGGTGAGGTTGCCGACGGTGTTGAGGCCCTGGTCGTATGTGAGTGCGTAGGACGCGAACGGCGTGGCGCCCTGCTTCCATGTCAGGCTCGTGGGCCAGCCACGCGCCTGGTTGTAGCCCAGGGTGAGAGAAGTGGTGTTGGCGTTGGTCTGGCTGGTGACCTTGTCCTCGCCGTCGTAGTTCCAGCTCGTGATCTCGCCCCAGGGGTTGGTGACTGTGGTCAGCCGGCCGCCGGGATCGTACAGGTAGCTCCACGTGCCGACTGCGGTTGTGCCGTTCGTCCACGTGATAGTGGCGCGGGAACCGTCCGGGTTGTACGTGTAGGCAACGGTCTGCACTCCAGTCAGCCCGGAGGCCGAATAGTCGTACGCCACAGACTGCACCTGCCCTGTCGCCGTATAGGCGAAGGTGGTGGTTCCCGCCGCGTCGGTAACCTGGGCCAAGGAGTTGTCGGCATTGTAGGCGTACGAGATGGGCGGTGCGCCGGTGGTGGGGAACGCGACGCCCGTCAGCCTATCGGCCGCGTCGTACGTGGCGGTGGTCAGTTGGCCCCGCCCGTTGGTGACCTGCCGGACCCGCGCCGCGTTGTCGTACAGCAGTCCCAGGGTCGACCCGTCCGGATAGGTGGTTTGGCGCAGTTCGCCGGCAGGGCCGTAGGTGTGGTGGGTGACCTTTCCTCGGGCATCCGTGAAGCCGGACAGGTCGCGGTCGCCGTCGAGTGTCCAGCCAAGTGTCCAGCCCAGCGGACCGGTGATGCCCGTTAGGACGCCGCAAGGCGCACAGTAGCTCATGTTGTACTGGGTGCCGGCCTCGTCGGTCGTCTGGGTCATGTCGCGCCCGGTATACGTAAGGAACGCCGTCTTCCCGTCCGGATGCTGCACCCCGGTGGGACGCTGCACAGCGTCGTACGTGAGCAGAGCCGTGTTCGTCGTATTCACGTTGGGGTACGTCGAGAACGCGGTCAGGTCGCCGAGGGGATCGTAGCTGTTGAACGTCGTCACGTTCCCGTTCGCGTCCGTTACCGAAGCCGGATAGCCGCGGTTCGAGCCCTGTTCATTGTAGACAACGGTGGCGCTGCCTGTCGGCGAGCCGGTCGGCGGCGTCACGCTGGTGATCTGGCCGTAGGCGTTGTGACCGGCAGACCAGACGTGGCCGCCGGAATCGGTGAACGTTGTGGGAATGTGAGGCTGCGCCGGATCGGCGTACGCCAGGGTCTCCGTGGCGTTCACCGGGTCGGAGCCGCCGGTTGGGTCTACCCCGTTGTAGGTCCAGCTCCAAGTGTGGGCCAGCGCGTCGGCGTAGCTCGTCACCGCGCCCAGCGCGTTGTAAGCGAGCGAGGTGGTCTGTGTTCCGTTCACTGCCACCGCGGTGACCCGGCGCATGGCGTTGTACGAATACGCGACCGCCGTGGGGAGCGTGGCGCCCGCAAGCACGGGCGTTGTGACCTGTATGAGGTCGCCCTGGCTGTTGAAGTCACGGGTGAACGTCCCGCCCTTGGCGTTCGTGACCTTTATGCTCCGGGCAGCGCCCGGACTCGGGTCTGCTTTGTAGTCGATCTGCGTGGCGCCGAGCGAATCGGTCGCGTTGGCCACCAAGACCTGACCGGAACAGCTCGACGAAGGCAGCGCCGTGTAGTTGAAGCTGATGGCGCTGCCGCCACTGGACTGAACCGACGCCGGCGACCCATCGGTATTGTAGGCGTACGTGACGCCCTTGACCTGAGCGCCGGCCTGGGTCTGGTCCGAGACGGCGGTAAAGATCCCGCTCGTGTAGGTGAGGATGGACTTGGACGCACCGCCGCCGCGTACGACCTGACTGATGCAACCGTTCGAGTAGACGAACGTCACGGCCTTGCCGGTGTTGACGTCGAGCACCTGCGTAAGCTGGCCGCCCGAGTAGGTAAGCTGCTGCGCGTTGCCCGCCCAGTCCGTAACCTGTGTGAGCCGGCCGCTGCTGTCGAACACGTATGTGAAGTTGCCCGCGTCACCGACCGCCTCCGGCGGGCCCGCATTCTGGAGCTGGTAGCCGCCGCTAACCTGAACGAGCTGGCTGAAGACGCCGGAACCGGCGGCCGGAGCCCCGGACGCGAGACCGTAATCCAGCCGCCGGCCGTTGCCATCGGCCACCATCCAGTGCGTGCTCGACGAGCAGTTGGCGTCGTAGACCGTCTGCGTGCCGACGTGGATGTCGTACGTGAAGGTGGCCGCTCCCATGGCCCGGTTAGTTTCGAGAGTCTGGCTGTTGACGCTAATGTTCACCGTCAGCGGGTAGCCGCGCGTGGCGATGGGGTCCGTGTGGGTGGTGAGGACGTTGCCGGACGCAAGACCGAGCTGGACCAGGTCGTCGCCGCACTTGAGGCAGACGCCGTCGCGCGAGGGACCTGCCTCGGGGGCGCCGGAGGCCGGGACCACCTCAACCTGCACTTGCGCCTGGGCCTGGTCGCCGTACGCGTCGCTCACCGTCACGGTCACCGTGTACGGCTGGACCACACCATTGACGCGTCTGACGGCGGTGTACGTGTGATGGACGTCGCTAGGGCCTGAGCCGGGCGGAGAACCGTCACCAAAGTCCCACGAGTAGGTCAGCGGCACGCCGTTACAGTGCGGCGTGGCACTGGCGCCGAACGTCACAACGCGGCCAATCGGCACCTGGTTACGGTCCACCGTCGCAGTGGCTCCGGTGATCGGCCCCTGATTCGTCACTGTTATCGTCGCTTGATCGCTGGTGTCGCTGCCGCAACCGACAACGCTCACGTCGCAGGTAACAGCATAGGTACCGGCGGCTGTGAACGGTATGGTCACATCTGCCGTGGGCGGCACGCCGGCAGGCTGGCCGTTGACCTTCCACGCGTAGGTGGCTGGGCCTGGAGTGCAGGAGCCATGAGTGAAGGAGGCGTTATACTGCTGGGAGGTACCCACGCACACCGTGGCGTTCGCGGGCGTCACGGTGGCGTTGATCCATGGACCGTTCACCGTAACACTGGCGCTACCGGTCGCGGGCTGCCCACAGGCGGCATCGGTCACCGTGCATGAGACTGTATGAGGTCCGGGCGTGCCAAAACTGAGCTCCGCGTAGCTATCGGGGCCATTCTTGACTACGCTACTGCCGATCCGCCACACGAAGTTGCGGCTTCCCCAGGTGCAGCAAGAAGTCGCAACATTGGCCGTAAAGATACGTGTTTGACTGATGTCTAGTGTGACGGTCGCGGGGCTCACACTGACGGACTGAGAAGGTCCTGCAACGGTGAGTGTTACGGTAGTTGTCGCCGACCCGCAGTTCGCGACGGTCACATCGCACACGAGCGTGTGGCTGCCGGCAGAACCGAACGACGCCGAATAGGTGGCGCCCGGGCCGGACTGCACCGTGGTGCCGTCGAGAGTGAAGGTGTACGTGATCGCGCCGGGCGTGCACCCTGACGTGGTGACGCTAGCCGTGATCACTTGCGTCGTGGCGGCACACATCGACGTCGGCGAGAGGCTTACGCTCACCGACGGACTGGTGGCATTCACCGTCACGGTGGATGTTCCGGATCCGATGCCGCATCCCGGGACGCTGACGCGGCAACCGACCAGGTACTGGCCGGCGCCAGCGAAACTCGTGGTGAAGGTCTGGCTGGTGGCGCCGGTGATGTCCGTCGTACCGATGAACCACTGGCGCGTCACAGGCGTACCGGGAGTGCAGTTCGCGACACCGTGATTGGCGGTGAACGTCTGCGACTGGTTGACCTGCAGCGTGACCGGATCGGGCGTGATGGTCACGGTGACGGTCCCGCCAGGAATGATGAGCGGGGGCGGCGTCTGGCCGAACGCGGCGGCTGCGACGAGGGTCAGAGCCAGTACGGCGGCGCAGCGGAGTATCCCCAGGCGAAGTCCATCAGGGCGTCTGTCAAGCAGCGAGACCGATCCCATGCGCCTCTCCTCCTCAAGCGAAGCGGCAGTAAACACAGAACAGCGATCATACCGGGCCTGGTGCTGGTGGCGTATCTCGGTGCAATAGACACGTGCCCGCAACACGCCGACTCTGCGATGATGTAAGGATACAGGGCCTTCGGCAGTCTGTCAAGAGGCTCGAGAGCGTGGGTGTGCATGACATGGCCGGGTAACGCACCGGGTCACGACGGACGCCGTGGCGCCGCCGCTGCGCCACCACCAGCGGTCGTGCATAATGAGTCTCGGTCGGATCTGGCGTCGACGACCGAGAAGGGGTCGGGCAACAGGAGAGGACGAGCCACATGGAACACCACCCCAGGTTCATGACCTTCGCTCAGCATCTGGCATTCGCCGTCGCCCTCGTTGCGCTGGCCGGAGCGGCTCTCGCTGCACCCGATGAGTACCTGGCCGGCTACCTGATCATCCCGACGGCCGGGAGGGTCGAGGCGCAGTACGGCGCCGGATTCTCGATGTATGTAGCCGCATGGCCATTGCTGCGCGCTTATCCCGGGCGCCGCTTCCAGACAGGGTTGCCGAGCACGTGGATGTTTGCGCAGCCCGATGGCCCGGCCCTGAAGGACATGTACTCGGACGTTGAGGGCGGACTCGGGTGGTGGCGGGACACGCGCTTCCCCACCGAGACCCCGAAGTTCATCATGGGCGGCGTGGGCCCCAACTTCTCGGAGATTGCCAACGGACCGGCGCACGGCTGGGGCTCCTGGGAGGAACCGCGCGGGCTCTATGGCGTGGCGCAACTGAGCCCGTGGCTGCTCTTCCCGATCGACGGGCTCAACGTGAAACAGGGCACGTGCGGCCAGTTGTTCGGCTACGGGTATCTGTCGCTGCCGCTTGGCGAGGCCAAGGCGACCACTGAAGGGCGGAACGTGCCGACCGGCGGCCAGTTCTGGACATTGTTCCTGAGCACGGGCAACTTCAAGGGCCCGGTCGCCTTCTTTTCGCCCCACTTCTGGTCCCACGCCGGCATCAAGGAACCTCGCCTGGTCGGCCAGCTCCTCGACAGCCGCCCGGTGGATCCCAACCGTCACGTGCAGATGGAGACGCAGTACATCCCGTGCCGCACCGCCGTGGGCGCCGATGGCCGGTCGTACGCGCGGATCGCGCCGACTGCGTTTCCGCGCAGGTCCGACGGCAGGTCGGTCCTCGTACACCAAGACACCGCTTACGACAAGACGGCGCTCTGGGATTCGGTCTCGGCGTGGTTTGCGGGCGGGCCTGCCGCGTCCGGCGCGGTCAGCCCCCGAGGCGCGCACGTTCGAACCTTCCCCGGCAACGGCGCCGCGACCTGGGAGATTCGCTCCTCCGAACCCGGCGAGCCGGAAAAGCGTATGCCGATCGAATGGAGCGCGTTCGCGACGCCCACGGCCATCGATGCCGGCACGTTCGGGTACGAGTGGAACTACGCCGGCGCCACGAAGACCGACACGAAGGACGGCCGCCTTGTGACGCTGCCGGAGTACTACCGGCTGGAGAACGCCGGCGATGAGAAGAAGGCGAAGTGGACGCCCATCGCTCCAGCGGATGTCCCGACGGAGACGGGGCTCCAGCGGCTAACCTGGGAGCGGCCCGTTGAGGCGCAGGAAGAGGCATACTCGACCCCCGACGACCCGAAAAGCTGCTGGAAGAAGCCGGGCCCTGCAGCCGGACCATTCCAGGCGCGGCTGGGCGACGGCAGCGTGGTGACCTACTACTGGTACCGGTTCGCCGACCAGCCTGCACTACTCAACGCCGACCTGACCGACGCCGAACGGGAGCGCATGCAGGCGAGGGTGGAGAAGCTGCACCGCGCCTGGCCGAAGAGCCGCGACTACCTGGCGCCGCCCACGATGGGCAAGCTGGCCGACCTCGACCCCGCCCAGATCGTCAAGCCGCCCAAGGGGCTGGAGGTGGGCTATGTGCCTATCGCGACCCGGCAGGAGGCTGCCAAGCGCTGACCACGGGGCCGACCGCCGCTCTGTGACGCGCCTGCGCCGCCGACGTCGGGGATAGTCACGTCTCTGGCGGGTCCGCAGGGCGCTGGAACAGGGGCGGGTACAATCGTTAGCCATGATGGCAGAACCAGAGCTCGGCGCCGGGGGCATGGCCGGTCTGTCGGCTGTGCCCGATGCGTGCTGGCAGTCGGCGATTCTCATACGGTCCTTTGAGGAGCGGCTCCTACGCCTGTTCACGGAGGGCGCCATCTTCGGGACCGTCCACACCTGCATCGGGCAGGAGTTTACCGGCGTGGCGATCGCCCAGGCGATTGAACCCGACGACGTGATCTTCTCAAACCACAGGTGCCATGGGCACTACCTCGCCCGCACCGACGACGTGGATGGCCTGATGGCTGAGATCATGGGCCGCCAGACCGGCATCTGCGGCGGCCGCGGAGGTAGCCAGCACATCTGCTCCGGCAATGTGTTCAGCAACGGCATCCAGGGCGGAGGCGTCCCGATCGCCGGCGGCGTGGCCCTGGCGCGCAAGCTTCAGGGTTCGACGAGTATCGGCGTTGTGTTCATCGGTGACGGCACGCTCGGCGAGGGCGTGCTCTACGAGGCGCTCAACATGGCCTCGAAGTGGACGATCCCTCTCCTGATCGTCCTGGAGAACAACCACTACGCGCAGAGCAGTTCGTCGTCGCAGACGCTGGCCGGCGATGTGATGGCGCGCCCCGGCGCGTTCGGGATCAGGACCTTCGAGGCCGATACCTGGCGCCCGGGCCGGTTGTTCGACGTGGCGCGTGCCACAGTCGGTTATGTGCGCAGTGCGGCGCAACCGGCGTTTCTGGCCATCGACACCTACCGCCTGATGGCGCACTCCAAGGGTGATGACCAGCGCGACGCCGACGAGCTGCGTCACCACTGGGAGATCGATCCGATCCGCCGATTTGAGGCTTCGGCCCCCGATCGGTACGCGGACATGCGCCGGCGCGCCGACGAGCGCATCGATGCCGCTATCAGCGCCGCTGAACCAGTGGCGTTTGCGACCCCCGCCGTCGCGACTGAGACCGCTCCGGGCTCGGTGCGGTGGGAGGCGACGAGGGCCCCCGAGAGGCGCGAGCGGATCGCCGCCCGCATCGGCGCTGCGCTGCACACGGCGATGGCTGACGACGGGCGTGTCATCTGCATTGGCGAAGACATACAGGACCCCTACGGCGGCGCGTTTAAGGTCACCAGCGGGCTCAGCACGGCATTCCCCGGCCGCGTCCTGAACACGCCGATCAGCGAGGCCGCGCTCGTTGGAATCTGCAATGGCCTGGCGCTCGGCGGCATGGTGCCGGTCTGTGAGATCATGTTCGGCGACTTCATGACGCTGGCAATGGATCAGATACTGAATCACGCAGCGAAGTTCCGATATATGTATAACGGGCAGGTGAGTGTCCCGCTGGTCGTGCGCACACCGATGGGCGGGCGACGCGGCTACGGGGCAACGCATAGCCAGAGCATAGAGAAGCACTTTCTGGGCATCCCGGACACGATGATGCTGGCGATCCACCACCGTTTTGACCCGCTCGAGATCTACCGCCGCATATTTGCGGGCATTCAGATGCCGACCATCGTCATCGAGAACAAAACGCTGTACGGGCGGTACTCGGAAGTGACAGCCCCGGAGGGCTTCCACTGGGAGCACTCCGACGAGATGTTCCCGACGTCGCGCCTTACCGTGGAGCAGAGACCCGATGTGACGATCCTCTGCTATGGGGGAATGTTGCCGGAGGTCGAAGGCGTCGTGGACGCTCTGGTCGACGAGTTCGAGGTCATCCCTGAGGTCGTGTGCCCGGTCTCGCTCTACCCGCTGAACATCCAGCCGATCATCGATTCCGTAACCAGGTCGGGCCGTCTCGTGGTGGTTGAAGAGGGGCAGGGCTTCTGCGCGTTCGGCGCCGAGGTGATAGCCCGTATCGTGGAGGAGAGCCCTGGTTCACGGTTCCATTACCGGCGCCTGTCGGCCGCGCCCGCGGCCGTCCCATCCTGCAAGCCGACAGAGGAGCAGATGCTGCCGGGTACACAGGCCATCCTGGCCGCCTGTGTGGAGGTGTGTGGACTTTGACTGAGCAGGTGCCGGTCCTCGTTCCGCGCGAAACGGTCAACGACGATTCCGTTCGGCTGGTTGCCCTTCATGTCGAGGATGGCGCCGCAGTAGCCGAGGGGCAGCCCATCTGCGAGATCGAAACGAGCAAGGCGGCGGTCGAGATCGAGGCGCCACAGGCGGGCTTTGTGCGGTTTGCCGCGGCCGTCGGCGACGAAGTGCCGGTTGGCGCGCCGCTGGCGTTCGTGGGCGCGACACCGGATTTCATACCTCAGGCCTCGCCGGCGGTCCAGGCGTCGGCGCTCGGATCGCCTCGGGCGTCCGGACCCGCCGAGGCGACCATAGCCGCTGATCCCGTGGCAAGTCCCGATCCCGGCGCTCCCGTCCGCTTCACGCCTCTTGCGAAGCGGTTGGCGGACGAGGCCCGCCTTACGGCCGGCGACTTCGCGGGGCTCCGGTTGGTGCGTAGCGCCGACGTGAAGGCTCGGATCACCGGCACGCCGGCATCGGTTCGGGCACCGTCTGACGTTGTGTCGGTCGGCGCCGAACTGCCGGTTCAGGTGAGCCAGGGCGTCGGAGTGCGGTGGGAGGCGAACTCCAGGCGCAAGCAGGTCGAGATTCGCCAGATATCGGCCGGAATGGCCTGCGTGCTCGCCAGTTCCGTGACCGTCTCCATTCCGACACTTGGCCCGCAGCCCGTTCGGCACGCGACATCGCCCGCCGACCCGAGTACGTCGGTGGTCATCCTCTTCGAGGTAGCCCGGCTCCTCCGCAAGTACCCGATCTTCAATGCGATCTACGATCGTGGCCGAGTGGGCTTCTACGAGGCGGTCAACATCGGCTGGGCGATGGACGATGGTAGCGGGCTGGTTGTGCCCGTCATCCGCGATGCTGATGCGAAGGATCTCGGCCAGCTCGCCGAAGCATCGACCGATGTCATCCAACGCTACGTGTCCGGGCGGCTTGTGCCGGCGGATTTCCTGGGCAACACCTTCACAGTCTCGGACCTGAGCTCGGCGGGTGTCTTCTCGTTTGCGCCGCTCATCACGCAGGGCACTTCTGCCATCCTGGGGATCGGCGGCGAGTACACCGTGCCGGGGTCTGATGTCGGCATGTTCACGGTTACCCTCGCATTCGACCATCGGCTGGCAGATGGTCGCACGGCGGCCCTGTTCCTCGCCGACCTTGCCCGCCGCGTCGCGGCTCACGAGGCGTTACGGCGCCGGCCAGGCTCGGTGGATGGCCAGGTCGCTCGATGTGCGTTCTGCTACCGCGATGCTGCCGTGCTGGCCGAACTCCATGCCTACCTTCTGCGATCGGAGGTCCCGAAGGGCCTCATCTGCTCGATCTGCCTGCGGGAGTACTGACATGCCTACTTCCTCCGAGCTGAAGCAGGTGGTCGGCCGACTTCTCGAAATGGAGCCCGAGGCCATCGAGCCGGGCACATCGCTCAAGCCGCTCAGCAACTCCATGCAGAGTGTGAAGCTGATGTACGCGTTGCAGAGCATTGGCGCGGAGCTTCCGGTGGGTGTCGCCGTCCCGGACTTCGCCGCACTTGAGCGCGCAGTGGGATCCCAGGCCGCCGACGGCGCTGATCCCGTGACCGCACCGTCCATCGTGCTTCCGAGGGTCTCCCTTTCCGGGGGACTAGGCATCGACATCGAGCGGGTGAGCGAGCTGCCTGTTGTTCCGGATTACTGGGAGGACCCGTTCTACTCCGGCACGTTCACCGAGAACGAGATCGTAACCTGCATCACGAAGGGCGATGCGCGCATGCACTTCGCGGGCTACTGGTGCGCCAAGGAGGCTCTCCGGAAGTCCCGGCCTGATCTGGCCGCCACCAGCCTGTCACGGATCGAGCTAAGCCACCATGCCGACGGGGCGCCGTTCCTTCGGGTCCGAAACGGCGAAGCATGGGAGGCCCTCCCATGCGGCGTCAGCATTAGCCATACGTCCGACCTCGCGGTAGCCGTCGTCGTGTGGGCCCCGCCTGCGCAAGCGACGGTCAAGGAGGAGCCCGCTCAAACCGCGCCTGCGCCTCCGGCCGCAGCGCCGCATCGTGCCCCTCGCTCGTCGTTACTCGCCGCCATCCTGTCGTTCGCCGCGTTGGCCCTCAGCATCTACAGCGTCGTTCGGCATTAGGAGGGCGCGTGCGGTTCCGGCCGGCGCCGGACTGCCCTCAGGCTTGGCGTCGGCGATCTCGGCGCCATCCGGCAAGCGAGCACGGGTAGCATTCAGGTACCGTCGCCTACCGGAAGGGTCGCCCGCCATGCGTCACCGTTACATGCTCATGCTCCCGGTCCTCGCGCTGGCCTGCGCCGTCGCCGGCATGGCCCATGACCGGCCCTGGGCCGACCCCGCACGCCCCTACCGCGTCCGCGTGACCCTCCGCGCCGAGGCCGTCGCCCGCGCCCGGTCCTGCGGCGAGCTATCGCTGGACATGGCCAAGGACCTCGAGCGGCTGGGCCTGTCGAGGCAGGTGGACCTCGCCTCCATGCGCCTCCTGGAGCTGAGCCCAACCGGCCCAGTCACCATCCCATCCGCGGTGCAGGCCAACGCACTCATCTGGCCTCTCCCCGCCACGCCCGCCGGCCTGACCCGCACCTACGACCTCTACTTCGCCGCCAACCCGCCGTCGTCACCCGCCCACCCCCTCACCCCCTCACCTCCTCAGGCGCCGCAGGCGGCCCAGCCGCCCGACTACGCCACGGACGCCTACGGCCGCGGCTGGGATTTCGACCGTGACGGGGACTTCGAGGAGATCGACAACTTTGGCGACAAACCGGAGTACATCCGATCTCGGAGGGTCGAGGAGGGCCTGCTGAAGCTGGACGTGAACGGCGACGCATACTTCATCTGGGGCGCCATGTGGGGACCGGCGGGGCGCTCCAAGCGGCCGGTGGCCATCGACCTGGCGCGCTACCCGGTGTTGGAGATGCGCGTGCGGCAGAGCGTGCCCGAGGCGAACTGGCGCATCATGGGTCGGCCCGGCAAGGGCGAGAGCCTGGTGCAGTACGACTTTCATGTCTCCGGTACGGAATGGCAGACGCTGCGCATCGACCTTCGCAAGCAGGTTCGGTGGCACGGGGTGCTGACCGCTCTGCGCATCGACCCGGCCAAGTACGTCGACGCCCACGTGGAGTTCGACTGGGTTCGCCTGCTCTCACTGGTCCGCGCCGATCGCTCGCCCGTGGAGGTGCGCGGGCCGGAGCCTGCGGCAACGCGAGTAACCCTGTCGCCTGCCACGGCCTCACCGCAGGCCGGCTCCGAGCAGGTCGTCACCGTGACGACGTTGGCGCAGGATGGGACGCCCCAGGCGGGCCGCCCTGTTCGCATTGCCTTGGATGCCGGCTCGGGCGGCGCAGTCGAGCCCGACGGGCGGCGCCCGGCGCTGCCCATACCGGGCGGGGTGCGGGTGCTGACCGGCGCCGACGGCTCCGCCACGGTCCGCTACCGTGCGTCGAAGCGGGCCGCAATCGGCGCAGACCACCTGCTGGCTGTAGCCGAATGCAGCCCAGCCCCACTGGCGCGCCTCACCGTCACGACGAAGCCCGGACCCGCGGCCAGGTACACGGTCTCGCCCTCCGGACCCACCATCCTGCCGCGCGGCGCCACACGACTGGCCGTCGTCGCGCGCCTATCGGACGGGCTGGGCAACCCCGTGCCCGGCCGAGGGCGGCGCATCACCTGGAGCGCTCCCGGCGCCACGCTGGCCGGCGCGGCCACCCGTACTTCCGCCGACGGCAGCGCACGGGCCACGCTGATCTGCGACCCCTCGCGGCACTGGGTGGTCACGGCCTCGGTCCGCGACGCTGCCGGCCTCTCCGGCGAGTCGGCCCAGGTCTGCGTCCTGTCAACCGGCGTCCGGCCCAGCCCGGTCCGCCTGCTACCCAACGGATACTTCGCCTCGGGCGGCAAGGCGTGGCTGCCGCTGGGCGGCTTCTACGCGAACTGGGTGGGCACGCCCTCGCCCGACGGCGAGTGGAACCGGCTGCTCTCCTTCGTGGACGCCACCGACGAGCAGGTGGTGGCGTGGCTCAAGCTCCTTAAGGCCAGCGGCGTCACCGCCCAGCGCTTCATGCTGCGCGCCCACCGTGCCAACGGCATGGAGCCCATGGACATCGGCGGCCGCGTCAACCCCGGCCTCTTCGCCCGGTTTCTGCACTACCTGGACCTGGCGCGGCCCTTCGGCCTCCGCTTCCAGCTCGTGCTCCACGAGGACTACACCAAGCCGCTCTACTTCGACGGCGACGCTCTGGAGAAGTTCGCCCTGCCCTGGTACGAGGGGCAGGACCTCGCCACGCTACCGCCCCACCAGCGCCGCTTCATCCGGGACCGGCGGCTCATCGACGACATCGCGCTCAAGTACACCGACCCCGACGTGATGGCCTGCCAGGACCGGTACGCCCGCGAAATCGTGGACCTGCTGAAGGGGAACCCGCTGGTCTTCGGCTACGAGCTGGAAAACGAGATGGTGGCCTGCCCGGCATCCTGGGTGAACCACCAACTCGGCGTCATCCGCTCCGTGGACCCCACCGTGCCGATCTGCGTGAGCCACAGTGGCGGCGGGCTCTTTACGGCCGACCCGCCCTGGTGGCGCGGCAGGACCCGCATCGACTACTACACGCCGCACCTTTATCCCGACCCGCCCAGCACGTCGCCTACGGTCGACTACGGCCTGGCCGTGGATGTGCTCATGCGCTACAGCCGCCTCGCGAGCCCGGCCTTCCTGGGTGAGTCGGCCGGCGACCAGTTCGGCCAGCATCCCGACCGCGACACGCGCCGCTGGACCATGCGCGACATCATCTGGTTCTCGCTGACCAACGGCGCTCCGGGCTGCTTCTTCTGGAACGCCCGCGCCAGCGAGGTGGCCGAGTTCAGGCTCGCGAACCAGATCGCCTCGCGCATCGACTGGACGACCATCCAGCCGCGTTCGGCGCCCCTGATCGCGGTGACGCCGCACCCGCTGACCAACGACCAGTGGTTCAGCACCGCCGACGGCCGCAAGGCCTACGAGGCCATGGCCCGAGCGGCGAAGGCCGCCCTCGACGCGGGCGCCAGCCTCGACTTCGGCGGCCGCAACACATCGGGACGGCAGGAGGCCGACCTCCGCATTGACGGCCCGCTCCCGCCGCTACGTTCCAGCTTCGGCATCTCGCCCGGCTTCCAGCTCAAGCCCCTCATCCGCGCCGACGGCCGCGAGGCGCTACTCTACATCCGCAGCTTCTCCGGCGTGGTCCGCTGGGACAGCACCGGCAACCCGCGCACCACCCAGTACCTGCGAACCCGCGCCGCCGCCCAGCTCTCCTTCTCGGTGAACCTGCCCGGTAGCTTCACTGTGGACCTCTGGGATTTGGACACCGGCGCCCACACAACGCGGCAGGCCCGATCAGGCGAGGCGATGGAGGTGGGGACGACGGAGCATGACTTCGCGGTGGTGGTGAAAAGGCGGTGAGGCCGTCGGCTGAAGCCGACGGCCACGGAAGTCGCGAAGTCGCCTCCGGCGGCTCTCCGGCACGGGCGCGCTGTGTGGTCGTCAGTCACGTCAGTGCTGTCAGTGCGGTCACGCTGTTGCCGGACCGTCTCTCAGCGCCTTGGCGCCTACTCTCCGCTCCTGAGCCTCGCCCTGATCGACGCGGCCGCGTCCAGGATCGCCTCACGGCCAAGCCCGGCGGCTGAGTACATGGCGAGAATGTTGTCGGTCGGCGTCTCCGGCGGCACCGTGTGCGACGCGGCGAGGATGTAGCCTCCGCCGTCGGACGTCATGCCCTCGATGAGGCGCGCGGTCTCGCGCTCGACTTCGGCGGCCGAGCCGTGGGGGAGCAGGTCTATGGTGTCGACGCCGCCCATGAAGGTGAGGTGCGCCCCGAACTCGCGCTTCAGGTCGAAGGCGTCCATGCCCGGGCATCCGTGCTGGATGGGGTTCAGCACACTGAGGCCCATCTCGACCAGGTCGCCGATGATGGGCCTCAGGGCTCCGCAGCAGTGGTAGGCCACGGGCAAGCCGCGGCTCGTCCCGACCGCGAAGACCCGCGCCAGGTGGGGCCTCACCAGCCGGCGCCACGAGCGCGGGCTCATGATGAGGCCCGACTGCGAGGCCACGTCATCGCCTGTCCAGAGCCAGTCCAGCGGGTACCGGTCGCAGGCCAGCTCGGACATCCGCACCGCGAAGTCGGCGCATCGGCCGTACATCGTGTCGGTGAGCTCCGGGTCGGCAGCGATCTCCTCCACCGCCGCGCCAAGGCCGCGCAGGCGCCAGTACATCTCGAAGACACACGGCGAGACATCACAACCGATGAAGAGCCGCTCGGCTAGGGCTGCCACCGGCTCCATCAGCGCTAGGAGCTCCGAGTCGCGCTCATAGGGGAACCGGTAGGCCAGGACCTCCTCGCGCGTGGCCTCTGCAAGAGGGAAGCGGTCGATCTGGTTGTACGGCCCTTCCTTCACCCAACGGATGCCCCAATCGTCGGTGTGTCCCTCTCCGGCGCGCTCGTGGACGATCCCCTCCATGGCGTAGTTGTTGTTCACCCACGTCATGGCGACGTCGTTGCCCATGGCCTCGCCTACGTGGGCCGGCGGCACTTCGAGCAGGTTCGCCAGCCGGGCCGCTGTCTCGGGGTGGAACCACATGAAGATGGGCACACGGTCCGTCGGCTCTCGGCGCAGGGCGGCGTGGACGCGCTGTCTGGGGGTCATCAGGGCCTCCGTGAGGTGGAAGTGACCGTATGGTACCTGCCGCATTGCGCCCGCCTCAGAGCGCCGCGCCTTCGTGCTCGATGGTGTGCGCCATAATGGTTGAGGCCGACGTGAACGGCCCCAGGGAGCGCATATGCTGCAGAGCGTCCACCTTAGAGACGTAGGTCCCGCAGCCGAGATGGCGTGGGAACTCGGCTCGCGCCTGAACCTCATCACGGGCGACAACGGGCTCGGCAAGAGCTTCCTGCTGGACGTCGCCTGGTGGGCGCTCACACGGACCTGGGCGCGCGAGCCGGTGGTCCCGGCGCCGGGGCCGGCCGGGGGCTCGATCAGCTACCGCTGTGACGGCCAGACGACGGCAGTGACTGTGGAGAGCTATTTCGACCGTAATGCGTGGCAATGGCCGGTCAAACAGGGCAAACCACCCAAGACGGGTCTCGTGCTCTACGCGCAGGTCGATGGCGGCCTCTCTGTCTGGGACGAAGCGCGGAACTCCTCGCGTAAGGGGGCACCCGATCGGCCTGCGGCCTTTCTCTTCTCAGCCGCCGACGTCTGGAGCGTCAGCGCCCACTGTGAGGGGCTGATCCGGGACTGGGCGTCTTGGCAGCGCGAAGAGGGCGAGGCCTTTAATGTGTTGCGTGCCGCCTTGGCAGCGCTGTCGCCCTCTCCGGTCGATCCGGTCCGGCCGGGCGACATACGCAGGGTCAGCCCGAACGACAAGCTGTCCTATCCAACGCTGCGGATGCCCTATGGTCAGGATGTGCCGGTACACCATGCCTCGGCCGGTATGCGTCGCATCATCGGGCTGGCCTACTTGCTGGTCTGGGCATGGCAAGAGCACATCGCCGCCTGCGCCCTGCGCGGCGCCGCCCCGGCTCGCAAGATGACCCTCCTTGTGGACGAGGCCGAGGCGCACCTCCACCCGCAGTGGCAACGCCGGATCGTGCCCGCCCTGCTACACGTGATGGACGCTGTGGCCGGCGCGGGCGCCTGCGCGACGCAGGCTGTCGTCGTCACCCACTCACCCCTGGTCACCGCCTCCGTCGAGCCGCACTTTGACCCGGCAACAGACGCCTGGTTCGACCTCGACCTGGAGCCGGCGACCCGGGCCGTGCAGCTTACGAAGCGGCCATTCGTACGCAGGGGCACCGCGGACCGGTGGCTGACTAGCGAGGCCTTTGACCTGCGGTCGGAAGGCAGCTCGGTCGAAGCTGAGGCCGCGATCGCGGCCGCAGAGGCCCTGTTGGATCGCGAACGCGAAACGGGCGCCTGGCCCGAAGAGGATGCCGAGCGAACGACCGAGGCCCTCGGCGCCGTCCTACCGGAACAGGACCCCTTCTGGGTGCGCTGGCTGTACCGGGTGCAGCACAGGTCCGGCTTGCGGTGATCCAAGTGACGCCGGCCCCCGAACCGGAGTGCTTCGACGCCCTTGTGCGCCGACCGGGCCTGCAGGCCATCAAGGACCTGATCGGCGACCCTACCGCCGCGGTGCGCACAGGGCGGCCACGCAAGGTCGTTGCGAGCGCAGCGGAGGATATCCCCGCAGACCAGTTCCCGGCCTACTGGACGCGGGTCCACCACGAGCTTCTCGATGCGTACCACCGAATCTGCGCCTACGCCTGCCTCCACATCCCGCCTGTGACCGGCGCGGGCACGGTGGATCACTTCGCGCCCAAGTCCCGACACTGGATGCATGTCTATGAGTGGGGCAACTACCGCCTTGCGTGCGGGATCATCAACGCGGTGAAACAGGCTTACGAGGACGTGGTCGTTCCGTTTGAGGTCGAGGAGGGCATGTTCGCGCTGGACCTGACCGCCCTGATGGCCGTGGCCGGCCCGAATGCCGGAGCCCGACGCGACGGTGTGGCAGCGACCATATCGCGGTTGCGGCTCGACGGCCCTGACTACAAGGCTGCCCTGGGCCACTACCATATGGCATACCGTGCGCGCAGGATATCGTTTGCGTACCTTGAGCAATGTGCGCCGTTCCTGGCGTACGAGTTGCGGCGGCAAGGCGACCTGAACGACGAGGATGTATGACCCTCTTCACCACCCTCGACAGCCCCATCGGCGAGCTTCTGCTAACCTCAGACGGCACGGCGTTGACAGGGCTCTACATGCCGGACCATGCCCATGGCCCCACGGTCGGCGCCGACTGGGTGCGCGATGGCGGTGCGGCGCCCTTCGCGGATGCCGCGGAGCAACTGGAGGAGTACTTCGCCGGCGGGCTGCGCGGGTTCGACATGCCGCTCGCCCCGGCGGGTACGGAGTTCCAGATGCGCGTCTGGGCGGAGCTGCGTCGTATCCCCTACGGCGCGACCGTGACCTACGGCGAGCTGGCGCGGCGGCTCGGCGGCCCCGGCGCGTCGCGGGCGGTGGGGCTGGCCAACGGCCGTAACCCCATATCCATCATTGTCCCGTGCCACCGCGTGGTGGGCGCGGGTGGGAAGCTCACGGGCTACGCCGGCGGCCTGGCGCGCAAGCGCTTCCTGCTGGAGCTGGAGGGCGGCTGCTTGCCGGGCCTAACCCTCACGACCTGATCCGCGCCTGACGATCTGTTGCGTTTTGCGCCCCGATACGCCCGATCCCTCGACAACCCCTTGACGGTATATCGAAGTCGTGATATACTGACGACTGAACTTGAAACCGCAAGCCGGCGTGCGATTTGGGACCTCCCAGGCCGTTCCGCTGATGCCGGTCCGCGGTCATCCGTGCAACCGACAGGCCGCGCCGACGATCCCGTGCGGCGGCCAACGAAAGGGAACTGCAATGGCTGATTTGAGCAACGTCACTCCGGACAAGGTCGTCGATGCCCGCGCCATGGCGTGCCCCGGTCCCCTGCTTGAGGCCAAGAAGGCCATCGCCGCGGTGACGGTGGGCCAGACGCTGGAGATCATGTCGGGCGACAAGGGCAGCCAGGAAGACATCCCGGCCTGGTGCAAGAAGACCGGGCACGAGTACATCGGCTACGTCGAGAAGGATGGCTACGACAGCCTCTACGTGATCCGCCGCAAGTAGTACGCAGACCCAACGGAAGGCCACCCATGAGCCCAGAGGACGACCTGAAGATACTGATCATCACGACCATGATCAGCTCCTATCCCGGCGCCAACACCGTGGGTCAGGCCCGGCTGCAGTACTCGCCGGGCACCTTCATCGTGCGGGTGCCGGACCCGGTGATGTTCCCGGAGGAGTTCTACCTTGACAGCTTCGCCAAGGGGATCGACGGGATCATCATCATGAGCAGCGGCTCGGACTGCCCCTACGAAGGCGCCTACCCGCGCCTGTCGAAGCGGGTCGGACGGGTCTATGCGCGGATGAAGGAGCAGGGGATCGACACCTCGCGGCTCAAGCTGACCACCATCTGCACGGTCTGCAAGGCGGCCTTCCTTAAGGAAATCCGCGAAATGCAGCAGAACATCCTCAAGGCCAAGGCGGCCTGACCGGAGCCCACCATGGCAGCATCCACTCAGCAACTCAAGGCCGACGTGCTGGTCGTCGGAGCGGGGATCGCGGGGCTCCAGGCGTCGCTTGACCTGGCGGACCAGGGCAAGTCGGTGGTCCTGGTCGAGCGCAAGCCGAGCATCGGTGGGACCATGATCAACCTGAGCAAGGTCTTCCCGACCCTCGACTGCGCGAGCTGCATCACCACGCCGCGCATGGCCTCTGTGGCGCATCACGCCAACATCGACCTCTTCACGCTCTCCGAGGTGGACGGCATCGAGAAGGCGGGCGGCAGGTTCCGCGCCACGCTCACGAAGAGGCCCCGCTATATCGAAGAGGACAAGTGCATCGGCTGCAAGCGGTGCGAGGAGGCCTGCACGGTCTTCCTTGAGGACGACTTCGACCACGGCCTGGGCGCCAGGAAGGCCATCTCGATCCCGTTCACTAACGCCATCCCGCAGTACCCGGTGCTTGACGCCGACAACTGCCTGCTCTGCGGCGCCTGCGCGAAGGTGTGCCCCACGCAGTGCATCAACTTCCTGCAGGAGCCGACAAAGGTCGAGGTCGACGCCGGCGCCGTCATCCTGGCCACCGGGTTCGAGCTGACGCCCATCGCCGCGAAGCCGCAGTACGGCGGAGGCGCCTTCCCGAACGTGCTGTCGCCGCTGCAGATGGAGCGCCTGCTGGCCCCGCACGGCCCCTATGGCGGCGTCATGCGCCCTTCGGACGGCCAGACGCCCTCCTCTATCGCCTATGTGCAGTGCGCCGGTTCCCGCGACAAGAGCCTCGGCGTGCCTTATTGCTCTCGGGTCTGCTGCATGTATGCCATCAAACAGGCCATGTTGCTCTCCGGTTCGCTGCCCATCGCGGACATCACGATCTACTACATGGACATCCGCGCGTTCGGGAAAGGCTACGAGCAGTTCTACCAGAACGCCAGGGCCATGGGCGTCGAGTTCGTGAAGGCCAAGGTGGCGCGCATCTCCGAGGGCGAGGGCCACAACCCGATCCTGCGCATCGAGCGGCAGGAGGCCGGCACCGGACCGGAAGAGGTGCAGCACGACCTGGTGGTGCTCTCGTTGGGCATGGTTCCTGCTTGGAAGCCGAGCCGGGGCGGCCTGATTGCCGTCGAGGCCGACACGGACGGGTTTCTGAAGAGCCCTAGCATGAAGCTGAGCCCTGCCCTCACCACCATGGACGGCGTCTTCGCCGCAGGCACGGCCACGGGACCCAAGGACATCGTGGACGCCATCACCGACGCCGGGGCCGCGGCCATGGCCGCCACCAACTACCTGGTCCGGACGCAAGCCGCGCCCGCAGGACATCTGCCATGACAGAGACCAACACCAGCGCACTTAATCCGAGCGGCGACCCGATCCGCGTCGGCGTCTACGTCTGCCACTGCGGCGGCAACATCTCGGACATCATCGACACGAAGGCCGTGGCCGCCGAGCTTGCGGGGCACCCGAACGTGGCCGTCTCCAACGACTATATGTTCATGTGCTCGGATCCCGGCCAGGCGCTGATCATCGACGACATCAAGGCAAACCACATCAACCGCGTCGTCGTGGCCGCCTGCTCGCCCACGCTGCACGAGCTCACGTTCCGCAAGGCGCTCCACCGCGCGGGCCTGAACCCGTACCTGTTCGAGCATGTGAACATACGGGAGCAGGCGAGCTGGGTCCACAAGGGCGACCACGAAGGCGCCACCCGCAAGGCTGTCCGCCTGGTTGCCGCCGGCGTTGAGAAGGTGGTACGTCAAGACGAGCTCTTCCCGATCAAGGTGGGAGTCGAGCCGCACGTGGTGGTAGTCGGCGGAGGCGTGGCAGGAATGTCCGCCGCCGTGGCGCTGGCCGGGCGCGGCCTGGGCGTGACGCTGGTGGAGAAGGGCGTCGCCCTGGGCGGCCGCGTCGCCGACCTGGACCGCGTCTATCCCACCGAGGAGCGCGGCGCCGACCTGGTGCAGGACCTCACGCGGCAGGTGGGAGGCCACTCCAGGATCGACGTCCGTCTGGGCAGCGAGGTGGTCGGCCTCGACGGGCACGTCGGCAAGTTCGCCGTGACTGTCCGCGCTTCGTCGGTCGCCTCCGAGGATCAGGATCGCCTGGTTCGCGCCGGCGCCATCGTCATCGCTACGGGCTTCGATCACTACAGGCCCGCGCAGGGCGAGCACGGGTTCGGCGAGTCGCCGGCAGTCATCACATTGCCCGACTTCCAGTCGGCGTTGCGCCAGTGCCCGGCCTCGCAGACGAGCCTCCAGGCCAACGGCAGGTCCGTGCGGAGCGTCGCCTTCATCCATTGTGTTGGTTCTCGTCAGATCGACGGCGTCCACGCCCCGCAGGCTGACGGCAAGGTAAACGACTACTGCTCGCGCACCTGCTGCACGGCCACGCTCCACACGATCCGGCAGGTGCAGTCGCGCTTCCCCGACGTCGACGTGTACGACCTGCACAAGGACATCCGCACCTACGGACGCGGGCATGAGGCCTACTACGAGGAGGCCTCCCGCGCCGGCGCGCTCTTCTTCCGCTTCCCCGACGACGAGCCGCCCACCTTCGCGGCCTCCACCGGCGGCAAGTGCGCGGGCACGATCACTACGCGCGACATCTTGACGTGGGGCGAGGAGCTCGAGATCCCGGTGGACCTGGTCGTTCTGGCCACGGGAATGGTCCCACGCGACATCGCGAGCCTGATCGACCTGCGGAAGTTGCCGGTGGGCGCCGACCGCTTCCTGCAGGAGGTCCATCCCAAGCTACGGCCCGTGGAGATCGGCGTCGCCGGCATCCTGCTGGCGGGCGCCTGCCAGGGGCCCATGGACATCAACGAGGCCTGCACGGCCGCGCAGACGGCGGCGGTGAAGGCCGCGATCCTGCTGGCCAACCCGACCATCGAGCTGGACCCGTTCGTGGCCGTCGTGGACGGCGAGCGTTGCGACGGATGCGAGAAGTGCCTGGCCGAGTGCGAGTACAAGGGCGCCCTGACGATGGCCGACCTCCAGCTGGCGGGCGCGACCGTTCGCCGGGCGGTCGTGAACCCCGCCATGTGCGTAGGATGCGGCGCGTGCGTGGCCGCATGCCCGCCGCGGGCCGTCAACGTCGCCGGATGGACGCTGGACCAGTTCGACGCCATGGTGGACGCCATCGTTGCGGAGGATGTGGGCGCGCTGGCGCACACGGAGTGCCGGGCCGGCGTCAGGCACATCGAGTTCGCCGTCATCAGCGGAGGGAACTGAGCATGTCCGAGGGCGAACAGCAGGGCGACGAGCGCAAGGGCAACTACGCCATCGAGCAGCTCAAGCAGGTCCGGGCCACGCGCGGAGCCGGCACGCCCGCCCAGATCGAGCGGAGCAAGCGCGGCAAGGAGATGCAGAACCTCATCCTGAAGGCCATCGCCGACGAGGCGAAGACCGTGCCGGAGATCGCCGCCGAGACCGGGCTACCCGAGCAGGATGTGTTCTGGTGGATCACCGCGCTACGGAAGTACAACCGTGTGCAGGACGAGAGGAAGCGGGGCGACTTCGTCCCCTACCGGAAGAAGTGAGAGCGCGCACCAATGGCCATCCCGGTTGACCCCACCCTCATTCGCGAGATCAAGCGCCACGGCGCGTTTGACGTCTCGGCCTGTTTCCATTGCGGCAACTGCTCTGCGGTCTGCCCACTCAGCGATGCCCAGGGCAACTTCCCGCGCCGCATGATCCGCCTCGGGCAGATCGGCGACCGCAAGCGCCTGCTCGACGCGCCGGACGCTTGGCTCTGCTACTACTGCGGCGAATGCTCCGACACCTGCCCGCGCGAAGCCGGCCCCGGCGAGTACATGGCAGCTGTGCGCCGCTACGCCATCGCCCAAGCAGAGCCCACGGGCCTTGCGCAGGTGATGTACCGGAGCACGGACGCCCTGGCCATCCTGACGCTGCTGCTCGCCATCGTCCTCGGCGCATTCCTGGTCTCGATCAAGGCGCCCGCCGAGGCCCGTCAGTGGCTCTTCCGGCTGGTTCCCTACGAGACGGTCCACAACGTAGGCATCGGCGTGGGCGTCCTGGCCACCCTCGCCATGGCCGCCGGCGCAACCGGTGTGCTGCGTCGGTTCATGGCGGGCGCCGGGCGCCCTACGGGCACGGCGGTTGCGGCCGCCCTGCGGCGGACCCTCGCCGAGATCGCAACCATGAAGCGGCACCGGAACGAGGCCGCCTCGAAGGCCGGGCCGTGGTCTGCCAATGCCGCGTGGATCCACCTGGCCATCATGTACGGGTTCGGCGGCCTGCTGTTGGCCACGATCCTGGACTTCGTCTTCCTCGTGATCCTGCCGCTGCACCTGAGCACGTTCTGGCCCGCCCGCATCATCGGCACGCTCAGCGGCGCGGTGATGATGGCCGGCGTGGGCGCGGCGATGTGGCGGCGCATCACTCGGGCGGAGCGGAGCGTCGGGCAGAGCCTCGCGGCGGACTGGTGGCTCGTTGCGTTCCTCTTCATCCTCGGGATCACGGGCTTCTGGGTCGAGCTGGCGGTTACTCTCCGCGCCGCCGGCCCTGTGCAGGACATCGTCCTGTTGATCCATGCGGCCATGGCCATGGAGCTGGTCCTGCTCACGGCCTTCACCAAGCTCGCGCACGTCGTCTACCGGCCCATCGCCCTCTTTGCCTACTACCTTAGGGCGCAAGACGCGGCCTGACCCAGCGTCAGGATCGCCCGAGCGCCCGACTAAAGGAACCACAACATGCCGACCGAACCATCGAACGCATCCGTCTCCAACGCCGAGCTCGCCGCCCAGGTGGCGTCGCTTCAGGAGCAGATCGACGAGATCAAGGCCTCCTCGCTTCCCGAGGACAAGCTCTCCATGGTCGTCTTCAGCGGCGATCTGGACAAGCTGCTGGCCTCCTTCATCATTGCCACCGGCGCGGCCGCCATGTTCGAGGAGGTGGTGATGTTCTTCACCTTCTGGGCCACGCCTGCGCTTCGAGACCCGGCCAAGGGCAAGGGCGGCAAGGACTTCATGGCGCAGATGTTCAGCAAGATGCTGCCGAAGGGAGCCGGCAAGCTGAAGCTCTCGCAGATGCACATGGGCGGCATGGGCACCAACATGATGAAGGGGCTGATGCGCAAGAAGAACGTCATGGCGCTGGAGCAGCTCATGAAGGTCGCAGCCGAGTCCGGCGTCCGGATATACGTCTGCCAAATGAGCATGGAGCTCATGGGCTTCTCTGTGGACGAGCTCATCGACTACCCGAACCTGAAGGTCGCAGGCGTGGCTAAGTTCCTGCAGGAGGCAGGCAGCAGCAAGTCCA
>CAJBBX010000104.1 GCA_903951425.1 uncultured Chthonomonas sp.
GCCCGCAACGCGGCGGCATCCCCTCCCGCGGCGGCCAGCGCGGCGGCCACGCTCCGGGCCTCGCCGGCCCAACCCTGGCCAGCGCCTGCGGCGGCATCGCCTGCGCGGCGCAGTGTCGCCTCGGCCAGGCGGGCGGCATGGGCGCGCAGCATGGCCCGCGTGCCCACCCAGTAGGCAGCAGAGCCCTGCGGAGGTAGCGCCACCTCCCACCTTGCAGGGTCGATGCGCCGCCACGACGAGAGGCCCTGCAGCAGGTCGCAGACGCCGACCTCCCCGCCGCCGGAAAGGCCCAACGCGACCAGATCGAGGCGCACCGATCCCGTCGCCGGCATGGCGGTCGGGTTGCGGAACGTCACGTGCAGGTCACAGGCGGACGCCTCGCCGAACCTCTCGCACCAGGGCGAGGGTGCGTCGGCGCCGGGCGCCTTGGGTGCGCCGCCCACCGTCCACGCCGCCGCGGCATGCGGGACCGGCCGCCAGCCCGCGGCGTTGAGCTGCTCGATGGCGGGGACGTAGCGGCGAAAGAGGTCGCGCACGGGCTCCAGCGTCCGCTGCATCGAGGCGATAGTCCCCACGGGCGGGAAGAAGCCGCTCCCCAGCGCCCGCTCCAGCGTCGCCTGCACCTCGGCCCGGCCGACCGGGCGCGGCGCGCGCCAGAGCCGCCACGACTTGCCGCCGCCGATGAACCGGAGGTAGCGGTCGGTGCGGTCGGGACGGCCGAGTTCGCCGATCCCCTCCATCATGGGCACGTCGCAGAAGGGCGCGCAGAAGGCCACCAGGATATGGCCCACGTTGCCCGACGTGGCGAAGCCCAGGCGCGTGGTGAGGTCGTGCATCCGGCGCTGAAACTCCCACACCCCGTCGTGGAGGCCGATGGCGCGATTGCCTGCGCCGTACGTGGGCGGGATCGTCGATGCCTCGATGTGCTCCCGCCGGCAGTTCAGGGTCCGCAGGCCCGCGAATGCGTCGGCGGTCACCAGCCAGGTCCAGCGGGCGAAGCCGGGGCGCCCGGCAGACTTCTCCAGCGTCTCCCTCGCCTGGCCAAGCAGGACGGGTGACACGTCGGGGTTCTCGCAGACCAGGAAGTTGAGGCCCCAGCCCGGCGCGTCGGTCTTGTTGTAGCCGGTGTGCGCAGGCCAGTACTGGGTGTCGCCATTGTACTGGATACGCCCATCGGGGCCTTCCATCAGCTTCTTCAGGGTCTCGTCCGGCGGCACATAACCCGACTTGGCTCCCTGTTGGGCCAGGAGGCGCAGGGCGGCCCGCGCCTCGGCATCGGTGGGTTGCGGCTTCTCCGGCGCGGAGACCAGGCGGAAGTCGTACGTGCCGTGCATATGCCAGGCGGTGGGGCGCGCCTCGCCGAAGTCCGAAATGTCCTCCACCTCGATGCCCGCCACGCGTAGGCGGCGGGTGCGGGGGTCGTAGGTCTCGTCGAAGCCGTAGCCCAGGTAAGTCGTCGCAGGGCCGCGCTTGTCGAAGTCGGCCGCGTGGAGAGCCATGTACTTCTCGGCCGAGCCGCGGAAGCCCTGGGCGGGGTCGTGGCGGTAGAGCTCGAAGCTGAAGTCGGCGGCGCCGGGCGACTTCCGGTAGGCCGGTGTGAGGCCCAGGTAGCAGGTGATCCGCAGCGCCTGCTGCTCGGGCGAGAAATCGAGCAGGACGACCCGCGGTCCCTGTCCCAGCGGAACCCCGAGGCTGATCCCCTCGGCCTGCGAGCTGACGCAGGCCCAGGGGTAGGGGGAGCACTGCCCGTCGCCCCATATCACGTTCTCGGTGCGGCGGCAGACGGCGCCTGGCGTGGCGCGGCGGAAGACCTCGGCGTCGTCGTGCCAGAGCCAGTCGGCCCGGCGCAGCGGCACGGTGCAGCGCACGGCCACGGCGCGGTCGCGCCTCGAGGGGTCTTCTACACGGCAGTCGAACAGGATGCGGGCGCCTGCGGCAGAAAGGGTAGCCTTCACCCGGACGCCGTCGGCTCCGGTCAGCTCCAGATTCGCGCTCCCATTAACGCCCGTAGCGCGGCCCCGAAGGGGCAGGAAGCCGTCGTCCAAGCCCCTGGCGGGCCGTGCCGTGCGGTCTGCCAGCGAGAAGCCGCCCGCCGCAACCTCCGGACCTGCGCCGGTGGATGCGCCCATAATCGCGCCGTCCGGCGCGATGCGCAACTGCAGCCCGTCGCCGGTGCGAAGCTCCAGCGGAGGGGCGGCACAAACAGCGGCGGGCGCGACCGAAGCCGCGCCCGCCATGAGACAGAGGACCGAGAACCGTGCGCGGAGCGAACCCGCGCGGCCCGGCCTACGGAACGACATTGAACGGCACGGAGCCCGAGCCCGCCGCGTACCAGGCATCGCCCGCGAAGGCGGCAGTGGCCGTATGGGCGCCCAGCGGCTCTTCGGCAGGCATGGCCCACGCAGAGCTTGCCCAGCCATCGGCGCCCACCACCCCTGTGCCGACCTCGGTGCCGTTGACGCTGAAGGTGATGCTCTTGCCGGGCAGGATCACATAGTCCGGCAGGCTGCGTACGTAGGCCCTGAGCGGGTGGTTCGTTCCGACTTTGGCCGAGCGGACATAGGTCCAGATGTAGATGTCGGCCTTGTTGGCGGTGAGCTTGCCTGTGCCGGTCGACGCCAGGTAACCCCCGTTGCCGGCCCACTCGCCGCTGATCGTGCGCTGGCCCGACCCGGCGTCCAAGGGCACCGTGTATCCGAGCTGCGCGTAGCCGGCGGCGCGCGTGGTGTCCGTGCCCACCGTAGTGCCATTGACCTTGATGACCATGGCCTTACCGCCCACCGGCGTGTTGTTCAGGAGGTAGAGGTAGGCCTTCAGCACGGTGTAGGTCTTGATCTTGGCCGTACGGTCAACCACGTAGACCTTGGTGGCGAACGACTGCGCGGTCAGCGTGGCGGAGGCCGATCCGGAGCGGTAGTCCGGGTCATAGCCGAAGGAGGCGACGAGGGTGCGCGTCGCAGGGCCGTCGGCGATGGTCCAGAGCAGTGTGGCGGCGCCCGTGGCGTCGGTGACCGCGTCGCCCACATGCGTGCCGGCTACCGCGAAGGAGAGCGTCCGCCCGACGAGGGGTGCGCTGGTGGCGTCGACATAGAGGTAGCCCTTCAGCGCCACCGTCTCGGTGATCGTGCCGACGCGGTCGGGCGCGAAGAGCTTGGTGACGATCCTCGGCTTCTCGACCACGGTGAAGCCTGCCGCCGCTGTGGCTGACCGGCCGTCGGGGTTTATGAAGACGACGTCTCGCGGGCCCGGCGTGGCCGGGTCGGATATGTCGAACGTGATGCGAGCCGACGTGGCGCTCAGTACGGTGACCGCCACGTTGCTGATGCCGTTGACGGCGCCTCCGGTCAGCTGCGCGGTGGGGCGCGAGGCGAAGCCCGGGCCCGGGTCGAAGAAGCCGGTCCCGGTCACGTCGAGCGTGACGCCCGTGCTGTTCTGCTGCGCGGAGCCGCCGGGGCTCGTCAGGGCAGGCGCCGGGGCGCGGAGCGACGTGATCCAGGTTCCCCAGAGGTTGGTCTCGGAAGCGAACTCCTGCGTGGACCAGACGGTCATGTCATCGTTCGGGTCCAGCGCGATGCCGCCGTAGTGACCCCACCGGTTGGTGGCGCCCAGCAGCACGTCGTAGGCGGCGAGGCCCGGCACGACCTGGGCGACGCCCTGCATCGACCCCGGAGGATCGCCGGCCAGGCGGCCGCAGGTGTAGACGCCCACGTACTCGGCGGCCGAGCTACCGGAGAAGGCGAGGGCCGCATGGCCCTGGCCCGTCACCATGACGCTGGGGCAGTAGTAGGAGCGCGGGTTGGTCACGCCGGCGTCGTAGACGCGGCCGTTCTGGGCCAGCACGGGCGTCGCGGTCTGCACCGAGACCGAGACCCACTCCACTCCGAGGCGGTCGCTGTGGTCGGCTCCGCCATTGGCGTTCAGCGAGACGCTGCGGCAGGCCCAGAGCCGATCGCCGCGGAGCGTGGCGGACTGGATGCGATCATTGCCTGCGTAGATGGCGTGGGTCGAGCCCAGCGCCGGCGCGAACTGCTGCGCGGCGGCGCCGTAGGCGGGCGTCGTTACCGTGGTCACGCCGCTCAGCGTGGGCGAGCCGCCGCTCCAGGTCAGGTGCCGGAGCGTGAAGTTGCCGTAGGTCGCCGTGCTGGACCCCGCGAACCAGGTCCGTCCTCCCACCGGAGCGGCATCCAGGTTCACGGCCGGCATCGGCGTGCCGTACATGTCCGTGATGTCCGCCGAAACCCAGACCGTCCCCAACGACGGCGAAGCGGCCACCAGCGGCGCCTTGGGAGTGGCGGCGATGCGGGTGTAGGTGCTCGCGGACCCGACGATGGTGATGCCGAAGTAGACGCCCTCGGCATCGACGCCCAGGGTCGGGTAGTCGCTCAGGGCAGTCTTTACGCCCACCGGGATCACGTACCGGTCCCAGACGCCGGTGGGGTCCGCCGTGCGCGATACGGCCAGGATGATCTGGTTGTTGGCGCCGTACGGGTCGCCGAACTCCAGCGCGGCGGCGAAGAATCGCGAGGTCGGGCGGTCGTAGATCACCCGCGGGTTGCCGATGCCGTTGTGCGGGTAGCCGCCGTCGGCCGCGAAGAAGTCCGCGAGCGAGACGCTGGAGCCCTGCTGCACGCCGGTCCGGTCATACACCGACGCCAGGCAGTTCACCATCTGCAGGTAGTGCGCGGGCCCCATGGCCCCCACGGTATCGGGCGGCGCCGTGGCCGACTTGCGCATGTCGACGCCCGCGAACCCGATCCCCGCGTCCTGCGGCGAGAGCGGGCGCACGCCCTTGCCCGCCACGGCAGGAGGCGCAAAGTAGAGGCCGGCATCGCCGCCGGAGGCCCGGTTCAGGTGCGACCAGGCGTCACGGTCGGGAGCCTGGACGGGTGCGACCATGCCGCTCCGGGCCATGGCTGCCCACGAAGCCGTGGAGGGCCTCGAGCCGCCGCCGGCGCGCGTCATCGGTCCGGCAAGCGCAGACGTCGCGGCCGCGAGGGCCGCCGCCGCGAGGACCCCGCGCAGAAGCGCCGGGGCTGGGTACGACCTGACCATGTATAGTTGACCTCCGTGGGTTGAGCCCACCTGGACAGAACGAAAACGCGGCGGCCCGGCGACCTACAGGCCGAAGCCCGTGATGCGCCGGTAGGCTTCGCGGTACTTGTCGGCGGTGCGCTGCACCACATCATCGGGAAGACTCGGAGCGGGCGGCTCTTTGTTCCAGCCGGACGCCGTGAGCCAGTCGCGCAGGTACTGCTTATCGAACGATGGCTGAGAGCGGCCCGGCTCGTAGAGCTCGGCGTCCCAGAACCGCGACGAATCGGGGGTGAGGGCCTCGTCGGCCAGCGTCAGCGAGCCCTTGTGGAGGCCCAGCTCAAACTTCGTGTCGGCGATGATGATGCCCCGCGTCAGGGCCCGGTCGGCGGCCGCCTTGTATATCTCGACCGAGACCGATGCCAGCCGGTCGGCGGTCTCGGCGCCCACGATCGCCCGCATCTCCTCCATGCCGATGTTCATGTCGTGGCCTGTTTCGGCCTTGGTGCTGGGCGTGAAGATCGGCTCCGGCAGCTTGTCGCACTCGCGCAGGCCCGCGGGTAGCGCCAGCCCATGCACCACCGCGTCGCGGTCGGGGCCTCCGGCAGCCTTGTACTCGCCCCAGAGCGAGCCCGCCAGATAGCCGCGGACCACGCACTCCACCGGGAACATCTCGGCCTTCACGGCCAGCATGGATCGGCCCGCCAGCATGGCCCGCGTCTCGTCGGTCACCGTGCAGCCTGCCTCGGCCACGCGGGCGCAGATGAAGTCCAGGTCCGTGGTGATGCAGTGGGTAGCCACCAGCGGGCGCAGGGCGCGGAACCAGAAGAGCGACATCTGGGTGAGGACGCGGCCCTTGTCCGGCACGCCGTTGGGCATCACGCAGTCGAACGCGGAGATCCGGTCCGATACCACGAGCAGCAGGCTGTCGCCCAGGTCGTAGACATCGCGCACCTTGCCGGTGGCAAAGCGGCGTAGGCCCGGCAGGTTGGTAGTGAGTACAGGCGTGGACATGGGTCGGCACCTCCGTTGGGGTACGTAGAATCTACCGGCCACGGGGCCGTAAGTCAATGGCAGACCCTCGCGTCCGCCTCTGCGAACGGCACGCAGGAGCGTTCGAGCGGCCAGCCGACCCGGGCCCATGCCCTGAACTACGCCCGCCGCCCCCCATTCGTATCCCGTTCCGCCTGGCGGCGAACAGGCGCTCGATCGACGTCCTGGGCCGGCAGGTCACCTGTGGCGGGCTCGGAGCGCGCTTCGCCCTTGACGTCATCCTGACACGAAGTGGAAGGATCCCCCGGGGAGACCCGCGCCGCCCGCACCAGCCGGTCCAGCCCCTGCACTGCCGCGCTGATGAATGGCACATAGCAGCTGATCCGCCGCGTCACGGTTCCGCCCCGCTGGAAGTCCATCTGGCTCCGGGCCTCGGTGGCGCCCCGCCTGCTTGGCGTCTGCCGCACTCTTGCAGATGGCGTCTGCCGAGCCGGTGAACATGGTACGCGATCCAGGCCCTTCGGTGCGGCGTTCGGCGCGGCTCCTGCTTGGTTGGGTCGGCGGGTAGATCTGGGTTCCGCAATGACGGCGGCCAATGGTGACCGCTGAAGGAATCGGCGAAAATGACCAGTGCCGCCTTCCGGTTTCCGGGGACCTGAGGCAGTATGCTCAACAGAGGAATGCGCTGACACCGTGAGCCGGGTTTGACTTCGCCTGAGAGGAGTAGCTATGAGCGATGAAGCATCCGCCTTCAGCTTGGTGA
>CAJBBX010000105.1 GCA_903951425.1 uncultured Chthonomonas sp.
TCTTTGGCTCGCTGGCGGCATTGCTTGTACTCATCGCCGGATCGTCGGCGCCGCGGTGGCTGCGGCGCCCGGCTCGGCCAGATCGAGTGGGGCGCACCGCGGAGCGCCACTGAAAGGAACGGACCCTTGGCCACCCTCGACGAGATGCTGCATTTCGCGCATTCCCAGGATGCCTCAGACCTCTTCATCCGAGCCAATGCGCGGCCTGCCATGCGCGTACATGGCCGCATCGCCGATACCGAGTTTCCGGTTTCTACACCGGATGAGACGCGGGCGCTGGCCTACAGCAAGATGACTGGGCGCCAGGTTGAGGAGTTCGATAGGCACCACGAGATGGACCTGGCATTTGCGCTCGGCACGGAGTCTCGCATCCGCTGCAGCATCTTCAAGCAACGCGGCTCCGTGGGCCTCGCACTTCGCCTAATCCCCATGCGCATTCGCTCGCTTGAGGAGCTTGGCGTCCCGGCCACGCTTTCAGAGTTCACCGCTGCTCGTTGCGGCCTGATCCTGGTCACGGGGCCCACCGGTTCGGGTAAGTCCACCACGCTTGCGGCGCTGATCGACATGATCAACTCCAAGAAACGCGTGAACATCGTCACGATCGAGGACCCCATCGAGTACGTCCACCCGGACAAGATGGCCATCGTCAGCCAGCGCGAGATCGGGATCGATACTGATTCGTTCCAAGAGGCGTTGCGCCGCGTGCTGCGTCAGGCGCCTGACGTCATCATGATCGGCGAGATGCGCGATATCGAGACGATGAACGTGGCCCTGCAGGCGGCCGAAACCGGCCACCTGGTCTTCGCCACGGTCCATACTTCGAGCGCGGCGGAGACGCTCGACCGCCTCTCCAACATGTTCCAGCCGCACGAGCGGCCCATGCTCTGGTTGCGCCTCTCGGTTTCCCTTCGCGGCGTGGTCTCCCAGAAGCTTATCCCCCGAGCCGACGGCACCGGCCGCGTGGCAGGCGTCGAGGTTATGGTCTCCACTCCGACCATCGCTAAGATGCTGGAAGAGGGCAAGTCAGAGGATATCTATGGCCAGATTCGCCAGGCCGGCACGGACACGTACTGGGGTATGCAGACCATGAACCAGTGCCTGATGCGCTACGTGCGGGCCGGCGTCATCACCAACGAGGAAGCGCTGGCCAATGCGGGCAACTTCACCGAAATGCGCCAGATGCTGCGCCGCTAGCGTCCGGCCCTAGCCAACGGCCGGCAGGATCACTGACCCATGCTACATATCGACGATCTGCTCCGAATGCTGGTGGAGAGCGAGGCGTCCGACCTGCACTTGCGGATCGCCGAGCCCCCGATGATGCGCATCCACGGTTCGCTGCGTCGGGTCCCTGGCATGGAGCCCCTCACCGACCGTGATATGTACGACATCCTGTATGTGATGCTCAACGACGACCGCAAGGCCCGTTTCGAGCAGAACATGGAGTTGGACATGTCGTACGCCGTGCCGGGGTTGGCGAGGTTCCGCGTTAACCTCTTCCGGCAGCAGGGCCACATCGGCGCCGTCATGCGGGTCATCCCGTTCAACATCCGCACCATCGACGAACTGATGATCCCGCCGATCGTGAAGGATCTCTGCATGCTGCCCCGCGGCCTCATCCTCGTCACCGGGCCCACGGGCTCCGGCAAGTCGACCACGCTGGCGGCTATGGTGCATCACATCAATGAGCGGAGGCCCAAGGCCATCATCACGATCGAGGATCCGATCGAGTACCTCCACCGGGACCTGATGGCCGCCATCAACCAGCGTGAGATCGGTGTCGATACGCACAGTTTCGCCGGCGCCTTGAAGCACGTGATGCGGCAGAACCCGGACATCATCCTTGTCGGCGAGATGCGCGACCTGGAGACAATCCACCTGGCCATCACCGCGGCTGAGACCGGCCACCTAGTGTTTGCCACCCTCCACACCACCGATGCGCCCCAGACGGTAGACCGCATCATCGACGTCTTCGAGCCCGACCAGCAGCAGCAGATTCGGACCCAGCTGGCCTCGACGCTTCAGGCTGTCGTCTCGCAGACGCTGCTGCCCAAAGCGGACGGCGCCGGGCGAGTTGCGGCATTTGAGGTAATGGTCTGCACGCCGGCCATCCGAACGCTGATCCGCGAGGGCAAGACGTACCAGATGTACACAGACATCCAGACGGGCTCGCAGTTCGGCATGCAGACGCTGGACTCCCACCTGCTCAGGCTCACGCTGCAGGGGCATGCGGCCTTTGAGGATGCCCAGGCGAAGGCGTCCAACCCGTTCGAGTTCGAGAATCGGTACAAACGGCAGATTGAGCGCAGCCAGGCGGCGGCGCAGGAGGCGGGATAGGCGATGGTAACCGTCGACCAACTCCTCTACACCACAGTTCACCATCAGGGCTCCGACCTGCACATCAAGGCGGATAGCCCGCCGCTGGTCCGCATCCATGGCGACCTGATCCACCTGGAGATGGACCCGCTGACGCCCGAGGAGACGCGGATGCTCTCCCTCAGCGTGCTGTCAGAGGTCCAGCGGGCCCGGTTCGAGGACGAACTCGAGCTTGACTTTGCCTACGAGATACCGGGGTTGGCCCGGTTCCGTGGGAATATCTACCAGCAGCGCGGCGCGGTTCAGGCGGCGTTCCGGGTGATCCCGCTCACCATCCGCACTATGGAAGAGCTGCAGTTGCCTGAGGTCTGCAAGTACTTCGCTGAGCGGCCCCGAGGCCTGGTCCTGGTAACCGGGCCGGCAGGCTCCGGGAAGTCCACCACACAGGCCGCCATGGTGGACTACATTAACAAGAATTACCCGCTGCACATCGTTACAGTCGAGGACCCTCTGGAGTTCATCCATGAGGATCGCCAGAGCCTGATCAACCAGCGCGAACTGGACACCGATACGCTCTCCTTCGCCAACGCGCTGAAGTTTGTGCTGCGGCAAGATCCCGACGTGATCCTCATCGGCGAAATGCGCGACTTGGAGACCATCCACCTGGCGATAACGGCGGCGGAAACCGGGCACCTCGTGTTCGGCACGCTGCACACCACTGACGCAGTCCAGACGGTCGACCGCGTGATCGACGTATTCCCGACGCACCAGCAGCAGCAGGTCCGCATGCAGATGGCCGTGAACCTCGTCGGTGTGATCAGCCAGACGCTGGTGCGGAAGGCGGATGGGACGGGGCGTGTGGCGGCATTTGAAACGCTGGTGGCGATTTCGTCAGTGCGCAACCAGATTCGTGAGAGCAAGACTTATCAGATCGGCTCGCTCATCCAGACCGGCCAACGGCATGGGATGCAGTCACTGGACCAGAGCCTGGCGGACCTTGTGAACCGAAGGACCATCACCTACGAAGCGGGATTGGAGAAGGCCTCCAACGTCCGCGAGTTCAAGGCGCTTGTGGGCGAGCAGCCTGCCGAGGACGCGGAGGCCTGACGCCCGTCAGGGCAGAGGCGGCTCGGGCGGCACGACGCATGGGCAAGTGCATAACTGCGCGTCGATCCTGCCGATCGCCTCGAGGATGATGCCCACGGCCTGCGCCGTAGCTGCCTGGCAGGCCTCGGCCACAGCTGTATGGGAGATGCTCCCGCCTAGCCCCGCGCCCAGATTGCCGACGACCGCCACCGGGGCGTAGCAGAGGCCGGCCTCGCGTGCCAAGACGGCCTCGGGAGCGCCTGTCATGCCGATGAGATCGGCGCCCCAGGAGGCGAAGAGGCGCACCTCGGCGGCGGTCTCGAACCGGGGACCGTCTACGCATAGGTACACGCCTGCGGGGTGCAGCGTGGCTCCGGTAGCGTCGGCCGCGTGGATCAAAGCGGCTCGCATGGCGGCGCAGTATGGCTTGGTGAAGTCGTTGTGCGCATGCGCCACATCACCGACCTGCTCGTCGTCCCAGAACGTGACCAGCGTCCGTGTGAGGTCGATCAGGTCGTGTGGCGCCGCAAGGGTCCCCGGCGCCCACTCGTGTCGCAGCGATCCGCAGGCATTTGATGCGAAGACCCGGTGCGCTCCTGTGGCGCGTAGCGCCCAGATGACCGATCGGTAGTTCAGACGGTGGGGGAGGCGGGAGTGGTTCAGGCCGTGTCTGGGGACAAGCACGATATCGGCGTTCCCGATCGATGCACGGTAGACCGTCGCATCACCATACGGCGTGCCCACCTGATGGCCGGTCGCGCCAAGGCGAGCTACCGTCGACTCCGCGCCGGTGCCCAGGATGATCCCCACTGTCGATCGCATCAGCCCCTCCACCCGGAGTTGCGCCAGTGTACCGCTTAGATCGGCGCACCGAACACGTCATAGTGGCCGCCGTAGGCGTCGGCCTCTTCTGCTACGCGGTCCTTTGGCCCGTGGCGCTGCAGGCCAAAGTGCTCTACTGGGGCGATATCTCGCTCTACTTCGCTCCCATGGAGCAGTTGGTGGCCCGCGAGCTTCGCAACGGCAGGCTACCGCTCTGGAACCCCTTCGTCCTCTGCGGCCAACCGCTCGCGGCCAATCCCCAGTGCTGGCTCTTTTATCCCGGCACCGTGATGCTCCCCGGTCGGTCGCCGGAAGTCTACCTTACCGTCAGCGCGCTGGCCCATGTGGTGATCTGTGCCGTCGGCGCCATGCTCTACCTGCGCCGTCTCTCTGGTAGTGCGCTGGGCGCGTTCCTCGGCGCTTGCGTCTTCGCGGCGGGCGGGTTCGCGATCTCCAAACTGCAGTTCCCGACAATGACGCAGGCTATGGCGTGGACGCCGTGGCTGCTGCTCGCCGTGCGCAGGGGCATCGACCACCCCAACGCGCTGGGGGCGGCCTGTGTGGGCTTTGCACTGGGATTGCTGCTCCTGGCGGGCCACGCTCAGGTTGCGTACCTCTCATTGCTGGCCGCGGGGGCCTATGCTGCGTTGCGCGTGCTGTCGGTTCGTCGCCACGGAGGTTCGGTGCGTCCCTGCCTGCTGGTGCTCGGAGGCGGGTTCGTGCTGGGTTGCCTGCTGGCAGGTGCCCAGATGGCCCCCACGCTTGAGATGGCGGCGGGCTCATCACGGGAGCATATGAGCCTGCGCCAGGCCGACCGGTTCGTGATGCATCCCTCCCAGATCGTCAACTTCTTCGCCCCGCGCCACTTTGGCGACCCGGGGGCAGGCGACTACTGGGGCCCAGGCAACATGTGGGAGACCTGCGTCTACGTCGGCATCGTGCCGCTCGGGCTAGCCGTGTTCGGCGCTTGGAGCGGCCGCCGTCGCCGCGCCGTACGTTTCTACGCGGCGCTGACGGTTGTGGCGATGATCCTCGCGATTGGGCAGTGGGGCGGCCTCTACGCCGTTGCGTTCCACGTCCTGCCTGGCCTGAGCCTCTTCCATGATCCGGCGCGGTTCACGTTCCTGGTGACCCTCGGCCTGGCAGTGCTCACCGCCGTGGGCGTCAGGCGTGTGCGCGAGACCGGTGTGCCCAAGTGGCTGCGGGGTGTGGTCGTCGCCATCGCACTGGTCGACCTTTGGGCGTTCTCCTCCACGCTCAACCCGCTGATCCACCGCGACCTTGCACGGCGCATGGCGTCAAGGCCGACCGCGATGGCTTCCGCCCCGGCAGGCCGGCTCTACAGCGTGAACCGGGAGAGCGTCTGGCGTCGGTTGGTGAATTACGAGGAGTATGGTCCGCCCAGCGGGAGCTATATCGACGCCCTGCGAGGAAGCGCCACGCCGAACCTCGGATCACGGTGGGGGATTGAGGAGGCGGGGGGGTACGAGCCCGTGCCGCTGCATGCCGCCACGGAGTTGGACGGCGCTGCGCGCAAGGCCTTCGCACGGTCCAGCCCAACCGTGGGCAAACTCCTGGCGCTGATGGATGTCGGGGCCGTGGCGGTTCCGCTGGGTGACCGCGTCGCGCTTTCGGGCGCCCGTGGGAAACGGTTGCCCGGCGTGAATGTGGCCGAACCTCCGCTCTCGGGCACCCGCGCGCGGTGGGTCCCGATGGCGCTCGTGCGCGATCCCCACTGGGCGGCCGGGTCAGTCACGTTGCCTGACGTGGACGCTAACACAACCGCGATCGTGTCGACGCCTGTGGACCTTCCGCGTCCGGGGCCGTATGCCGTCCGTGCCGCTGCACCAAAAGCCGTGGTGCGGCAGGTGCGCGCCGACGAGATGCAGGTCCGCCTCGGCAGGCGCACAGGCCCCGGCCTACTCGTCGTCAGCGTGGCGCTGGCTCCCGGCTGGACGGCGCGGGTGGACGGGCGTGCGGCCCGGATCGTCAGGGCAGACCATGCGTTCATCGGTGTTCGCGTCCCGCCGGACGCGTCAGAGGTGTCGCTACGGTACCGTCCGCCTTCGCTGCAGGTCGGCATCTATCTGACCTGCCTTGGCCTGCTAGGGCTCTCGGCGCTGCTGTGCGTTGCGGCCATAGGGCGCCTGACTTCAGGTCGGCCGCTTGCAACGGGTATCCTGTCTGCGCCAGACACGCGCGGCGGATCAGGGGAGCGGCACGCATGACAGTGTTCGGTTGCATGAGGGCGCACCCTACCGCGGCGGGCCCCGATGACTCCCTGTTGATGGCGATCCGCCTGATGGATACGTACTGGCTTCGCGAACTGCCGGTGGTGGACGGCGATGTCCGCCTGTTGGGCTGGCTGACGGCAGACGATGTCAGTGCAGCGCTCAGGTCAGGCCTGGGACCGGCTACCGCCCTCGGCGCGGCCATGCGAAGCGTCTGCGCCCTGGATGAGACCGACAGCGCCGAAGCTGCTTGGGAACGCCTTACGTCCGGTTCGGAGGCATCGTTGCCTGTGACGGCCGATGGTCGGCTCGTCGGAACCGTGAGCAGAGTAGACATCCTGCTGGCCCGGCTGGAGGTGCTTGCCACTCTTCCTGAACCGGTCAGCGCGTCACGCTTGGAGAACACACCATGACACGCTCAGGCGGCAAGCTCTTGGGGCTGTTGGCGGCCCTGGCCCTCGCGATCGGGCTCAACGGATGCAAGCAGCAAGGCGGCTCGGCCGCTGATTCGGACGAGATCATCATCGGGGAGTACGCCTCCCTGACCGGCACGACGGCTACGTTCGGCGTCTCCACGCACAACGGTGTCCTGCTGGCCATCGACGAGGCCAATGCCGCCGGGGGTATCAACGGGAAGAAGATCAAGCTCATCACCGAGGACGACCGCAGCAAGGCCGATGAGGCCCGTGTCGTGGTCACCAAGCTCGTGACCCAGAACAAGGCCGTCGCAGTCCTGGGCGAGGTGGCAAGCACCCGGAGCATGACGGCCGCGCCGGTCTGCCAGCAGTACAAGGTGCCCATGGTGAGCCCCTCGTCCACGAACCCGGAAGTCACGCGCAAGGGAGACTACATCTTCCGCGTCTGCTTCACGGACGACTTTCAGGCCGCCGTCGTCGGCAAGTTTGCGTACGACAAGGGCTACCGGAAGGCCGCTATCTTCAAGGATATGAAGAACGACTACAGCGTGGCCTTCGCCGATAACTTCGCCAAGAGCTTCATCAAGCAGGGCGGCAAGGTGGTGGGTGAACAGTCCTATCAGGAAGGCGACACGGACTTCAAGTCGCAGTTGAACACCCTGAAGGCGACCGGACCCGATGCCATCCTCTGCCCCGGCTACTACAGCGAGGTGGGCACCATCGCTCGGCAGGCTCGCGAGATCGGCCTCAACGTGCCCATACTGGGCGGTGATGGCTGGGACTCGCCGAAGCTGGTGCCAGGAGCCGGCACCGCCCTCAACGGCTGCTTCTTCAGCAATCATCGGTTCTCACGTGAGCTGGAGTTGCCGGAGATTAAGGCGTTTATCGAGAACTACAAGAAGAAGTATAACGAGACTCCTGACGCGCTGGCGGCCCTGGGCTACGATGCCGCCGGGCTGGTGGTCGACGCTATGAAGCGCGCGTCAAAGCTCGACGGCCCGGGCATCCGCGATGCGATTGCGCAGACCAAGGGCTTCAAGGGCGTTACCGGCGTTATCACCCTGGATGAGAACCGGAACGCGCGGAAGGAAGCCCTGATCCTCCGCATCGACGGCGAGGTGTTCCGGGTGGAGAAGACCTACCGGCCCGAGGAGTTGGGCCAGTAGGATGCAGCAGATCGCCCAGCAGCTCATCTATGGCATTCAGCTGGGGAGCCTCTATGCGCTCATAGCCCTGGGTTACACCATGGTGTACGGCGTCCTGCGCCTGATAAACTTCGCGCACGGCGACGTCTACATGGTGGGCGCGTTCGTCGGCTTCTACGCTTGCACGCGCTGGCTCCCGTTCAAGGATCTTGCCGCACATCCCGAGGCGGCCGGCGCCAACATCGCCCTGGCGGTGGTGGCCCTGCTTCTCGCCATGGCGATTTGCTCGGCCATGGGCGTGCTGATTGAGCGGTTCGCGTACAGGCCTCTTCGCAACGGGCTCCAGAAGGCGGATGCGCACTTCTGGGGCCTTGTCCTCGGCTTCCCGATCACAGGCCTCTTCATGCCCGTCTTCAGCGGGTGGGGACCGCTGGTCGCGGTTGCGGTGGGCATGGGCGTGGGCTTCGCCATGCGGCCGCTGGTAGCCTGGCTGGCTCGACGGGTGAAGCTGAGCGAGTCGAGGCTGAACGCGCTGATCACAGCCATCGGCGTCTCGCTCCTACTGGAGAACGGTGGCTTGCTGGTCTTTGGGGCCAACCCGAACTTCATCCCGAACATCCTGCCCGAGCACACATATACGCTGCCGGGCGGCGTGATGGTGGGAAGTAGCCAGCTGACCATCCTCGGCGTCTCTGTCTTTCTGATGCTGGCGCTTCGGTACATCGTCATGTACACGCGGCCCGGCAAGGCGATGCGGGCGATCTCGCACGACATTGAAGCCGCCAAGCTCATGGGCATCGACACGGACCGAGTGATCGCGTTCACGTTCGCGCTAGGCGGCGCCCTCGCAGGCGCCGGCGGCGCCATGGTGGCCGCGCTGACCCACGTAAAGATCACCCCGCTCTTCGGCCTCCTGCCCGGGCTCAAGGCCTTCGTGGCGGCTGTTCTGGGCGGCGCCGGAAGCCTGCCCGGCGCCATGGTGGGCGGGTTGCTGATGGGTTCGGCAGAGTCGTTCGTGGCTGGTTCCAGCCTCTCAATGTTCCGCGACGCAATCGCGTTCTGCGTGCTGATCATCATCCTGCTCGTGCGTCCTGCGGGCTTGATGGGCCGGCACGTTCCGGAGAAGGTGTAGCCCATGCGCTGGCTCGCGCTCCGGACGGTCACCGTGGTCGGCTGCATTGCTGCTCTGGCGGTTGTGAGTAAGCTACTCAGCGCCAATCTGGATACCTACGTCTTCCTCGTCGTCATCCAGTGCGGCGTGGCCATGACGCTGGCGGGTAGCCTGAATCTGATCAATGGCATCACCGGGCAGTTCTCCATCGGCCACGCGGGCTTCTACGCCGTGGGCGCCTACGTCGGCGCGGCGTGGACCGTGCTTTGGCAACCCATCGCCGTCCGGTACCTCCCGTTGCTTCACCTGGGCACTCCGCTCGGCGACACGCTGACGTTGCTGATCGCCATCGTTGTGGGAGCCGCCGCGGCTGCCGTCGCGGGCGTCGTGGTGGGCTTGCCGTCGCTACGGCTTCGCGGCGATTATCTGGCCATCGTTACGCTGGGCTTCGGCGAGGTGATCCGCGTGGTAATCCTCAACATCGACGCCGTGGGCGGCGCGCGTGGCCTCACGGGGATCCCGACGCTGGTCGGCTCGGGCGACCTGGCCTTCTTCTGGGTCTTCGGCCTGGTGGTTGCGGTCGTCGCCCTCTCGCGCAACCTGATGCGTACCACCCGCGGCCTCACATGGCTGGCGGTTCGCGAGGATGAGATCGCGGCCGATGCCATGGGGGTTGATACCACCCGCGTCAAGGTGACGGCTTTCGTGGTCGGATCTGCGTTTGCGGGCGTGGCGGGCGTCCTGTATGCCCACTACTTCACCTCCATCAGCCCGGACGTCTTCGGCATGGACATGTCGATCATTATCACTACCATGGTGGTGCTTGGCGGCACCGGGAGTGTGTCAGGCTCGCTGCTTGCGGCCATCGTCTTGACGGCGTTGCCGGAGTTCCTGCGCTTCATGCAGGACTACCGGATGGTCATCTTCTCCACGATGCTGGTGGTCGTGATGCTGACCCGGCCGCAGGGCATGTTCGGGCATGGTGAGATCAGCTTCGCGACCTTCAGGCGCCTCCTCGGGCGCCGACGAGCGGGAGGAGCCAAGCCATGAGCCTCCTGGAGCTTCGCGGCGTCACCCGGCGGTTTGGAGGTCTGGCTGCGGTAAGCGACATCACGGCCCACGTCGACACGGGTGAACTGGTGGGGCTGATCGGCCCGAACGGCGCTGGCAAGACCACCCTCTTTAACCTGCTGACCGGCGTCTACGCGCCGTCGGAGGGCGCTGTGCTGTTCGATGGCAAGGACACGCGAGGCTTGCGGCCCTGCAGGATTGCAGCCCTGGGCATCGCGAGGACCTTCCAGAACATCCGCCTGTTCCGGGAGCTGACGGCGCTCCAAAATGTGAAGGTGGCGGTGAACCTCCGCGCGCGCTCATCCCTCTTCTCAGCCATGGTAGATACGATGGCGCAGCGCGCCGATGACGCTCGCCTCGATGGCCTGGCGCGCGAGTGCCTGACGGCTATGGGCCTTGAACAGGTGGCGGACACGCGCTCCTGCGACCTGCCCTATGGCCTGCAGCGCCGCCTGGAGATCTCGCGCGCGCTGGCGACCCGGCCCAGGCTTCTGCTTCTGGACGAGCCCGCCGCCGGCATGAACCCGTTCGAGAAGCAGGACCTGATGCAGCTGATCCGTACGATCCAGACGACGTTCGACGTCACGGTCTTGCTGATCGAGCATGACATGAAGGTCGTGATGGGCATCTGCGAGCGCATCTATGTGCTCGACTACGGCCAGCTCATCGCAGAGGGGGCGCCTGCGGAGATTCGTGCCAATCCCAAGGTGATCGCCGCGTACCTGGGCGAGGAGACCGACTGATGCTGGAGCTTCGTTCGGTATCGGTGCGCTACGGAGCCATCGAAGCGCTGTCTCAGATTGACCTGGAGGTGAACCAGGGCGAGATCGTGACACTTATCGGCGCCAATGGTGCAGGGAAGTCGACCACGATTCGGGCCATATGCGGCCAGGTGCCGACCTCCGGCGGGTCGATCCACTTCCAAGGCAAGGAGATTACCCGGACGCCCGCGCACCGGCTCGTGCATGACGGCATCGCCCAATCGCCCGAGGGCCGGCGCATCTTCGCCAACATGACCGTGCGCGAGAACCTCGAACTCGGCGCCTTTATCCACCACGGGAAGCATGAGCAGGTTCGCCAGGACACCGACCGCGTGTTCCAGCTCTTCCCGAGGCTTGCGGAACGCGTGAACCAGTCGGCAGGCACCCTCTCGGGCGGCGAGCAGCA
>CAJBBX010000106.1 GCA_903951425.1 uncultured Chthonomonas sp.
CCACGTTCGTGGGCGGCGCCGGAAGCGACATGTGTACCGCCATCGCCGTGGATTCCACGGGCTGCGTCGTCGGGGTCGGCACTAGCGGGTCCGTGAACTATCCCACTACGGCCGGCGCCTACTCGACGACCAAACCGGGCGCCCCTACCGCTACAGTGGGGATTGTCACCAAGCTCAACGCCGCCGGCAGCGGACTCGTCTTCAGCACGTATCTGGGTGGCGGCGTCGATGACAACATCGCGGCCGTGGCGCTAGGTCCCACCGGCAACGTGTACACGTGCGGCCAGACGAAGAGCGGCGCCTGGCCCACTACTCCGGGCGCCTACCGGACAACGAGGTACGGCGGCTCTACCGACTTCGACACGGTCGTCACCTGCCTCGCGGCCGACGGCGCCGCGCTGGTCTACAGCACCTACTTCGGTACGGTAACCATCGACTTTGTATCCGGCATCGCCGTGGACGGGGTTGGGAGCGCCTACGTCTGCGGCAACTTCCAGTTTCTCGTGCTTACCACGCCGGGCGCCTACCAGACCACCAGTGGCGGGAGCTGGGACGGCTATGTCGCCAAGTTCAACCCCGCCGGCTCGGCTCTGGTCTACGCCACGGCGCTCGGCGGTAGCGGCATGGACAGCACCACGGGCATCACCGTCGCCGGCGGCGACGCCATCGTGACGGGCCGCACCGCTTCTGCCGACTTCCCGACGACGGCAGGCGCCTACAAGACCACGGGAGACGCGGCCGGCGATGGCTTTGTGACCCGGCTGAACGCGGCGGGCAGTGCGCTCGTCGCCAGCACCTGCTTCGGCGGCTCCGGGGACGACCATTCCCGCGCCGTCGCCAGTGACGCCGGCGGCAATATCTACCTGGCCGGCCTTACGAAATCGACCGATCTTCCCGTGACGGCTGGCGCCTACATGGTTACGAGGCCCATCAACGCAGACTCCAATTGCGGTTTCGTGGCCAAGCTGAACCCCGCCTGCAGCTCCCTCGTCTACTCTACCTACCTGGGCGGCTCCAGCACGAGCCAGACCTTCTATGATAACCATCTGCTCGCAATCGCGGTGGATGCCTCCGGCGCGGCTTATGTGGCCGGCTCCTCCGCGGCGACCACCTATCCCACAACGCCCGGCGCCCACCAGACCACGCACCCCAACAGCGGTAACTCGGTGAAGGGCGTCTTCAGCAAGCTCAGCGCCGACGGATCGAACCTGCTCTACAGCACCTTCCTGGGCGGTGATGTCGGAAGCTGGGACCAGGCAACGGGGGTTGCCGTCGACGCAAGCGGCGTCTACGTTGCCGGGCGGTTCGGGGGCGGGCCCACAACGCCCGGCGCCTACCAGACCGCCAACGGCGGTGACCAGGATGTCTATGTGGTGAAGCTGAACCTCGGAGGCGAGACATCGACGCTGACCGTGGACAACCTGGCCGCCACCGCCGGCGCCCGCATCACCCTTCGCGCCAAGCTCACCAAGTCCGGCTCGGCCTATGCCGGACAGCGGCTGGAGTTCCAGATCGACAGCGGCGCCTGGATCCCCTCTGAGATCCTGACCAGCACCGCCGGCGGCTACGCCACGCTGACCCTCACCGCGCCGGCCGCGGGAGCGCACACGATCAACTGCCGCTTCGCCGGCGGCGGCGGCGTCGACGGATCCACCGGCGCCGGGACCCTCACCTGTACCGCGCTGGTCGCCACCGCCGTCACCTGCGTAGCGCTGACCGCAGGCCCCGCCGACGCCATCGGCCTCGTGGCCTACCTCGGCGCCTCCTCAAGCTCCACCACCGGCACGTCGGCCATCGCCGGCAAGCAGGTGGAGTTCCAGTTCAACGGCGGCTCCTGGACCGCGGCTTCCGGCCTCACCGATGCCAACGGCAAGGCCGCCCTGGCGGCCACGGCTCCGGCGACGGCGGGGACCTACACCATCAACGCCCGCTTCCTGGGCGACGCCACCTACGCCGCATCCACCGGCACGGCCAGCCTCACCGCGGCGGCCAAGCGGAACGTCTACGTATACACCATCAATCGCACCGGCAAGGCGGCCACGGCGGGCTCGCTCTCGGCCTACTTCTACTGGTACCAGAAGAACGGCGCCCTGACGCCCGTCAGCGGCAAGTCCCTCCGGTTCCAGTGCGCCGGCACGAGCCTCGACACCACGGCCACCACCGACGCATCGGGCAGGGCCACCGTCACGGTCACCCCGGCCGCGGCAGGCTCCTTCCCCTTCACGGTGACCTTCACGGCGGATGCCGACTACAACGGCGGCACGGCATCGGGCGCCCTGACCGTCGCACCGTAGCCCAACGCCCCAACCGAATACGCACCCAGCGCCCCCGGAGGCTTCGGCTTCCGGGGGCGCTTCGGCGTCGGGGCGGGACGAGGGCCTGTGTGCTACGTGAGCTTCCAGCCCTTGCGGTAGCGGCGGCGGATGAAGGCGTCGGCCACGCGGGTGTTGGTCACCTTGAGCTTGGCGGTGTCCCACTCGAGCAGCTCGCCCGCGCGGTAGGCCACGTTGCCCAGGTGGTTGGCTTCCGTGAGGCCGGCGGCGTACTCGAAGTTGCAGGTGGTGGGCGCTCCGGTCTTGCAGGCTTCGGTCCACTCCTTGTGGTGGCCGATGCTCTCGGGGATGCTGTGCGGCGGGCGCTCGAAGTCCTTGGTCTGCTCCTCGGGCAGCAGCATGTGGTTTCCGTAGTCGGCCAGGAGCATCCCCTTCTCCCCGACGAAGAGAACGCCGCTGCCCCACTGCGGGATCTGCTTGGCCATCCACTGCGGCGGGCGCAGCTCGCCCTGGTAGAAGGTGAGGGTCACTGCCGGCAGGGGGCCACGGGCGCCGTAGGTGTAGGTCGCCTGCATGGTGGCCGGCGCGATCTCGGCGTGCGCCGCCATGGGGCCGGACGCGACGATGGTCTTCGGTGCGTCGAGCTTCAGCGCCCAGAAGGGCAGGTCGTTCCAGTGGCTGCCCAGGTCGCTCATGGTGCCGTTGCCGAAGTCCCACCAGCGGTACCACTTGGGGCCGGGGAAGTAGACCTCGTTGTAGGGGCGGACGGGAGCGGGGCCGAGCCAGAGGTCCCAGTCCAGCTGCGCCGGCGGGGTCTGGGCCTCGGCGGGGCGGTCGGTGACGTAGACGATGTCGCCGTTGCGCTCTGCGGCTTCCTTGCTCTGGAGGCCCCAGGCGCGGCCGACCCAGACGTGGCACTCGCGGACCGGTCCGATGGCGCCGCTCTGCACCAGCTCAACCACGCGGCGGTAGTTGGAGCCGGCGTGGATCTGCGTGCCCATCTGCGTGGCAACCTTGGCGGCCCGGGCGGCCTGGCGGATCTGCCGGCACTCCCAGACGTTATGCGTCAGGGGCTTCTCGCAGTAGACGTGCTTGCGCATCTTCAGCGCGGGAAGCGTGGCGAAGGCGTGGGTGTGCTCGCAGGTGCTCACCGCCACGGCGTCGAAGCTGGTGAACTCGTCGTAGAGCTTGCGGAAGTCGGTGAAGACCCTGGCCTTGGGGAACTGCTGAGCGGCCCACTCCAGGTTGCCCCGGTTCACGTCGCAGAGGGCGACGATGTTCTCGCCGCAGGCCGCGATCTCCTGCATGTTGCCGCCGCCGCGCCCGCCGCAGCCGATGATGGCCACATCGAGCTTGCTGTTGAGCGACTGGGCGCGCAGCACCGCCGGCGCCGCCAGGGCCACCGCGCCGGCGGCCGCTACGAACTCGCGGCGCGAGGCGCTTCTAGATGTCGTCATCGGGTCACCTCCATGACCTGCGCGCGTGGCGCCGCCCTCTGCGGGCACGCGGAGTACACCCCTAGTCTACTTCTGCCGGACGCGGATGCGAGCCGCGCCGGGCGAGTTGCCGCGGCGTCGCGACGTATACTTGGGCATGATGAAGACCACACGCGCCGACCGGGGCCTGCCGGCCCTTCTCCTCATCGCAGCCGTGGCCGCGCTGGCTCCGGCCCGAACACGCGCCCACGGCGAGTTCGCCTACCAGCTGCCTGCCGCGCCGCCGCAGACCAACGTCACGTCGCCCTTCCTGGAGCACTCGTACCGCTTTGTCAGCGAGCTGGCCCAGCGCTGCCCCACGGCGCGCCAGTCCGAGGCGATGGCCGCCGCTGAGACGGTATACCAGGTTGTCTGGGCCTGGCGGCCGTCGCCACCCACGGCGGCCGAGGTCTCCGGCGCGGAGCAGGCCGTGCGGAACGCACTGGCGCAGGTCGAGCGCGAATACCAGGCCGTCCGCATCGAGGTGGGCGCCGGCGGGCTGCGATCCGAGCCGCGGAAGCCCCTTCGGGCAGCCCTGGGACTTGAGGGATACGTGGCGCTCCGGCTCACCAACGGCGGCGCCGCCGACGTGACGATCCAGCCGAGCATCGCGGGGGTGGCGCTGGCGCCTGTGACCGTTCCGCCGATGCGGCGCGAGACCGACGACGCGCGCTGGGTGCTGGCGCCCTGGACGCCCGACCGGACGGGCAGCCAGACGGTGGAGGTGCGGCTGGGCGATGCGGGCACGCTCCGCCTGCCCGTGGTGGTCGAACGCCCGGCACTGCTCCGGGGCCGCATCCTGGACGCCGAGACGGGCAAGCCCTGGCCGGGCCGCGTCACCGTGCAGGGGAGCGACGGCGTCCTGCGGCACGGCGAGGCGTTCAAGGCCAACACGACGATCTCCGAGAAGCCGGTCGTCTTCCGGCCCGCCTCCTACCGCCTGCCCTTCTTCTACTCCGACGGCTCCTTCGACGTCGTGACGCCGCCGGGCGCCACGCGGATCACGCTGGAGAGGGGCTTCGAGTATGGCCGCGCGCACCTGAGCGTCCAACTGCGGGCCGGGGAGACTCGCTCCGTGACGCTGTCCTTGCGGCGCTTCATCGACCTGCGCAAGATGGGCTGGGTCTCCGGCGACACGCACGTCCACTGGGTGCGCAACACCTGGGACGTGAACGAGGAGCTCGGCCTGCTCGGCATGGTGCAGCGCGCCGAGGATGTCAGGGTCGTGAACAACCTGACGCTCTACCAGTACCGCCCGGCCGACCAGGGCGGCGCCTTCGTGAAGCCGGACCACCACCCCATGGGCCCCGTGCCCGGTATGTGCGACGACGCCTGGCATGTCCAGATGGCCGAGGAGTACCGGAACGACAACCACTACGGGCACATCAACCTGCTGGGGCTGACGCGCCTTATCGAGCCGATCGCCGCCGGCGCCGGCAGCGGAGGTCCGGCCGGCACGCCGGACTGGCCCACGAACCGGCCGATCATCGAGCAGGCGCGGCGGCAGGGCGGCATCAGCATCGAGGCGCACAACCTGGGCCCGTTCATGGCCTCGGCAGTGGCCGCCAACGTGGTCCTGGGCCTGTCGGACAGCCTCGACCAGCTCGACGCGGAGCCCTACTACCGGTTCCTGAACTGCGGCATCCACATCGGGCTATCGAACGGTAGCGACCATCCGGCCCGCGTGGTGGGTTGCGCGCGCGTCTACGCCCGCATGCCCCGGGCCTCCGGCCGGCCGCTACCCTACACCTACGCGCGCTGGCTCGACGCCGTCCGCGGCGGCCGCACCTTCACCACATCCGGCCCGCTGTTGCTGCTCAGGGTGAATGGGCGCGAGCCGGGCGACACGCTCGACCTGCCGTCAGGCGCCATGGTGGATGTGGAGGTGCGCGCACTGTCGCGCGACCCGCTGGGCGTCGTGGAGGTCGTAGCCAACGGGCGCGTGCTGAAGTCGGTGCGGACGCAGGGCCGGAGCTGCACGGTGCGGCTGAAGGTGCGGGCCGACGAGAGCCGGTGGTTCTGCGCCAGGGCGTCACGGAACGGCGTCTGGAACGCCGTCCTGTCGCCCGATGTGGCCCATACCAGCGCCGTCTACACCCGCGTGGGCGGGCGCGAGGTAAAGCGCACCGACGACGCGCGGTTCTTCGCGGCCAACCTGCAGGAGCATGTGCGGCGGCTGGAGGCCATGGGCGTCTTCCAGAACGCGGAGCAGCGCGCCCAGGCCGTGGCCGAAGCGCGGGAGGGCATCGCCCGCTACGAGGCGATCGCCGCCGAGGCTGCGAAGGAACAGCGGTGATGAGGGCCGGCCGGGCCCCGGGGCCTCCGTGAGGCCCGCGAACCCGGCCGGCAACCAGCGTCGGCTCGGTTACTTCCCGGCGATGATGTCGTCCAAGCGGCTCCGGAACTCGGTCAGCGACAGGCCGCCGTCCTCGATGGTGAGCCAGCCGTTGTACTTCACGGCCTCCAGGGCGTCGCGCACGGCGGGCCAGTTGACGCTGCCGTCGCGCGGGTGTGCCCAGTCGCCGACGTGGCCGTTGGCGGCCAGCTTGAAGTCCTTGATGTGTATCTTCGACAGGTGCTTGCCGAAGGTGCGGATCCACTGCTCCGGTGGGACCATGTACTTGACGTGGTTGCCGACGTCGAAGTAGACCTTGACCCAGGGGCTCCGGAACGAGGCGACCAGGTTCATGAGCAGGTCCGGCTTCACCCAGAGGTTGTTCCAGACGTTCTCGATGGCGATGGCGACCTTCAGCTTCTGGGCCAGCGGCACCAGCGGCTTGATCGCCTCATGGGCCTGGTCGGTGGCTCGGTCATGCGCCTCGATGTAGGCCGCGTACTTCGTGTTGTCGCCGCTGACGACCTGCTTCAGGTAACCGGTCTTCGGGTCGAAGCGGATGTCCCACTCCCACGCCTCGGGCATGGCCATGCCGCCGATGCGCCCCGGCACGATGAGGACCGCGTCGGCGCCGAAGCCGGCGGCAGCGATCAGCGCCTTCTCCAGCACGCCCGGGTCCCATCCGGCTAGCACCGAGTGGATGCGCATGCCCATGCGCTCGGCGATCTCGCGGCACTGCTTCGCCTCGTCCTCGGGTAGCAGCGCGGTGGTCTCCACGCCGTCGAACCCGGCATCCTTCAGCGGCCGCAGCGCTGCCTCGTCAGGCTTGCCGACGATCATCGCGCGGTGCAGCTTGGTCTTGTAAGTCTTCTGCTCAGACATTGCAGCGCCTCCCATGAGCCCAAGGGCTACCACACCCGAAGCCGCGACGAACTCGCGGCGGCTGGTCGTACCGAAGCGTGTCATCTCACTCCTCCAGGGCTTCGCGGACGTGTGCTGCGGAGACAGGCCGTCCGTCCGCTCGGCATCTCATCGTTAGGTTCGCCCCGTCCGACCAGATACCCTCCCTGCGCGGGCGAAGAACACGCCGACGCGTCACATCGCGCGATGCATTGATGCTTCGCTGAAACCAGTACACTTCTGGCCGTGTAGTCGGTCTGTACACCCCAAGGAGGATCGTGCGATGAGGCGACTGATTGCTCTTCCGGCCCTGCTCCTGGCGTTCGCGCCTGCCTGCCTGCTCGCGCAGACCGAGGCCAAGGCCCCGGACCGCTCCACCCCCGAAGCCACGGTGCGCACCTTCGTCGACGCGTTCAACCGGTTCGACCTTGACGCGCTGGTGGCCTGCGTGGCGGGCGCCAAGAAGAACGCCATGCTCGAGGAGATGGGCAAGAACACCGGGGGCATGCCCGAGCTCGCGATCTCGGCGATCGAGGTGAAGGCCGACGGCGACAACGCCACGGCCAAGGTGAAGCTGGACCCCGAGAAGCTCAAGGCCCCCGCCGACGCCAAGTTCGTGGCCGAGGAGACCGTGAAGCTCAAGCGGACCGGCGGCGCCTGGCAGATCGTGCCCATGGAGCTTGTCGAGCTGATGAAGCTGATGGGCCCGTCCGCCAACTCACAGCAGGCCTATCCGGTGCTGACGATGATGGCATCCATGTTCGTCCGCTTCGAGGAGATGATGGCCCAGGGCGCCGCCGAGGCCCGCGCCGGCGCCGCTGCGCCCGGCAAGCCGGATTGCATGTCCAACGTGAAGCAGCTCTGCCTCGCCGCCATGATGTGCGCCGCCGACTTCAACGACCTCTACGCCTTCTCGCCGACGAACCTGAAGGCGCGGCTTATGCCCTACAGCCGCGACGCCAAGCTCTTCGCCTGCCCGAACGCCAGAGGGGCTCCGGCAGCCTACTCCATGAACCCGGCGGTCGCGGCGAAGAAGATGAGCAAGATCGTCCACCCCGAGCGGCTCGTCCTCTTCTACGAGGGCTCCAAGGGCAAGCTGGCTTACCGCCACAAGGGCAAGGCCACGGTCGGCTTCTGCGACGGGCATGTCGAGCAGGTGACGCCCAAGCGCGCCGCTGCGCTCCGCTGGAAGCCCTGAGGCCGCACGCAGGCAGGATTCCGCCCCGCCGGTCGCCAATAGACCCGCAGCGCCTGCGGCCACGGCGCGGCGAGGTGCCATATGGCGGAGCAGGCGGGGCGGTTCAGCAGGCGGGCGGTGTTGGCGGGCGCATTGGGCGCCGCAGCCGCGCCGCGGGGGATGACGATGGTCGATGATCCGCGCCTGCCCGTGCCGACGCCGGAGCAACTCGCCTGGCAAGAGGCCGAGCTGAGCGTGTTCTTCCACTTCGGGGTGAACACGTTCACCAACCGCGAGTGGGGCGAGGGAACCGAAGACCCGGCCATCTTCAATCCCGAGTCGCTCGACGCCGAGCAGTGGGTCGATGCCGCCAAGCAGGCGGGCTTCAAGTACCTGATCCTCACAGCCAAGCACCACGACGGCTTCTGCCTCTGGCCCAGCCGCCACACGAAGCACTCTGTGGCGGCCAGTCCCTGGCGCGGCGGCAAGGGCGACGTGCTGGGCGATTTCGCCAAGGCCGTCCACGCGGCCAAGCTGAAACTCGGCATCTACATCTCGCCCTGGGACCGCCACGAGCCCTGCTACGGAGACTCGCCGGCGTACAACAAGCATTTCGTCGCCCAGCTTGACGAGGCGCTCACCCGCTACGGCGAGGTAGGCGAAGTCTGGTTCGACGGCGCCTGCGGCGAAGGCCCCAACGGCAAGCGGCAGGAGTACGCATGGGATGACTTCTACGCCACCGTCCGCAAGCGGCAACCCAAGGCGCTCATCGCCATCTGCGGGCCGGACATCCGCTGGGTGGGCAACGAAGACGGCTACGCACGGGAGACCGAGTGGTCGATCCAGCCCGCGCCCAACGGCGCCCGCGCTGTCGTCGACGGCAAGGCCTGGTGGCCCGCCGAGTGCGACGTCTCCATCCGGCCCGGCTGGTTCTGGCATCCCGCCGAAGACGCCCGCGTGAAGCCGCTGGACCACCTGCTCGACATCTACTTCCGCTCCGTCGGCCGCAACAGCATGCTCCTTCTCAACGTGCCGCCCAACCGGCACGGAGTGCTGGCCGACCCCGACGTGGCGCGGCTGGCTGAGTTCGGCGCGGCGGTCCGGCGCATGTTCGGCCAAGACCTGGCGCGGGGCAAGCGAGTGACGGCATCGGCGGGCAAAGGCGGCGCGCTGACCGACGGGCGGCCCTCCACGCACTGGTCCGTCTCCGGCGGCCTGCCGGCAAGCGCGGAGGTCGACCTGGGCTCCCCGGTCACCTTCGACGTCGTCTGTACGCAGGAGCAGGTCTCCCGGAGCCAGCGCGTCGAGGCCTACCGCGTGGAGGCCCGCGTCGATGGCGAGTGGCGCACCCTGGTGCAGGGGACCACCATCGGCCGCAAGAAGCTGGACCGCATGCGCCCCGTCACAGCGGACCGCGTGCGTCTAACGCTGGAGAAGGCACTTGCGCCGCCCATGGTGACCGCGCTCGGCCTCTACCGCACCGGCGCGCCCGGCACCGAGTAGCCGATGGCCTCCGGACACACCGAGCCGCGCCACCTATGAGCCTGGCTGAACTACTCCTTATCGCGCTAGGCCTGGCCATGGACGCCTTCGCGGTCGCCGTCGCCAGCAGCGTGGCGCTCGGCAAGGCCTCGCCGCGCCAGGTCTTCCGCCTCTCGTTCCACTTCGGCCTCTTCCAGGCCATGATGCCGGCGCTGGGTTGGCTCGCGGGCCTCTCCGTGCGCGACTCCATGCAGTCGTGGGACCACTGGGTGGCATTCGGGCTCCTGACCGCCATCGGCGGGCGAGCCTGCTGGGCGGCGCTCCACGGCGAAGGTGACGAGGAGCGCAAGGCCTCTGACCCCACCCGCGGCGCCTCGCTGGTCTCGCTCTCCATCGCCACCAGCATCGATGCCCTGGCCGTGGGCGTCAGCTTCTCCATGCTCCGGGTCGTGGTCTGGCAGGCGTCGGCCATCATCGGCATCGTGGCGGGCGCCATGACGGTTCTCGGCATGGCCCTAGGCGCTCGCCTGGGCGCCCGGTTCGGCGAACGCATGGAACTGGTGGGCGGCCTGGTGCTGATCGGCATCGGGCTCAAGATCCTCGGAGATCACCTGCTCCGTTAGCAGACCGTTATTCCTGCCCCTTTTTGCCTCCTATCCGTTCCGCTCGGTTCGGCTCCACCGGTATCATCGCGCCTCGGGACATCCTCTACTAGGCACGATGGTGCTTGGGACGCGAGACAGGCCAGCCGCGGCACGGCGGGCTCCCCGTACGGAAGCCGCCCCGAGCGAAAGGGAAACACATGCGAGGTATCGCGAGGCTGCTCAGCCGTGCAGCCGTGGTTGCATCGGCATTTGCTCTCAGCGCCGGAACGGCGCATGCCGACCAGTTCATCATCCGCCTTCGCGCCGGCAACGACGTGCAGGGCTTTGCTCAGAAGGCTCGCCGGCAGATGGGCGCAAAGACCGCCATCGGCCGGCCCGGCATCGGCGCCGTGGTAGTTACCATGCCGGCCGGTCAGGTCGGCGGCTTTGCCCGCAACCTGGCCTTCCGCCCCGAGGTAGCCTACATCGAGCCCGACCTGCCCATGGCGACCTGCTCTACTTCCAACGATCCCTACTTCGGCAACCAGTACTCCCACAGCAAGACGCAGACCGCGCCGGCCTGGGACCTGTGGAAGCCGAATGCCCCGGTCACCGTGGCTGTGATCGATACGGGTGTGGACAGCACACACCCCGACCTCGCCGGCAAGATGGTTCGAAACGCCCAGGGCGTCGTCGATGGCTACAACGCGATGACGCTCACCGCCGGCACGGCTATGGATGACCACGGCCACGGCACCCACTGCGCCGGCATCGCCGCCGCGCAGATCAACAACGGCGTCGGCGTGGCCGGCGTCTCGGGCTGGACCGGCTCGGCCGCTCAGACCGACGTGGGCACGAAGATCCTCCCCGTGAAGTGCCTCGACGCAGCCGGCGCGGGCAACTCCAGCACCGTGGCCGATGGGATCGTCTGGGCCGCCGACCACGGCGCCCGAATCCTCAGCCTCAGCGTCGGCGGCGGAAGCACCCAGACGCTGGCTGACGCCGTGACATACGCCTGGTCCAAGGGCTGCCTCGTTGTGGCCGCTGCCGGCAACAACGCCAGTTCCATCCGCCAGTACCCAGCCGGATATCCCGAGTCGCTGGCCGTAGCCGCGACGACGAGCACCGATACGCTGGCCTCCTACACCAACTACGGCTCCTGGGTGCAGACGGCCGCGCCCGGCGACGCCATCCTCTCCACGCTGCCTACCTACACCACGACGGCCGGTGTGCTGGGTTACGGCACCATGTCCGGCACCTCCATGGCTACTCCCTACGTGGCCGGCGAGGCGGCCCTGCTCCTCTCGTTCAACCCGAGCCTGACGAACGCGCAGCTCAAGTCCATCATCGTCAGCAATGTCGATGCCTACAACTCGTACCAGACCCGGACGCTGGCAACCGGTGCAGGCCGCGTCAACGTCCTCAAGGCTATGGTCGCCGCCGGCGCGTCGCAGTCCGTACCGGGCGCACCAGGCAACCTCGCCGCCACGGCCGGCTCGGGGCAGGTGACCCTCAGCTGGACCTCCGCAGCCGGCGCGCTCACCTACAACGTGAAGCGCTCCACGACGGCAAGCGGTCCCTATACGGTGATCGCTTCCGGCGGCGTCAGCCTCAGCTACACGGACAAGAGCGTCGTCGGTGGCACGACCTACTACTATGTGGTCTCCGCCACCAACGCCGCCGGCGAAAGCGCCGACTCCAACGAGGCGAGCGCCAGGCCGATTGTGGCGCTTCCTGTCGCGCCCACATCGGTCAGGGCAAGCGCCGGGAAGTCCAGCGTGAGCCTGACGTGGACGCAGTCAACCGCCGTCGGCGTCACCGGCAACAGGGTCTACCGCTCCACCACCAGCGGCGGTCCCTACACACTGGCCGCGACGCTGGGCAAGACGACCAAGGCCACCATCAGCGGTCTCACCAAGGGTGTGAAGTACTATTTCCGGGTGACCGCGCTGGTGGGCACGGTGGAGAGCGCCTACTCCGCCGAAGTGTCTGCAACGCCCAAGTAGCGCCCAAGGCATCTCGGCTTGCGGCGGCCCGGTTCACCGATGGGGTGGACCGGGCCGTCGTGCATGTGGGAGGGTGAAATGGTTATGGTGCCGGCCTTGGCTGTGCTGGCCGCGCTGTCGGGTGCAGTCGCCGCCGCGCCGCACGTCGAGAAGGTGGAGAATGGGGGCCTGCTCTTCACCGACAACCAGGCCGGCATCAGCGGCGTCGATTGCGGCTACTCGCTGCCGATCGGCCGCCGGACGCTCTGGGTCTTCGGCGATGTCTTCCTCCTCCACCCCACGGATCCCGCCAAATCCTACGTGGGCGGCGTGAGCAACTGCGGCCTCCTCACGGGCCGCGGACCGGGTACGGCTCCGTTGGCCAGGTACACAGTCCTTACGGACCCCGCCACAGGTCTTGCGCGTCCGCTTCTTCCGAACCGGCCCGATGAGGATAACCACGTTCGCTTCTGGCTCTTCGGCGCACACCACGCCGACGGCGCGCATCGCCTCTATCAGTTCTACGCCCGCATCCGCACGCACGGCCCGGGCCCCTTCGACTTCGCCACCGAGGGCCACGGACTGGCAGCGGCATCGACAACGAACCCCGAGGCGCTGACGCTGGAGCGCATCCAGGCCGGCGGCTCCGACCTGTGGTGGCCCGCCGCGGGCCCCCTCTACGGCGCGGCTGTTGCCAAGCAGGGGGAGATGCTCTACGTCTACGGCGTGGATGGCCGTGCGCCCGGCAAGCCCGGGGTGATCGCCCGCGTGCCGGCGGCCTCCGTCGCCGATCGATCAGCCTACCGCTACCGGGGAGCCGACGGCGCGTGGCAGGCCGACCCCTCGGCTGCCGCGGCCGTGGAGGGGCTCAGCGGCTTCAGCGAACTCACGGTGGCCTACAACGACTATCTGGGCGGCTGGTTGGCCGTCCACTCCGTGGGCATCGACCAGAAGGTCCGCCTCTGCCTGGCGCCGCAACCCTGGGGGCCGTTCGAGACGCTGGCCGAGATCGGCGCGCCGCATCGGGCCTTCGAGAAGGCCTTCTGCTACGCCGGCAAGGAGCACCCCGAGATGCGCGAGCAGCGCGGCAAGGTGATCTACATCACCTATGTCGACGGCCAGCGCTACTGGCTGCAGCTACTCAAGGTGACGCTGGCCAGGTAGCCCCTACTTCGTCGCCTGGCGGATCGCCGAGTAGGTCAGGGCCACGGTGGCGCAGTAGAGCGGGTTCTGGTAGTGCCCCTTCTCCGGGTTGAAGCACTCCCAGGGCGCCCCTTTGGCCCGGTTGGCCTCGACGCTCTCGACGAACTCGCGCAGCATCCGCCGTCCGGCCTCGCGGTCGGCGCGGTAGACGGCCGGCGCCATCCAGCCCGTGGGCGTGCCCCAGAAGGCCCCGTTCTGGTAGGTCCCCGGCGCGGCCACGGTCTGGTCCCAGAACCCGCCATAGGGGCCGTCCGGCGGCAGCGCGCGGACCTGCCCCTCCAATACCGTGCCGCCCTGGCGGTAGAGGCGCAGCAGTCCCCGCGCCACGGCGTCTCCCTGCCTGGCCGGGAGGATGCCGAGCCATACGGCGTAGGCCGAAGCCCAGACGTCGTCCCGCTTGCCCTTGCCGGTGGCCGAGAGGAGGATGGCTCGCCCTTCGCCCATCTCGCGCAGGAAGACTGCCGGTACGGCGCGCCTGACCTGGGCAGCGATGGCTCGGTAGCGGGCGACATCGGCGCGGCGGCCCAGCGCCCTGGCGATCTCGGCCATCTCGTTGGCCGCGCGCCACCGGAGCAGCGAGGGCATCAGGCAGGAGCCGGTCTTGCGCACCGTGTCGCAGAAGCCCCAGTCCACCCGCGTGCGCCCCTCTTCGGCGCTGCAGACCACCAGCCCGTCAGGCCCCGCCTCCACGCTCGCGAAGGCGTGTTCGAGCATCTCCCAGACGTCTGACCGGCCGCCGCGCACCGCCACGTCGCCCTTGAGGAAGCTCGTTGAGCCGCTCAGGCGCAGCTGCTCGCGGGCCATGCGCACCAGCTCGTAGGCGTCGTCAGCCGGGGGCAAGAACCCGAACGTGCCGTCGCCCTGGTTCGGGCCGTCGTAGGCGCCGGGATACCAGCAGGCCGAGCCCTGCAGCGTGATGTGGTCGGGGATCGACCAAAGCGGCACGGTAAGCCCGTTGGCCAGGCGGATCGCCTCCGGACCCGCCTGCACCGAGGCGATGAGCCGAACCCAACCCTCGACCTCCTCGGCGCCGATGAAGTCCGCGCCCAGCATCATCGCGGCGTCGCGCACCCAGAAGGCCGGGTAGCCCGCATTGCCGCCCGGCATGCGGAGCGTGTAGGGGGTGGTGTTGGTGAGGCCGGGGATCTTGCCGCCGGGCACGATACGCGCGCTCTCGACCACCGGCGCGGCCAGCGCGTGCAGCCGCACCAGCAGCGCCTCCATGGCCGGGTCGCGCCCCGCCGACGCCGAACCTGCCGATCCCGCCGCCATCATGGCCGCCACCAGCGCCGCTCCGCCCATTGGCCGCATCGCATCACTCCTCTCCATCGCCCTACTGCTTCAGCTCCACCACCTCATAGAGGCCCACGGGGCCCACGCGCACCTCGGACCCCGCGCCGCGCGGCGCCACCTTGGCCTGCCCGCCCCGGATCAGCCGCCGGGCCGAGCGTACCGGCCGCTGGGTGACGATGACCGCCTCGGGGCCCGTCGCGCCCTTGAAGCCCGCCACGAAGCCGTCCCGGTTGTGCAGATGAACCCGCACGATCCCCGCCGTCGAGGCGAACAGGCCCGACCGTACCGATGTCGGAGCGGCCACGCGCACCGCCTGCGGGATGCGGGGCTGCAGGAGGCCCATGACGGTCCGCAGCAGCGTCGGCTGGGAGGCGCCGCTCGGGCCCTCCTCGAAGTCGTACCGCACGGCCACCTCACTGCCGCCCGCCGCCGTCCTGCGGGTCAGCAGCACGTTGTCGATGCGGAAGGTGGCCTTCTGCGTGCCCGCGCCGTAGATGACGAGCCAGTCCATGCCCTTCCACGCCGGGTTGCCGCAGGGCCTGCGCTCCTCCTGGCGCGTGCCGTCGGGCAGCGTCACGGTGATGGTGTAGGCCGCCGCAGCGCCGGGAGCGGCGAAGTCGAAGGCCACGCGCAGGTGGAACCAGCCCGAAATCGGCGCCGCGCAGACGGGACGGCCCTGGGCCTGCAGCCCGTCCTTGGCGCTGAGCATCAGCGTCGGGCCTTCCAGCGGCCCCTGCGATGACCGCAGTTCCACAGCCGCGGAGGCTTCAGGACCCAGCCAGGCGTCCAACTCCAGCGCGCCGCCGGTGCAGCGCGGCAGGCCAAAGTGCGGCAGGCGGGTCTCCATGTCGGGGTAGTAGGTCTCCGGCGCCACGGCGTCGTCGCCGAACTCGGCGGCCCACTTGCCCGAGGCCGCCTGCGGCACGAAGGCGATGGTGGTGCGCCCGCCCACGGCCAGGTCGCGCCCGGCGGTGCGGGCCGGGTCGGCGTCAAGCAGGATCACTCGCCCCTTGCCGTAGGCGCGCTCGGCCATGCATGGCTTGCCGTCGGCCGTCATCATCGGCTTCCAAGCCGGGCTGGAGAAGCGGACCGGCTTTCGGACGCCCTCATGCACGAACGCCACGCCCTTGCCCGCGCGCATCAGCGCCGCTGAGGTGTCCGTGCCGTCGGGCCTCGGCGAGCCGGTGCCGGCGTAGCGCAACGCCAGCTCCATCGCGCCGCGGAAGCGGGGTTCTCCGTCCGCCTGGGCCGTGCCTGCGCCGCAGCCCAGCAGCAGCGTGCCTCCGTTGCGGGCATAGGCGAGGGCGGTGCGCGCCTGCGCGTCGGTGAGGCTCACGGAGAGGGGCAGCAGCACCGCCTTGTACCCCGCCAGGCGAGCCGGCGCGAAGTCGCGGTCGAAGAGGTACTCCGGGGCCAGGTGCGCTTCGCCCAGCGCCGTGGTCCATGCCTGCAGCGAGCTCCAGTAGGGCGCCGAAGCGCTACCCGGCGTGTCGCCGCGGGCGTAGTGGAAGGTCTCGGTCTGCTGCGAGATATGCAGGGCCACCGGTGTCAGGCTTCGTCCGCCCGCCAAGGGGCCGATGGCGTGGATGATGGGCGCCATGACGGCCGCGGTTGGGGCCGTTCGAGCGTTGAACGGGTCGCCGCCGAACGACGGCATGCCGCCCGCCGCGTAGGCTGTCAGCGCGTGCTGCACCAGCGGCTCGGCGTTTACTGCCGGCTCGCCCGCCACATCCAGCGGACGCCACACTTCGGACTGCGACCGCCCATAGGCGCGGCAGAGCCGCGCCGTCAGATCGACCTGCTCCAGCGGCCCGGCCTCGGAGCCGCTGATGATGTCGGCCTCATACCGGTCGAGCGGGACCGCGCTGCGCCATGGGATGCCCGGGCGATGGTAGTGGTTGATCGCCACAGCCGCCGTGGGCTTGGCCGCGCGTATGGCGGCCGCGAGCTTGCCGACGTACCGCCCGAAGACGTCGAACCGCCATGCCGCCCACTCGCGGAACGCCGGGTCCTCCCAGTCCAGCTTGGCGGGCAGCGTCAGGCCGGTATCGCGCTTGAACCGGGTCTGGCAGGCCGCACAGCAGCACGAGAGCGGGTAGGGGCGCTGCCAGATGCCCGTCCAGACCGAGCCGTCGAACCAGATGCCGTCCAGGTCCAGCCGCTTGACCACCTCGACGCAGTAGGCGATGAGCGCGTCGCCGTATCCCGTGTTGATGCAGCAGAAGAGCTCCTCCTCGCCGGGTACCGGGTAGGGCTCGATGAACTGCTGGCGCCAGTCGGGGTGCGCCCGGTAGCCGGCTCTGTTAAAGGTGAGGGGATGCCACGACATGGCGGCCATGCCCTGCGCCTTGATCTCGGCGACCCACGCCTTCAGGTCGGCTTCGTAGCGGGCGGCCTGCGGGCCCGGACCGGGGAAGTAGGGCGTATCGAGCAGGGCGTTGCCGGAGGTATCGACCATCTCGATCCACCGCGCCTGGATGCCCGCGCGGGCCATTGCGCCCTCCGCCGCCTGCCGCTTCGCCGCGTCGGGCTCGGGCGTGGCGGTCCTGGCCTCCAGCCGGAAGAGCGCCTTGCCGTAGGCGGTTCGTTCCACCGGCACTGGCCCGGCCGCGGCGTGGCCCATGGCCACCGCCGCCAGACAGACAGCTATCCCGATCCCCATCGCCCTCATTCGCATGCCCTTACCTCCCGCTCGCACCTGTGTGGCGAGTCTACCGCAGCAGGGGCCGCATGGACCCGTCTCGGGGCAGGAGTCCGGCGCCGGCGCGGCGAACAGGTGAGGGTCCACCATCGGAGGTCCCTCGCCCATGCTTACCCCGCTCCTTCTCGCCCTGGCGATGCTGCCGGGCCGTCCTGCCGCCGGCCAGGCCGCGCGCGCCCACTTTGTGCCGTCTGACCTGCGCTGTGAACGCCTGTTGACGCCACTGGCCGAGGAGACCCAGCGTCCCCGCCTGAGCTGGCGCTTGCTCCCGGCCGACCCGAACGTGCGAGGCATCCGCCAGACCCGCTACCGCGTCCGCGTGGCCTCCACGGAGGCGCGCCTGGCGTCGGGCCGCGGCGACATGTGGGACTCCGGTGTCGTCTCATCGCCGCAGACTATCGGCGTGCGCTACGCGGGCGAGCAGTTGCTCCCCTGCCGCCGGTACGCCTGGTCCGTGACCGCGTGGGACCAGTCCGGCGCCTCGGCCACCGCCCGGTCATGGTGGGAAACAGGGCCCATGCGCCAGGACGACTGGCACGCCCGGTGGCTCCGCGCGCCCGGCGACCCGGCCAAGCCCAAGGCCGGACCCATGCCCCTCTTCCGCCATGAGTTCACGCTACGCCGCGCCCCGCTACGGGCCCGCCTCTACGTCTGCGGCCTCGGACACGCCGAAGCGCGCCTGAACGGGCGCAAAGCGGGCGAGAGCATCCTGGATCCGGGCTGGACCAACTACAAGAAGAGCTGCCTCTTCGTTCCCTATGACGTCACGAGGATGGTGACCAAGGGCCCCAACTGCATCGGCATCATGCTGGGCAACGGAATGTACAACGTCGCCGGCGGCAGGTACACCAAGTTCACCGGTACCTTCGGACCGCCCAAGGTGATCGCACAGCTCGTGCTCGACATGCCCGGCGGTCGGCGCATCTTCATCGGGACCGACAGCTCGTGGCAGACCGCGCCGGGCCCGATCACCTTCTCCTGCGTCTACGGCGGAGAGGACCACGACGCCCGTCTCGAGCGGCGCGGTTGGGACCGCCCCGGCCTTCTGCCTGCCGAGGTCTGGGAGAAGGCGGTGGTGACCGACGGCCCCGGCGGAGCCCTGCGCCCACAGATGACCGAGCCCATCGTCGAGCTGGAGCGCCTGGCGCCCGTGGCGGTCACCGAGCCGAAGCCCGGCGCGTTCGTCTATGACTTCGGCAAGAACATGAGCGCCATGCCGTCGCTCCGCGTGCAGGGGCCGGCCGGCGCCAAGGTGCGGCTGATCCCGGCAGAGCGACTGAACAGCGGCCTGGCCGACCAAGGGCAGTCCGGCGGCCCCAGCTACTTCGAGTACACGCTCCGCGGCGGCGGCATCGAGGTGTGGGAGCCGCGCTTCACCTACTACGGTTGCCGCTGGCTACAAGTCGAAGGCGCCCAGCCCGATAGTCCGGACGCCCCGCGTGACAGGCCCGTGATCGTGAGCCTGGCCCTCCGGGTGGTGGCGCCGAAGATGGAGCGCACCGGCTGGTTCGCCACGTCCGACCCGCTGCTGAACGGCATCCACACGCTCATCGACCGGGCCATCATCAGCAACACCAAGAGCGTCCTCACCGACTGCCCGCACCGCGAGAAGCTGGGCTGGCTGGAGCAGGACTACCTCGTCGGCCCAGGGCTCTTCTTCAGCTACCGCATGGGCGCGACCCTGGAGAAGGTGCTCCGCGATATCCGCGAGGCGCAGACGCCCGAGGGCCTCGTGCCCGACATCGCACCCGAGTACACGGTCTTCTCCGGCGGCTTCCGGGACTCGCCTGAGTGGGGCGCCGCCTACGCGCTCTGCTCGCTGCAACTTGCCGAGTTTACCGGCGACACCTGGCACCTGCAGGTCCACCGCCGCGACGCCACCCGCTACGCCGACTACCTCGTAGGCAAGGCGAAGAACGGCCTGCTCGACTTCGGGCTGGGCGACTGGGCCGACGTGGGCACCGGCAAGACGCCCATGGGCGTCACTGCCACGGCCATCGGCGTGGAGACGCTTCGCGCCACGGCGGAGATGTGCCGCGCCGGCGGCCAGGAGGCCGATGCGCGACGCCTGGAGGCCGAGGCCGAGAAGATGCGCGACGCCTTCAGCCGCACCTTCCGCCGGCCGGATGGACCCGGCTTCTGCGAGACGAGCCAGACGGCCAACGCCATGGCCTTGGCCCTGAACGTGGCAGCCGATGGCGAGCGGGCGGGCGCCCTGGAGGCGCTCATCACCGACATCGCGCGGCTCAACGGCCACACATCGGCCGGCGACATCGGCTTCCGCTACGAGTTGCTGGCGCTGGCGCAGGCCGGGCGGTCCGACCTGGTGCTGGACATGCTGCTCAAGCGCGAGCACCCCAGCTACGGGTACCAAATCGACCATGGCGCCACCTCGCTCACCGAGGCGTGGGACGGGCCGACGCGGGGCTGGTCGCAGAACCACTTCATGCTGGGCCACGCCGATGAGTGGTTCTACGGCTGGCTTGCCGGCATCCGCGCCACGCAGCCGGGCTTCTCCACGTTCCTTGTGCGGCCCTATGTCGACAGGCGGCTGGCCTGGGTGACGGCGCGGCACATCTCGCCGCACGGGGCCATTGCCGTGCGCTGGGAGATCAAGCGCGAGACGCTGACGCTCGACGTCACGGTGCCGCCCAACACCGTGGCCACGATATGGGCGCCGGGAGCCGATGCCCGCGAAGTGCGCCACGCGGCGGCCGAGCCGGCGGAGCGCATCGGCGTGCGCGAGGGTTGCACGGTCTTCCGCGCCCCCTCCGGCCGCTACTCGTTCACCGCGCCCATGCCGCCGCAGCGGCCCGCCGGCGCGACAGGGAAGGGATAGAGGACATGGACAAGCGACCCGTAGCGTTGGAGGATCTCCTCCGGTTCAAGCTGGTGGGCGACGTGCAGGTCAGCCCCGACGGTTGCCGGCTCTGCTTCACGGTCCGGACCATCAACACCGAGAGGAACAAGGCCGAGTGCGCCCTCTGGATGGCCGATGTGGCCGACGGTATGTCGCGGCAGTTCACCGGCGCGGGCCATAGCGACAGCTCGCCGCGATGGTCGCCGGACGGGGCTTCCATCGCCTTAGTCTCCGACCGCGACGGCCCCGGCTCGCAGCTCTACGTCATCGCGGCCGACGGCGGCGAGGCGCGCAAACTCACGTCGCTACCCGAGGGCTCGGTAGGATCGCCGGCCTGGTCGCCCGACGGCACGCGGCTGGCCTTCACCTTCCGTCGGACGCCCGAGGAGCGCACCGACAAGGCCGCCGAGGAGCGCAAGAAGAAGGGCCTCAGCAACCCAGTACGTGTGCATGACCGCGTCTTCTACCGCCTCGACGGCGCGGGCTACCACGATGGCAGCCGTAGCCAGGTCTGGGTGGCCGACGCGGCTACCGGCGCGGCCAGGGCCCTGACTCACGACGGCCACGCCTACGGCGCGCCGAGCTGGACCCCCGATGGCGCAACTCTGCTGGTCTCCGCCAACCGCCGCGACGACGCAGACCTGACCGGCACGCTGGACGACCTCTGGGCCATCGCCGCCTCGGGCGGCGAGATCACGCGCATCCCGGCGCCTGACGGACCCAAGCGCTCGCCCATCGCCTCGCCCGACGGCCGCTGGATCGCCTATGTGGGCCACACCGATGTGGACGACACCTGGGGCGGCCGCAACGACCGCATCCTCATCGTGCCCGCCGAGGGGGCCGACCAGGCGCGTGACCTGACCGGGGCGACGGACCACCACGTCGGTTATGTCACCCTTTCCGATATGCAGGATGCCGGCGGCGGCGCACCCTTCGCCTGGATGCCCGGCTCGGCTATGCTCCTCTTCCCGGTCAGCTACCAGGGCTACACGCAGCTGGCCCGCCTGCCCCTCCGGGGCGGCGAGATCGAGTACCTGGGGCCGCCGGATCGCTCGCTGGGCTCCTTCACCCGCTCCGCCGACGGCAGCGTGATCGGCCTGCAGCTGGGTAGCGCCCTGGAGCCCCACGAGGCCTGGGTCTGCGACGACGTCGGCCTCCGCCGCGTCAGCGATGTGAATGGCGCCCTCATGGCCGAGATCGCGTTCGCCATACCCGAGCAGGTCCACGCGCCGACGCCTGACGGCGGCACGGTCCGCGGATGGGCGCTGCGTCCGAGGGTCACATCGGCATCCGAGCCCCGCCCCTGCGTCCTCTACATCCACGGCGGCCCCGCGGGCCAGTACGGCGGCGCAAGCACGCCCTTCCACGAACTGCAGTGGCTGGCTGCGCAGGGCTATGTGGTGGTCTTCGGCAATCCGCGCGGCAGCAAGGGGTACGGCGAAGCGCACACCATGGCCATCCAGGGCGAGTGGGGTGGCAAGGACTGGGTGGATATCCAGGGGCTGGCCGACTATGCAGCGTCCCTGCCCGAGGTCGACGCGGCCCGCATGGCCATCATGGGCGGCTCCTACGGCGGCTACATGACGGCCTGGGCCGTGGGCCACACCACGCGATTCGCCTGCGCCATCGCCGACCGGCTGGTGGCCAACCTCCACAGCATGTCGGGCACCTGTGACTTCCCGTGGGAGCCCGATAAGGAGTTCTCCGGCACGGCTTGGAACCCCGCCGAGCTTTGGCGCCTCTCGCCGCTGGCCTACGCCGACAGGATCGAGACGCCCCTGCTGCTCATCCACTCCGACGGCGACCTGCGCTGCCCCATCGAGCAGGCCGAGCAGCTCTTCGCCGCCCTCCGCTGGCGCCGGAAGACGGTGCAGATGGTGCGCTACCCCGCCGAGACCAGCCACGGGATGTCGCGCAACGGCCCGCCCGACCTCCGCCTCGACCGGCTGCGCCGCAACCTGGCCTGGCTGGACCGGTTCCTCAAGCCGCAGGAGTGACGCACGGACGCAGCAACGATGCTAGCCGCCGGTACAGACCGGAGACATGGGTTACACATGAACCAGTGGCATAGATGACACTCGGCGCCGTCCCAGCATGGTGCAGAAGGCGCGCACGCCATATCGTGGAGACGACTGGAACGCCTTCAGGCGCCGGCAGTGCTTGCGGGCGCCATGACGCTGCCGTCGTGGCGCGCGTCGGGTCGATCGAGGACACCGACCGACTCGAGGCCCTGGCCGACCGGATCCTAGACGCTCGCACACTTAATGATCTGGGGCTGCCGGGGATGTGACCCGCACTGCGCGGCGCGAGCTCAGTTTGACGCGCCGCCTCCGATGGGGCTATACTTTCCATCCGTCGCAGGCGGAACCGTCGTGCGAGCCCTTGGTGGCGTGCAGCCGCCGGAACCGGGCCTAAGGGCAGGCCCAACAATCAGGAGCCATCGAATGCGCGTTCGCAACAAGGAAATCCGCAACGCCCGCAAGCGGCTGGAAGAGCGAATCAAGTCCCGTATTCGCGACGCCAAGGCCGCCGCGGCCGGCGCGACCAAGGGCAAGGGCCGCCGCAAGGCCACCACCGCCGCCGCCGCCGCCGCCGAGTAAGCTTCCCGCGGAGTAGTTGATGAGCGGCGCCTCGCCATCCGGGTGAGGCGCCGCTCTGTTCGTGTGCGCCCACCAGACGCGGCGGCTACCTGGGCCGCGTCGCCCGGATGGACATCGTCTTCCGCCCGGTGATCTCCAAATCACCGGCCGTCGTCACGAAACGCAGCTCATGCAGGCCGGGCGATAGGGCCTTCGGGTCGAGCAGGAAGCGGCCGGTTAGGTTGGCCGGGCCGCGGGCCACGCCGTCGATATAGAGGCGGTGGCTGAACGGTCCCATGCCTGACGCCTTCACCGAGACGCTACGACGCATGGCCAGCGTCTGGCCCTCCTTCACCCCGGTCACAGTTACCCTCGGCGCGATGCCCCAGGGCCTGCAGAGCGGATCGGCCACGAGCAACTGCTGGTATGGCCCGCCGATCGACTGGTAGAACGCCTCAGCCAGTGTGCAGCCCTGGGCGTAGTAGACGTGCAGGAACGGGTTGGGGAACTTGGCCTGCAGGTTGTAGGGCTCGGTCACGGTGCCGCACGATCCGGCGGCGCCGTTGCGGATGAACTCGCTCAGGAGCGTCTGCCCGCCGCCGCCGGCCATAATGCCCCCGCAACTCGTCAGGTGGTCCAGGAAGGCGCCGGGGAGGATGACGCTGCCGGAGGCCTTCCAGTCGAAGGTCGCGATGCCGATGACCGCGCCCGCCACGTCGGCCTTGCCCTCGGGAAGGACGCCCTTGATGACCTCGGCGTTAACGCCAAGCTTCTTCAGCGCCGAGGCGGCCGAGGCGAAGGCCCATTGCCTCGGCCCCGTCCGCGCCCAGTCGGTCGACTCCATGAAGTAGACGGTGCCCGCCGGGCGCGTGCCGTCGGCCGCCGCCGACCGGCGCAGGGAGGCCAGCGCCTCGTCCAGCGTGTTGGCAGGGCCGCCCGTGCAGGCCAGCATGGCGCTGAGGTAGTAGCCGCGGCCCTCCGGCGCCTCGCTGACGACGCCGCCTGCCGCGAAGCGGTCGACATGGTTGAACGCCAGCGGCTCGCGGATCGCCACGGGCTCCGTGCGCATGGCCGTCATCAGCTGCTTGAAGTCATCGCGCTGCTTCAGGGCCGTCAGGTCGCTGTCCGCCTCGGTGAGCGTGGCGTTGCGCCAGCCGGAAGTGTGGGCGGCGTGGAGCGCGGCCATGGCCTCGTCCTGCTTGCCCTGCACAGAGAGGACGCAGGCGAGGTCGTAGAGCGTCTCCGGGTGGCCGGGATGCCCCTGGCGCAGGGACTTCAGCACGGTCTCCGCCTCTCGCAGCATCGCCAGCGCCTCGGACGACGGCGCCTTGCTGCGGTCACCCAGGGCCGCCTGCACGCGGGTGAGCAGTTCGGAGGTCTCCCGCTGCCGCTCCTTGTCGCCGGCGCTCCAGGCCGCGTCCGTCTCGCCACGGCCCGGCCTGCGGAAGTAGCGGTTGGACTGGAGCGAGAGATAGTCAATGTCCGCCGCCAGCACAGGCTGGTACAGGTATGTCAGCCCGGTGATGGAGGCGGGCTGCGTGATGTAACGTGGGAAGGGCTTGCCTGCCATGTCGGCCGAGGTATCGATCGCGTAGGGGAACCCCGCGGAGTAGGCGATGACCTCGATCTGCGAGGCCAGCTTCCGCTCCTCGATCTGCTTCAGGATCGGCCGCAGTATCTGGTCGCGGAAGAGCGCCACCGGCACGGCGCCGCCCGTGGGCAGCTCGCGCAACTCGATGACGTTGCAGGCGGGGACGCCCCGCAGCCGCACGTACTCCCGGGCGACGGCCACGGAGTCCGGCGACGCGGTGTTGACGATCACCGCCACGTTCTCCGGACCCAGGGCCGGCGAGGCCGACGGCTGGCCCAGCAGCATGGCAACGAGGCCGGCGAACCCGGCGAGGAGACCCTTCATGCGGACGCTCCGATCAGGCGCGGCGTATGAAGGGCGCCGCGCCTAGGGGAAGAAGTACTGCAGGCCCTTTACGCAACCGTAGGCGATGCCGGCCGAGGCAGGCAGCGTGAGCAGCCAGGCGCCGACCACATTGCCCACCACCTTCCACCGCACCGCGCTGAGCCGCCGCGACATGCCGACGCCCATGATGGTCGAGGAGATGGTATGCGTCGTGGAGATGGGCGCTCCCAGGTGCGAGGCCGTCAGGATGATCGTCGCGGCGCTCAACTCAGCCACGCAACCGTGGATCGGCTGGAGCTCCATGACCTTGCGGCCTACGGTCTTGATGATCTTCCAGCCGCCGGCGCCGCTGCCCAGGCCCATGGCCGTGGCGCAAGAGATCATCACCCAGAGGGGAATGTGGAACTCGCTACCGTGGGCTCCCTTCGCCGCAAGGCTACTGCTGAAGAGAGCCATAGCGATGACGCCCATGGACTTCTGCCCGTCGTTGCTGCCGTGGCTGAAGGCCATCAGGCCTGCGGAGGCCACCTGGATCAGGCGGAACCGCCGGTTCACCTTCGTCGGGGAGACCCTGCCGAAGAGCCAGAGGAACGCGATCATCAGGATGGTGGCGCCAATGATGCCCACGATGGGTGAGAGGATCAGCCCGGTGAAGACCTTCTGCGTGCCCGCCCACTGCAGGTGCTGGATGCCGCAACTACCGGCTACCGCACCGATGATGCCGCCCACTATGGCGTGGGTCGAACTGGTGGGCAGACCCCAGTGCCATGTGATGAGGTCCCAAACAATGGCGCCCAGGAGTGCGGCCACAACCACATGATGCGTGATGTTGGCGGGGTCCACCAGGCCCTTGCCCATGGTGGTGGCTACCTTGAGGCCACAGAGGGCCCCGAGGAAGTTCAGCAAGGCGCAGAGCAGAACGGCATTGCGAATGCTGAGCGCGCGGGTGAGAACCGAGGTGGCGATGGCGTTGGCTGCATCATGGAAGCCGTTGACATACTCGAACGCGAGCGCCAGGACGACGACGACCCAGACCCAGGTATCCATAGGCGGCTAGCCGTGGCCCCCTCTAGCATGCGTGGCGCTGTCCGCCATGTTCAGGAGTTCTTCACGAGAGCGGCTTCGATGGTGTTGACGGTATCCTCGCAGTGGTCGATGGCCTCTTCGACGTAGTCGAGGATCTCCTTCCACTTCAGGATCGTGATTGCGTCCTTCTCGTTGGCGAAGAGATCGGCCAGCCCTTGCTTCAGCACGCTATCGGCGCGGTTCTCAAGGGCGTTCACCTCGGCGACGAAGGTCGTCTCCGCGGATCGAAGCTTGGCCAGGCTGCCGGCGGCGGCATGCATGGCCGACGTAGCCGCCACCAGGATATCCGACATCTCAACGACGGCCGGCGGCACCGTGGTGACCTTGTAGAGCGCAGTGCGATCGACGGCGGCCCGGGTGAAGTCCACCACGCTGTCCAACTCGTCGGCCAAGTCAAGAATATCCTGGCGATCGAACATTATGGGTGTGACGAAGGTGTTGTTGAGGCGATTGATGCACTCGTGCTTCAGGTCATCGACCTCGTGCTCGAGGTCCATGATGGGGCCTTGCAGCACTTCGGCCGATCGGCCGCCATGGAACAGCTCCTGCAACAGCAGGGCACCCTGATAGGCGCGTTCAGCCATGTGCTCGAATAGGCCGAAGAACTCCTCTTCCTTGGGAAGAAAGAACTGCATGAGGCGCTGAATGCCACCTGCCGCACCGCGTGCCATTGGCTGCCGCTCCTGTACCTCAGATTCCGGCGTTCGCAAATCCGTCACCGCACGCCCGACGTCTAGGAGTCTACCCCGTGAGCGGCAATATGCCAAGACGGTAACGAAGCCGGTTTGCCTGTGAGCCTGCGCTCGGCCGGGTCTGGTAAACTTCGCCGAGTCCCAAACCCACCTCAGGAGGTGCCGCATGCGCCGTCCGTGGTCGTTCAACATAGCCCTTCTAGCCGTAGCCCTTGCGACCGGCTGTAGCCGGCCCGCCGAGTCTACTTCAAATGCACCACAACCACCCGCCGCCAGCGAGTCGCAGGCCGCCTCCAAGCCCACGTCGGGCGGCTCAGACTGGCCGCAGTTCCTTGGGCCCGCCGCCACAGGCATGTCGGGCGAGAAGGGCATCAACAAGGCATGGGCTTCCCGGCCCCCGAAGGCGCTTTGGCGCGCGCCCATGGGTGATGATGGGTATGCCGGGCCTGCCGTGGCCGGCGGGCTCGTCTACATCCTGGATGTGCAGAACGGCCAGAGCTGCGTGAAGGCTCTGAACCTGGCAACGGGCAAGCAGAAGTGGGCCACCCCCGTGCCTGATTCCGGCGGATCCAACTACGGGTTCGGCAAGTCGACGCCGGCTGTCTCGGGCGGCAAGGTCTACGCCATCACCCGCAACGCCCTGGTCGTCTGCCTCGACGCCGCCGGCGGCTCGTTGGTCTGGAGCAAGGATCTGATGGCCGAGGCTGGAGCCCGCAAGCCGACCTGGGAGTTCGCCACCTCGCCGGTGATCGACGGCGACCGCGTCCTGGCTGCAGTCGGCGCGGCCGGCGCCTGCCTGGTGGCCCTGGACAGGAACTCCGGAGAGGTTCTCTGGCGCGGCGGCAACGATGACGGGCCGGGTTACTCCACGCCAGCCGTGGCGACCCTGAACGGCCAGAAGCAGTACATCATCTTCTCGGCCAAGCAGGTGATGGGCATCGCGCCGGATACAGGCCGCGCCCTCTGGAGCCATCCATGGCAGACCTCCTACGATGTGAACGCCGCCACACCCCGAGTGCTCGACAACACCGTGATCGTCACCAGCGGCTACGGCACGGGCGGCGCACGGCTCAACGTCTCCGGCGGTTCGGCGAGCGTCCGGTGGCAGAACAAGGATCTGCAGTCGCGCTTTACCACGCCGATCCTGGCGGGCGGTTTCCTCTACTGCACCGGCGAGCGCGGCGAACTGGCCTGCATCGACGCTGCCAACGGCCGCGTGGTCTGGAGCCAGAGCGGCTTCGAGTGGGGCGGCCTGGTGGGTGTCGACGGCACGCTGATCGTGCTGAACGGCTCTAACTGCGACGTGGTGCAGGTGGCCATGAGCCCATCCGGCTACAAGGAACTGGGCCGCATCGCGCCGCTGGGCGGCCAGGCCTGGACGGCGCCCATCGTGGCGCAGGGACGGCTGCTGGTCCGCAACAAGAAGGAACTGGTCTGCCTGGACCTGAAGTAGGCCCGGAGCGACCCGACAGGAGAACCACGATGCTGGTGCCCATGATCGCCGCCCTGCCGCCCTCGTCCGAGGCCTCGGCGCCCACCCTCACGCTGGCAGGAGCCTGGCAGGTGCGCCTGAGCCCCGGCAGCGTCAAGATCGGCAAGGCGGTGGTGCGCATCGCCAAGCCGGTGGCGCTGACGATCAGCCCGGCGTCGCGCCTCGTCGTCGCCGACGAGAAGTTCGATTCGCTACCGCCCTACGACGCCACGGCGGCTCCATGGACGCGGGGCGCACGGCTCAAGGCCGTCATCACCAGCGAAACCACCGGGCCCGACCTCCTTAAGGCCGACACCCTCGTCTTCAAGAGCGGCCCCGGAAGCACGGGCGGACGGCTTCGCGTGGGGACCGAGATCGGCCTGGAGCCACGCTGGGGAACCTTCGGCCGGATGGAGGCGCTGCCCGCGGGCACGCCGGTCTGGGTGGACTACGAGGTGGGCCTCCTCCGCATCGACTCCATCGTGGTCGATGCCAAGGGTGCCGTCTCAGTGCTCAAGGGCCAGCCGCACAACGCAACGCCCAAGCCGCCCGTCGTGGGCGCGGGCGAAGCGGTCGTGGCCAACGTCTGGGTGCCCGGCGGCTGCGAGGCGCTCACCGCGGAGAACCTCTACCCGATCATTGAGGCCGGCTACCCGGAGCCAGTCCGCAAGGGCGCGCCGCCGGCCGCCAAGCTCCTGCCGCGCACCTGGGCCAAGCTCCGCGCAGGCGAACCGGTGAGCGTGCTGGCCTGGGGCGACAGCGTCACCGCCGGCGGCGAGGCAAGCAGCGTGGAGACGCGCTACCAGAACGTCTTCGTGCAGATGCTCGGCCGCAAGTACCCCAAGAGCCGGATCACCCTCACCACTGCCGGCTGGGGCGGCCGCAACAGCGACAGCTTCTTGCAGGCGCCCACCGACAGCGAGTTCAACTTCGAGAAGGCCGTCATCCAGCGCAGGCCGGACCTGATCGTCATGGAGTTCGTCAACGACGGCTGGATGAACCCGCAGCAGGTCGAGGAGAAGTACACCTACCTGGAACAGCGCTTCAAGGAGATCGGCGCCGACTGGATCATCATCACGCCGCACTATGTGTGGCAGGACTGGATGGGCTCCAAGACGATCCGCATCGAGGAAGACCCCCGGCCCTACGTCGCCGGCGTCCGCGCCTTCTGCGCCAAGCACAAAGTGGCCATCGCCGACACGTCGCTCCGCTGGGGCCACCTGCTGAAGGAGGGCATCCCCTACATCACCCTCGAGGTCAACTCGCTGAACCATCCCGACGACCGCGGCCACGCCATGTTCGCCAAAGCGCTGATGGAGAGCTTCTAAACCCATGTCCGGCAAGCGCGTCCGGCAGGCGGTGATCGTGGCGGCGGGCCACGGTAGCCGCCTGCGGCCCATCACCCGGGCGATCCCCAAGGAGATGCTGCCCATCGGCCGCAAGCCGCTCCTAGAGCACGTGGTGGAGGAGATGCGCGGCGCGGGCATGGAGCGCATCCTCCTCGTCATCTCGCCGGACAAGGAGATGATCCGCCGCTACTTCGGCGACGGCTCCGAGTGGCGCGTGGAGGTGGAGTACGTCATCCAGCCCGTCATGCGCGGATTGGGCGACGCGGTGCTCTGCGGCGCGGAGCGGGCCGAGGGCGAGCCCTTCCTGGCGGCCTTCGGCGACTGCACCGTGGGTCCGGGTTGCGGTCCGGCAGCGCGCCTGTCCGCCGCCCACACGGCCCACGGCTCCATGGGCACAGCGCTCTGCGAGGACGTGCCACCCGAGCGCGTGCGCCACTACGGAATCCTGGCGCCCGGCCCCGAGGGCTTCGACGACGACGGCAGCTTCCGCGTGGTGGACATGGTGGAGAAGCCCGACCCCGACCGCGCGCCCAGCCGATGGGCCGTGGCCGCGCGGTGGATCCTGGGCGCCGAAGCGATACCCTACCTGCGCCGCATCCAGCCCAAGGCCAACGGCGAGTGCTGCCTCACGGACGCCGTCGCCGCCATGGCCGCCGACGGCCTGCCCCTGCGCGGGACGCCGCTGGTGGGTGCGGAGCGGAGGCTCGACATCGGCCGCTGGGAGAGCTACCTTCCCGCCGCAGCCGTGGCCGCGCTCGACGACGACGAGGCAGGCGACCGCGTGCGGCAGGCCGTCACGGAGCGGCTGGACCGCGGCTGAGCCTCAACGCGGAACCAGCACCCAGGCGTTGCTGATCAGCCGCCCCGGCTTGCCGCCCACGTAGCGGCCCTGCAGCCAGAAGCCCCGCGAGGCCCCCCCGTCGGTGCAGTAGGCGTCGACCGCTCCCAGCGACGCCACAGCTGTTGCCGCAGCCTGCAGCGTGCCGCCGACCACGCCCAGCATCAGGGAACCGTCGCCCTTCACGCCCACGAAGCCGCGCATGCCCGCGCCGTTCACCACCTTCGCCTCGGTGAAGCCCTCGGCGCCGGGATCGCAGGCCGCCCGGCCACCGGCCACCAGGCGCGGCCCGCAACCGATGGCATCGGTGGCCGAAGCCCAGAAGTCCTCGTTCGGGGAGCCGTGATCGATCTCCATCTCCACGCGCGCGCCTTCGCCGAACTTGCGCCACTGCTGCATCTCGCCGCCCGTAAAGACGATCACGTAGCCGTCATCCGGTATCCGCTCCGGCCCGGTGGAGACCCGTGCCACGACGCTGTGGTCGACCACCACCTGCGATCCGGCGGCCGGCGTGCTGGGCCGTGCGTAGCGGCTCGTGTAGACGTAGGCGCCGCTGCCGGCGGGTGGCGTGTTCATGCGGTAGGCCCACCAGCGGGCCGGTCGGCCGCGGGTCTGCGAGACGGAGCCCCAGATGCGAATGCGCAGCCGCTCCATGTGGTAGGAGCCGTCCGGCCCGAAGCCAAGCACCGTGCCCACATCGCCGATGTGCTCCAGCAGGCCGTCGAGGATCAGGTGGTGCCAGGGCGGCTTCACCGACGAGGAGCTGTACGCATCGAAGTAGCAGCCGTTCACGGCGGCCACGGCGGCGCGACGCCGGGCGATGGAGGCGAGCTCGGCGGTGGCGCCCACCTTGCCCGACGCGGCGGTCGCCTTCAGGGCGTAGCGCTCCGACGACGCCGTGACCATGTGAACCGGCACACCACGAACCTTGCCGCTGAAGGCGCTCAGGCCCTCCGGTGCGCCCGACGCGGCGCCCGCGAAGCCGATCAGCAACCCGACGACCAAGAGTGACAAGCGCATCGGAGGCCTCCCCGCCGCGCCCGGCGCTTACGGCGCGGTGACGAACCTGACGCAGACGGGCATGGGCACGGACACCGTGACGCCCGTGGGCGCCGGCACCCCGGTCTGCGGGTCCAACTTGAAGACGACCAGGCTGCTTGAGTCCTGGTTGGCCGCCAGCATCCACTTGCCGGTCGGGTCGATGACGAAGTTGCGCGGCGTCTTGCCGCCGGTCGCCACGCGCCCCGCCACCGTCAGCTTGCCCGAGGCCGTGTCCACCTGCATGGCCACCACGGTGTCTTCGCCCCGGTTGGAGCCGTAGACGAAGCGGCCGTTGGGATGCACGACCACTTCGGCGGTGGTGCTGGCTCCCTTGAAGTCCGCGGCCAGCGTCGGCGCGGAGCCGAGCTGCGTGAGCGTGCCTGCGTCGGCGTCCCACCGGTACGAGCAGATCGTGTTGCCCATTTCGTTGATGACGAAGGCCATCTTCCCGCCGGGATGCCAGGCGAGATGGCGCGGCCCGGCGCCGGGTGCGGCCTGCGCGAAGGAGTGCTGCGTGATCCGGCCGCCTGCCGCGTCGAGCTTGTAGGCGATGATCTGATCGGTCCCCAGGTCGCAGGCCACGGCGTACCGGCCCGTGGGGTCCACGTTGATGGAGTGGGCGTGCGGCCCCTCCTGCCGCTGGGCGTTGGGGCCCGTGCCCTTGTGCAGCACGGTGCAGGAGGCCGTTGCCAGCCCCTCGCCGCTCACCGGCAACGCCACCAGCGTGCCCGAGCCGTAGTTCGCCGCCATGACGAGCTTGCCGCCCTTGTCGATGCAGAGGTGGCAGGGGTACGAGCCCGCCGAAGCCTGCTTGTTGAGCAGCTTGAGGGCGCCGTCAGGCTGCCAGGCCAGGGCCGCCACAGAGCCCGCGCCGGTTTCGGAGACGGCGTAGAGCCGCTTGCCGTCCGGCGACGCCGCCAGGAACGAAGGGTTCTCCAGCCCGCTGATAGCGCCAGCGGCCTCCAGCGCGCCGGTCTTGTCGTCCCATCGGTAGAGGAAGATGCCCTGCTCCCGCCCGTTGGTGTAGGTACCCACAGCAACCATTCGCTTGCCCCTCGCTCCCGTGGACGTGGACGCCGTGGCCGAGGCGGCCAAGGCCGCCAAAAGCGTCAAACTGAACCCAACCGAACGCATAGCCGTCCTCCTCGCGCCCGCCGCGCCGTGCGGCCTGAGTATAGCAGAGGCGGGTCGGAGCGGATGATGGGACCGATAGGACCGAGGCGTCGTATTGGTCCCATCGTCCGTACGAGCCGACCGCTGTCGCCAGGGCCTCTTCCGGCTCCTCGACGGGCCGGGGCTCTGCCTGGGGGAGCGCCGCGCCAGCGACGACGCCAAGATGCGCCGGCTCGGGGCCGGCGGCATGCGGGCGTTCGTGGCGTTCGTGGCGTTCGGGCCTATGCAGCCGATGCTACCGGATAGAGTTCGCCTATGCCCATGTCGGCCAACGTGCCCCGCACGGCCTTAAGTAGGGCCTCGACGTCCTGGCGCGACAGTCGACCGATGGTACCGATTCGGAAAGTGTCGACCCGGCTCAGCTTGCCCGCATAGACCGTATAGCCCTTATCTGCGAGCCGGTCATAGAACTCACGGAAGTTAAACACGGACTCGCTCGGGCTATGGAAGGTGGTGATGATCGTGCTCTGAACCTCGGAACGGAGGTAGGGTCGGAAGCCGATCTCCTTCATGCCCGCCATCAGGGCTCGATGGTTCTGCCGATACCTGGCCAGGCGACCCTCAACGCCACCTTCCGCGTCCAGCTCGTCGAGCGCCTGATCAAACGCGAGTAGAACGTGGACCGGCGGAGTGAACCGGAACTGCCCGTCGTCGCTCTCCAGCGCGTGCCACTGGTCGAACAGGTCGAGGGAGACGCTGCGCGCCTGTCCGAGCGTCTGCATCAGCATGTCCTGGCGCGCGATGATGAACGAGAAACCGGGAACGCCCTCGATGCATTTGTTCGCCGACGAGACTAGATAGTCAATGCAGCACTGGTGCAGATCGATGGGGATCGCGCCAAAGCTGCTCATCGCATCGACAATGAAGGTGCAGCCGGCTTCGCGCACCACGGGTCCGATCTCCTCGATCGGGTTAAGGATGCCGGTCGTCGTCTCGCAGTGAACCATGGCAACGTGCGTGATCGACCGATCGGCGTCGAGGGCTTCGCGGACCTCGTCCGCGGTGGGCGTTTGGTCTTCATCGTGTCGGAGTGCGCCGACATCGATCCCGAGCGTGGCCGCGATCTGCACAATGCGCTCGCCGTACGTGCCGTTGGCCAACACGAGCAGTCGTCCGCTGCATGGTATTGCGGTACCGATCACAGACTCAACGCCGAAAGTGCCGCTGCCCTGCATCAGGACAGACGTGTATTCGCTCTGTCCTTGCGGGTCCGCAAGGTCCACCAGACGGTGCCGGATGGTGCGGACCCTGTCCACGAACTCGGCGTCGCGCGTCCCAAGGTCTCGGAGCATGGCTGCTTTCACGGACTGGCTGGTCGTTAGGGGACCCGGAGTGAAGAGCCGGCGGTCCAGCACCAGCGGCGGAAGATCCGCGATGGTGGGGATCAGGTGTGAGTGCGGGTGGCGCTCCAACTCCTCCTGGGTATGCGACCCTGCCGTTACGCCGATGACCAAGCCGCAGCCCGCCGCCACGCCCTCCAAGAGGTCGGACGGGGTGTCGCCCACCTTGGCCACAGCACGCGGGTCACGAACGCCGACGAGCCTCATGGCGCGCAGCACCATGTCGGCATGCGGCCGGCCCCGCGCCACCTCATCGCTGGTAACGGTGGCGTCAAGCAGACCGCCATACCACCCCAGGCGCTGGATGATCGCGTCGGCTATCGGGCGGCTGAAGCCGGTGCCCAGTGCCACTTTCACGCCATGCTCTCGGAGCCTTAGGAGCACCGCGGTCGCCCCGGGCACTTCACGGACGCCCGGATCGGTGCGGTAGTACGCCATCATCCGCTGCAGGAAGTCCTCATGGATCTCCATGGCGCTGGACCCAGGCGCGTCGGACTGCCGTCCGGCATCGCGATCCATCAGACTCGATATGGCAAGCGGTTTGGGCATGCCCATCACCGCGTTGACTTCATCCCGTGTCGTCTCCAAACCGGCCGCCAGGAGTGCGCCTGCCAGGCAGCGGTGCACCGCGTCACCGTCGTGCACTGTGGTTCCGGCCATGTCGAACACCACCAACTCGATGCGCATTGTTTCGTGCCTCTCCCCGCGTGGGTGAGACGCCAGGCTGCGCCTCCAGCCGTCACGCCTCGCACCCACGATAGCAGGAGAGCGTTAAGACCAGGTAAGGCCCCCATGAAATCGTGATTAAGTACCCGCATTCATCGCAACCGCGCCTCTGTGCCTGTGGCCCGGCTTACCGCCCATCGAGTCCCGGCCGCCCGAGATAATCAGCGCTTCACCTAACGGTAACCACCCCTTAATCCCCATCTGTCACCCTCATTTCCGCTCCGTCTGAGAGTCCCGAAGCCACAGGCGTGCGCCGCTACCGGATTCCTCGGGCAGCACGGCGCTGGAAAGGTGAACACGCAATGAGCCGACAACAGTCCCGGCACGGCTTCACCCTGATCGAGCTGCTCGTGGTGATCGCGATCATCGCGGTTCTGGCAGCGATCCTCTTCCCGGTATTCGCACAGGCAAGAGAGTCCGCACGCAAGGCGACCTGCCTCTCCCACGAGAAGGAGATCGGCACCGCCATCATGATGTATGTGAACGACTACGACGAGATGTACCCGATGGGCTACTACTATGAGCTGGGCGGCGCCACCGCGGGCCGCCGCGACCAGTGGTGCTACAACATCCAGCCCTACGTCAAGAACAACGCGATCTTCAAGTGCCTGACGGACTTCATTCCGACCCCGCCGGCGTCCAGCTCCGGGTACATGGATCTGACCGTACCGGCGTTGAGCTACATCCCGAACTATGCCATCATGCCCGCGCATGACGGCGGTACGGTCAACATGGCCTCCGTCGGAACGCCCGCCAGCGTGATTATCATCGCCGAGAAGCAGTACAAGATCGGCGCCAAAACCCTCAAGAGCTACGCCGGGACATCCGGCTTCGTGCCGGACACTCCGAACAGCAACCCCTACTGCCGGGCGACCGTGGCCGGAGTCAAGGGCGCCATCGCCCGCCCGAGCGACAGCAACTACAAGCTGACCCGTGTGGCTTTCTACCGGCACATGGAAGGCTCTAACTTCATCTTCTGCGACGGCCACGTGAAGTACCACAAGCTCGAGCAGACCCTGGGCAACAACTTCCTCTGGGGGGAGAAGTATTACGCGGGCAGCGGCACGCTGCTGGACGACGCGACCTGCGCGGGTCTCCTGCCGCCGTACTAGCTCCGCGTCCGGTCCCACGCACAGGCGCCGGCCATCTGGCCGGCGCCACTTCGCCCCCCCCAAAGGAACTCACTCATGCGCTTCCTCCGCTCCGCACTGGTGGCGGTCGGCTTGGCGCTCGTCGCGGGCCCAGGCAACGCTGCGGGACTTGCGGTGCGCGGCTGGCTCATCCACACACCGGACAGAGCCTACATCGACCGCGTCCTTGCTGCGGCGCCCTCCTACGGCATCAATCACCTGGACATCTCGCACAGCTTCGTCGCCAACATCGACGAAATACTCGAGCGCCCCGGTCTGGCCGACCTAGTCGAGCAGACCGCACGACGGGCGAAGCGTCTGGGCATCGAGTCGTATGTCTGGTCGCACGAGCTGAACACCCGCAACCATGATCTGGTTCTGGACCCTTCGCAGCCGGACGGCAAGGCGTTCTGGGATTCGAGAAAGACTGAGTACCGGCGCGCGCTTCGGCGCTGTCCCTCCGTGGCAGGCGTTGTGCTCATGTTCGGTTCGTGCCCGACCGAAGTTTGGGATGCCCGGATCACCGACCCTTACTGGAACAGCCTGACCTGGGGCGCCAGAATCCGATTTGTTACGCATGTGGTGCAGTCTGTCGTGTCCAAAGAGATGGGCCGAGGCCTGTGGGTCCGCGACTTCAACCACAGCCCGAAGCAGCTGCATGCGCTGGTTGATGGGCTTCGTGACTTCCCGGGAATCACGGTCTACTCCAAGTCCGAACCGCAGGACTTCCAGCTCTTCTATCCGCACTCCTTCTCGATCGGGGCGTATGGCCGGACCCCTCAGGTGCTGGAACTGGACCTGAACGGGGAGTACTGGGGGCAGTCCGTTGTGCCCGTCTCTCTCGTACGCTACCTCCGATATCGCGTCGGCTACGGCGTCCGCAAGGGTGTGGTCGGGGCGGTCGGGCGCATTGACACATCCTGGAACCGGGCGCTAGGGACGCCTTCCGAGATCAACCTGTACGCCTGCAGCCGGTTGATGGCCGACCCCTCAGCGAGCGAGCAGTCGATCTACGATGGATGGCTGAGCCGTCGGTACAAGCTGAAGCCCGGATCCGCCGCCGCGCGCCAGCTGCAGACCATCCTGGCCCGCAGCCTGGAGTTTGCCAAGTCCACCTATTACACCCGTGGGTTCTGGACCCCAAAGGACCAGTCCGCCATGCCGGAGTCCATGCGCGAGATCACGGGCTGCATCGCGGGCAAGAGCACCTGCCTCTGGGATCCGGCGGCGAGGGTGACCGAAGACATGCTGCGCAACCCGGATGGGAACACCGTTGCCGCCATCCTGGCCGAGAAGGCCGCGGGGATCGCGGCGGCGGACCGCAACTGCCGGGAGTTTGCGCCGCTCCGGTCCTCGCTCCGTGCGCTCGACTACGACGACCTTAGCCGGCGACTCGCTCTCGCGGCTCAGGTCGCGCGCATCTACCGATCCGTCGCCAATGCCTACTGGGGCGCCCGCCTGGTACAGGTCGGACGCGCGCCCGACGGAGCGATCGGTCAGGTAAAGGCCGCGGCAGACGATCTGGACGGCTGGGCGGGTCTGATCGAGGACGGCGAGATTGCGCTGCCTCGTCCCCAGACACAAGCGCGAGACCTGCGGACGTTCGCGGAGGAAGTCCGCAAGGCCACACCGCAGTAGGCTCGATCGGCGCAGAGGGGCTCGGCGAGGATCCACCGGTCCTTGCCAATATCGTGTAACACCCAGAAGGGCGCTCAATGCGCATTCGGTTACGAAAGGACCTTTATGCCACTACGAAGGCTGGCCAGACGCCTTGCGCTCTGCTTGGCCGTCTGTCTCACCGTCGCGGCCCCCGCGCTATCGCAGGCGCCCGCGGGTCGGCGTGCTGCGACTGCCAATCCCGACCGAGTGATCCTCACCTGGCAGGGCGATCCCGCCCGGTCGCAGTCCGTGACCTGGCGCACGGACACCGGCGTCACGGGGCCCAAGGTGCAGTACGTCCGGGCGTCCCCGGATCCCCGACCGGAACTGGGTGCCCGGGAGGTATCCGCTAGCTCCAGTTCGCTCCTCAGCGGGACCCAGACAGCGGCGTACCACTCGGCCGACATGACCGGTCTCGAACCGGACACGCTCTATGCCTATCGCGTTGGAGACGGTGTCCGCTGGTCGGAGTGGAACCAGTTCCGAACCGCATCCGCCAAACCGGCGCCGTTCTCGTTCATCTACCTTGGGGACGAGCAGAACAACCTGCTGTCGTCCTGTGCGCGAGTCCTGAGGCAGGCGTTCCGCCAGGCGCCGGATGCCCGATTCATCGTCCACGCCGGCGACCTCACCAACAGCGCGAACGTGGACGACGAGTGGCGCGAATGGCACGAAGTCGGCGGCTGGCTCAACGCGATGGTCCCGAGCGTACCGACGCCCGGCAACCACCAGTACGGCCGCTTCGGCGAGGACCCGAGTGCTCCGTCCGAACTCACGCGCCACTGGAAACCCCAGTTCGCGCTGCCGCTGAACGGGCCGGCCGGCCTGGAGGAGTCGACCTACTGGTTCGACTACCAGGGCGTGCGCGTCATCTCACTGAACTCGTGCGAGCGCCAACAGGAGCAGGTTCCGTGGCTCACCCGGGTGCTGGAGGACAACCCGAACCGGTGGACCGTCATCACGTTCCACCATCCGATCTACTCGGGGGCCAAGGGGCGCGACAACAAGGAGCTGCGCGACGCGTGGAAGCCGATCTTCGAGCGGTTCAAGGTCGATCTGGTACTGCAGGGCCACGACCACGTGTACGCGCGCAGCAAACCGGAGCCCGGAAGCAAGAGCCCCGTGCCCGTCTATGTGGTGTCGGTATGCGGACAGAAGATGTACGACCTCAAGCCCGGCATCTCGACCGTGCGCGCGGGCGAGGATACCCAGCTCTACCAGGTGATCACGGTAGACGGCGCCAGGCTGGAGCTTGCCGCGTACACCGCGTCGGGCGAGCTCTACGACCGGTTCGAGCTGCGTAAGGGCGGCGGCGGCTCGGTCTCGTTGCGCGAGGCCCTGCCGAAGAACACCCCGGAACGGCACCGCCCGGCCAAGAGCGGGGCGGCCAACTAACTCGCTGGGCCGGCGCCGTGCTCGCGCATCGGGTGCGGCTCGGCTCTGGCCCATCAACACTCTAAGGGATAAGACCATTATGACAAGCAAGTCAAGGAAGAGCGCCTTCACGCTGATAGAGCTGCTGGTTGTTATCGCGATCATCGCGATCCTTGCAGCCATCCTGTTCCCTGTGTTCGCCCGGGCTCGAGCCCAGGCGCGGAAGATCACCTGCGTCTCCAACATCAAGCAGATCGGCCTCGGCACCTTGATGTACGTTCAGGACTACGATGAGACGTTCATGCCGCGCTACGGCTCGGCCAGCTCCGGCGCAGCCATCTGGGCCGTGCTGATCCAGCCCTATGTCAAGAACAAGCAGATCGTTGGCTGTACCGAGATGACTCCTGAGATCCAGCAGACCTGGAAGGGCTCCTATGGCTGGGTCGGCTACGGCATGAACGTCTATATGTGGAAAAACGTGGGCACGCCGATGGCCATCCTAGCCGACATACCCTACCCGTCCCAGACCCTGATGCAGGCCGACAGCACCTTCGATGACATCTACGGCCGAGCGCGGAGGCGGACTCGCGTGGCGTGGGCGAACACACTCGCGGGCAGCCCGTACAACCTTCCGTGCGACCAAGTCAGGACCAGGCACGGCGCGGCGAGTGGCCTCGACCTTGTCGGCGGCGGCTCATCGGTCGGCTATGCAGACGGCCACGCGAAGTACCAGACCGCGTCGGCAATCTTCTACACGGTCGGCATCGTACCGACTGCCGTGGAGCCGACCGACCCCATGTTTCACGAAGGAGCACGGGACGTGGTCTGCGTAGGCGGACCGACCATCCCGTAGGCCCACACCCGCAGACGGACGGCCTTCCGGTCGCCCGTCTGCTGCGGTGAACAGATAGCGCGCGGCCTCGGCTGCGGTGTGGCGGTCCATTCGTCCCATCGGTAGAGGAAGATGCCCTGCTCCCGCCCGTTGGTGTAGGTACCCACAGCAACCATTCGCTTGCCCCTCGCTCCCGTGGAAATGGACGCCATAGCCGATGCGGCCAGGGCCGCCACAAGCGCCAAACCGACCCCAACCGAACGCATATTCGTCCTCCTCACGCCCGCGGCGCCGTGCGGCCTGAGTACAGCAGAGGCGCCCGCGACGGCCTCATGAGCCGGAAAGCGTGGCCGGGGCATCTTCCGGCTCCTCGACGGGCCGGGGCTTCGCCTGAGGCAGCGTTTCCGCGACGGCCTGGCCCTCCGGCGCGTCCGACGGCCGCACCAGGAGCGCGGTATCCCCCCACGCCCCGGGCGCCGCAGGGCGCACCAGGATGTCCGCGGGGCTGTGGGGGTTGCTCGCCGGGCGGAGCAGCGTGGCGGACTGGGCCTCCAGCGTGGCGCGCTGCTGCAGCACGGCGATGGCCTGGGCCGCCGCCTGCTGCTCCTCGGGGTCGGCGCACTTCAGCGCGAAGGCCCGCACGGGCTCCAGCGCGCGGCCGGCTCCTACGGCCTGCAGTGCGCGCAGCACCGAGAGGCGCAGGACCCAGCGGCCCGGGCCGGTGGGATCGGCCGCCCAGTTGAACTGCCACGATGAGTCGGGCGTCACCTTGAGCAGGAATGCGAGTTGGTCGGTCATCTCCGGCGGCATGAGCCCATACTGGGCGGCGGTCAGGCCGTCCAGCGCCACGGGCAGCGCCAGCCGCGCGGCCTCCGCCAGGGCCGCGTTGTTGTCGCAGGCGGCCGCGCAGAGCACGGGCGCCGCGGCGGGACCGCCGACCATCGCCAGCGACCTCGCGGCCATCAGGCGGACGCGGTCCTCGAACCGGGCCACCGCGGCAAGCGAGAGGACCGCGGGAAGCACGAAGGGACTGAAGCCCAGGCAGCATCCGACGAATGACCAGCGGCTCGCCTTGAGCCAGCCGTTGCGGGCCTTGGGGTGCAGCGCCTCGATGAGCGCGGCCTCGGCCCTGATCCTCTGCTCGGGGTCGCGCACGAGGCCCAGCATCCAGGCTGCGGCGGCCCGCTCGCGCCACCGGAGCGGCGTGCCGCGAAGGCGGTCGAAGACGATGGCGAGGTCGGCCTCGGCGAACGCGGCGTCCTGCGCCCAGCGGTCATAGACCTGCCCCACGGGCACGCGTTTGCCCAGCGGGCGCACCGCATCCGGCAACGCGCGTCGCTGCGCCAGGCGCTCCTTGATCCTACCGATTAGGCCCATACAGCCCACTACGCACACGCGGCGTTGGTGGTTGCGAGAGGCTACGGCCCATACCCCCATATGCGATGGGGATGCGGTCCGAGTAGAACCGCACCCTCGATCAGCGTAGACACTCAGGTTGTGCGGCGTCAGGCCCTCAGCTACAGGGCGCGCCCAGCGGGGAGCTCTGGAACGGCTCGGGGTACCAACGGTCGCCCCACAGGAAGTCGGATGGGTTCAGGGTCTGCTCAAACCGCAGCCACTTCGCATGGCCGTCGAAGAAGTTGTAGTTTGCTCCCTGCGAGTGCCGGTCCCACTGCACGCGGATCACTTCCGGCTTCTTGTCGCTGGTGGCGCTCAAGCCGGTTTCAGCATCGGCCTTGGTGGTCATCCGGTACGAGTCGCCGGGGCAGATCTGGCTTCCGCCGCTGGTGCTTCCGTGAGCTGAACTGGTGGCGTAGAAGCCGCCGGCGCCCTTCCACTTGCCGATGACCGCGCCGGAGTTGAGCAGGTTGCGGCGCTCAGCCAGCAGGATCATGCTTGCGGGACGCTCGAAGGCGGCCTCCGTCGGGGGCAGCCAATCATGGGCAGGGATCGCGTTGTAGTTGTTGACGTAGGAGAACTTCGGCGCCTGGCCGTCGCAGCTCACGCCCACAACGCCGCCGGGGCCGCACGGAGCATTGGGGGTGACCGGGTTGGTGTCGGACGGGCAGACGAAGATCTGCAGGTTCTTCACGTAGGGCTGAACCACGTAGGACCAGTGCACCTTGTACGTGGGGATCTCGTACGTGGTCTGCATCATGGCGCCGTCGTAGTCCTGTGAGTACATGGCGAGCGACAGGCCCAACTGCTTCATGTTCGACAGGCAGGAGGCCGACCGTGCCTTCTCTCGGGCCTGCGCGAAGACGGGGAAAAGAATGGCTGCAAGGATCGCGATGATCGCGATGACTACCAGTAACTCGATCAGCGTGAAGCCCGCGCGGGGGCGGTTATTTCGATTCATGGGTTCCTCCAGCGTGTTCTGCGCCGCGCAAAGTCCCACGGCATCGCTCATGATGGCGGCGCTCTATGAAGCCATTGCTAGCGGGACGTTAAGGCTCTGTGAAGTGCCCCAATGAGCCGGATGCGATGGTTCGGTCCCGGCCCGGCGCCCTGCATGCGCTTGCAGTGCGGAATCACCCGACCACGGAGCATCGGTACGATATCATGAAGGCTTAACATTGCCTTCATGCTACATGAGTATTAAGGCTCTACACTGTACGTGATCGGGTGGTGCGACACTCGATCAACCACTCGCGTACCTTTGACTATGCTTGACCTCCAGGGACTTGTGACCTCTGGGCCCATCCGACTTGACCGGATGGGCCCTCTTTTCATCTACGGTCCTCGTGTGGAGGCAAACAGGCGGCTCACTGCGCCGGTAGCCGCACGAAGACGGGGTTGGAGTGGAATCAGAGGTCTCGCAGGGGATTGGCGTCCGCGACATCAGGGCCGGCGCACCAACGTCGGTGTTGGATCCGCGTACCCGGAGCCATAACGCCTGCCTGACGACTCGGACCGGTGGCGGGAGGGCCCAGACCGGCTGTCGTAACGCCGTTGCTGTGCCAGTGTCCCCGGACCCATGGCGGGCCGCCAAGATCACGGTCCCTTAATCGTCCCTTAACCCCACGTTACTACACCCGGGCTACACTGACTGTGATCGGACAAAGACGTACCGATCAGTCACAATGCGTACCGTCGAAGTCTCTCCTCCATATCGTGGACCGTACGGGGGCCCGTCCGACATGATCGGATGGGTCCCCTTTTCTTGCCGTGCGCCTTTCCGCGGAAGCCTGGCGGAGCAGTTTGTATCCACAAATGGGTGCGGCCGCCCCCCCTCACGCAACTGAGAGAAGCGGCCGCATCGGATTGCGCGACGCGAAGCCTCAGGCCATCGGCAGCCGCACGAAGATCGGGTTGGAGTAGAACCAGAGGTCGCGCCACGGGTTGGCGCCTACCGTGTCCATGACCGGCGCGTCGACGCCGGTGTTGGAGCCGCGCACCCGCAGGTAGAAGCCCTTCTTCACGTTCTCGAACCGGTGGCGGAAGACGAGGTAGGAGCCCTCGCGCCGGCCCTCCGACGCCTGCAACTGCGCCACGACGCGCGTGGTGGGGTTAACCATGGCGTCACGATCGGCCGCAGGGCCCAGGATGTCGCCGGCGATCAGGTCGATATGGTGCAACCGCGGCGTCTCGCCGCCGAAGTTGGGCCTGTTCGGAACGCGCAAGCGGATCGTGACATCCACCGGCGAGCCAGGCCTCGTCAGGGCCAGGGAGCCGCCCATGGTGGCCGCGTCACCGTGGGACGTGGCCCAGATCTCCAGGCGATCGACCAGGCCGCCCAACACGGTGAACATGCTGCCGGAGCGCAGGGCGTCGAGGATCGACGCGGGGTCGCGCCGCCGGGAGAAGGCCCACGTCTTGGCGTACTCTCCCGGAAAGAAGTCGGCCTCCGTCGGCTTCTCCGCCGTCCTGCCGGTGCGGGTCACGTAGCCCTTCGAAAGGTAGGTCGAGGCATCGACCAGGGCGCGCTCGTCCCAGTGCTTGTGGCTGTCCGAGTCGGCTGTAATGTACCACGGCCGCCCCTCGCCCAGCAGGCTGTCCCAGAGGCCACCCACCTTGGCGACGTACCAGTCGTAGCCGCCGAAAGTCCGATACGCCTCGGCGGGGTAGCCGGCGTAGGACTCGGCCGAGGACTTGTTGTCGTACTCGCCGCGCGCGCCGCCCGTGAGCCCGCCTGCCTGATGCCCCGGCGCTCCCTCGAACCCGCGTGCAACGTTGGGACCGGCATCGGACCAGGCGCGCATCTCGTGCGGGCTGTCGAGCCCCCGCCGCGCCGGGTGGTTGGCGATGAAAAGCGGTTTCGGCGTGATCGACTCCAGGTACTGGACGCCCTGCGCCGCGATGGCTTCGGTGTTCTTGGCGCCCGGAAGTGAGACGTTCTTGGCGTCGAAGATCGCCTCGAAGGTAGCGGCGTGCTGCGCCTCCTCGGCGCCGACGGGGAGGATCACGCTGCCGTGCTCGGCCGCCGGGATGTTCCACTCGAGGCCCTGGAACACCGTGAGGCCCGGGTTGGCGCGCCTTGCCGCCAGCAGTTCGGGGTAGGCCTGCGACAGCGCCACCTTGTCGTGCCGGGGGCCGCCGTGATCGGTGATGACGCACCAGTCCAGGCCGTAGCGGCGTGCGGCGGCGACCTGCTCGGCGATCTCGTAAAGGCCGTCGGGGCTGTACTTTGTATGGATATGGTGGTCGCCGGCCAGCCACCAGCCGCCGGCGTAGGGGTTCATCGATGCCGACGCACGCGCGGGAAGCAGGGGGCCGCCACCAAGGGTCAGCGTAAGGCCGGCCGCCCTGGTCAGGAACACGCGGCGCGTCATCTGAGTCGGATCATGCATGGGTCAACACCTCCGTGGGCGCTCAAGCGCCGGCTCTGCAGTCACTGCGGCCGATTATGGCCGCTCATTGTTAAGGGCGCGTTAGAGGGACGCATAGGGCGGGCGTCTGCCGCGCCTGTTCGTTCGTGGACCCAGAGCGCCTGGGAGGGAAGGCGGGAGCCGCCCCGGACAGTGTGACGGCAAGGCTCTGCCCGGACACCATGCAGCCTTAACGACAACCTCACATGCCGTTAATCTCCGTCCGATAGCATGTTGGCCGGTTCGGTGTCCCGTCGTGCCGCTGCGATTTGATGCGGCACGGTGCCGTGGACCCAAAGGAGACCAACGAATGACACGACGCACCGGCTTTACTCTCATCGAGCTGCTTGTAGTCATCGCGATCATAGCGATCCTCGCGGCGATCCTCTTCCCGGTCTTCGCACAGGCTCGCGAGAAGGCCCGCTCGGCATCGTGCCTGTCGAACCAGAAGCAGATCGGTCTCGGCATCATGATGTACGTGCAGGACTATGACGAGACGTACCCCATGGCGTACTATTACATCAACGGCGCCAACAGTGCGAACGGCTACGTTCAGTGGACCGGTCTGGTGAATCCGTACGTCAAGCAGCTCAAGGGCAACACCACGATCTGGGTCTGCCCCAGCCACGCCCTCCGCGGCTTCGCTCCTACCAATTTCACCGACGGCAACGCCCCCGGCGGCCAGATTCCGCAGACTCCTGGGGTTCAGGACCTCCAGGCATCGCGCATGAGCTACATCTGTAACGAGTTGCTCATGCCGCGCAAGAAGTTCGCTGCTGTGCCGCAGAACGCCGTCGCCATTGCCGCCGTTGACGCACCGGCTTCGGTGATCACCGTCGCCGAGATCACCAACGTGCTTGGAGCCCTGAACGATACGTCCCCGACGGGTGGTGCGGCCATCAAGTCGCATCGACCCACCAACGCGGTTTCCGACAACGGCGCGGTCTACAACGGTGAGGCAGGCGTAGCCGGTCCGGTCTACGCCTTGACACCGGCTCAGGCGTGGGGTGCCATGAACTTCGCGATCACCAACAACAACGCCGCCGGCCAACACCACATCGCCTACATCAACGCAGATCGCCACACAGGCGGCGCCAATTACGTCTTCAGCGACGGCCACGCCAAGTACTTCAAGCTGGAGCAGACCCTGAACACGCAGAGCTTCCTCTGGGGCAAGCAGGCCTACGCCTCGGGTGGGCTTCCTGTACGAGATCCCGCCACAGGCCTACCGGTCCAGTAGAACCCTCCATAGCCCGTATGCTGCATGCGGGCCGAAGTGGCTTGTTGGCTTACCGGCGGGTCGCGCCCTGACCTGGGTGCGGCCCGTCGGCGCGTCCGGCGTCTGGCTGAGAACCGACGCGTGCGATGAAAGCCGGTGCCCAAAGGAACGAGGGGTCCCCGTGCTTTGTCAGCATGGGGACCCCTCGTCAGGCATGAAGACCAGCTAAGGGGTTAGCCCTTGGTCTTGATCTTGTAGGCGCAGGTGAAGTCGCCGGAGGCGATGTGCGAGGTGCGCTCGACCTTGCCGGTCTTGCCCATGATCTCCTGGAAGAAGCGGAGCTCGGTGTCGCACAGGCCCTGATGCTCCTTGGCCACCTTGCAGACGGCGCAGTTGAGCTCGGTCAGGGTCAGCGTGCCGTCCTCGTTCTCGGTGATGTCGGCCATGTAGCCGAGCTCGGTCTGGATCTTGGCCAGCTCGCGAGCGCGGCCGGCGCCGTCCTTCTCCTCGGTGCGGTAGCGGTACTGGGCTACCAGCCGGTCGCATCGGCGGTCGAAGATCTTGGTCAGTCCCTCGGTTCCCAGCGTATCCGAGGCGTGATCCAGCAGCGCATTGGCCAGGTCGTCATAGGAGCGGGGGAAGGTCTCGTCGCCGGCGGGAGAGATTGCATACCGATGCACGGGCCGACCGACCGACCGGCGCTCGATGGTGGTGCGAACGAGTCCCTCGGCCTCAAGGGCGGCCAGATGCTGGCGCACGGCCACGGGGCTGATGCGCAGTTCGTCGCCGAGCGTGTCGGCCGTCATGGGACCGCTCTGCTTGATGGCAGTGATGATCTCCTGACGCGTGAAGCCATTGGTCTTTGACATGTTCGTAGTAACGCTCCCCTTTGTATTCCGGTGTAGCCGCGGGCCCAACGGGCTCGCTCAAGCAGGCAACCGTACACGCAGCGCTCGTTCCACCCACCGGTTGGACTCGGCTATTGTACCCTTTCGCATAGAAAGCTTACCGATGCCGGCCATGGCAGCACGGCAATCAGGGCCACATCGAGCACGTCTCGAGTCCCTTCGTCTCCGGCAGGCCGGCCATAACGTTCATATTCTGGATCGCCTGGGAGGCCTGGCCCTTCCCAAGGTTATCCAGCGCGGAGACCACCGTGACGCGCCCCGTGCGGCTGTCCACGCCCAGGCCGATATGGCACATGTTGGAGAGCGCCGTGTGCTTCGTGGAGGGCAAGCCGTCGGTGACCCAGACGAACGGCTCGCCGGCGTAGAAGCTCCGGTACCGCGCAAGGAGGTCGTCGCGGCCCACGTCGGAGGTGAGCTGGGCATAGCAGGTGGCCAGGATGCCGCGGGTCATGGGCACCAGGTGCGGCGTGAAGGTGATCGCCAGCGGGGCGCCGGCGAGCCGTGAGATCTCCTGCTCGATCTCCGGCGTGTGGCGGTGCGTCCCGGCGATCTTATAGGCCGTCGCGCTCTCGTTCGCCTCGGCGAAGTGGAACTCCTGGCAGTACTTGGCCCGGCCGCCGCCCGAGATGCCGGACTTGGCGTCGACCACGATGGTGCGCGAGTCCACGAGGCCACCCACGCCCGGCGCGGCAGGACCCTCGGCAAAGAGTGGAGCCAGCGCCAGGATGGACGCGGTCGTGTAGCATCCGGGGTTGCCCACCACAGCGGCCGTGCGGATGGCCTCGCGGTGCAGCTCCGGCAGGCCGTAGGCGGCAGCGGCGCTCAGGTCGGGCGAGGCGTGGGGGCCCTTGTACCAGGCATCGTAGACCGCAGTGTCGCGGAAGCGGAAGTCGGCGCTCAGGTCGATGACGCGGCAGCCCGCGGCGACCAGATCCGGCGCCTGGCGCATGGCCGCGCCGTTGTCCCTCGCCAGGAAGACGAAGTCGCACTCCGCCAGGCGGTCCGGCGCCGCAGTGGGCTCGTAGGTGAGGTCGACACGCCCCGCCATGCCGGGAAAGCCCTCCCAGACAGGCCTGCCCGCGTAGGTAGACGAGACGGCGGCGCCGATCGTCACGTCGGGATGCCTGGCCAGCAGGCGGATCAGTTCGCCGCCGCCGTATCCGGCAGCGCCTACGATAGCGATGGTGAGCATTCGCGTCCTCTCTCTTGCACGGGTTCCCGCATGTGGCATCGGCTTGAGTATATCGCAGCGGACGCATAGCGCAGGTGCATGGCGCCGGGAGCGGCATCGGGCGACGGCAACCGTCGACAACGCCGATTCCCGCCGCCGTGGGGTACAGTCGTTAGTTAAGGACCGATAGTGTCGGTCCCGGCGAGCGGATGCCGCTGCACTACGGGAGGGCAACTGCGCCGCCGCGCACCATTCAAGGAGTGCTGCATGTCAAGACGTTCCGGCTTCACCCTGATCGAACTGCTGGTGGTGATCGCCATCATCGCCATTCTGGCGGCGATCCTCTTCCCGGTTTTCGCCCAGGCCCGCGAGAAGGCTCGCACCTCGTCCTGCCTCTCCAACGTCAAGCAGATTGACCTCGGCGTTCTGATGTACGTCCAGGACTACGACGAGCGCTTCCCCTACCTTTCGTGGAACGGGAACAACACGCTCGGGCGCCATTGGCAGGACCTGACCATGCCGTACGTGAAGAACACCGGCATCTGGCGCTGCCCCTCCGCGACCGATCCCGTCTCCCAGGCCGGCGGTTGGAACGAAGTCAACGGCTACGTCAACCGCGCCACGGACTACACGTGGAACGAGTCCGCTGCCTGGTCGGTCAAGCTCTCCGGCACCGGCAACCCCGCCAGCACCTTCCTGATCATGGACAAGGGCAACGCCCTCTGCTTCACGACCTGGTATGACTGGCGCGGCCGCGCAATGAACACGCTGGACGGCAACTGGAACAGCGTCGCCGGCCCGCACACCGAGGGCAAGAACATCGGCTTCGTCGACGGCCATGCCAAGTTCTTCCGCAGCCAGGCGATCCGCCCGAAGGACCTTAACGACGGCACCACCGCCGCCGATCCGAACTCGCCCTACTTCGGCCACATGGCGAACTAGTCCCGCAAGGGGATCTCGTTCGGCTCCAGAACGCAAGAGGGGCCGCTCCTCACCCTGTCCAGACACCAGGGAAGGAGCGGCCCCTCTGCTTTGGGTGCGTCGCCTCAGGCAGGCCTGTCGGCCCAATCCGAGGCAAACCCGTCGACTGCGGTACCGGCGCTGCATCCGGCCGCATGCCAACCGGCGCTAAGGAGGGCTAGCACCCTGATAGACGGCCATCCACACTGCCGGGTTCCCGGGAAGACGCCGTTTTTGCATCGCCGGCCCTGGCGTGGAAGGAATCGTGACGCCGCGTGCGGAACAATGCAGTACCATAGTGTGTCGCACCGTAGTACGCGGACGAGGCGGACGTTTTCGCCGTCGTCCCCTGACCGACCACGAAGGTCAAAGTACGCATGGAGGGAAGTCGCATGTCGAGACGTAGAGGCTTTACCCTGATCGAGCTGCTGGTGGTGATCGCGATCATCGCGATCCTGGCCGCGATCCTGTTCCCGGTCTTCGCCCGCGCCCGCGCAGCCGCTCGGAAGTCTGTCTGCCTCAGCAACATGAAGCAGATCGGCCTGGCCGTGATGATGTACACCCAGGACTACGACGAAGTCTACGCGCCGAACCGCATGTTCCCGCCGGGAACCAGCGACTACAACGCCAACGCCCCCACCGGCGGCACCTGGCGCGCAGCCGTGTTCCCCTACCACAAGAACAAGCAGATCTTCAACTGCCCGGACGACGCCCGCAACGTTAACTGGTCCGAGGCATATCTGGACTGCATGCTCTACCGTGGCGGTAACTGCAACAGCGACCGCGGCAACTACCACCTGTCCTATGCCTACAACGGCGGCGTGTTCAACACCACGACCGGCGTCAAGGGCGCCCGCATCCAGGCTCCGGCCCAGGTGCTCATGATCCAGGAGACCCGCATGGAGTATCCCGACCTCGGGTACTGGTGCACCCCTTGGGATCTTAGCGGCGTCTTCCAGCTGACCGGCGCCGGCGCCTGGATCAGCCACGACGGTATGCTGAACTGGACGTTCGCCGACGGTCACGCCAAGGCCATGAAGCTCGGCGCCACCGCCAGCCCGACCTGGATGTGGTACGAGGGCAACGTGAACGAGACCGACAGGACCAACTTCCTGAACGGTATCCGCACCGTCAACACCGAGTACCAGTAACTTCGTACAGGTGCGAGGCCCGGAGGCTGCACTCCAGCCCGCAATGCCCGCATGGCGGACACCAGGGGCCGCCCACTCTCGCAGTGGGTGGCCCCTGGCCCTTTCTTGGGGTTGGGTTGCTCCGGGGACTGCTAGAGAAGCGTGTCGCCGTAGCGCTCTGAGACCAGGGCGTGCATCTCCTTGATGGCCTCGGCCCGGTCGGCCCGGCATACCAGCGTGGCATCCGGCGTGTGGACCACCGCCAGGTCGTCGCAGCCGATCACCGCCAGCAGGTGCTCCGGGTCGGAACTGGCCACCAGCGTGTTCCTCGAGTCGAGCAGCAGGCTCCGCCCGGGACCCAGCGCGTTGCCGTGCTCGTCGCGAGGGCAGGTGTTGGCGAACATGGGCCACGAGCCCACGTCCATCCAGCTCAGGTCCAGCGGGATGGCGGCCACGCGTACCAGCGGGTCCTTGCCCACCTGCTCCATGACGGCGTAGTCGATGCTCGTCTTCGGCAGCGTGGGGTAGACCTCCGCCAGGGCCGTCAGACGGTCCGGCGCCTCCCAGCGATCCGCCAGCGCCACCAGCGCCGCGTGGTTCACCGGGCAGTGGCGCTGCATGGCCGCCAGGATCGTCTTGGCGCGCCAGACGAAGTTGCCGGCGTTCCAGGCGTACCGGTCGGGCTGGGCGGCGTACTCAACGGCGCGCTCGGCGCCCGGCTTCTCGTGGTAGACCTCCACCCAGGAGGAGCCGTGCGGCCCCGGCTCGCCCATGCGCACATAGCCGAAGCCCGGTGCGCCCCAGGTGGGTCGCACACCGAAGGCCACCAGCGCGTCGGGCTCCTCCTCGGCCACCGCGTAGCCCCTGTCCACCGCGTCGCGGAACCGATCCTCGGGCACGATGATCTGGTCGGCGGAGAAGACGCCCACCACTGCCTCCGGATCACGGGACGCTAGAACGGCTGCGCCCAGCCCCACCGCGTTGAGCGTGTCACGACCCACCGGCTCGCCCAAGAAGTTCGCCGCCGGCAGGTCAGGCAGGGCCCGCAGGATCACCTCCTCATGCATCTGTGACGCGCAGACATAGAGGTGCGTGGGCTCAACCAGCCCGCCCAGACGCTCGGCTGCGGTCTGCAGCAGGCTACGGCCGTCGGGCAGGGCGATGAGCTGCTTGGGCAGGCTGCGCCGCGACATGGGCCAGAGGCGCGTGCCCGACCCTCCGGCTATGATCAGCGCGTAACGGTGGTCTTGCTTGGATGCGTGGCCCATGCTGCTCCCCTTCCCGTTCAGAAACCCCGCAGGTCGGTGCTCTGGCGCGCCGGCAGGCCCGGCTTCGGCAGCCGCTTTAGCACGACGTACTCGATGCCCTTAGAGGCGCAGAACGCTCGCTTCTCGGGCTTGTCGCCGTCCTCGTTCACCACGTAGGCGTCCGGGCCGATCCACTCGATCTCCGGTTCCGCGTCCAGCCATCCCATGCCGCGAGAGACCACGGCCCGGAAGACGTGCCGCACGGAATCGACCATGAAGGCGCGCTCCTCGGCGGGGAAGAACGGGTGCCCGGGGCCCTTGAGGCTCGCGATGTTGGCGTCGTTGCCCAGGCAGACGTATAGGTCGCCGTAGGCGGCGGCCTCCTCGAAGAATCGGACGTGGCCCGTGTGGATCCAGTCGAAGCAGCCGGTGACCACGGCGCGGCGCGTCCCCGGACGTACCGTGAGATTGGGCGTGATCGGCGGGAATGGCCCAGAGCCGCCGTCGTCCAGGTCCAGCACCTCCATGCCGGCCCGCTCGAGGCTCGCAGCCACGGCGAGCCTGCCGCCGGCCACGGCCCACGGCATGTCCCCCACGCTGGCGAGCGGCAAAGCGTCCAGCACCGTGACCGCAGAGACCTGGCGCAGGGCCTCCAGGAAGTAGCAGCGCTCCTCCTCCGGGAACTGGGGCTCGGCGCCGGTGATCGCTTCCACCAGTCCGTTGCTCCAGAGCGCCACCGTGACGTCACCCAGTTGCGCGGCGCGGTCCAGCAGCCGCACACCCGGCGAGCAGGTATCGTCGAACGCGCCCGTCACTACAATGCGCATGGCCTATCCCTCTTGCTCTGTCGCGTCTCCCAGCCGGATGCGGACGCCTGCGGAGCCCGATGGCGCCGTCTCGGAGACGATGATCAGGTACCCACCCCCGCAGCCCGAGTACATCGCACCCGGAAAGCGCCGCTGATACCAAGCCAGCAGGCCGCGCAGGTCGATATCGATGAGCGGGTGGACCACGGTCTGCGGCAGCAGAGCCTCCCAGCAAGCCATGCACGCATTCATCGAGGCGCCCAGGGCGGCGGCGTCACGGCGCAGGATGGCGGCGTAGCAGTCGGCGCCGGTCCGGCCCAGGGCGCGAACGCCGTCGGGGCTCAGGTTCTGCTCGCCGAGGGGGTGGTAGCCCGCGGGCCGCTGGTTCACCGGTATCAGGTGGAGCACGCCCTGCAGCCAGGCGGCCACATCCGGGTCCAGGCACTGATCGATGCGCGCCGGGAACCGACCGCCCTCGTGGTCGGCGCGGTAGTCCAGACGGCAGATGCCGGGGACGATGAGGCCGATCATGTCCTGCGAGCCGGAGGGGTCCGGCCTATCGTCGTTCTCTGCCCGATAGAGGGTGCGCACCTGCTCCATGCGGTCGCCGGAGGGCAGGCCGGTGGGCCAGAGGCGTTGCGCCACCTTGCGCGTGCCCGTGGCCAGGCCGCAGCGCTCCATGTAGCGGACATCGGGCTCCAGCGCAACCACGACCATGGAGCCCGGTGGCTCCGGGTTGAGGCGCGAGACAAACGGCTGGTCGATCCATCCGCCGGCCAGCGCCAGCCGGTAGGGGAGCGGGCCGATCACCGAGGTCAGGGGCATGGTTCTACCAGCGCTCCTCAACGATGCGCTTGCCGGCCTTGCGGTCCGCCATTTGCGAGGCGATCCAATCGTAGGTCCGCTTCATGCCGTCGCGGAGCGGCGTCGACGGCTCCCAGCCGAGGACCTGCCGTATGAAGGTGTTGTCGCTGTTGCGCCCGGCCACGCCCTTGGGGGCGTCGAGGTCGTAGCGCCGCGCCAGCGTCACGCCGGCGATCTCCTCGACGATGCTCACCAGCTCGTTAATGCTCACGAGTTCGCTGGAGCCGAGGTTGATGGGCGTGGCGATGAGCTCCGGGCAGTGCATGATGGCGTCGATGCCGGCGATGCAGTCGTCAATGTAGCAGAAGCTGCGGGTCTGCGAGCCGTCGCCCCAGATCTCGATGCTCGGGTCGCCGCTGTCGATGGCCTCCAGCACTTTGCGGGACATGGCGGCCGGCGCCTTCTCACGCCCGCCGAACCAGGTGCCGAAGGGGCCGTAGACGTTGTGGAACCGCGCTATGTGGGTCTCGAAGCCGCGCTCGGCGGTGTACTCCTGGCAGAACATCTCGGAGATGAGCTTCTCCCAGCCGTAGCCGCGCTCGGCCATGGCGGGATAGGCGTCGGACTCCTTCAAGGCGGTGACGTTGGCGTCCTGCTGCAGGTCGGTGTTGTAGGCGCAGGCTGAGGAGCTGTAGAAGTAGCGCCGCGCTCCGGCGTGCCAAGCTGCCTCCAGCAGGTGCGTGTTGATGAGGACGCTGCGGAGGCACTCAACGCGGAAGCGCTCGATGAAGCCCATGCCACCCATATCGGCCGCCAGGTTGTAGACCTCGGCCGCGTCCTCCACGGCGCGCACTGCGTTGGACTGCTCGCGGAGGTCGAGGCAGAGGCACTCGACGCCGGGAACGCGCTGGTACCACTCGCCCACCGGCTTGCGGTCGACTGCGCGGATCCGGCGAAAGCCGAGGTCCCTGAAGTGCCGGACCAGCGCCCCGGCGATGAAACCGCCCGCGCCCGCGATTACGATCAGATCATCCGGACCCAGGTCACGGTCCACGGGCCGAGGTAGCGCGACTGCCATTGGGCGTCTCCCATGCTCCGGCCGCCTCAGGTGGCGACCGCTCACCATGGTACCACCGGCGGCCTGACGCCGCGAGGCCCCCGCTTCAGGGGCGGGGGCCTCGGAGCTTCCAGCTACGACCTACCGGCTCCGGACCTAGAGCAGGTAGCCCTTGTTGGTGGTGCCGTTGTCGAAGTTCTCGTTGATGGCCGTTGCAGTGTTGTTGACATCGCTGAGGCTCTTGCCGGCCGGCAAGGCGCCTCCGCCCAGAACGCTGTTGGCGATGACAGAGAACTGGTTCACCGTGAGGCCGGCGAAGGGTCCCGACCGGATCGTCAGGCCACCCAGGCCGGAGCGAGTGATGCCGGCGTTGGAGAAGTCGATGCTGAGCCGCATGGCCAGCACCTGGCCCGCCAGGACGGTGAGGCTCCCGGTCGGGTTCACCGCGCTGGCTGCAAGCGCCCGTGCGGTGCCGCCCTGCGGAAGGAAGGCCTCGACGGCCGAGGCGCTCGTGAACTTCAGCGTCTTGATGCCGCCGATGATCACGAAGCCGGAGGGATAGACGGTGCTGAACTTGGCAGCCAGCAGCGCGCCGGGGTTGTTGCCGTTGGGCCGCGCGCCCCAGCCACCCTGCGTGTAGGTAGTGAACCGGCCGCAGGTATGGGTGGCCGCCTTGTAGCCGGCGTCGATTGTGCGGTTGGCCTCGCCGGACGCCAGCGTGACCAAGCCGGTCTCGCCCAGCGCGGCGGACGTCACGTCGCTGTCCAGGGCGGGATCTGCTCCCTGAAGCGCGAGTGTGAACGCATAGCCGGGCACCGTTCCGAAGCGCACCTTGTAGGAACCGGGCGCCAGGTCGGTGAACAGGTACGAGCCCGTGCCGCTGGTCACCAGTGTCTGCAGCGGAGCGCCCGCGGAGGAGAGCAGCGTGACGGTGACGCCCACCGCGGGAAGCTCACCGGCATCCTGGATACCGTTGGCGTTGGCGTCAAGCCAGGCGAAGTCGCCCAGCGACGCGGTCTGGAACACGCCTGCATCCAACGTCAGGTTGGTATCGCCAGAGGCGAGGGTCACGGTGCCTGTAGCGCCGGTGCCGGCCGTGATATCGCTGTCGACGGCAGTGCCGCCGCTGTTCTTGGGCGAGACGATGTAGCCGGCCGGCACGTCAACTACGACGCTGTAGACGCCGGGGTTCAGGCCGGTGAAGCGGTAGAAGCCGGTCGGGTCGGTGTCGGTCTGGTCGATGGTCTGGCCGCCTGCATCGAGCAAGCGCACGGTGACGCCAGCCAGGCCGACTTCGCCGCCGTCCTGGATGCCGTTGCCGTTCAGGTCCAGCCAGACACGGTCGCCGATGGCCGCCGGGCGGATGATGCCGGCGTCGAGGGTCAGGATGGCCTGGCCGGAAGCCACGGTAACCGTCTCGGTAGCGCCGACGGGGTTCACATGGCTCTGGATGGTGGGATCGCCACCAACGTACTGGCTGGTGAAGACGGCGCCAGCCGGAAGCGTGACGATGACCGAGTAGTCGCCGGGGGTCAGGTCCTCGAAGCTGTAGAAGCCGGAGCCGTTGGTGGTGGCGGTCGCGCCGGGCACGCCGTCCCTGACGATCTGAACCGTCACGCCGGCCACGCCGGGCTCACCGGGCTCCTGCAGGCCATTACCGTTCAGGTCCTCCCACACATAGTCGCCTATGCGGGCATGGGTGAAGAGGCCTGCGTCCACGGTGGTGACCTGGCTGCCTGAGGAGAGGCTGACGCTGGGCGAAATGCCCGTCGTCGCATCGGCATCGCTGTCGACGGCGCGGTCCAAACCGACGAGGGCGGTGGTGCGATGGTGTGCGGCGGGCAGGCCGAACTTCACCGAGTAGGTACCGACGCCCAAGCCGGCGAAGAGGTAGGCGCCCGACCCGTTGGTGGTAGTGGAAGCGATAACCGATCCGCCAGCGTCTAGAAGGTCGACCGGGACATTGGCCACGCCGGGCTCACCGGCATCCTGCAGGCCGTCGCGGTTGTTGTCAAGCCAGACGCGGTCGCCGATGGATGCGGGACGCACGAGGCCACCGTCCAGATAGTAGACCGACTGGCCGGGCTTCAGCGTGACGGCCTCGGTGAAGCCGGCTGCGTCGGCATGGCTGCGAGCTTCGATGTTGGCTGCCAGGTTCACGACCGTGAAGTTATAGCCGGAGGGCAGGTGGATGCGCACGGCATACGAGCCGGGATCGAGGTTGTCGAACTCGTACTTACCGGAGGCATCGGTCGTCGTCGTGCCGATGACGGCCAGGCTCGCGTCGAGAAGGTCGACCGTGACGCCGGCCACACCGGGCTCGCCCGCATCCTGCACTCCGTTGCCGTTCACATCCTCCCAGACCCTGTCGCCCACTTCGCAGGCGCCGTACAGGTCGAAGTCAGGATGGAGGAAGAGCGTGTTGCGGCCGTCGGCGCCGATGATATCCCATCGGTAGTAGCCGGTGGGTAGCGAGGGCACCTTCCAGTCGATGTCGCCCACGTTCACCGGGTTGGCGAACACGGGGCCGGTCACACTCGGATCAGCGGCAATGGCCGCGCTCTCCCACTCCTTGTCGCCGGATGGGTTGTTGTCGGTCACGGTCCAGGAGCGGCTCGGATTGCTCAGCTTGTGGTAGATGGCCGGAGAAATCGTGAGCGACCCGGGGGTTGCGCTGTCGTCGGCGGGAAGCCCGGGGTGGATCCCCTCGGCCTGGGTGCTGGCGGCGTACGGGAACGGCGGGAACGGAGCCAGGTGCGGGTCGGTGCCGTCATCGGCGCGGTCGAAGTCGCCGTTCCAGGTGTTCAGCACAGCCGGGACGGTGTTGACGTCCATGTAGAAGTTCCAGGCGCCGGAGTACTTCGACTGCGGGTAGAGGCTCGGGCTCGGGTCGTTGGGGCCGTAGCCGATGAACCCGAAGCTGGAGCGCCCGGTGGCGCAGACAGACCCGACCGTGCGGAGCTTGAAGTTGTTCTGCTCACCGGTGGTCGCCGTGGTGACCCAACTGACCCGCAGGTTGTACCTGTACTCGCTCGCGACCGGGTTGTACGCCGCGGGCACATTGCTGATGGTGATATCGAACCAGTTGTCGTCCGGCATCGACGTTGAGAACCACTCGCCCACAAGATCACCGGGCGCGGTGCTCTTGGCGGCCAGCGGATCGGCGTAGAGCGCGAAGCGGACGAGGTCCGGCGCGCCCGAGGGAATGGGATCCCACTTGCCGCCGAGGTCGCCGTCGAAGATGCCGAACTGCACGGTCGAGTCAGCTCCGGCGGCGATGATGCCGAAGAACGCGCCGTCCTCACCGATGCTGGAGAGGCCGCGTGTTACGTTCACGAAGCGCCCGCTCCGGGCGTCGGCATCGGGAAGCCCCGAGACCAGCTGCCCGAACGAGGCGCCGGCTGTTATCGCGAATAGGGCCATGAACACCATGGCTCGAAGAGACTTGGGTAGCACTGATTTCCCCCCTGAGGCGCCCCGAGGCGCATCTGACCAAGGTCGCATCTGTATCTGCGTGGGTTCCTGCGACACTGCGTGTCGGGCCTGTAGGCAGTGAGACGCAACGCATCGGGCCGAGCACACGACAGAATATTACGCCATGCTAAGGAATCTGGTGCGGCGCCTAGGCAAGGCGACGGGTCGGGGAAGGGGTACGCGGGTGCTGTGGACGTCGCAGACGCGCTACTTGCTCGTGCCGGGGTCTTTGGAGAGGCGCTTGATCGTCTCGGCCGGGATCACAAAGACCGCGCCGCCGCCGGCGCTTCCTCGGGCAAACCGGCCGCCGCCAGTCGCCTTGCCGCCAATCTCCAGCCAACCGGTCTTGCCGTCCTTGAGTGTGACCACCACGCGTATCTCGGGCCGGAGGAGACCGAAGCGCCCGGCGTCCGCGGGAGGCTCGGCGGCCACGCCCGTTGCGGAGGCCACCGTGTCGAACAGGATGTCATCCACAGTGAAGCGGTCGGCCTTCTCCCCCGCCCTCGGCACGGAGTAGAGCCACTCCTCGCCAGTGCGGCGCACGCTCCACTTGAGCTTCGGCGTGCTGACCGATAGGCCTGTGACCTGCTCGACATCGGCCTCAACCATCTTCCTCGATCGGAGGTCCGCTGCGGCCTTGGTGCGCACAGAGGCGGCCGCCGCGCTCGGTAGCAGCAGGAGGCGGCCCGAACCAGCCTCCTGGGCGTAGACCGCGCCCTTGCCCGGGTCGGGCCCGCCGAGGCGGAGCGTGACCGTGCGCCCACGTGCAGTCAGTGTGGCCTCGCCGTCGTGAGCTACCAGGCCGTAACGCGCGAGATTGGTGGGCTTCTCGATGAGCATCTCGGTGGGCTGCTCCAGCAACTCCTCGAGGAGGGCCTTCACCGCATCGCCGTCGGCCGGCGCGTTGATGGGCTCCGTGAGCCGCCACCGGTCGCCCGTGCGGGCTAGCGACAGCGACCGCGCCGCAGCTCGGCAGGTGACCCCCGTCACGTCCTCGGTCCGGATGCCCAGCGCAGCGCCCACCTTCGGCGCCTCGCCGGGCTCCATCACGGGGCGGCGCAGGTCGAGCCAGAGCCACCCGCCGAGCAGCATCGCCACCACGGCCCATACCCACGCGCTGGAGACCTTGATGCGGCCCATGGCGGCCTCCTCAGCGCCGCTTCCACCAGCTGTAGCCCGCCATGAGGAGGCAGGCAAGCGGCGGCAGGAGCAGGTTGAAGATAACGACCTTCACGGTCTCCTCGGGCTTCAGGTAGATCTCCTCGGGCTTCCCGTCGCGCGGGGGGATATCAAGCAGGGCGTCGTCCTCGGCCAGCCAGTTCACGGCGTTGGTGAAGAGGTAGCGGTTGCTGGAGGTGGGTTCCGCGGCCATCATGTCGTCGGCGAACTCGGTGGAGCCTACGACCAGCAGGCGACCCTTGCCCGTGGCGGCGTTCTCGGCCACGACGGCCAGGTTGAAGGGCCCCTTCTTGTCTGCATCGGCCGGGCGAAGGTCGATGGTCCGCTGGCCGGCCTTCAGCGGCTTGGTGAGCGTCTCCGGCCCCGAGCGAATAATCGGCGTGACAACGACGCCCTTGGGCGCGGGCTCAATGCTCTCAAGCGTCCGGGCCAGCGGGAACGTGATGTTGGCCAGGCCGCGGTTCACGTCGTGGGCCTCGAACTTGCGGACGTTCACCTCCTTGGAGACGGCCAGCATGCCCGCGTAGTCCACCAGCTGCGCTACGACGTTCTCGCCGGCGCGAAGGCCCAGCGGCGCGGTGATGCCCGGTAGCCCGGGTCCGCCCACGCGAAGCAGGAGTAGCACGCGGCCGCCGGACGCCAGATAGGCGTTGACGGCCTTCACCTCATCGGGCTTGAAGTCGATGCGCGGCCCGGCGATGACGAGCACGTTGACGCCCTTGGGCACGGCGCGCTCGCGGCCCATGAGGTCGAGCGTGGTCACGGTGTGCTGCTGATCGGACAGCACCTGGCGCACCAGCGAGGCCGCGTCCTGTTCGTAGCTCTCGGGGTTCAGTTCGCCGTGACCGGTAGTGAACGCTACCGTCTTGCGCTCGGTGCGGCTCAGCTTCAGGATGGCGCCCGTGAAGTCCTTCTCGGTGGTTCCCTTCACCTCCTCGCGCCCACCGGCCGCGTTGGTGAAGATCACCACGGGCGGCATTCCGCTTGGCTGGGCGCTGACGAACTTGTCCGGCTCGCGGAGGTAGTCCACCACGCTGAAGCGGAGGTTGGGCGATCGATCGGCGTACTGCTCCAGCAGGTCGCGCACTTCGCGGGCCTGCCGGGCCTCGTAGGGCTTCTGGGCGCTATGCGTATAGAAGGCGGTCGCCGTGATCGGCTGTTTGAGCGCTTTGAGGATGCGTTGCGTCATAGGCGCCAGTGTGAGGCGGCGGTTGCCCGTGATATCCCACTGCACATGCCGTCGGTAGGCGATCACATTGGCGATGCCGATCGCGGCCAGCACCGCGACGATGAGGGCCGCCGACCGGAGCGAACTCCGCCCCTCCGGCGATCGGATGGCCGCCACGATGACGGCGCCCATGCCGTACAGGAACAGCACCGTGAGCCCGACCGAGGAGCCGAGGCCCGCATTCACGATCCAGTTCCTCGGCTCCGCCATGCTGGAGAGGTAGAGCCAGTAGAGGAGCGTCCCCAGCGCCGCCACGACGGCCATCCATCCGGCCTGTGCGGAGACCCACTGGAGGCGCGACATCTCCGTGGTCCGATCCCTGCGTGCCATGGGCTACCTCCACTTCCAGGCGGCCACGGCTCGAACCGATAGGAAGAGCATGCCGCCGATGAACGAGAGGTAGAAGAACAGGTCGCGGGTGTCGATGAGCCCCTTGGCGAAGGACTCCAGATGCGTGGGGACGGCGACGTAGGCCAGCAGCTTCTGCCACCACGCCTCGCCGTTGGAGGCCCAGACGAGTAGCCAGAGGAAGAGCAGCACGAAGAGCGTGCCCACGTAGGCGACCACCTGGCTCTTGGTCATCGCCGAGATGAGCAGCCCCACGGACAGGAAGACGCCGCCGAAGAGAAGCAGGCCCAGGTAGCCCGCAATGATCGGGCCGCGGTCCGGCGTGCCCAGCCGGGAGAGCGCCAGCGGGTACTGGAGCGTCAGCGCCAGCATGAAGGCGTAGAAGGCCCACGCCGCCACGAACTTGCCCAGCACCATCTGCGTGTCGGAGACCGGCGAGGTCATCAACACCTCGATGGTGCCGCGCTGCCGTTCTTCTGCGATGAGCCGCATCGTCAGCGCCGGCGCCAGCATGATCAGGTAGATGGTGACGTTGCTGAACCAGGCGCGCAGGTCGCCGAACCCCGCCAGGGCCACGCCGGCCACGAAGAAGTAGCCGCCCACGGCCAGGAAAGCCGCCAGCACGACCCAGCCCATGGGCGATCCGAAGTAGGCCCGCAACTCGCGGCGGGCGATGGAGAGGATGGCTGTCATGCCGCCGCCGCCTCTGCCGGCTCGGCCTGGTCATCGGCCGTGAGCTTGATGTAGACATCCTCCAGCGACATCTCGACGCTGCCCATCTCGCGAAGGCCCCATCCGGCGCCCACCACGCAGGCGGCCACTGGCTCGCGGATGTCCGCCTCGGGGGCGGCCTCCAGGTCGTACCTTCCGACTTCCTGCTCCAGCAGGTGGTGCTGCACCGAAGCCACGCCGGGCGTCGCGGCCAGCGCGTGCGTCACGGACTCGGCCGGGCCGCGCACTACGAGCGTCACCTGCTGGTTGCCGCGCAGGCGGGCCGTCAGGTTCTCCGGGGTATCGATGGCCGTGATGCGCCCTTCGTTGATGATGACGATGCGGTCGCAGAGCATCTGCACCTCGGAGAGGATATGGGTGCTCAGGATGACTGTATGGCTGCCGCGCAGGCCGCGGATCATCTCGCGGACCTCTACGATCTGGCGCGGATCGAGGCCCACCGTGGGTTCGTCCAGCACCAGAATGGGGGGATCGTGAACCATGGCCTGGGCGATGCCCACGCGCTGCCGGAAGCCCTTGGAGAGCTTGAGGATGAGCGAGTCCGCGCGCTCGGCGATCTGCGTGGCGTCCATCACTGTCCGCACACGCTCCGCCACCGCCGCGCCGGAAACGCCCCGAAGCCGGGCGCAAAACGTGAGGAAGCCGCGGACGGTCATGTCGTCGTACATCGGCACCTGCTCCGGCAGGTAGCCGATCCGGCGGCGGGCCTCCTGCGCTTGCCGCACGACGTCGAAGCCCGCCACACGTGCCGTGCCGCTGGTGGGCGGCATGAAGCCGGTGACGATGCGCATCGTGGTGGTCTTCCCGGCGGCGTTGGGCCCCAGAAAGCCCAGTATCTCGCCCTCGGTGACGGAGAACGAGACATCCTCTATGGCGACGTGGTTGCCATAGTACTTGGTCAGGCGATCAACCTCTACCATGGGCCCTCACTGAGCAGCAGACGCGAGACAACACTCTCCGCGTCACTGCGTAGGAGTGAACAGATGCGATTGTTACGCCGAACGCCCGCCCGGAGGTTCCGCAAGCCCCAGGGGGCGGGCGGCGATGCGCCTACGGCACCACGTTGAAGGCGCTGGTGGCCGTGGTGGCTGAGTACCAGTCGTCGCCGGAGAACTCGGCCGCGCCGCTGTGGGCGCCGGTCGGCTCAACAGCCGGGATGGCCCACGTCACCGTGGCCCAACCGTCGGCGGCCACGACAGCCGTTCCGATCGTCGAGCCGTTCACCTTGAAGGTGAGGCTCTTGCCGGGCTGGATCACGTAGTCCGGCAGGCTTCGCACATAGGCCCGCAACGGGTGGTCGGCGCCGCGCTTGCCGGAGCGGATGTAGAGCCAGAGGTAGAGGTTGCCCTTGGTCACCGTGAGCTTCCCGGTGTTACTGGAGGCCAGGTAGCCCGGATCGCCCGCGAACGCGCCGCTGATGGTGCGCAGGCCGGAGCCGCTACCCTCAGGCACGGTGTAGCCGAACTGCACGTAACCCGATGCGTTGGTGTTGCCGGCGCCGATGGAGGAGCCATCGACCCTGACCGTGATCGGCTTGTTCGGGATGACCGCGTTGGACAGGGTGTAGAGGTAGGCCTTGAGGACCGTGTACTGCCGGATTTTCTGGGTTCGGTCGACGACATACACCTTCGTCGCCAGGGTCTGCGCGGTGAGGACTGCCGAGCCGGTGGAGCCGGTATAGAGGTCGTCACCCGCGAACGAAACCGACAGGACCCGCGACGCGGCGCCTGCCGTGATGGCCCACACAAGCGAGGCCTGGCCCGTGGCATCGGTGCCTGCCGAGCCGACTGCGACACCGGCCACCGAGAAGGTGACGGTGCGGCCCGACAGCGTCCCGTTGTCGGTGGTGCGGCGCAGGTAGGCGCGCAGGTAGGTCGTCTCGCCGATGACGCCGCTCCGGTCCGGCACGTAGAGGCTGGTCGCGGCCCGCACCTGCAGGGCGCCGGAGCCGCTGGAGCCGTTGTGGGAGGCATCGCCGCCGAAGAGCGCCCCGAGTGTCCGGGAGCCGGGACCCGAGCCCGCCGGAACCGTGTAGGCCATCGAGGCGGCGCCGTCGGCGCCGCTGGCGGCGAGGCCGACGGTCGTGCCGTCCACCGAGAAGGCGAGCGAGCGCCCAGCCAACGGCGAGGCATCGGTTGCGCGCTTGAGCGTGGCGGCCAGCGTGGTGGAGGCGCCGATTACCCCCGAAGCTGTCGGGACGGAGACCGTCGTATCGGCCTTGAGGACGCTGAGCGTGGCGATCCCGCGGGCCGACCTGTTGAGCGCGTCGCCCCCGAAGTCGGCGGCCAACGGCTTCGCGCCCGGCGTCAGACTCGCCGGCACGGTGGTGGGCGCCGAGGCGACACCGGAGGCGCTGGTGTTGTAGGCGCCGACGGCGGTGCCGTTGAGCAGGAAGCTGACGGCCTTTCCGGCCAGCGGCGCGGCGTCGGCGGCCCGCTTGAGCGTTGCCGTCAGCGTGACTTCGCCTCCGAGCTGTGCGGACCGATCCGGCATGGTCAGCGTCGAGTTGGAGGCCGTCTGCGTCAGCGTGCCGGAGCCCGAAGCCGCGGCGAAGTCATAGTCGGCAGCCGAGGACGCGCCCAAAGTCCGGGTGGCCTGCTCCCCTGTGATGACCGCCGACAGCGTCGCAACGCCGGCAACGCTGGTCTGGGCCGAGCCCACGGAGGTGCCGCCCAGCGTGAACGAAACCGACTTACCGGCGATCGGCTGGCCCACGTCCGTGCGCGTCAGGGTCGCTTGCAGGTTCACGGTGGAGCCGCCGGGCCCCGAGGCGTCGGGCACAGCCAGCGCGGTGGGCACGAGGCTCCCGGTGCGCTCCAGCCGCATGGAATAGGGGCCCGTATACGTGCCGTCGAAGCCGTCGGAGACGAGGACCGTGAAGCGACCCGCGTTGGCCAGGGTCTGCGACCAGATGGTGGTCGCCGACGAGGATGCCGGGTCAAACCAGGTGGCCGGCGGAAGGAAGACGCGCACCCAGGGCCAGAGGCTGCCGCTGGTCCGCGCGGCGGTGATCGTGGCGAGGTTGCCGATGGAGCCGTTAAACGTATAGGTATCCACCTGGCCAATGTTCGCGATGGCCGGACCGGGCGTGACCTGCACCCCAGGCGCCAGCGGAGTGGCGTTCTGCGGGTCGTTCATCCGCTGGAGCGTGAACCCGAGCTGGCCGCCGCGGAGGCCGTTGAAGCCGTCATGCACCAGCAACACGTGCCTGCCCGCCGTGGGCAACGTGGCGATGCCCTGGGCCATGACGCTGCCGGTCTGCAGGAAGAGCTGGTCGCCGTTCGGCCCGTAGAGCTGCATCCCGGGCCAGAGGTCGCCGGCCCCGCTCCAGGGGTGGACGCAGCGCGCATAGATGACATCGTTGACGGAGCCCTCGAACACGTAGGTGGAGACCAGGTTCGCGCTGCCGGCGCCGGCAGGCGTGATCGTGGCGCTTGTGTAGCGGCCCACGTTGAGGTCCGTCGCGCCCCCAGGGTTGTTGATCCGTTGCGCGCAGAAGGCGAAGTCGCCCTCAAAGGCCTCTCCGGCGAAGTAGTCGCAAACGAGGTAGGTGTAGATCCCGGTCGCCGCCACGGTCTTGCGGTGCTCGGCGGTAGGGTTGCCGTCCGCCTTGAGCAGCATCGTGCCGTCTGGGGCGCAGAGCCAGATGCGCGGGTAGAAGCCCGAGGTGGTGAGGCTGGCCAGGCGGGCGAAGAGCGTATCGCCGGCCGTCACCTGCACGGTGTACGTCGAGATCAGGTTGGGCGTACCCGTCGTGACGTTGATGCGCCCGCTGGCCGTGGCGCCGTATGCCAGGGCCGCCGCGTTGCCGGGGTTGTTGAGCCGCTGGGCGTAGACCAGGTAGCCGCCGGTGCGCGAGTTGTTGAAGCCGTCGTACACCTGCACGGTGTAGACGCCCGGCATATCGATGTTGATCGCCTTGTCGATGGTCTGCGAGCTGTACATGCTGACGATCATGGCGCCGTTGGGGTCGAAGACCCGCAGGCCGGGCCAGATGCCGCTACCGTGCGGCAAGGCCACGCGGAGGAAGACCACGTCGTTGAGGGCGCCGGTGAAGGTATAGACCCCCGGCGAGGCCGGCGCCGCGATGAAGCCGCGGTAGGTTGAGCCGAACGCCATGGCGGTCTGGGCGCCGGCGACGGACGGTGATGCGCCGGCCAGGGCGAGCATCGCGGACAAGGCCGCCACGCGGCGCCAGGCCGCCGCCAGTGAACCAAGAGAAGCCATACCCGATCCCCCATGCGCCTGCCGGCCGTCAGGCGGCCTCGACCAGACAGACGCCATTATGACGTGTTCCGGGAGCAATCGCCGCCGCGCCTGCGCGGTGCTATGATAGAACCCAGTACGCTGCAGACCTCATTGGGTTCCTGCGGCGCGGCTGAGCGGCAGCACGGGAGCCGACGAGAGGGCAAACACGAGTGACGATGGCGCAGCGCGCCGAGGCTGGTGCCAGGCGCTGGTTTGTGGCGGGACGCGTGCTGGGTGTCATCGCGTGCCTGCTCTCTATGGCCGGCGGCACTATGTTCGGCATACTCTTCTGGGGCAGCAGTTCAATCCGCGGCGCCTTTGTACGGATCGTCGGCGAGGGCTTCAAGCACCCCAGCCTTGATCCCCTGGCCATCTGGCAGCCGTATCGGCAGTTCCCCGGCGTCAACAGCATCAATATCCTCGTGCTGGGCGTCGACTACGACTACAACAACAAGAACCAGGTCCTCAAGACCCACGGCCGAAGCGATACCATCCTCCTGGCGCACATCGACTTCGCCAAGCGGCGCATCACCGCCATGACGCTCCCGCGCGATACGGCTATGGAGATTCCCGGCCGGCGCGGCATCTACAAGGCCAACGCTGCGCACCAGTTCGGCGGGCCCGATCTCACCGCGCAGATGCTCCGCGACTCGTTCGGAGTGGAGACCGACTACTGGGCAACCCTCAACTTCAAGGGCTTCGAGCAGCTGATCGATGCCATCGGCGGCGTCGATATAACGGTCAAGAAGCGCATGAAGTACGACGACAACTGGGGCCACCTGCACATCGACCTCTACCCGGGCTTCCAGCACATGACGGGCTACCAGGCCATGGGCTTCGTGCGGATGCGCCACAACGACAGCGACCTGATGCGCGCCGAGCGGCAGCATGAGTTCATCGAAGCCGTCCGCAACCGGCTCAGGCAGCCCACCGTCTTCTTCGACCTCGCCGAAGCCGTAGAGAAGCTCGCCGGCAACGTGAAGCGCTCGCCCAAGCTCAGCGAGGACCGGCTCTTCGCCATCGCCAACTTCGCGCGTGGGCTACCCAAAGAGAACGTCATCATCAAGACGATCCCCACGCGCCCCGCCAGCCGGGCCTACCTCGCGGCCGACCCGGACGCGACCGAGGACCTGGTGAACGAGCTCTTCTTCGACGGTAACCCCTCGGCTGCGACGGTTAATGTGCCCTCCTTCGGCCGTGCGGCCGCATCAGGCGGTGGCAGAGGCCGCCGCTCGAAGCGCGGGACCGACCAGGGAGACACCGGCAGCGAGGCGCTCGACGGCACGGCAGACGACAGCCAGGCGGGCGACCTGGGACCTGACCTGGGCTCCGATCCTGCCCCGACGCCGACGCCGGACGACCCCGAGACCTCGCCGCCGCCCACGCCTCCGGCCGATCCGCCGTCGACTGATCCGCCGCCGTCACCGGGAACAGGCTGACCGCGGCCCCGGTATAACTCCCCGGAGGAGCATCAGCATGAAGATCCTGCAATCTGAGACCGTTCCGTACCACGAAGTCACCCTGGAAGGCGCTGCCGAGTGCCGGATGCGCGAACTGATCACCGCAGCTGACGGCGCGCCCACCTTCGCCATGCGCCAGTTCGAGCTGGGGATCGGCGGGAATACGCCGTTCCACTGCCACGCATGGGAGCATGAGGTGTTCATCATCTGCGGCGAGGGGCACATCCTCACGGCCGGCGGCGACGAGCGGTCCGTGCATGCCGGCGACGCCGTGCTGGTGGCGCCGGGCGAGGAGCACTCCTTCCGCAACGACGGCGAGTTCCCCATGCGCTTCCTATGCATGATCCCGGTCGAGCAGGTCTGCTGCCGGTAGAGCCGACGCCGCAGGGCGGCCGCCGTCGCGTTTGACAGCGAACGCCGGCACTGGTATAATGGTCAGCGAGCGGTCTTCGGGCCACTCATGGGGTCCGCAAGGGCCCCGGCAACTAGCATGGCTGTGGGCACATCGTGGTGACCCGGCAAGCACAGACGCTCCAGGCGCATCCGCACATGCGGAGACCGCCGGGGCGTTTTTTGTTGTGAGCGCGCCGTGCGGACGCCCTGAACCCCGCAAGCGGCGCGTGCGACACCGCCTCAACCCATAAGGAGCAAACAACACGATGACGCCCAGAGATGTGATCGACCTCGCAACCGAGCATGAGGCCAAGATTCTTGATGTCCGCTTCGTCGATATGCCC
>CAJBBX010000107.1 GCA_903951425.1 uncultured Chthonomonas sp.
AACGCACAGCTATGACGATGCGGGGCGGCAGACCGGGATACAGGACGCTCGCGGATACTGGTACAGCCTCAGCTACGACACGGCGGGCAGGCTCTACACCGAGACGAACCCTCTGGGCTACGTGACCACCCACCAGTACGACGACGCGGGCCGCGAGACGGTGCGGACCGACGCCAACGGCCATGCCCGAACCACGACCTACGACGCGGCGGGCAGGCCGGTCAGCATCCAGTACCACAGCGGCGACCGGGTCACGCTGCAGTACGACGCGGTGAACCGCCAGACCACGGTGGTGGACTGGGGCGGAACCACCACGTTCGACTACTCGGCCAGAGGCGAGCTCACCGGCAAGTCCATCGCCGGCGGCTTGCGCCTGACGATGGTCTATGACAGCGTGGGGAACAGGACCACTCTCACCGAGCCCGACGGATACAACTACACCTTCGGATACGACGAACTGAACCTCTGCACCCGGCTCAGCGACCCGAACGCGAATGTCATCACGCTCCAGTACGACACGGCGGGCCAGCGCACGACGCTGCTGGACAGCAGCGGCTTGACCCGTGCGTACGCCTACGATCCGGCAGGACGATTGACGACACAGATCGACTACAACGGCGCGACACCCATCGGGACATTCGTGGACAGCTACAACGCTGCAGGGATCCGGACCGGCCGGGTGCAGGACGGCGTCTCGATCTCCTGGACCTACGACGACATCTACCGGCTCATCGGCCAGACCAAGAGCGGGCAGGCTGCCACATTCTCATATGACGACGGTGGCAACATCCTGACCAAGCATCACGAGGGCAGCAACCCGCTTACGATGACTTACGATGCAGCGAACCGGTTAACGACCTCCCTACTCGGCACGACACAGCTTACAACCTACACCTATTCCAACGCCGGCGAGATGACTGTGGAGCGCTGCGACCAACTGGGGATCTGGTCCACCCTGGTTTACGACGGCGAGCATCGGTGCCTGAACGAACTCCGGGCTTCGGGTGCGAACCACACCTACACTTACGGCTTCGACGGGCTGAGACGAAGCGCCCTTATGGGTGGTGCCGGAAACGCGGTCTCGTTCGTCTGGGACGGGACGGACGTGCTCAACGAGTACGTCAACGGCAGCCTGAGCTCCCGCTACGACGTGCTCAGTGGCGAGACGTTCGCGGAGAAGCGCGGGGCCAACCGGTACGTCTACGGGGTGGACCCACTGGGTTCTGTGGTGCAACTCCTGGACAGCAGCCTCTCCAGGGCAGGTACGTACGTCTACTGGCCATACGGGGAGGTGCTCAGCCACACTGGTGCCGACAGTCCGCACCAGTTCGTGGGTGCCCTAGGATACATGACGAATGCTATCAACAGGACCTATGCGGTGATGCGGGACTACCGGCCCGACCTGGGGCGGTGGGTTACCGAAGACACAATCGGGTTCGAGGGTGGGGACTGGAACCTGTATCGGTATGTGCAGGGGCGTCCAGCCAACTCAGTCGATCCGACCGGAAGGAGCAGCCGCGGCACGCCGCCGCGGCCACGGCCGCGGGATCGGTTCCATAACCCCGATCCCGGTTTCCAGGAGTGCGTCTGGGGACCCGATGTCCGCCTCTGTTCAGCGGGCCAGCCGGCCCGGCAGCCCCCGGTCTCCGAGCACGAGTGCCGTTCTCGGTGTGAGGACTGCCTCTTTGACTGGATAGCAAAGCTTGCGGCGGCGTACGCTGACTGCCTTGCACAGGTGCCAGGTAACGCAACCTGGCGAAAGTACTGTGACGGCAGGCTCAAGGGTGCCCTCTTGTTCGCCCGCCTAGCCCTCGACGCCTGTTTCATTCGCTGCAGCCTGGTTCCTGAGCCGGTGGATCCGCCTCGGCCCGGGCCTGAGCCGGTGGGTCCGCCGACCCGCATATGCGATTACGGGGAGGTGTGCTATGCGGTTGTGTAGCACGGTTGCACTTCTCGGTGTCGCAGCTACGCTACCGGTCCTGGGCTATGAACCCAGCAAGGCAGCCGACAACAGGGTCGAGGTATTCATGGCGTCGTTCGCGAAGCCGGCTACCCTCGGCCGTCGGTCAGCTACCCTGAAGGTGCTTCGCATGGGCGATACCAGCATCGTCCATGCCGCCCGGGGCTTCCCGGCAGTAGACGTTACAACGTACCCGGCTGGCCACTTCGACCGCCTGCGGGCGATGCGCGGCATGATGGAGCTGTGCCGGTCGAGTTCGCGCGCCACAGGTCCCGTTGTTGTAGTTCAGCAGCCCAAGCTCACCCGACTGGGCGGGGTGGAAGTTCTGATGTACCGGGAGTTCGCTCCAGTGAAGCACAGCTCCGGCATATCGACCCTGGCGATGACTATGGCGAAGCACGGGTACTGCGCGCTGATAACGGTTACGACCGATGGCCGCGATGCGCGGCCCGGCGGCCGACGATGGCGGACGCTAGATCGGATTGCCGACGAGGTCATTCGGACCTGGAGATGGCGCTGGGAGGAGCACCGGCCGCGCTGAGCAGGTACCGTCGGTAGGCCTCCCTCCCGGACGGCGCGGCGTGCGAGCACATCGATCTGGTGGCAACAGCGGCATGGGCTGCGAGGGCCGCCGAATAGTACGTGAAGGTCGCAGTATGTGTCGTCCGCCAGGGTGCGCGGCCGCAGGCCAGGATGCCGGGTCTTTCCATAGGCCCGGTCTGAGCACTTCGTCACCGGGCAGATGGTGGCGACCGTAGTGTAGTACGGTAAGGACGACCCGGCCGCGCATACCCGCATGCGTGCAGGTCTGGGGCAGGCGCGATGGCCAAGCTGTGGTGCGGCCGTCTCGGCTGCGCATACCCGCAGGTATACAGGTCACGGGCCCGCAGCACTACAGCCCGCATGGAAGGTGAAGACCATGCAAAGAAGACGCAGACAGGGAAGACGGGTTGGCGAAGGACCGCCCGAGCGGCCGCCAACCTTGCGCGCCTCAGACGGCAACATCCTCACCAAGCACCACGAGGGTACGAATCCGCTGACCATGTCGTACGACGCCGCCAATCGCCTGACCACTAGCATCCTCGGCACGACGCAGCTCACCACCTACACTTACTCCAACGCCGGCGAGATGGCGGGCGAGCGGTGCGACTCGCTGGGCATTCGGGCGACGTTCGTCTACGACGGCGAGCACCGATGTGTGAACGAGATCCGGGCCACCACCCACTCGTACACCTACGCCTTCGACGGCCTCCGCCGCAGCGCCCACATGGCGGGCACCGCCAACGCGGTCTCCTTCGTCTGGGACGGGACCGACGTGCTGAACGAGTACGTCAGCGGCGCGCTCAGCGGCCGGTACCTGACGCTGGACGGCGAGGTGCTCTCAGAGAAGCGCGGCGCCAGCCGGTACGTCTACGGCGTGGACCCGCTCGGCAGCGTGGTGCATCTGCTCGACAGCGGGCTGAACCGGGCGGGTACCTACGTCTACTGGCCGTATGGCGAGGTGCAGAGCCATACCGGGGTCGACACGCCGCTGCAGTACGTGGGTGGATTGGGATACTACACGGCCACTACGAACAGGGTCTATGTGAGGGCCAGGTGGTTGCGGCCGGATCTGGGGCGGTGGATGACGGAGGATCCGATTGGGTTTGAGGGCGGGGACTGGAACCTGTACGGGTATGTGGGCAACGGGCCGACCGATCGAGGTGATCCAGCCGGTCTTCAGGCCTGTCCCAAGCCGTGCCCGCCGCCGGAGCCCATCGTGGTTCGGCCGCCAGTCGTCGGCTCATGTGATCCCTGGGCAGGCGTGGCAAAGTGCGTGTGCCGGGCTATCTTCAGGGGGTGCCTGTTGATCGGCCTATTGTGCGACCCAGCGCCGGCTGATCGGCCGAGCCAATGGCCCCCGTTCCCAGATCGGCCAAAGCCTCGATGCGACCATGACGCGGTGCCCGACTATCGCAAGAAGTACTGCCCATGGGTGGACCGCAAGAAGTTCCACGATTGCGTCTCAAGGTTGAAGAAGAATCCAGCCGAGGGTCCGCCGCCACCCAACGTACACAACCCTGATACCTGCATTCAGTTCGACCCCATCGGCAACGCCTGGAGAGACGACACACATCAATACATTGGCGCAATATCTGTGTGTTGCGGTGGCGGTCACCGAAGACCACTATAGCTGGATTGACGGACGTTGAAGCCTGAGCGCTGGGCATCTCGCGCAGGACCGCGCGAGATGCCCGCTGGATGGGTACAGGCGGCCGGCGGCCTGGCGAGTACCGGCACGTTGTTCGGCAAGTGTAGGCGCGCCATAGCGGCGCAGACCTGTCGCTGTCCGGTCGGTGTGGCGCCGGCCCGTGGCTCCGGCGTCGGACCGCGGCCAGCGCCTTGGGGCCGCCGTGAGTGTCCCACAAGAGGCACGTTAGCAACAAGCGGACCTATCCCAGGTTGCAGCACGGCCATCGTCTTCGGCACGCGCGGCTGCGTGCTTGGCGCCCCAGGACCTGAGGGTACGCCGGAGAAGCCGGCTGTATGCAAGGAGGACCTCAATGGCACAGATATCCGATGTCATCGGTAGCATCACGCTGGAGTTGGTGGAGCTTCCGCTGATGCTGCCCCGGCGCGGTGCCTGCTTCGCTGTGACTGTCCGCAGCAGGGGGCGCCAGACATTCCAATGCACATACCATGTGGCGTCACGGCAAATGCCACGGGCGCCTGTGCGGTCGCTGGCCCGGGCGTTCGCTCGGTCGGCCCTATACGCCAGTCTGCCCAGACCCTTCAACGTTGGCGAGTCCGGTCTACCAGAGTACAACGAGCCCGCAAGTCTGTTGCTTGGCCTTGACTGGCTTACGGTCATCCTAGAGGTAAGGTCGAGCGAACCGCCTGCGAGCGGCGCGCGCTCGCACCGGGCACCGTTCGTCTCCGCCCTATTCCTGCTGCGGGACACCGGCGCTCCGCGGCGCTTCGGCGTTTTCCGGCCGCAATGCGTCTGGATGAACTGCACGGTTGATGACGCGGTGAAGTTCGGCCATGACCTGGCACGCGAACTTCGCGCCGCACAAGACGCCAGGGCACTGGCCGGCACTCCCGGTCCCGACGACTATGACGGCCACATCCTTGATGAGGACGAGCTCACCTAGGCGCAGTGGCTGCCGGCAGCGCATGAGGCGACAGGCCGACCAGCATGGGGACCACGCAATGATGCCGGGAGGACGTCTAGCCGTAAGCGGGAACAGAAGGTCGATAGGCGGACCCGGCGACGCAACAGGAGGAAGGAGTATGCCGGTGACACTGATGAGAGCCCGGCCCAGTCGGCGGTCCGGCCACAGGGCAGGTGTTGGGCACGCCCGCCACTGGAAGCGCGACGCCGCCAATCGCCTGACGACCTCCCTTCTCGGTACAACGCAGCTCACGACCTTCACCTACTCCGATGCCGGGGAGATGACGGAAGAGCGGTGTGACTCGCTGGGCATCCGCGCCACCTTCGTCTACGATGGCGAGCATCGATGCGTTAACGAGATACGGGCTACCACCCACTCGTACACGTATGCGTTCGATGGCCTGCGCCGCAGCGCCCATATGGCGGGTACTGCCAATGCGATCTCCTTCGTCTGGGACGGCACGGATCTCCTGAACGAATACGTCCCGGGCGGGCTGAGCGGACGGTACCTGACTCTTGACGGCGAGGTGCTCTCGGAGAAGAGGGGCGCCAACCGGTACGTCTACGGCGTCGATCCCCTCGGCAGCGTGGTGCACCTGATCGACAGCGGGCTCAACAGGGCGGGCACCTACGTGTACTGGCCGTACGGCGAGGTGGCGAGCCATACCGGGGCGGATACGCCGGCACAATATGTCGGCGGCCTCGGATACTACACGGCTACCACGAACAGGGTCAGTTGGTGCGGCGTCTGGTTCCGCACAGATCTCGGCGCACGGCAGATCACACGCCCGGTAGGTGGTCACCCACCGCATGCCACGGGCGCCCGCGGTGATCGTGAGTTCCACGACTGCGTTTGGGGCAGACCCGGGCCGCCCGCGACTGTTGCCGAGGCAGTGGCCTTGTTTGGTGCGCCGGACCAACCATCCGTTGGCGCGCCCCGCAGCCAACTCGACTGCAACTCGCGGTGCGGCACATGCTTCCGCAAGAAGCTACGTGAGATCGAGAATGCATACGAGGCCTGCATGTCTGCAGGCATTGACATCGAATCCTGCAAGGAGATGCGCCACTCGCAGCGCACAGTGGCCTGGTCGGACAAAAATGGGTGCCTCAGGAACTGCGAAGACTGCTTCCGCGTGCGCAAGCCACCAAGGCCTCAGCCGGTCGATCCGCGGTGCCGTGTCTGCAGCAGCGCAGGACCAGGCCATGCGGGCGCATAGCATCGCGACTGGCCTCGCCCTAGCACTGGCTGGATGCTTCACGACGAATGCACCCGCACGAGCGAACGGGCCGAACGACGTCAGGCTGGATCTCGCAGCATTCAGGGCGCCGTCTGGATTGGATGTGCATGGTCGGCCAGCTAAGTCGCGCGCTACAGCCACGACATACTCCCATTGGGCCGCACCACTTAATGTCTATGTAGAGGCTAAGAGCGTGAGCCACGCCGCAGCTCTGGGAGCGATGAGTGAGGCGTTGGACTTCTTGCTTTGCCCAAAGAACAGGGACCGCAATGTTAGAATACACGCACCACGGACGTTTCGGGCCGGGCCAACCGCCGGCCTGGCCAGGCGCGTCGAGATGCGCACAAGGGGGGGGTCCGCCGCTGCGGTAACCGTCGCGATTGGCGCACACCGCAGGATTGCCAACATAACCGTCATCTTGACGTCCAAGTACAGGCATCCACAACGGCGGGAGTGGGAGAGGGCTACCAGCGTAGCTCGCAGCATCGCCGCAAGTTGGCGATGGTTGTGAGGCCCGCATCTAGCCTCCGCCGAACACACCTCGTCGAACATGCGCAACGAACGCCGCTGATGGAGGCGAGACATGTCAGTGATGACGTTGGTGTATGTGGGTTTGCCCGGCGGAACCGATTCTGCGTGCGACCCCGGGACGCCGTGCCAGACGAGGACCATGCCGATGGAGCCTGTCCGGCCCGACTGGCCTGATCGCTCCGGCGACGGGATCGAGCGTTCCCTGCCCCTCATTCGAGGGCACGCCGACACGGAGCGCAATATAGAGAACCTGCCCGGCCAGCCGGCCGGAGGAGTACACGAACCATGATGGCAGATGACCACGAAGCCAACCGGACTGACCCCGCGCTGCCCGGCGACTGGCTGAATGCGCTGGAAGTCAGGTTCCCGAAGCTCGAGGGCCCGCCGATCGGCCCGGACGAGGAGATCGTCTACCACTTCGGCGAAGACTATACCGTGACCCACGTCACCCGGCGGCCCACCCGGCGCGTTCCGGCCGATTCATGCGCCGTTCAGCCCATGGGCCGCTGCGTCACATACACCTACGGCCCGGACGGCAGCTTGTGTGCGGTGAAGAGGGACCCGGTGTAAAGGACCAGACCATGCCCACGCCCACTCGTCTCTGTTCGTGCTATGCGGTTCATGACGATGCGGGGTTTCTGGCCGCCTCCGCGGCATCCGTGCGCAGGGCGGGCCCGATCTACGTCTTTGTGTCGCGGATGCCGTGGCATGGCGAGGCAGGCGACTGGCAAGCCGCTGCCGACGCCGCCCGGGATGCCGGCGCCGAGGTCGTCGTCGGCGACTGGCTCGGCGAGTCCGCGCACCGGGGCGCCGCCCTGGCGCATATGCGGGAGCAGGGCTTCACGCATGCGCTCATCCCCGACGGCGACGAGATTGTCGAACCCGAACTGCTGCGCTGCCTGGCGGCCATCGTAGAGCAGGACCTGGCCGACCGGGTCTACGTGCACTGGGACACCTACTGGAAGTCGCCGGAGTATGTCATCCGGCCCCGCGAGGGTTTCACGCCCTGCATCCTGCTTAACCTCGGGGTCGCACGGCACGTACAGGTTCGCGAGTACGCAGGCGGGCGGCCGCTCCTCCTCAGCCCCGAGCACGGGCTCATCCATCACCTCTCGTACGTTGGGTCCGACGAACGTATCTTGCGCAAGACCACCACATGGAGCCACTGGGAAGAGGTCGTGCCGGACTGGTTCCACAACGTCTGGGAGGAGTGGGACCGGAACAAGCTCCTGCGCAACCTGCATCCCACGCACCCGCCGGCCTACGGC
>CAJBBX010000108.1 GCA_903951425.1 uncultured Chthonomonas sp.
GCATGGTCATCAAATCGACCGGCGGCGCCACACTGGCCGCCCTGGCGGTTGATCTCGGCAAGTGGGACACGGTGGCCTGGTTCACGAAGTCGGGCGGGTTCGAGCCCAAGTGCCCTGCCCCCACCGCCTGCTCGCGCTACACTCCGAGCACACCGACGGACTACTACCGCATCGTCGGGCAGCCGATCTCCGCCGTGGGCGTCATCACGTACCCCAACACGGGTGGCAACGGGTCCGCCGGTTGCGCGACGCTCGACATCGCCAATGACTCCGCCAACGTGGTCACGAAGTCCGCTCCGCCTCCCTTCGAGACCTACATCAAGAAGGACGTGGCGGCGGATACTGTGAACTTCAGTAGCTTCAAAGTTGGCGACCCAACGACACTAACCACCCTATCTAGCTTGGTTACCTCGCTGACCGTGAAGGACAACACGGTGGCGCTGGGCCAGGTGACATTCCCACCCTACTCGACGGGGTACGGTTACTGGCGTTTGACGTTTACCGGCAACGCGACCGCCGTCAACGCGGTTCCGTTCGAGCAGGTGCGGCTGGGTGGCCTGCTGGGCGTCCTGACGAGTGCGATCAACGGCTTGCTTCAGCCCGCGAACGACTTCCTTTCGCAACTCGTGAAGGCGGCCGGCAACAATTACCTTACCGATCAGGCTCACAGGCAGCAGACCAAGTTCAAGCAGGGCGCCGTCATGGCGCTCGGCGACGTGTATGTCGTCGCCGCTCAGCAGGCTGTGGCAGAGCCACGGTCGCTGGCGGGAATACTGCAGGACGTCACCTTCACCCTCGGCCCCAACATCGCGCCCCCGGCCGGCATGAATGCCATCGGCAGCGGCAGTATCACTGACTGGACCGCCACCACTACACCGCCGCCGCCGGCGATGGCCTTGAACGCGACGCTGTCGTTCTCTCCGTACGGCGCCGTCGTCACCAAGGCCCTGCCGAAGGGCTATCAGTACAAGGCGAACGCCAACATCACGTTCCCTGTCGGATACCAGGGCGGCACGCTGGGCTTCTTCACCGTGCCCGGCCAGACCGCGGTGACCATTCCGTGCACGCTCACGAAGCTCTTCACATGGCGCATCGTCACGGTCACCCAGTCGCCTTCTGCGCCGCTGCCGCCCGCGCCTGAGGGCCCGGCGCAGGTTGTCATCAAGAACGTGGCCGGTCAAACGGTGCGATCGGGTGACAGCGTCTTCGTCGGTGGCAGGTATGTCTTCACGGCTCTCACCATGGATCCGGGCACGTACACCATCGAGGCCACGCGCAGCATGGTAGGCGCTCCGCCCGCCACGTACAAGGGCACCGTCACGGTACTCGCCTCCGCCGGAGTCGAGGCCGAGGACACCGTAACGCTTACACGGCAGTAATGCGGCGGGGCGGCGGGCTCCTTGTCCGCCGCCGTAGCCGTCCGAGCCCCCGAAGGGGGGCTTCGTTCAGCCCTTGGCAGCCCGCGGCTTCAGCCGGTGGCGGGTAGTCTCGGTGTCTCAGGCGTCCAGCCCTGCCGGCTCGGGCGTCCCTGCCCGAACCTGCGTGTATCTGGTGCTCGGCCTGCATACGCCCGCATCGCGAGGCAGGGCTTGACATCTCCCGGGAAGCGGCCTATGATAGGTTCTGGTCTCACCGTTGCCATCCGACGGAAGCCGGATAAACAACTCTGACCTGTAGCAAGTCGCCTGAGCGTCCGCTGATACCTGGAGAGGAGAGACGTCATGCATCGCTTCCATGTCCTGCTACGTGCCGCGGCCCTCGTCCTGCTCGGCACGCCCCTCGTCGCGCACCTCCCCGCTGCTGCGCAGAATCCGGTCCCACTGCCCACCGACACCAACCTGGCGGCCTACGTGTCGGTCACCGGCTCGTACCGCAACATCAACAACCAGCAACGCAACCTCACCATGGCCTCCTGGCTCTCGGCCTATCTGACGGGTGAGACCATCAACTTCGCCACCATGACCGACAGGGCTTTCATCGAACTGGGTCTCCCGTCCGACACGGGTTGGGGCTACATGGTGCCGGATGCGGAGACCGTTGCGGTGTCCGTTCGTGTTACGGACGTCTCCAACCGCCTCGGCCATGTGCTGGTCCAGGACCACGCGACCGGCATCGTTGTCGCCGATTTGCCGGCCGACGCCGCCCATCACGACGTCACGGGTTCGTTTGCCGGCGATTCCGAGGTAACAGAGTATGTGCTGACAGTGCTCAGCACTTCCGGAAGTACCCTCGCTCGCATGGCTGCCGACGTAGGCAAGGTCGCCAGCGTTGTTCCGCTCGTGTTCGTTGGCGGATTCCAGCCCTTTACACCGGAGCCGATCAGTTGCACCCACTTCTCCGCGGTCGGGCAGTACTCGGGCACCCTGGGGAATCCGCTTCAGGCGCCCGGCGTGCAGTCCAGTCTGAGCCCCGTTCCGGGCTATTTGGAGAGCAGAGGATACAGCCATGACTCTCCGAACGACAGCCCGGTGTCGGGCGCTGTCCGACCGCCGCTTGCGTGGCGCTCCTACCTGAAGCGCACACCCATAACGTTTTTCGATAGGGAGAAATTCCCCAAGATCGAGGATCAAGCAGCCTTGCTGGCCCTGCAGTCGGCCCTCACCGCCGCGCAGGCCACCGATCTGCAACCTGCTCTGAGCAACCTGGACGTCCCGCCCTACTCGGACAGCTGTGGCTCCTGGCAGCTCCGCCTTCAGGGACAGGTCACATCAGTCCTCGTTGCCCCCTACGAGAGAAAGCGCAAGGGCGGACTGGTTTCAGTGCTGATGACCGGGATCGCGTCCAGGTTCTCGCCGGGAGAGGGGTTTCTGAGCGCCCTTCTCAATGCGGCCGCCACGACGTATCTAGCCGACGTTGTGCAGAACCAGTCGAGCTTCAAACCGGGTGACGTGATGGTATGGGGCGATATCTACGCTCTCGTTGGGTCGGAGGCGTCGAAGACAACGCCGCGTCAGGAGGGCATCACAACCCCCGTCACCTTCACCCTCGCCCCCAACATCGCGCCTCCGGCCGGCATGGATGCCATCGGCAGCGGCAGCATAACGGACATCACGCCGAACACGACACCCGCACCGCCGTCTTGGGTCTTCGACACGGCGCTCTCGTTCCCGCCCGGCAGCGCCACGGTCACGAAGGCCCTGCCGAAGGGCTATCAGTACAAGGCGAACGCCAACATCACGTTCCCGATCGGCTACCAGGGAGGAAGCATCGGATTCTTCGGGGTGCCCGGTAGTTCCGCGGTCACCATCCCGTGTACGCTCACGAAGCTGTTCACATGGCGCATCGTCACCGTCACCCAGTCGCCCGCGCCGCCGCTTCCGCCCGCGCCCGAGGGCCCGGCGCAGGTGGTCATCAAGAATGCGGCTGGCCAGCCGGTGGCCGCAGGAGTCAGCAGCCTTGTCGGCAGCCGGTACGTCTGCACGCTGCTCACCATTGAGCCTGGCGTCTATACCGTTGAGGCCACGCGCAGCATGGTCGGCGCACCTCCCGCCAACTACAAGGGCGTCAGGACGGTGCAGGTGTCCGCCGGTGTCGAGGCGGAGAACACTGTAACGCTGACGCGGCAGTAGTACGACGGGGCGGCGGGTTCCTCGCCCGCCGCCCCGCCGTACGAGCCCCCGAAGGGGGGCTTCGTTCCGCCGTTGGTAGCCCCCGGCTTCAGCCGGGGGGTCGCGTGGAGCTCCAAGCTAAGCTCAGGCGCGGCCGACCGGCGGCGCATTTGAGAAACGGTAGCGCAGGACCCGCCCACGACATGGGCAGGAGCACCGAACCAGTTACACACTCCAGTTGACACGACCCTCGGCGCTCTCGGCGCTTGACACCTCCAGGCATCCGGTGTATGCTTGACCTCGTTGATGCTGTTGCATTCCGGACGAAGCTCGATTCATAAGCTTGGCCTGTGGTAATCGGTCGTCGTCACGAGCGGCGGACCGGGCCGACGGGACCAGGACCCGAGGCATGTCCGATGTGGGAGACCGGTCGTTCACCTAGTTGTGCCGGCCATCCGGCAAAGGAGAGATGACATGCAGGTTCTCACGGCAATGGCTGCGGCCATGCTCCTCTTCGGCTCCACCCTCGCGCCGCGCCCTGCTGCGGCGCAGAACCCCGTTCGCACAGTCCTGCCGACCGACGGCAGCATCTCGGTCTACATAGGCGTCCAGGCGACCTGGCAGAGCCTGCTGAACGCCAATCTGGCGCCTCAGGCGAAGGAGATGGCAACGGACGCCTCGGTTTACACC
>CAJBBX010000109.1 GCA_903951425.1 uncultured Chthonomonas sp.
CCTCGACACCGCGCAGCCAGCCGTTGACGTCGTCCTGAGCCGTCGTTGCGAAGGATCCGGCCGGTCTGTCCCCACACTGCCGCCCAGACTTGCTGCTGAGCCGCCTGAGCCGGCGCCGCCGGTAGCAATCTAAGATTCTTGGAAGATTCGGCGTCCGGCCATTGACAGGCACTGGGCCGAGACGGTAAGAAGGTCATGGAATTATCGTACGCAGCTCTCGTTCCTGTGTCTCCGCCGGTCGCTACGCGACCGTGGAGGGCGGTGATATGCTGATGAAGATCCATCGCAGCCTGACGCACTGTTCAGCACCCGCTCACGCGCCTGGAACAGGTAGACACATACCCCCCCCATTTGTCTACTAGTTCCATCGCCGTCACCCGCACGGAGGCGGCTTTCCGCCTCCTCGTTACACGCTGCCCCGTTTACAGCCCTGTCCCCATCCTTGCGCCCGGTCGGGAGTGACCCGGGCCCTATCACTCTGCCTCGTCGTCTTACCCATGGAGTCCGCAGGTGTTCAGCGCCGCTGTAATGGACAGGGTAGTCAGCCCGCGATACGAGGGACCTCTGGTGTCCTTTACGCATCACGGCGTCGCCGGCTCTCCGGGCGACGGGCCCTATCTGGAGCTGTGGCTCGACATCGAGGGCGGAACCATACGGCAGGCGGCCTACCGGACCTACTCGTGCCCCGCCGCCGTGGCCTGCGGCAGCATGGTGGCGCAGTTGGCCACCGGACGCAGCGTGGAGGCTATGGGCAGGCTCACCGAGGCTGACATCGACCTGCTGCTGGGGGGCCTCCCGGCAGGCAAGGAGCACTGCCCGAGACTGGCGATCGCCGCGCTGGGGAAGGCGCTTTGCTCGGCGGCCGGGCCCTGCGCGGCGGCCGAGCCGGAGGCACCGAGATGACACGTCATGCCGGCGCCCTCGTACTATTAGTTGTGCCGCAATGGCCGCGCACGGTTGTGTGCCGCCCGTAACGACTGGTATCGCCGCCGCCGGTCTCTACCGGCGGCCCTATCGTCCTGTTCTGTGGCTAGTGATGGAGACGAGAGATGTCAGTGATGACGGAAGTGTATGTGGGTCTGCCCGGCGGCACCGATCCCGCGTGCGACCCCGGAACTCCCTACCAGACAACGAACATGCCGATGGCGCCTGCCCGGCCCGACCAGCCCGGGTGCGCCTGCGCGCAGGATGACGGATGCGGTGGCTTCAACGACGGTGTGAAGACCATCGCCGGCACATGCGCGGCCGGCGTGGACCCCGGCAGGGGCCAGGTGACCATCGACCCGGATATCCTCCTTAAGGCCGGGCGCTTCAACCTGGCGGTCAACTTTTTCTACCGTGGCGGCTACGGCGCAGACGCCCCGTACGGGCGTGACCGGTCGGCTTCGGTTAACTGCCGTATCTTCTGGCCCGCCTCCGGTGGGGTCGCCAGCATCACCTACGGCGACTTCCGGCAGGCGGCCTACACGCAGGGCGGAGGGCTCTTCACCGCGGTTGCGGCCTCGGGCGCCCTCTCCACGCTGGCCTACGCCTCGGGTAAGTTCACCGAGTACGCACCGGACGGCATGCGCATGGAATACGAGGCCGTGGCCGGCGCGCCGACCGACACCTACCTCCTCACCGGCGTTCTGGACCGGAGCGGGCAGAGGCACACCTACTCCTACAGCGGCGGCCTGCTCAACACCATCGAGGTGCCCGGCGGCCGGAAGGCGACGTTCAGCTACGCCGCCGGCAGCCCCACGTCGCTCCTGACCGGCGTGCAGGACTGGGGCAACCGGCGCTGGACGTTCCAGTACGACGCCGACCGCCGACTCACGACCTTCGGCGAGCCCGAAGGGTGCAGCACCGGGTACCGGTACACCGTGATGTCGGTGGGCGGTGCGAACACCACACTGCTCTGGACCCTGGAGGACCCGCGCGGCTACAAGACGACATACAGTTATGATGCCGCCGGCCGCATTCAGACGGTGGCCGCCGGCACGGCCGTCTGGACGTGGACCTACGGTCCCGGGGCCCAGTATACGGCGGCGAGCATGACGTCGCCGAGCGGCGCCGTTACTACCTACACCATAGGGCTGACTAGCCGACTCATCACGGGGATCGACCGGCCCGACGGCGCGCACATCACCTACACCTACTCCACCGAGCGGGTGAAGCTGAAGGAGCAGACGCCGGCGGGCGTGGTCTACAGCGTGACGTACGACAGCGCCTGGCGGATCGTCGCCAGCGACGACGCCCTCGGGTACCGCACCAGCCTGCAGTACGACGCCAAGGGCAACCTTACCACCCTTACCGACGCGCTGAACATGCGGACGACCTACGCCTACGACGGCGACGGCTCCACCGGGCTCATGGTCAGTTCAACCGATCCCCTTGGCCGCGTGACGGCGTGGACCTACCAGGACGGACTGGTCCGCACGGCCGTGGACGGCCGGGGCCTCGCCACCACGCTGGGCTATGACGGCGACGGGAACCTCCTGACCACTCAGGCCCCGGACGGCGGCGTGACCAGCATGGGTTACGACAACCTGGGCCGCGTGGTCACCGTGACCGACCCGCTGAACCGGGTCACGTCGTATGCGTATGACGACGCCGACCATGTGACGGAGGTCACCAACCCGGCGGGCAAGACCACCACGTCGGTCTACGATGCGTGCCTGCTGGTGGCGACGGTTAATCCGCTCAACGAGGAGACCGCGTTCACCTACGGCCGGTTTGGCAACAAGCTGACCGAAGAGGACCCACTGAACCACGTGACCACCTGGGCCTACGACAACATGGGCTTCCTGGTGAGCATCACCGACGCCATGGGGAACAGAACCACGCTGGTCTATAACGACGCACGGCAGCAGACCGCGGACATCGACGCGCTGGGGAACAGGACGACTTACCTGTACGACGACACCGGCAGGCGCGTGGCAGTACAGGACGCACGCGGCAACCGAACCACCACGGTCTACGACGCCCGGAACGACGTGACCGCGATCATCGACGCCAAGGGCTACCGGACCACCTTCG
>CAJBBX010000110.1 GCA_903951425.1 uncultured Chthonomonas sp.
GATGGGGGTTGCCGTAGAGGCAGGACACACTATGACCTCTCACCAAACGACCAAAACCCCCACCCCAGCCCTCCCCCTCCCGCTTCGCGGCAAGGGGAGGGAGCAGGGCCGCGCCCCCCACCGAGCCCGCTGTCGGTGGCTGTTCGCGACGACAGGCAAGGGCGGCTCCCACCGGTAAGCCGGCGCCTCAGGCCGTCGGTCGAGTGCCTGTCCGTCGCCCGGCGGACAGGCGTATCGAGACCCACGGCCGCACGCCCTGCCGCAGCCGCCTTTGGCGCCTCGGGCCTCCGCGCCCGGGTCTGGGAGGGCCGCGCCGTCGTCGTCGTCGCGTACAATAGGGCGTCCTGACCGGACCTGGAGGCGCCCGCCATGGCTCGTATTGCTGCACTTCTCCTTTGTGTCGCATGGGTCGGCGCGTTGCCCGCCCTGGGGGCCGAGGCGCGTTCGCCCGAGGCCGCCGTGCGCGGCCTGCTGCAGCGGCTTGTGCCCGCCCAGGCGGACCGGTTTGCGCTGGAGGCCATCCCGGCGGAGCGGGGGCGCGATGTGTGGGAGGTCCAGGCCTCCGGCGGGCGGGTGACGCTGCGTGGCTCTACGGGCGTGGCCATGGCCTCCGGGCTCAACTGGTACTTGGAGAACCGGTGCCGATGCGATGTCTCCTGGTGCGGCGTGAACCTGCGCCTGCCGCGTCGGCTGCCCGATGTGCGCCCCGCCGTGCGCCGCTCGACCCGCTACCGGGCGCGGTATATGCTCAACTACTGCGCGTTCAGCTACTCGCTGGCCTGGTGGGACTTCGCGCAGTGGGAGCGGCTCATCGACTGGATGGCGCTGCACGGCATCAACATGCCGTTGGCCGTCACCGGTCAGGAGGCCGTCTGGGAGGCGCTGGGAAGCCGCCTCGGGCTGACGCGGGCCGAGATGGATCGCTTCCTGGTGGGCCCCGCCTACCTGCCCTTCGGCTGGATGGGCTGCATCGACGGCTGGGGCGGCCCGCTCCCCGCTGGATGGGTGGCGAGCCACGCCGAGCTTCAGCGGCGCATCCTGGAGCGGCAGCGCTCGTTCGGCATGACCCCGGTGCTGCAGGGCTTCACGGGTCACGTGCCCGACGCCCTGTCCCGCGTGATGCCGGGCGCCAAGCTGCAGCGGTTGCCGAGCTGGGCCGGCTTCCCGGGCACCACCTTCATTGATCCCACCGACCCAGCCTTCCGCCGCGTGGGCAAGGCCTTCGTGGAGGAGCAGACGCGCCTCTTCGGCACCGACCACCTCTACGCCGCCGATACCTTCATCGAGATGTCGCCGCCCAGTTCCGACCCCGCCTTCCTCGCCGAGATGGGCAGGGCCGTCCACGGCGCCATGGCCGACGCCGACCCAGCCGCCGTCTGGGTGATGCAGGGCTGGCTGTTCGTGAACAATCCCGGCTTCTGGCAGCCCGCCCAGGCTCGGGCGCTTCTCACCTCGGTGCCGAACGACCGGATGCTGGTGCTGGACCTCTTCTGCGAGACCGAGCCCGCGTGGAAGAAGACGCAGGCCTTCTACGGCAAGCCGTGGGCCTTCTGCACGATCCAGACCTTCGGCGATACCGTGAGCCTCCACGGCGGCCTCCGGCAGATCGCGGCGAACCTGCGCGAGGCGCTGGCCGTAGGCGCAGCGGGCGACCTACAGGGCATCGGGCACATCATGGAGGGGCTGGGCTGCAACCCCGTGGTCCACAGCTTCGTGACGGACATGGTCTGGCGCGACGACGTGCCGGAGGTCGACGCCTGGCTGCACGACTACGTGATCCGCCGCTACGGTCGCGACGATCCCTCCGCGCAGAGGGCCTGGCAGGGACTGCTTCGGACGGCCTACGCCGCCTCCGGCCCTGCGGGCACGCTGCTCGCCGAGCGGCCGGGGCTGGGCCGAGGCCAGGCCGCCCTGAGCAGTGACCTGTACGAGGCCGGCCGCAACCTGCTGCAGGCGTCGCCCCGGCTGGCAGCCGTCGACACGTACCGGTTCGACCTGGTGAACGTCACCCGGCAGATCGTGGCGGCGTCGGCGTTGGAGCCCTACTCCGAGATGGTGGCCGCCTATGGCGCCGGCGACCGCGCCGCCCTGGCCCGAGCCGCTGCCCGGTTGGATGGGATCGCCCTGGACCTCGACGAACTGCTCGGCACGCGCCGCGAGCTGTTGCTCGGCCGATGGCTGGCCGACGCCCGGCGATGGGGCGCCTCCGACGCCGACCGGCGCCTGCTGGATTGGAACGCCCGCACGCAGATCACGCTCTGGGGGCCGCCGGACAGCATGCTCCACGGCTACGCCCAGAAGCAGTGGTCGGGCATGATGGATGGTTTCTGCGCGGCCCGCTGGCGGCGGTTCGCCGAGGCGCTGGACGCGGCGCTGGCGGCGGGCAAGCCCTTCGACGCCGCAGCCTTCGAGGCCGACATCCGCCGTTGGGAGTACCGTTGGACGCACGGCGCTGAGGCCTACCCCGCGGAGCCGGCCGGAGACCCGGTGGCCATTGCCGCACGGCTCCTGGCGACCTACCGGTGGCGGCAACCAGCCCGCGACGCCGTGAGCCTCACCACGGGCAAGCCCGCGACCTGCTCGCACTCCCTGGCTCCGTTCCCCGCATCGGCCGCCAACGACGGCGTCACCGGCAATGCCGACAGCTACTGGGCCACAGACATCAACGTCAGCCCCGAGGCCTGGTGGCAGGTGGACCTGCTTCGGCCGTCCAGCGTGGGGCGGGTGGTGGTGGTCAACTACTACGGCGACGCGCGCACCTACGGCTTCACCGTGGAGGGATCGTTGGACGGCCGTACCTGGCGCATGCTGGCCGATCGCCGCGATAGCACGCTCCAGTCCACGAGGCAGGGCATCACCTGCACGTTCGCCCCGGTTCGCACGCGCTACCTGCGCGTCAACGTCACAAGTTGCTCCGCGAACAGCGGCCGCCACCTGGTGGAGGTGATGGCCTTCGCGAAGTAGGCGCGGGGTGTAGGTCCGCCAGGGCCGGGGTATAAGGAAACACAGGCATGCCGAGCGGAGGTCACCGCCGCCTATGGCGCCATGCTGCTTGGAGATCGAGATGAGTGTGAAGGAACTGGAGACCGCGATAGCCGACCTGAGCCGCGAGGAGCAGGACGAACTGGCAGAGTGGCACGATAGGCATCTCGAGGCGCAGTGGGATCAGCAGATTGCGCGGGACGGCGCGGCGGGTCGCCTCAACGGCCTTCTGGCGGAGGCCCGAGCCGACATCGGCGCCGGTCGGCGGAAGACGCTGTAGGCGCGGTCTATGCCACACCATGCCTCGTCGGGCTTCTGGGCGCGGTAGGACGCCCTTCCTGTTGACCTGCGCCGGGCCGCCGACAGGGCGTCTGTGCTGCTCAAGCGGGATCCCAACCATCCCTCGTTGCACCTGAAGCGCATCGGCCCATTCTGGTCCGCAAGGGTGACCCAAGTCGTGCGCGTCCTCGGCGTTGAGGCCGAGGACGGCATCACGTGGGTCTGGATCGGCTCACACCGCGACTACGAGCGCCTGATCGACCGCAGGTAGCTCGCGGCAGGTTCCGCGCCGGGATCGGCCGCCGACCTCGGTGACCTAATGGTGCTCCAGGTGGTCCGTGCCTGCTGTGTGGTCGTGGTAGACGCCGGCCCGGTGGAGTTTGTTGTGCATCTCGCGGTGGGCCTGCGTAAGGAGCAATCGCATGCGGCGCGTGGCGGCGGCCTCGGCGCGGGTGCCCACGGTGTCGAGGTAGGCCATGGCGCCTTCGATCTGCTCCACGATGGTCAGCGCGTCCGGCGCGGAGAAGGCGGGCTTGCCGGAGACCTCGGCCATGACGGGCGAGGTGTGGGCGGCGATCATCTCCGGTTTGTCGGGGTAGCGGCCGCGCACCAGCAGCGCCAGCCAGGAGCTGCCCTCCACCTTGACGCTCCAGCTACCGCGGCCCTCCGTGGCGCCCACGGCGCGCATCTCGTGCACCTCGCCGTTCACCACCAGATCCACGCGGGTCATGGGCGTGGTGACGCTGGCCACCTGCCAGTCGATCTCCAGCGTGCCGCCGCCCCGCCCGAGCTTGAGCCGCGAGCCGGCCGGCTTGCCTTCGACGCTGAACTCCACCAGCGGACCGTACGTGGCGAAGGTGTTGCCCGACCGCACCGCGTCTTTCCATGCCTCGTAGTCGAACGGCCGGCCGGCCGGGACCTTGGCGTAGGTCCGGATGGCCCCCACGGGAGTGTTGGCGCTCATCTTGTCGGTGCCGGCCACGCAGGCCACGAAGATGCCGCAACTGAGGTACCGGTACCAGTCACAGAGCGAGTAGGGGTCGATGCCCGAGTAGAGATTGCCCCAGGAGGTCATCTCCAGCCCATCTACCAGGCCCTGCACAATGGCCGCCGCGTTCTCGGCGCGGGGGTTGGGGAAGTGCGGCACGACGACGATCCCGCCCTGCGACCGGCACTGGCGGGCCCATTCGCTCAGAAGGGTGTCGATGGGATCGCCCAGGGCCGACTCGTCCGGCCCGCCCACAGTCATGGGCGCGATGACGGAGCCGTTGTAGCCCAGCAGCGAGATGTGGCCCATGACATGCTGCCGGTTCTCGGTGCCCACGCGCACGAGCCACTCGCCGTCGTGTCCGGTCTCGCGGGAGCCGTAGGTCGTGCGGCCGTCGAAGTCGCCGGCGTTCGTCATCAACTCGCCCCACTGGCTGGCCAGCAGGTTCACCACGTTGACGCCCTCGGCCGATCCCTCCAGGTGCGCGCTGGTGGGCGAGAGGAAGTGGACGTGCGTGTCGGCGGTGACCCAGCCCCGTGCGCGCCAGTCGAGCGCCCGCTCGATCTCGACCTCGACGACCTTGGTGGCGCGGGTGACGCGGATTACATTGCGCACCGGCGCGATCTCGAAGCCCTTGCTCACCTCCAGGTAGACGGGGCCCAGCGGCAGGTCGGCCACGGTCTCGCCGGTGATGTAGGTGCAGCGGTGCTGTCCCGCGTGGACGAAGTCGACGGACCAGTCCTCATACCAGTGGTCATTGGGGATGCGGGCCCGGTCCAGCGGCTGCAGCTGCTCGCCGGCGGCGCCGTGGAGGTGGAGCTTCACCGGCACGGGCTTGCGGCTGCCCTTCTCCACGACGCGGATCGCCACGCGCCGGGTGGCCGGCGCCACGGCGGAGAGCGGGCCGGTCGCATCGGGCGTCACATCGGCCGCCGGCACCGACACGCCGCCCGGCAGCACGAAGCGCGCCTCGGGGTGGCCCGTGTACTCCACCAGCAGCTCGTTCCCGCTCAGCGCGGGCAGGCGGTTGTTGTAGGTGTCCGGCCATGCCGAGTTGGGGTAGAGGCGGCGACGCTCCAGCGAGATGACCTGGCCAAGGTCCATCTTAACGTGCTCGGACTGGCCCACCCCGTCGAGATCCGGGTGGAAGCCCTGCCCGTCCGGCAGGCGCAGGATGGCCTTGCGGCGCGTCTCCCATCGCATCGGGTAAGTGGAGACGCGGCCGGCGGTGACGGCGCAGCAGATGAGCGCGCCCGACCGGTGCTCCAGCCGCACGCCGGCCAGCGGTTTCTCCGGGTGCGGGTTCTCCCAGGCCCAGAGCCAGTTGGTCCAGCGCGCGAGGTCGGGCTGCGCGGCGCGGGTCTCGCCGGGCCCCCACGAGAGGCCCTGCCTGGGCTGCTCCGTGATGGTACGGAAGGGGAAGGGCCGCTGGTGCGCCAGCGCCTGGAAGCAGCAGTCGCCCCACTGCCGGCTCATCATGCCCACCTGGTGGCGCCTGCGGATGGCCGTTCGCTCCTCGGAGCCGTCGGCGTAGAGCATCACGTAGTCGGCCACGCGCTCGTTGAGCAGACCCGAGCCGCGGAAGCCAACCAGGATGCCGCGGGCGTCGGGCTTCTGGAAGGCGACGTCGCAGGTATGCATGAAGACAAGCCACGGCGCCGTTGTGGGCGACCACTTCAGCGTCTGCGAGCCCGCCTGGAGCAGGACCACGCGGTCCACGGCGAAGGGGATGCCCCAGCAGACGCAGTCGCCGTCCGGAGCGTGGGCCGCAGCGTCGCGCGCGGTCTGCGAGAGCGGCTGCGAGGCCAGCTCAGGCACCCCGAGCGAACCCGGCAGGGCGATGGGCGAGAAGAGCGGCGAGGCAGGCCCGTCGGTCGGACCCACCTTCGCCGGTGACGCTGCATTGGCCATGGCGGCACCCCCTGGTCGAGACAGAGCGGCTCCTGCCGAACCTCCCAGCAGGCCGCGTCGCGTGATCGTGGAAGGCATTGCGCCCCTCGCTTCGGGCTCGGCCACGCCGGCCGTCCGCACCTAGTTTCGGCGTCCGGCAGGCGTTCCCTCCTGCACCGGAGCGGCGATTTGCAGCGCCATGGGCTCCGAGGCGGGCAGCCGTAGCCGCACCACGCCTCCGGCCGCCCGGCCGGCGACCGGCGCCACCGCTCCTGTGAGCAGATTGGTGGCTTGCAGCGACTTGCCCGCGAGGTCGACCGGGAGGGCCAGCTCCACGTCCCGCTCCGTCGGCGAGAAGGCCACCAGCATCCGGGGCCGGCGGAGCATGACCAGGTCGTCCTCCACCACGGTGACGCTGTCGACGACCACGCGCCAGGCTCCCGTCCGCTCGTCGGCCTCGACATAGCTGGCGTCGTCGTAGGTCACCCGGCAGACGTCGCCCTTGCGGGACCATCGCTGCATCCGTCGCTCGCGCAGCAGCGTCCAAGGCAGGTTGACGAGATAGATGGCCCGCGCAATCTCGTGTGGGTCGGTCTCTTTGGTCCAATCGCAAGAGAAGCCCGCGCCCCAGAGCGCCGAGTCCTGCGGGTAGTGGTCGGTCTGGGCGCCGTTGCCGTAGGTGGTGGGCCCGCCGTGGTAGATGAAGGGCACGAAGGGGATGCACTCCTCGCCGCCGATGATCGTGTCACGCTTGTGCCAGAGGTGCCACGAGTGGCCGATGACGCCCGCGAACGGCGCGGTGAAGCCCTCCGACGTGAGGTCGAGGCCCAGGCGGTTGAACTCGCGTACGACGCTCACCTTGCCGGCCAGCGCGTCGTGGGTGTTCTCCGGCGCCTCGCGGTTGTAGTCGCGCCTGATCGGAACCGCCGAGAGCACGTCGATGTGGTAGCTCTCGCGGAGGCCCAGGCGTTCCACCGTGGCGCGGACCCGCTCCAGCCCTGCCTTCCGGGCGTACTTGCCGCACGCGAGGACGTAGGACTGGCCCCCTGCCCAGACGCCGCCCTTCTGCGGTTCGCCCTGCTCGTCTCGGGCAATGACGGCCTCGTCGTATGCCGGGCTGTTGAGGTAGGCGTCGTCGAAGTTGTCATGCACGCTGAGCGTGGCGTTGAGCTTCGCCGCCTCGGCAACGCATCGTCGGAACTCGTCCAGCCCGCCCAGCCTCGCGTTGACTTTGTCGGTTGCGGGGTAGCCGGTGTCGTGTCCCTCGTACTGCCAGCCGACCAGGTAGGCCACCTGTTTCTGCCATGGCGCCAACCGGCGGACCGTGCGCACTACGTCCAGCGCCTGCGCGAAGGTGGTGTAGCTGGTCGAGCCGGGCGCGTCGCAGAAGATCTTGTAGAGCATGGCGTCGCGGTAGATCGCCTTGGGTCGCCCCGTCAGGCCCTTGCGCAGCGCCACGGCGGCGTCGACCCATGTGGCGCGTCCGTCGCCGTCGCCGTCAGCCACGAGGCGGACGCTCAGCGAGGGCTTCTCCTCGAGCCGCACGCGGGCCGCGCGTGGTCCCGCCTGGGCGCGATAGGCCAGGAGCGGCTCCACGTAGCCTACCAGCCGACCCGGCTCACCGGCGACCACGGCGCGCAGTTCGCTGTCCCAGCACCGCGTCTCCACCACGGCGGCGGCGGAGCCCGTGCCCGCGGCGGCGCAGAGGGCCATGTTGAACCAGTCCATACGAATCCGGGCCTGCCCGGGCGAGGCGCCTGCAAGCCGGATGAGCCTGCCCGACTGCGTGGGGATCGCCAGCCAGCCGTCGCCGCCCACGCCCAACAGAGGCGGCAACGCCACATCGAGAAGCTCATAGCCCGGCATCTCGGCCACGTTCTCGACGGTGACCGTGAGCCGGGAGGCCGTGGCGCGGATCACCACGTCGAGCTTCACCGCCGCCTCGCTTCCGCATCTGACGTCTGCCGAGTAGCGCACGGCCGTGGGGCTCGTCCGTATCTTCCACGCGCCGTCAGGGATCACGACGGAGATGGCGGCGCCGTCCGTGGCTCGCCGGATTCGGACCCGAGCGGGGAACCTCGGACCCGAGTTCCGCAGCGTGGCGCCGCCCGCCGTGCAGCTGATGATTCGAGGTCCCGAGGCGGATAGGGCGGCCCGGCTTGTCCCCGCGCCGATCGGTAACGCCAGCCCGCCCTCGGGCGCGGAGAGGAGCTCCCACGCGGAGCGCGTGGCGGCGGGCCGGCTGATCGTCCATCGCACCGGGTGGTCGGTCTCGATCGATGTGCCGGGCAGCACTGTGATACGTCCGAGCCGCGTGCGGCCCTCGCCGTCGAGCGCCTCAGAGAGCGGGCATCGTGCGCCGGTGGCCTTGTCGTAGAGGCCTGCGAAGAGGTCGTAGGGGCCGGGCGGCAGCGTGGGCGGGATGGTGAGGTCGTGCGGCGGCTCGGCGATGCGGCTACCGCCGGGCCAGGCGTAGGTGGGTAGCGCCGGGCTGAAGTCGCCGCCGTGCTGCCACGCGCCGGCGATGGGCTCGGCGGGCGTCAGGTGGACGTAGACCGTCATCTCGGAGCTCGACGGCGCTGAGCCGGCGTTTTCGAACTCGTAGAGGCACCGGACGGCGCCACCGGCCCGTGCGCGGTCGCTGGAGAGCGAGACCGACGCCAGCCTGGGAGTGAAGCCGCCCTGCCCTGCCCAACCTGGAGCCGCCGCCGCAACCGCCACCACGCCCAGCAGCGCCTTAGCCATGGCCATCAGTTCCCCCTTGCGGCGACCGTTCCGCCGCCATGCCCGCCAGCCGATCCGTCGCCAAGCGGTACCATGGACTGCCATGGCCCGGCCGATGCGCTTGCCGGCCCCATGTGCAGGGGAGGTGGCATGTGGCGACGCCGAGGATCGTGGGCCCATGGGTGACAGTCTACCGGCCGGGCCCCGATCGGTTCGACGGTCCGGACACGGTTGAGCTGACTGCGGGGCGCGTCTACGCCGAATGGGTGCCCAACGACCACACCGTGGCGCGTGGTCGCGATGGCCGATGGCACGCGCTCGGCATCACGCACCCGATGACGACGCCGGCCAACGTGCATGACGGCGAGTACCAGCTCTTCCACGCGGCGGCCCCGCCCGGCGAGCTTGCCGACGTCCTGGTCGACGGCCTTTGGGAGGAGCTGCCCAAGGCGCTCCGACCGACCGACCGGCCCGGCGAGCCGCCCCAGATCTATGCGCCGCATGTGGTGCAGCGCGGCGACGCCTACGTGATGGTCTACGGCCCCGACCCGCTACGCCTGGCGACTTCTCCCGACCTGGTCCACTGGACGCCGCGAGGCCCGCTCTTCTGGGAGGAGCCGACCACCCGCGACCCCATGCTCTTCCGAGTGGGCGAGGCCGAGCATCTTATCTACTGTAGCCTCGACCGGGTGATGATGCGCACGGCATCCGACCTCCGAACGTGGAGCGCCGCGGAGACGATCCTCCGGATGCCGAACGGGATCGCGCCGGAGTCGCCCTTCATGGTCCTGTGTGAAGGCGCCTTCTACCTGTTCGTCTGCGGCTACGACGGCCTCTGGGACGGCTCGAGCCTGGCCGGGGCGTACCAGCACAAGACCTGGGTCTACCGGTCGGACCGCCCCGGCGGCTTCGATCCGGCCAACCCGATCGCGCAGTTGGACGCCCACGCGCCGGAGGTGGTCCGCGGCGAGGACGGCGCCTGGTACCTCTCCAGCGTGGAGTGGCCCCAGCGCGGACTGAGCCTCGCCAGGATGGCCTGGGAGTAGCTTCGGATTCGCCGCAGATTCCCTTTCCGCTTACAGGCAGGCTACGCGAGTAGTCGTCCATAGGTCGCTGCGAACAACGATGTCCAGCAGGCAGGCGGCCATGGGAAGGCGGGATAGCATGGAGTGTCTAGACAGAGCACTACTGGTCAAGAGCCTCGCGAGCCGGGTTAAGGTCGGTGAGCCGACGGCGTTCCGCGGCCTCACGGTATGGCCGCTGCTGGGTGACGCATCGGTTGAACCTGGCTACCTGACCCTCGATGAGGCCCTGCAGCGCGGCGTGGCCCAGGTGACGGAGGTCTCGGCATCGGGCAGTGTCCCCGAGCTGAAGTTCGCCAACAGCGCGGAGATGCCTGTATTCCTGATGGACGGCGAGGAGTTGGTGGGCGCAAAGCAGAACCGTGTCCTCAACCTCTCGATCCTTGCGCCGGCCGGGAAGACCATCGTGATCCCGGTCTCGTGCGTGGAGGCCGGCCGTTGGCGCCAGACCAGCGCGGCATTCCAGTCATCGCCGCGAGCCCACTTCGCCACCGGGCGTGCCAAGCGGAACGCCAGCGTCACCGAGGCCCGTCAGGACCGCGGCTCGTCGCAATCCGATCAGGGCGAGGTCTGGTCCGACATCGCGCAGATGGCCGATCGACTGAGCGTGGACGCGCCCACGCACGCCATGGCGGACGCCTTCGAGCAGCACGCGCCGGCTATCGAGGACTTCGTGCGGGCCTTCGCGCCCGTGGAGGGGCAGGTCGGTGCGGCGTTCGCCGTCGGCGGCCACACCAGCGGCATGGACCTGTTCGACTGCCCGGTGACGCTGGCGAAGATGCTGCCCAAGCTTGTTCGCAGCTACGCGTTGGATGTCCTTGCCGCGGATCCTGCGTCGAAGCCGCCGTCGGGTACCGGCGCGGCACGGCTACTGCAGGCCGTCAGCGACGCCACGGTGAGCGTCCATGGGGCGGCGGGCGAGGGCGAAGACCTGCGGTTCGCGGCACCCAGGCTGGCCGGCGGCGCGCTGGTCGCGTGGGGGCGCATCGTGCATCTGGCGGCATTCCGCGTCTCGCCTGGCGACCAAGAGGCCGGCCCGGTATCGACCACCCTCGCGTCGCCGGCGAGCCGCCGCAGAAACAGGGGGCTCATCGTCTACTAGCCCCGGTAAGCCCGTTGGCCGCCGCCGTGATACCCAGGCGGCGGCCATGCGGGAGCTTACGGGATCAGCGCTTCCAGATGAACCTGTAGTTGAAGCGGCGGTTCGGGGCTGCGTCGCCGTCGGTGCAGAGGCTGATGGCGTCCTGCAGGTCTTGCGGGTTGTCGGCCCACTTGAAGTCGAAGGAGGCCGCCGCGCCGCCGCCGATGCCAAGCAGCTTGCGGGGGATGCTCAGCTCCAGCGCCTTGCCGGATGCGCGGTACGGCAGCTTGGCCACGGTCTCCCACACGCCGGCCTTGGTCCAGCGCATCAGCGTGGTGGTCGTTGAACTGAGGACGCTCCGGTTGGCGACGAAGTCGTATCCCTGCCAGCCCGTAGCCGGGTTCTTGTCGATGTCAATCAGCAGGAGCATCCAGTTGCGGCCGGTGTAGGGGCTGAGCGGCGCGGCGGCCTCGGCCGTGAACGCCACAGCGTCGCGGCCCATGGCCGCCTTGGCGGAGACGATGTCATTGCGTCCGGACGTGTTGCTGTACTTCAGGCCGCCGTAGCCGATGTAGTCGCGGTGTGCGTTGTCGCCGACCGTGTCGCGGTACTCGACGCTGACGCCGGACCAGTCGCCGAACGCGCCGTCGACCTTAATCTGTGCCAGCCCTCGGTTCTCAGGGATGGGCCGGACGCCCTTGTAACGGCGGATGTTCTGCGCCATCTGCATGTAGTAGTTGTCGGTGTAGCCGCCCTTCATGGGCTGGACGCAGCGGTTGAACTCCGGGTTGTACTGGTCCACGAAGAAGTAGTCGCTCTGCCGCCCGAGGAAGGGGAATTTGGTGCCCGCGGCGGGCGGGTACTTGCCGGCGGTCCACTCGTTCCAGTCGTTGATGTAGAGGAACTGCGGGTTGGCGGCCAGCGCCTCGTCCCAGCGTTGCTGGAAGTAGATGCCGTAGCCCTCGGGGTTCGTCACGGTCCTGCCGAGCCAGGGGACGAAGGTTGGTTCGGGCATGTCCTGGTCGGTGAGCTTCGGCTCGCCCTTCTCACGGGTCCAGGACTTGCCGACATGGCTGGAGGGGTGCTGGGCCGGGGTGACGGCCGCCTCTTCGCGCTTGCCCTGGTGCGTGGAGACCAGGTCCATGGGGTTCATCTTCTTCACCGGCTCGTGCGCCAGGTCGTAGCCGAAGCTCCAGTTGTCCTCGGTGCCGACGAACCGCTTGCCCGCCCACTCGTAGTAGCCCCACCACATGGTGCGGAGGGTGAAGTAGTCCTTCACCTCCTTGGTGTAGTCCTTGTAGAGCGGCTCGCAGTAGTCCGGATCGCCGTAGTGAGGATGCGAGGGGTCGGTCTTGGCCGCCGCGACGTAGTTCGGGTTAGGGTTGGTGAAGCCGCCGCCGTTGGCGTCCGTGGAGGGCATGCCGTTGTGGAGCATCAGGGGTTTGCCGTCCCAGATGTACCAGAGGTCCTTGTACTTCTCGGCCTTGTAGATCTTCTCGTAGAGGTCCTGCACCACGGTGATGACCGGCCCGTTGAAGGCCCAGAAGCAGAACTTGGGAACCTTGTTGCCCTCGGCCTTCATCTTCTGCATCACCGGGAAGATGACGTCCCACTCGTCCCAGTAGCGCACGGCGTTGGTCACGTCCATCACCAGGACATCGACGCCCGCGTCGGCGAGCATGGACATGTCCTTGCGGATGACCCACTCATCCTTGCTCAGGAAGTAGCCCATCTCCGGCTCGCCCCAATGGTAGGAGCCCTCGGTCCAGAGCGGGTGGTTGGCTTCGAGCCGCGCCTTGGGGTCCTTGGCCAGGATGCGCGCTACGTCTGCGCTGTAGGGGCTCTTGAAGTTCTTGTTGTGGCTGTCACTGTGCCAGGCTATGTAGAAGATGCCTACCACGCGGCGCTGGTCGTTCTTCACGGGACCCACGGCCTTCAGGTCGGGCATGGTGCGGCCCAGGGCGTCGGACGCCACCCATGTGTCGGAGAAGAGGTCCCTTGTCCGCGGCTCCTGGGCCGAGGCAGTCCGGGCCATGCATAGGGCTGCCGCAAGCGCGGCCACGAGCCAGTGTCTCATTGCGTGTTCCTTGTTCGGATGAGTTGCGGCGGTTACAGCGGCGACTGGTAGCGCCGAATGCTTAGTTCGACCCGGGAGCCTCGATCTTCCTGCGCTCGGCGCCTGCAAGTTCGAGGAGAGCGCGGTACTCCGCCCGAGCGCGGGCGATCCGTTCGCGCACCTCCGGCGCTCTGTCGGCGATGGAGTGCGTGTAGGTATCCAGTTCCCGGCCGGGCTGCGCGGCCTCGGCGGAGGCCGTGGTGAGCGCGGCATCGATCTCGTCCAGCGTGGCCATCTGGCGCGCGATGATTTCCGGCGCGTCGGCTACGCTCCAAGACCGGAAGCCCTCGCTCTCCAGCCAGACCGGGTTAGTGAGCGCCTCGGAGCCGTCCTCGCCCCATGCGCGGGCGACGACCCAGCCGCCCTGGCCCGTCGGCAGCGGGAGGTCTATGGCCAGGTCCGCGCCGGCCGGCCCCCTGGCTTCGACGGCCCTGGCGGTTCTGCCGAGCACGACCACCTCAAGCCGCCTGGGCGCCCACTCGCCCGGCAGGCCGAAGGCCCGGGCCCGCACACGCACCGTCTGCCCCGGCCTGACCTGCAGCGCCTCGCCCGGCAGCTTGCCGCCCACCGTCAGCTCCACCATGACGCCATTGGAGATGAAGGTCCGTCCTGCGCGCACGGCGTCAAACCACCGGTCGGGGTTGAAGCGCCCCCGCCCGCAGTAGGCGTAAGTGCGCACCGCGCCGATGGTGCCGCCATAGGGTGTATCGCTTCCGGCCGTGGCGGTGATGCGGTAGCCGAGGTTAAGGAAGTCGTAGTAGAGCGACGTACCCAGGCCGGCCTGCATGACGCTGGCGAAGTCGACGATGCCGAAGGGGGCGTAGAGCGCCATCTCCCGCTCGGTCAGCAGCTCCTTAACGCCGCTGCCCACGTGGGTGTGACCGTAGAGGCCGCCCTGGCGGTGGATTTCGCCGGCCACCCAGTCGTTCAGCAGGTAGCGCGAGGTGTCGCGCACGCGGGCGGTCAGGTTCAGGCCGATGGCGTGACCCAGCGCCGAACGTGGGTCCTCCTGGCCCGGCACCAGCCAGTGATCGCCAAGGTGGGCGCGGAATGCCGGTCCGAAGCCCCGCTGTGGGTACCAGGTCCGCGCCGGGTCGCCCATCTCCAGCACGTTGCAGACGTTCAGGTCCACCGCCCGGCAGAACGCCAGCAGCTTGTCGGCGTCTTCGCTGTGCATCAGGCGCGAGTGGACGTGGTCATCGCCCGAGAACCAGCCACGGTCGGCCATCCGCACCCACCGGCGTAGCCGGATATCGGCCGATGCGCGGCCGGCCTCGGGCACCCGCACGGTCCGGCGTACGGGTGCGTATTCAGGGCCCCGCACGATCTGGATCTCCCAGTCGCCCGCCGGGATCGCCATATCGAACGGGCCAGGCACTACCCAGTAGCTGCCCTGGTGGCGTAGCGGGATCCAGACCGGGTAGCCCCTGCCGGGCCCGTAGATCGGCAGGCTGGTGATGGCGTTCATCATCTCCCGGTAGTCGACGGAGCCCGCCGGCTCCCAGAGCCTTGCTCCGTCGACGGAGGTGAGGCGCATGAGCACGGGCGCGGGCCGGTCCCGCTCATCACGGACCGTGACCGCCAACTGGCCCATGGGCCGGGCGGCGAAGGTGAGCGATGCCAAGAGCAGCGGGCCTGCGGGCGGCTGGAGGCGCACCACCACGACGCTGCTGTCCGCCGGAAGCTGCTCGATGCGAAGCAGGACCACCGTGCGGCCGCCCTGCGCAACGGGGATCGTGAGCGGTGCGTGGTCCCGTTCCGAGGCCAGGTTCATGTCATGGACGACGAACCGCTCGCCGGCGCCGGGCATTCGCACCGAGAGGATGGCCAGGCCGGTCTGCCCGTCTATGCCGACCGGCGGAGCAACGATCGGCGCCGCCCCTGCACGGTAGTCCAGATCGATGCGCTCGGCGCGGCCGTCGACGAACGCAAGCAGGGCTCGCTCGGCCCGCCATCGATGGTACTCGGCGGCTGCCGGCCCTCCGAACCCACGGCCGGCGCGTGCCGCGTCCCGTGCGGCCAGCGCTGCACCGATCGCTACCACGCGCGCCCCATCCGCCTCGGAGAGCCCTGCCCGCATGGCCGGGAGGAGGGCGCGCATGAACTCCTCTGAGCCGGCGATGGGCGGCTGCGTACGGGCGATCTCCGCGGCGGTGGGTGAGCCGTCGCCGGCGTCGTGGGCGCGGGCGGCCGGAATCAGAACGACGAGGCAGGCGAGTGCGACCAGCGGAGCGCCGAGCCGATGTCCTCTACCCGCCACGGTGTCTGTACCTCGTCACAATCTCCCGCTGCACGGCGGGGTCGAGGCCCACGAAGCGCGCTGAGAAGCCGCCAACGCGGACCGTCAGGTTTGGGTAGTCCGCCGGGCGCTCCAGCGCCGCCTCCAGGTCGGCCACCGAGGTGGTGTTCCCCTGCATGATCTGGCCGCCTCGGCTCACGAAGGCCCGGATCACGGCCTCCATCGTGGCATCGTCGGCCCACGCCGGGTCCATGTCCCACATGGTGGTGGCGCCCCCGGCGATGGCCCCCTGCGGGAGCGAGGTGCAGGAGTTGATGGCCGCCGTGAGCCCGCAGGCCATGCCCGATGCCTGCGGTGTGAGCCCGTGCGCCACGGCCGCCCCGGCCCGGCGTCCGTCCGGTGACGCGCCCAACGCCTGGCCCACCATGGGCGTCCAGACGAAATTGAAGACCATGGGCAGGAGCCGCCCGCCCAGTCGGCTGCTCGTGGCGGCGTAGGAGTCGGCGACGCTCTGCAGCACTCGCGCCGCCAAGGCGTCGGCTTCGGCGTGCTCCTGGCCGAACCGGGGCAGGCGGCAGAGGGCGCGGTGCAGCGCCTCGTGGCCGGCGAAGTCGGCGCGCAAGGCAGCCAGCAGCTCGTCGGCGGTGCATAGGCCATCGGCGAAGAGGGCGCGGTAGACGGCGTAGAGCGCGTCGGCGGCGTTGGGGATGCCCACCGGGGCGGTGCCGTAGTCGTTGTACCGTGCGCCGCCCTCGTGCAGGTCGAGGCCGCTCTCCAGGCAGTCATGCACCAGGCTGGAGATCAGGAACGTTGGCCGCCGCTCGCCGACGCATTCCCCCCAGATGTCGAGCCTTCGGACCGCTACGGCGGCCTCGCGGACTAGCTCCGCCTCGAACGCCGCGTAGAGCGCCTCGAACGAGGCGTAGCCCGCCAATCCGGGGCCGAAGCCTGAGCGGCGGCGGCCTGTGACGAGGCATTCGCCGCCGGTGAGCAGCAGTTCGACGACCTTGGGGATGCTGTGGATCATGGTGAAGCGGAGGTCGCCGGCCTTCGCCTGTGCGCTGATCTCCATGCAGCCTCCGCACATGTAGTCCGCAGCATCGTCGGGGTCCACGCCTGCGCTGACCATGGCGGGGATGATCGCGTCGTCGTTGAGGATCTGCGCCCGGTTGTCGCCGGCCACCATGTACCTCGCCGCCAACCGAACGAACTCATCCGGCGCGGCCTTAGCCAGCCGCATGTAGACGGCCGGGTGGGTCTGGCTCAGCTCCATGTAGCACTCGACGATTAGGCTCGAAAGCGCGTTGCCGGTCCAGCGCCCCTGCGCGTCCGCGCCGCCGACCATGACTGTCTCGACCCAGCCGTCGGCGGGCGCCAGGCGCTCGTGGAACTTCAGCAGCATCTCAGAGACCAGGCCCCGCGCATCTGCCGGCGTGATGGCGCCCGAGGCCAGGTCGCGGTGAAGGTACGGACCCAATACCGTGTCAACCCGACCCGGCCCATTGCCGCCGAAGGGGTTCTCGTACATGACGGCGAGGTGCTGGAAGTGGAACGCCTGCAGCGCCTCGTGGAAGCTGCGGGCCGGAAGCGCCGGGACGCGCTTGCAGATAGCTATGAGGCGTTCCAGACGGGTGCGCTCGTCCGGCTCGGCGTCCGGTAGGCAGGCCTCCATGGCGGCAACATGGGCTTCGTTCCAAGCCAGCACGGCCTCCCATCCGATGGCGGCGCCCTCGTAGAACGGCGCGTGGGCCGGGTCCTCGGCGGCGCGGCGGCGGCACCGTTCGATAAGCGCCAGCACGCCCTGCTCCACGATGAGGCGCCAGTCCCAGCCTATGTGGCCGGGGAATGCGCCGCCGGAGATCAGGAACGCGCCGCCCGTGTCGCCGGTCAGCTCTGCGTCTTCCGGTAGCTCCTCGGCCACGCGGCGGAAGCCCTCCGCCACCACGGAGAGGCCATCCCAGCGCGCGTCGCCACCTCCTCCCCACTGCGGGCATCCGCCGCCGGGGCAGGCCTGGTGGATGGTCCCCACGAGGCCCTCGCCGGGGTAGATGCGCACGGGCTCGTGTGTCAGCGCGTAGGCCAGCGATCGGGCGTGGCGTTCGCGATGAGGTAGCGCGGCGTAGAGGCCGAAGAAGGCCTCCGACAGTCGCTGCTCCTTCAGGGAGGCCGGCTTGGGCGCCAGTGCGCGCTCCTGGATGGCATGTCGCGTCGGGATGTCGGCGTCACGGTGCACGGGTCGGCCTCCTCGCCCAAGTTGGGCCTGTTTCGAGAGTACCTCGTAGGCGCGATCCATGCTCCTGACCGCCGCCCGAACGGTCTGGTAGAATCGGCGCAGGGACCATCGACGATGTATGGGGAGTGGTTGCGATGACCTGGACACATGCGCTCACGGGTGCGCACCTGATCAACGGCGAATGGGTGGCTTCCGGCGTCGGCTTCGCGCAGCCCTGCTCACCCGAGACCGGCGAGCCGGTCCCGCCGGCCTTTGGCGAGGCGGGCGCCGCAGAGGTGGAGGCAGCCTCCGTAGCCGCTTCTGTCGCCTTCGAGGAGGCTCGGGACATACCGCACCATCGGTGGGCCGACCTGCTGGAGGCCGTCGCGGTGCGCCTCCTCGGACTGGGCGACGCTCTGATCGACCGAGCCATGGCCGAGACCGCGCTCATCGAGGCCAGGCTGGTCGGCGAACTGGCGCGCACGGTCACCCAGCTTCGCCTCTACGCACGCATCGCTCGATCTGGGGCCTGGCTCGAGGCTGTCATCGACAGCGCTGAGCCCGACCGGCGGCCCACCCCCCGCCCGGACCTGCGGCGCATCTTCCGTCCCATCGGACCCGTAGCGGTCTTCGGCGCGGGCAACTTCCCCTTCGCGTACGGCGTCTGCGGCGGCGATACGGCGTCCGCACTGGCCTGCGGCAATCCCGTGGTGGCGAAGGGCCACCCCGGCCACCCGGGGGTCGACGAGTTGTGCGCCGCCGCGGTCCTGCAGGCGCTGGGCGATACGGGACTACCGGCGGGCATGTTCGGGCTAGTCCAGGGCTCAGGCACGACGGTCGGCGCGGCGGTGGTGGAGCATCCCGCGTGCGAAGCCGTGGGCTTCACCGGTTCGCTGGCCGGCGGTCGCGCCCTGTTCGATCGGGCCGCCGCCCGGCCCCGGCCCATACCCGTCTTCGCCGAGATGGGCAGCGTGAACCCCATCGTCTTGCTCCCCGCCGCGGTTCGTGAGCGGCTGGACGCCATCGCGGAGGGCCTCTGCCTCTCGGTGACCAATGGCGGGGGCCAGTTCTGCACCAAGCCGGGGCTCGTGTTCTTGGTGACGGGCCCCGACGCCGACCGGTTCGCCGAGGCCCTGGGTCGCGAGATGCGCCGGGTGGCGCCGACCACGCTACTCAGCCGGTCCATATCGGGCAACTTCCTGCGCCGCGCCGAGGCGCTCGGCAGCGCCGTCGGCGTGGAGACGCTGGAGGCGGGTTGCCGGCCCGGCCCATGCCGCCACAGTGCGCGGCTCTTCGCCGTAAGCAGTGCCGTCTGGCGCACCAACGCCGACCTCCACGCCGAGGCCTTCGGTCCCTGTACGCTGCTGGTGATCTGCGAGGACCTCGGTGACCTCGCCGCCACGATCGCCTGCCTCGACGGGCAGCTGACGGGCGCCGTGTTCGCAGGTGCGGCCGATACCGACGCCGACGTCCGCCGCATGGCCGCGATCCTGGAGCGCCGCGTAGGCAGGCTTATCCTGAACGGCTACCCGACCGGGGTTGAGGTGTGCGGCGCCGTCGTGCATGGCGGCCCGTACCCCGCCACGACCGCGGCGAACTCCACCTCCGTGGGGACGCTGGCCGTCCGGCGGTTCGTGAGGCCCGTCAGCTACCAGAACCTGCCCGACGCCCTCCTGCCGCCGGCGCTGCAGGACGCCAACCCGCTGGGATTGGAGCGAACGGTCGACGGCGAGGCCACGAGGGGCGCAGTTGCCCGGTAGCCCGGCCTAGTCGAAGATGCAGTCGGCGGCGAGGGCGGCTGCCAGACGGCGCTCGTACTTGCGGCCGGGTATCTCCACGGCGCCCAGCGTGGCCAGATGGTCGGTCATGTATTGCACGTCCATGAGGGTGAAGCCGCGCTCATTGAGCCGGGCGACGAGGGCGGCTAAGGCCACCTTGGAGGCGTCCGTGCGGGTGTGGAACATGCTCTCGGCCATGAAGGCGCCGCCCAGCGCCACGCCGTAGGTGCCGCCGGCCAGTTCGCCGTCGGCCCAGACCTCCACGGAGTGGGCCACGCCGAGGCGGTGCAACTCGCAGTAGGCCTCGATGAAGTCCTCGCTGATCCAGGTCTCGTCGCGGTCGGCGCAGGCCCGCATGACGGGTTCGAACGCGCTGTCGATGGTGACGGTGAAGCAGCCGCGGCGAAGCGTCTTGGCCAGCGACCGGGAGACGTGGAAGCCGTCTAAGGGCATAACGGCCCTTGGATCGGGCCTGAACCAGTAGATGCGGCCCGAGTCCGGCTCAGCCATGGGGAATGCGGCCTGGCAGTAGGCCGATATGAGCCGCTGTGGCTGCAACGAAGGGTGCATATCGAAGTCTACCCACAGGCCGCTGCCGTTCGGGCGATGCTTGGCAAGGGAAGGCCGTATGGCTCGATACCGCTGACGTTTGCGTCCTGCGAGCCGTACGGGCCGCCGGCGCGGAAAGCGACCGCATGAAGAGATCGCCGCTCCTGATCCTGTTCATCACCGTTGTCATCGACCTTCTGGGCTTCGGGATCATCCTCCCGTTGCTGCCGCTCTATATCGACAAGTTCGGCGGGACCCCTGTGGTGGCCGGATGGCTCTCCACGGTCTTCTCGGTGATGCAGTTCATCTTCGCGCCTATCTGGGGCCGCGCCTCGGATGTCTGGGGCCGGCGTCCGCTCATCCTGCTGAGCCTGGCCGGGTCGGCGCTCTCGTTCTTCATTTTCGGCCTGGCTCATTCGCTCTGGATGCTCTTCCTGGCCCGCACCGCGGCCGGCGCGCTGACGGCGGCCAGCCTGCCGGCGGCCCAAGCCTATATCGCCGATGTGACGCCGCCGGAAAAACGCTCTCGCGGCATGGCCCTGATCGGCATGGCGTTCGGCATCGGCTTTGCCGGCGGGCCCATGATCGGCGGTTGGCTGGGGCACCGCTACGGCCTCTCTGCGCCGGCGTTTGCAGTGGCGGGGTTGGCGGCTGCGAACTTCGTCTGGTCGTTCTTCGCCCTGCCGGAGCCGCGTGAGCACGCAGAGGGCGCTACCGAGACCCGTTCCGTGCAGGCGTTGCGGCCTGCGCGTGTGATGGCCGCCTTCGCCAATCCGGCTATCGGTCGCTTGATGACGGTCTTCGGCCTCTCCACCTTCTCCTTCGCCATGATGGAGGCTACCTTCACCTGGCTCATCCTGTTCCGGTTCGTGGAGCCGTCGTTGGGGGCGGGAGTGTCCCACGCCGTGCTGGAGCAGGAGGCCGCACGGGCCGCGGGGCACGTCTTCATGGTGGTGGGTCTTACGGCGATCGTGGCCCAGGGAGCCGTGATGAGCGGCCTGGCGCAGCGGGCAGGCGAGGCGCGCGTGGTGGCCGTGGGCGCCCTGATCCTGACCGGTGCGCTGTTGGGTATCGCCGGCGCGGCCACCATGGCGACGCTGACGGTCCTGGCCGCCGCCCTTTCCGTTGGTAGCGCCATGGTGCAGCCGGTGCTGCTGAGCCTGGTGAGCAAGCGGGCGCCGGAAGGTGAGCGGGGCGGCGTGCTGGGCGTGCAGCAGGGCCTGGGCAGTCTGGCGCGGATGGTGGCGCCTCCCGCGGGCACCTACCTCCTCCAGCGGTTCAGTCCGGCCACGCCCTACTATCTGGCGGCGTGCCTCATGGGCCTCGCCGTCATCGCCGCGTTGACGCTGGGTCGTCCCGCGCCCGATCCGGCTTAGTCGCCGGCGGAGAACGTGTCGGCGAACTCGAAGACCGAGGTGAAGTAGAGCTTCATCAGCACGATCAGCAGCACGCCGGTAAGGACGATGGTCAGCACCGAGCCGATGCGGAACATGAGGTAGCGCGTGGCGCCGACCGAATGCTCCACCCGTTGCTGGTAGTAGGTGCAGATGCTGTCCAGCGCATCGACCACCTGGCCGGAGACCACGCCCGTGGCCAGCATCTGTTCGGTCTCGTCGGCGAAGAGCCTCGTCTGCGCGAAGGCCTCGTGCAGCGGCATCCCTCCACGGATCAGCACGTAGGCCTCATTCAGGCGCCGGCGCACCTCGGCATTGGGCGCCACGTTCATAGCCCCCTCCCAGGCGGTGTCGGGCATCATCCCGGCGGCGGTCAGGCGGCGCAGCATCCGCAGAAAGGCCAGCAGTGAGCGTTGCCGCTCCAGGTCGCCCGCAGGTCCTAGCTTCAGCACCATCTGGTCGCGCCAGGCCCGCCGGTCCCACCGCATCATGCGCTTCTGCGCGAAGGCCCAGCCGAGCCAGAGCGCCGCAAGGATCGGCATGTTGCGTAGGCAGAGCAGCATGAAGTAGGCGCGCAGGTCGTTCCTCGGGAAGATGTGCGGGAAGACCGGCTGGGCGATGAAGATCGCCACGATGGCTTGCTGGACGAACGCGATGGGTAGCCAGAGCCCCTTGCGCATGGCCACGGCGTGCTCGGCTTCGGTGGCCAGCTCGTCCAGGGCGATCTCAACGAAGCCGCCCAGCTCGCCGGCGGCCACGGCGCCCACGGCGTGCGGCGCGAAGACCTCGGGGCGGCGCGCCATGGCGTCGGACATGCGGCCGCCCGCCCGCACGACCTCAAGCATCTCCTGCGCCGCCACGGAGAGCCCCTTCTGGCGCGTGCGGGGCGCCAGGTTCTCCAGCGACTGGTATGGCGAGATACCGGACTTGAGGAGTTGCGCGAACTGGCGGAAGAAGAGCGCAGTCTCGGCATGGCTGGGCGAGGGTAGCCCGCCTGCCGGACGCGGCGCGGCCACGGGTGGCGCCGGACTCGGAGCCGATGCGGAGCCGGCCTGAGCGACCACGGGCCGTGCCTGCGCACCCGGCGGCAGGATGGCGATGTGGCGGTAGCCGCGTCCTTGCAGCCGCGCCTCCACGGCCAGTGCGTCCGGCGCGTCCATGGCGCCGGACATCACCTTCCCCTGCGGGTTCTCGGCCTCATAGCGAAAGAGCGGCATTCGGTCTGCTCGACGCGCCTAGGCTGTAGCCGAAGCGCTGTGGCCCGGCCGCCCGGCCACCGGCGCGAACGTCAGCCGCACACCGACCGCCTCAAGCACGGTCTCGACGGTGCGAAATGCAGGATTGCCGGTCTCGGTCAGCGCTTTGTAGAGGCTCTCACGGCCCAGCATGGCCCGCTGCGCTACCTCAGTCATGCCGCCGCCGGCCCGAACGACGTTTCGCAGGGCGACTAGAAACGCCTTGACGCCGCCGTCGTCCAGCGCTTCGCTCAGATAACCGGCCGCGAACTCAGGGTCACGTAACTCCTCTCCGAGTGCTTCCACCAGATCAACCGTCGGCATGGCCGTACTCCTTCCACCAAGCCTGGGCTTGGGCGACATCCCGCTCCTGTGTTCGCTTGGAGCCGCCGGCCAGGATCAAGACCGCGGTTGCCTGCCGTATGCCGAAATAGACGCGTTAGCCTGGCCCCATGTTGATCCTCAGTTCCCACACGCCTGCGCCGACAGGCTTGCAGTCTCCCACTGCCCCTTGTTCGAGTCGCACCAGCCGCGCGGTGATCCGCTGCATGGGCCTTATGTCGACCAGCTCACGCAGTCAGTCGCGGAACGGCGCCCGCCCGCTCGGAAGCACCAGCATGCGGATCTCGTAGGGCACGGGCCACCTCCAAGTGTATCCTATAGGGTACGCGCCTCCTTGCGCAAGCGTTACGCCAGCGTGACCTCCAGCGTTTGGCCGGCCTTCAGCACCACATCCCGGGTGAATGTGATGATGGCTCGCCCTTGTTTCGTCGCTACCCGGCAGGCCAACGGCGCGCCTGCCGCTGTGGCGGTGACGCGCTTACCGGGTGAGCCTGCCAGGGAACCCAGGGCCAGTGTCCGCAGCCGCAACGAGCCCCAGCGCGTGACCAGTGACGCCTTGAGCGTGGCGCCGGCCGCCTTCTGGCTGTAGGAGCCCCAGCCTTCGGCGCCCGTCCATGCGGCCTCGAACCGCTCGGGCGACAGCCGTGGCGTGAAGCCCATGTGACCTTTGGGGCCGTGATACTCGAATCCGCACGCCGTCAGGTAGACGCCGTGGCTCGCCATGCTTCGCGCGTAGTGGTCGCCGCACTCCACCTCGTTATACGGGTTGCGGCGCGAGGCGTGGTAGCGGTCGTGGATCATCCGCGTCACGGCCAGCCCCTCGGTGACCATTCCGTCGGCGAGCATGTGGCCGGCGGCCTGGTACTCGAAGCCGTTCATGCACTCGTTGAAGTAGAAGTCGAACCCCTTGCTCTGCCGCCTGGCCTCGCCCTTGGGCCACGAGCACATGAGGAGGCCGCCCTCGCCGGGCATGGCGTACCATCGGCCCGGCGCGTGGGCCTTGCGGTATGGACCCACGTCCGGCGCGAAGTTGTAGCGCCAGAGCGCCTTGAGGGCCGAGCGCACGTGGCCGGGATCGAGGACCGGGCCCAGCGCGAGTTGGTGCGACCAGCTGTCGCCCAGCACCTGGTCGATCTCGCAGCCGTCGTAGGAGCCGATGGCCTCGGTGTGGGCCGGGTCGCCAATGTGCAGGTAGTACTCGCCGTCGAAGAGCTTGGCGTCGATGGTCTTCCGCCCGGCATCGTAGAGCCCGCCGCATCGCACCGCGAAGTCGGGGTCGCCCATCTCGCGGGCCATCTCCTGCCCTGCCCGCAGCGCGGCCATGTAGAGGCCGCTGAGCCAGGCCACCTGGCCGTGCCAGTCGGCGTCAAGCGTGTTGTGCTGCGGACCGTCGAGGATGCCGTCGCCGTCGGCGTCGCGACTGATGAGGAACTCCAGCGACTTGCGCACGCGGGGCCAGAGCTTGCGGAGCCATAGGTCGTCGGCGCTCATCTGGTGCTCGCGGTAGGCGCGGAGGATGCAGCCGGCCTGGGCGTCGGCGGCCCAGTAGCGCATGCACTCGCCGCGGAAGTTGATCCAGCCGGTCGCGGGCTCGAACCCGGCGCCGTAGTCGCCCATGTCCCGGGCTGCCCGCTCCAACTGCGGGAAAAGGCGCGCCACGGATTGGGCGTAGTGCCAGACGTGGGCGCAGGTCCCGGCACAGCAGCCGACCCCCTCCCAGCCGTAGAAGCGGCCGTTGCGGAGCCAGTAGGAGGTGGATGTGGCCATGGTTGAGGCGTTTGCGAACGTGCGATCCAGGAACCAGACCGGCAGCGACGAGCGGTACCAGGTGTCGCGCCAGAGCCGCGTCTCGCGGGCTAGGCGGGGTAGGTTGGACGCCACGTACCGCGCCACCGCGCCCGCGGAGCCGAACTTCACCGCGTAGTGGCGGCCGCGGGGCAGGGGCGAGAGATCCAGGTTGGGGAAGTGCCACGCCAGTACGAAGCTGACGGTGGCCGACTTGCCCGGCGCCAGGCGCAGCGTCTTTCGCACCCCGCCTACGGGCTTGGTGGCCAATGCCTCCTCGGTGGCACGGGCGTCCCTGCCCGTGTCGCTTGCGGCGAAGAGAGCCTGCGCGGGCTCGCCGTCGGGCATTCGCTCGGCCGCCACGCCGCCGCCCGCAGCCAGCGCCAGGGCCATGGTGCCGAAGTCAGGCCGCTCGGGCAGCGACGCCTCAGGCCGGGCGGGCACGTCGCTGAAGACGATGTGGTCGCCGCCGATGTTGCCCCAGCCGCCCCGCTCGTCGTCCACAAAGCGGATCTGGGCCTGCTTGCCCGCGTGGGCGCGGACGTCGAAGCTCTTGGGCGTCATGCGGTTGTTGGCGTCGCCGGTGAGGGCGGCCACGGGCTTGCCGTCGACCAGCACCTGCACGCAGGTCCGGTCCTTGTGGTTGCCCCCGCCGATGAGCATGTGGATATAGTCGCGCTCGACCGTGAAGGGTCGGCTCGTCAGCGTGCCCACGGCGCCGTCCTTGCCGCCCACGTCGGAGCCCGGCGCGGCGGCGTGGGAGTTCACCACGCGCTTGCCCCGGCCGGCCACGTCGCCCTGGTACTCGGGGATCTTGCTGATCTCCACGGGGCCGGATCCGAAGGCCGTGCCGGTGGCGGTCCAGCCGTCGTAGGTCTTTTTCTCGAAGTCGTCGAAGAGGATTTCGGGCCGAGGATCCCTGGGCTGTTCTGCGGTTTGGAGCTTGATCGAGTGCTCGATCAGCGTGATGCCAGCCTCGCGGGTCGCCTGCGTGGTGCGGCCGGGCACGCCGCTGCCGGGGCAGACGGCGTTCTCCAACCAGCCGCCGATGTCGCACTCGATGGGCGCCGAGGTGACGTTGCGGACGGTGTACTGCATGACGGTGGCCGGTAGCGCGGAGTCGTCGGCGTTGAGCGGGATGAAGGGCGAGAAGGCCTCCAGCCGCACGCTGACGGGCAGGCCGGGACCTGCGTAGTCGACGATGCCGATGGGGTACTCGCCTCGGAAGGCGACGTCGGGGAAGCCCTGCCGGTCCAGCCGCAGCGTCTGCTCCTTGCCTCCCGCCTTCACGCGGAGCGCGAAGCCCTGCTCGAAGGGGTAGTCGGGCTGCGGCGGACGCGCATAGCCCGCGTCGCCGGTGGGCATGTGCTGGTTGAAGATGTCCCAGCGCCAGAGCCTCCCGTCGCCGCCCAGGTAGACCTGTCCTGCGCCGATGCCGCCCACGGGCATGCCGATGTACCGCAACGCGGCGCCCCTGTAGACTGTGGGCGCGCCTTTGGCCGTGAGCGACTTCACCCAGGCGGGCGCCAGCTTCTTGTCGGCCGGAGCGGTGCTGATGGGCGCCTCGTCCGGCTCGAACGGGCCTGCGATCGCGCCCTCGGCTGCGGCGGCCGAGGCGGCGATGCCGATGCTCAGCAGGGCCTCGCGGCGGGTCGGTAGCGGGCGGTTCGGGTTGGCGTTGGGGCTCTGGTCGCGGGTTGGCATGGTCTTCTCCATAGGTTACCGGGCAGGCAGGATGGCGGGCTCGGCCTCGCCGGCCTGCTTCAATCGACGGATCAAGAGCGCGGCCATCTCGGCGCGCGTTTGTGCGTGAGCCGGGTCCGACACGAGGTTGTGCAGCTCGTCGGGGTCGGCGTTCAGGTCATAGAGGTGGGCCTCACGGTAGGTGTCGGCGGCGCTGTCCACCCAGCCCTTCTTGTCCGGCGCCTGGACGGCGTACTTCCATCGGCGGGTCCGCACGGCGCGGCCGACGTGGTTCTCGCTGATCTGCAGGAAGACGTGGACCTCCGCTCGGAGCCTGCGGCCACGGGCTGGAGGGCCCCGCCGCCCATGGGCGTTGCAGGCGCGACCCCGGCAGCGGCAAGCAGGGTGGGCGGGAGGTCGATGAGGCTCACCGGGTCTCGCACCACCCGGCCGTGGCGGAAGCCCGGCCCGCGCAGGACCATGGGGATGCGGATGGAGCTATCGTGGCACGAGCGCTTGTACTCGTTGTTGCGCGTGCGGAAGTGGCAGCCGTGGTCCGACGTGAAGACGATGAGCGTCCTGTCCAGCATCTTGCGCTTGCGGAGGGCCTCGCGGAGGCGGCCCAGGTTGCGGTCCAGCGCGGCGCAGGCGCCCAGGTAGTCGGGCATCTCCTCGGCCCAGTTGCCCTTGAAGTGCGCCAGGTCGCCGGGGGCGCGGAAGGCTGCGTAGGCCTGCTTGGAGCCCTCGGGGCCCTCGAAATGGTCGCGGTCATTCTGGTGGTGCGGCTCAAGGTAGGAGACAAAGAGGAACCAGGGCCGCTCGCCGTCCTGCTGCTCGAGGAACCGGAGTGCGTAGTCGGTGAGCATATCGGGGCGGTAGCGGGCGGGGTCGAAGTCGACGCGCCGGCCGTCGCCGTCGTAGACGTAGCCGCCGTAGCCGTGCGACGTGAACTCCAGCACGTCGGCGGCCATCCATGTGTCGCGGAAGCCGCCTCGGAGCTCGGGTGGCACGGCGCGGGTCTGGTAGTTTTGCTTCTCGCCGGTCGAGGCTAGGTGCCACTTGCCCACGTACCCGGTGCGGTAGCCCGCCTGGCCGAGCATGGTTGCCAGCGTGGCCTCGCCGGCGGGCAGGGCGATGTCATTGCGCCAGCAACCGGTCTGCGTCGCCCACCGGCCGGTCATCACGCACGAGCGGGCCGGGCCGCAGACGGGTTGGCAGGTGAAGGCCTGGTCGAATCGGACCCCTTCGCGGGCCATGGCGTCCAGGTTCGGCGTGAGGCCGGGGAAGAGCGGCCGCCCGTAGCAGTCCACGGTATCCCAGCGCTGCTGGTCTGTGAAGAAGAAGAGGATGTTGGGCCGCCGGGCGGGCGCGGCCTCGGCATGGGCGCCCAGCGCCGTAGCCCCCATTCCGCATACGAACGTGCGCCGATCCATGGCAAGGCTCCTCCGGTGGTTGCAGTACCGTTCGACGCTGGCGGGCGAGGCTCCTGCCTCGGGGCGGCGTGCCTTGCTCCAAATCCGGCCGGTCGAGTGCGGGCCTGCGCAACGAGCGGCTGTACGTGTGCGTCCATCGGTCTGTGGTGATAAGGGCAGTCGCACACAGGGCGGGAGCCGCCGTGGCCCCCGCCCTGTTGCTGTCCGTCTGCCGCCCTCCGGCTTACGCCAGGATGGAGAGCGGGCTCTCCAGCAGCTCCTTGAGGGTCAGGAGGAACTTGGCCCCCGGGGCGCCGTCGAGCACGCGGTGGTCCAGCGAGAGGCTCAGGTTCATCATGGAGCGGATCACCACCTGGCCGTTGCGCACCACGGGCTTCTCTGCCGTGCGGCAGACGCCCAGGATGCAGGACTGCGGCGGCACGATGATCGGGTCGAACGAGTCGACGCCGAACATGCCGATGTTGGTGATGGTGAACGTCCCGCCGGACATGTCCTCCTGCGTCTGCTTGCCGTCGCGGGCGCGGGCGACCAGGGCCTTCAGGTCCAGGCTGATCTCGCCCAGCGACCGGTTCTCGGCGCCGCGGATCACGGGCACCACCAGGCCCGTGGCCGTGGCCACCGCCACGCCGACGTTGCGGTCGGCGTAGAGGCGGATCTCATCACCCACCAGGGCGGCGTTGCAGAGCGGATGGTCCTTCAGGGCGCGGGCCACGGCCTTCACCAGCACGTCGGTGACGGTGACCTTGGTCTCGTGCGTCTTCTGGATGACGGGTACGAGCTTCTCGCGCAGGGCGATGCACTCGGTCATGTCGACTTCCATGTTCAACGTGATATGCGGCGCCGTGAAGCGCGACTTGGTCACCACGTCGGCGGTCATCTTGCGCAGGCCCTTGAAGGGGATCACATCGGCGATGGCCGGCGAGCCCGCGGGGGCGGCCGGAGCGGCCGCAGGGGCGGGAGCCGGCGCCGGGCTTGCGGTGCCTTCGGCGAACTTGCGCACGTCGTCGGCACGGACCTTGCCGTCGGACGAGGGCACGGAGCCCACGGGCACGCCCAGGGCCTCGGCGATCTTGGCGGCCAGCGGCGTTGCCTTCACCGCGCCGACCGTCTCCAGCGCCGCGGCGTAGGCCTTCACATCCTCCTCGATGACGCGCCCGCCGGGGCCGCTGCCTTTGCCGGCCAGTGCCGATGCGGCGATGCCCAGTTCGTCGGCCAGGCGGCGCGCGCGCGGCGAGATGGCGACCGCCGCGCCCGTGGCGGCTGCGGGAGCGGCCTCCGGGGCGGCCTGCTGCGCGGCGGGAACGGCGGCGGCGGCCGCCTCGGGAGTGGGAGCGGCTGGTGCATCGCCGGCAGGAACATCGGCGGACTCGCCCTGGGCGCCGATGACGGCGATGGGCGCGTGGACGTTGACCACGGCGTCCGCCCCCTCGATGATCCGAAGGACAGTGCCGTCGGCAGGCGCCTCGACCTCGAAGTTAGCCTTGTCGGACATCACTTCAAGTAGCGGTTCGCCGGCCTTCACAGGGTCGCCTTCCTTCTTGAACCACTGAAGGATGGTGCCTTCCTCCATCGTGTTGCCCAGCATCGGCATGTTGAAGACTATGGCCATGGAACGCCTCCTAGCGTGAGAGTGTCACTGTTCGGGGTCTTGCGTGGCTGCTCGCTATAGGTTCGACGGCGGCCTGCCGGGCTCCTCCCCGCGGTAGAGCCTATGCCTGTGGATATACCGAAGCACGGTGTAGGGGACCAACCCCTCGGTGCTCGCGCCTGTGGCTATCCTGCCGCGTACCTCGGTGGCCGAAGTGTCGCTGTGCGTCGTCTCCAGCAGCAGTATCCGGTCCATCCAACCGGCCGGCAACCTCTCGGCCAGCCACTCGCGCGTGAAGCCCGGGCGCGCGGCGGCCACGACGCTGCTGAGGGCCAGCACGCGCTCCGGATCGTGCCACGTGGGCAGCTCGGCCACGGCGTCGACCCCGGTGATGAAGAAGAGGCGGCAACCCGGCCGTTGTTCGGTCAACGCCTGCAGAGTGTCGACGGTGTAGGAGATGCCTTTGCGGACGATCTCCGCGTCTGACACCTCCATGGCCTCGAAGGGTTCGGCGGCAAGGCGCGCCATGGCCAACCGGTGCGCCGGAGCTGCCAGGCAGGCCCCCGAGCGATGCGCCGGGCGGCCGTTCGGCACAAGCAGCAACCGGTCCAGGGCCAGCTCCCTCAGGGCCTCCGTGGCCACATGCAGGTGCCCGTTGTGGATCGGGTCGAACGTCCCGCCGTAGACGCCGAGACGCTGGGGAACCGGAGGCATGGCGGAACCGGCGCCGCGCTAGTCGATGGAGCCGCTGGGCTGGATGCCGCCTGGCGCGTCCGTGTCGGCGCCACGGCGGCGCGTGCCGTTGCCGGTCCGCGTGGGGCTGGTGCGCGGCGGATCGCCCTCGGTGTCGCGGCTTCGCCGGGCGCCGGACGGGCGCTCACGGTCGCGCGTTCGGGTGGTCGAGTTGCGCGGGCGGTCGCTGTCTGCGGAGGGCGCCGCATCGGCGTCGCGGTTGCGGCGAGTGCGTGTGCGGCGCGGGGTCGTCGCAGGCTTGTCGTCATCCGTGGCGCGATCAGGTTCGGCTCGTCGCGGCTCGGGGCGCACGGCAGGCGTGTCGACGTCGGTACGGCGCGACCGTCGGCGGCGGGTGGTCGGCTCGGGGGCGTCGTCGGAGCCGTCGATGGCAGGGCTCACCTGGACCTGGATGGGCACCGGCTTGCGGCGACCTGTCGCCGGAGCGGGCGTCGGCGAGGCGTCCGGCGTCACATCGGGCGCGGGCGCGACGTCCGGCGTCGTCTGGGTTGCTGCAGGCGTTACGGCCGCCGCCGGCTGCGGCGGTGGCTGCTTGCTCCGGAAGAGCCGGATGCCCGGCGCGATGACTGCGGCGCCTACGACAAAGGAGGCCAGAAGCAGTAAGCTCCAGACCATGCACGACTTAAGGCAGGCCCCTCGGTGTTCGCCGGGGTTTGGGGAGGTCATGCGCCGCATAGTATAGATTAGCTTACCGGGGCCGACTCCGGCTTGTCAAGCCGCACCGCGAGCATCAAGCCCGCGGCCGCCACGGCCGTGCAGGCTCCCACCGCGAAGGGCGCCCATCGGTGCAGCTCGTAGAGGAACCCCGCGCCGATGCTGGCCGGCAGGGCCGCCAGTCCCACCACCATGTGGAAAGCGCCGATCTCCGTGGCGCGTCGGTCCGCATGGGTCAGGTCGGCCGCCATGGCCCGCTGCACACCCTGGGTCAGCGTGTAGTAGAAGCCGTACAGAACGAAGAGCAGGCAGGCCGCAGCCATGCCCTGCAGCAGGGCGAAGCCGAGGTAGACCGCCGCGAAGACGAGCCATCCCAGCGCGATGAGCGGCTTGCGGCCCACGCGGTCCGAGAGGCGCCCGACCGGGTAGCCCAGCGCCGCCTCTACCACGTTGAAGAGGGCGTAGAGGAGGAAGACCTGCTCGGGCCGCACGCCCATGTCGTTCTGGGCGCGCAGGATGAGGAAGGTGTCCGATGAGTTGCCCAGCCCGAAGAGGGCGCAGATGAGCAGGTACCGCTTGTAGGCCGGGCTCAGGCCGGTGATCGTTGGAAGCGCCTTGCGCACCAGGTCGGCGGGCGTCCGCTTCTCCTTCACCATCACGGCCAGCACCAGCACGCCCAGCAGGCCGGGCACGAAGGCCACCCAGTAGAGGGAGCGCCAGTTCTGGGCGTCCGTGCCGTGCAGGAAGCGGCTCAGCAGCAGGTAGCCCAGCAGGGGCCCGCCCACGGCGCCGATGGTGTCCATGCTGCGGTGGAAGCCGAAGGCCTGGCCGCGCCGGTCGGCGTCGCAGTTCTCAGTGATCAGCGCGTCGCGCGGCGCCGTGCGGAGGCCTTTGCCCAGGCGGTCCACGAAGCGCGCCGCCAGCACGTGCCCCCACGAGCCGGCCAGGGCGATCATCGGTTTGCCCAGAGCGCCGAAGCCGTAGCCCGCCACCACGAAGGGCTTCCGGGCGCCGATCTTGTCGGAGAGCCAGCCCGAGTAGAGCTTGAGGAGGCTCGCGGTGCTCTCCGCCACGCCTTCGATAAGGCCCAGGGCCCACGCGGGCGCGCCCAGCACCCGCGTGAGGAACATGGGGTTGAGCGGATAGACCATCTCGCTGGAGACGTCGGCCAGCAGGCTGACGATCCCCAGCGCACGCACGACGGGGCTCAGGCCGCGCCGCTTCGCACCGTCGCCACTCTCCGTCACGGGTCAGCCCCTCTCCGGCGCGGCGCGCCTCAGCGCACGCGCGCCCCTGCCGGCACCTCGGTCTCGGGTTGCAGTAGGATCGCCTGGCCCTCGGTGTCGGCGGCCAGGATCATCCCCTGCGATTCGATGCCGCGCATCTTCCTCGGGGCCAGGTTGGCCACGATGACGACCTGCTTGCCGGCAACCTCCTCCGGCTCGTACATTTCGGCGATGCCGGCCAGGATGGTCCGCTGCTCCGTGCCCAGGTCCACCGTCAGCTTGAGCAGCTTGTCCGCCTTGGGGATGCGCTCGGCGGTGAGCACGCGGGCCACGCGAAGCTCCACCTTGGCGAAGTCGTCATACGTGATGGTCGCGGGGCCTTCGGGCGCGGGAGCCGGGGCGGGGGCGGGGGCGGGTGCTTCGGTCACGGGCTTCTCCTTGGGTTGTGCGGCAGGCTTGACGGGCGCCGGCTGCGGCGCGGCCGCAGGGGCCTCCTGGATGCGCGGGAAGAGCGGCGCGGGCGCCGGCAACACGGCGGCGGCGGGCAGCAATCCCCAGGCGCAGGCATCGTCCCACGTGGCGGACGCGCCCTCCATGCCGATCTGGCGGAAGAGCGCGGCCGACGCGGTGGGCATCACCGGCGCGACGAGGCAGGCGATCACGCGCACGGCCTCGAGGCAGGTGTAGAGGACCGTCGCCAGCTCCTCGCGCTCGCCGCGCTTGGCCAGGGCCCAGGGCGTCTTCTCTTCGATGTAGCGGTTCATGCGCGCCACCAGCCGCCAGGCGGCCTCCAGCGCGCCGTTGAACCGGTACTCCTCCAGCGCGGCGGCGTAGTCGGTTGCCACCTGCGCGGCGAAGGCGCGGACCTCCTCATCGACCCCCGCCGGGGTGGGCGCGGCGCCGTCGAAGTAGCGCGAGGCCATGGTCACCGTGCGGTTGCAGAGGTTGCCGATGTCGTTGGCCAGGTCGGTGTTGTAGCGCTTCAAGAAGCCCTCGTGGCTGTACTCGCTGTCGCCGTGGAAGACCATCTCGCGGATGAGCAGGTAGCGCAAGGCGTCTACGGCCACGGGCTTGTCCGCGCCGGTCAGCTCCGCCAGCTCGTCGGCCAGGGCCAGCGGGTGCGGCAGGCCGCCGGTGCGCTTGCCCTCCTTCTGCCCTGTGGCGCCCACCCACCAGCCATGGGCGTAGACCTGCTTCGGCAGCGGCAGCCCCAGCGCCATCAGCATGGCGGGCCACATGGTGGCGTGGAAGCGGACGAAGATCTCCTTGGCCATCAGGTGCGCGTCGGCGGGCCAGAGCCGCTCGTAGCGCACCATGTCGGTGGGCCAGCCGGTGGCGGCCAGATAGTTGATCAGGGCGTCGAACCAGACGTAGACCACCTTGTCCGGCTCGTCGGGCACGGGGATGCCCCATCCGTTGTTGCCGCGCGTTACGCTGGCATCGCGGAGCCCCTGCTTGATGAAGGCGATCACTTCGTTCCTGCGGAACTCGGGCTGCAGCCAGCCGGGGTTCGCCTCGATCTGCTCCAGCAGCTTGTCGCCGTAGGCCGAGAGGCGGAAGAACCAGTTCTCCTCCTGCACCCTGCGCAGCGGCTTGCGGCACTCGGCGTTGGGGCAGAGGCCGTCCGGCTTCACGTCGGTGTCGCGGAAGAAGGTCTCGTCGGAGACGCAGTACCAGCCCTCGTAGGTCCCCTTGTAGATGTCGCCGGAGTCGCGCAGGCGTCGGAAGACCTCCTGCACCACTCTCACATGGCGCGGCTCGGTGGTCCGGATGAAGTCGTCATACGCGAAATCCATCCCGTCCCACGCGGCGCGAAACTCGGCTGCCAGGTCGGTGACGAACGGCAGCGGCTCCTTGCCCGCCTCGGCAGCCGCCTCGAAGCACTTGGTAGCCTGCTCATCGGTCCCCGTGAGGAACCAGACCTTGCGCCCGCGCATGCGCTGGTATCGGGCCAGCATATCGCAGCAGAGCGTCGTCAGCGCCGACCCGATGTGGGGGCTACCGTTGACATAGTAGATGGGCGTGGTGATATACACAGTCTTGGACGGCTTGTCGGTCATCGTGGAGAACCTCGCGGGAATGGACGCCTGAGCCCGGCGGCAGCACAGCCACAGGCCCGCGGTAGGCGCCGACTGCACCCCCTCAGGATACTCCATGCGATGCGCTCCATGCTGGGACCAGGGGCTTGGGATGGGCCGCATCGGCGGTCTGACTCCCGCGCCGCGGTCCGCCACGTTTGCTTGATTGCCCGTTAGCGCCGTCTGGGTCGAAGGGATAGCATCCTCCTGCGGCGAAACTTAATGCACCGGCGTCTGGCCGGCCACTGCTCCCGCTGCCCGGAGGTCCGCATGCTGACTGTTGTCCCTGATCCAGCGGTCGCCTGCGGGTTCGTCAATGAGCCCGTGGGCACGCATACGAGCCGGACCATCATGGTCCCGGAACTGCGCATGCTGCTGGCTGCCGTCGCCTCAACGGCCGAGTACCCCACCATCCGGGCGGCTGTCGTCGATGACAACGTCTGCGGCAAGGCGACGGTATCCGGGCGACGAGAGCTGTTCCGCCGGTTGTCGGAGCTCTATTCGTTCCGGAGCGACGCGGCCATCTATCGGGCCTTCCGACTGCTTTGGAACACCGATGCACCGGACGCCCCACTCCTGGCGATGCTGCTCGCTTGCGCCCGTGATCCGCTGCTCCGCTCCACAGCGCCCATCGTCCTGGACGCCGCTCCGGGCGACCACCTCACGCCGCACGAGTTGGCCGATGTAGTGGAGGCCGCCTTTCCCTTCCGCTACAGCCCCATCATTCGCAGCAGCGCCGGTAGGCATACGATCGCGTCATGGGCCCAGTCCGGGCATCTCCGGGGTCGCGCGACCAAGATACGGGCATGTGCCGAGGCAGGCCCGGCTTCGACGGCGTTCGCCCTCTACCTGGGCTACCTTTGCGGCAGCCGAGGCATCGGGCTCTACTCAACGCTTTGGGCGCGCATCCTCGACGCCGAGCCCGCTTCCATCGACCGTCACGCCTTCGCCGCCGCCCAGCACGGCTGGCTGGACTATCGGAGGATAGACGACGTGGTCGACCTCGGCTTCGGCTACCTCGATGCCGCATGCAGGAGCGCCCGCTGATGGCAGGAATCGAGAAGCTGGTGACCGCCTACGAGCGCTTCGTGAAGCTCCCATGGGATCCCAACGTGGCAGGCGCCCAACGCGTCTGGTTCGCGGTCTACGCCCCTTCGGAGGAGCGCCGCCTCAGGGCGCGCCTTGCCGCCTTTGAGGCCGCAACGCTGAGTTCCGGGCATGCTTGGAAGCAACTCGACATGACGGCCGAGTTCGCGGCCTGGCTGGCGGCCCAGGAGTACCGCGAAGCCTACTTCGACGCGCCGGAGGACCTGGAGCCTGCCCTCGACTACTTCCGTCAGAGCCTTGCCGCAACTGTAACAGCGGCACTCACCGCGCCCGGAGTGACGGACACTACGGTTGTGGCCATCAGCGGCATCGCCTCGCTCTTTGGGGTGGCTCGGGTGTCGCAGCTCATCGACGACGTCTCCGGCGACATCCGGGGCAGGCTTCTGGTGATGTTCCCCGGCGAGCGCGACGGCTCCCGCTATCGGCTTCTGGATGCCCGTGACGGCTGGAACTACCACGCCATACCGATCACCGCGGAGGAGGGCTGACCCCTTGCAGACCAGCAGCAGCGTGTTCGTCGTGGACCCCAAGACGGCGTCGATCCCCAACGACGGTGTCGCCAAGGTGCTGGAGCCAAGCACTCCCGAGGAGTGGGCGGTTCTGAGGCACGAGGTACGGACCTTCGTCTGCGATGGCGAGTACCGCGCGGGTCTTGAGCGCATTCTGGCCACGTTCATGCGCGGCCTGGGCGAACCCATCCAGCCCGCGGTCTGGGTCTCCGGCTTCTACGGCAGCGGCAAGAGCCACATGGTCCGCATTCTGGAGATCCTGTGGCGCGACGTGAAGTTCCAGGATGGAGCATCGGCAAGGGGCCTCGCGACGCTCACTCCGGAGATTCACGACTACCTGCGCGAACTCCAGACGGCCGGCAACCGAGAGGGCGGCGTCTGGTCCGCCGGCGGCTCGTTGGCCGCCTGCCCCGACAGCGTCCGGATGGCGCTGATGGGCATCGTGTTACGCGGGGCCGGCCTGCCTGCGCGGTACCAGCAGGCGCGGTTCGTTCTCTGGCTGAAGTCCGAAGGCATGTTCGATGCGGTGCAGGCGGGAGTTGCGGCTGCCGGCAGGGACTGGAATTACGAGCTGACGAACATGCTGGTATCGCCGGTGCTCTCCAAGTCCCTTCTGGTTGCCTATCCCGGCTTCGCCGAGAGCGAGTCCGCCACCCGGCAGCTCCTGAAGGCGCAGTTCCCGTCGGTCGATGACGTGTCGGACGACGAGATGCTGGCCACCCTCGAGCAGGTTCTGCACCTGGTCTCCAACAAGCCCGGCAAGCTGCCCCTTGCCCTGATCGTGCTGGATGAGCTTCAGCAGTACATCGCCGAGAACACCGACCGGATGCTTCGGGTCCAGAATGCGGTCGAATCCCTGTCCACCAAGTTCGGCAGCCGGGTGCTCATTGTGGCGACCGGTCAGTCGGCGCTTCAGGGCGGATCGGCGCTCTCCAAGCTGCAAGGCAGGTTCACCGTCAACGTGTCGCTTTCCGACAAGGATGTGGAGACCGTCGTTCGGCAGGTAGTGCTCCGCAAGAAGGCCGATTCGCATGCCCCGCTGACGGACATGCTGGCGAGATGCAGCGGGGAGATCGACCGCCATCTTGCCGGCACCAAGCTCGGACCATCGGCGGCCGATACGACGGAGGTGAAGGCAGCCGACTATCCGCTTCTGCCGGTCCGGCGCCGATTCTGGGAGCGGGTCCTCCGGGCTGTCGATCGCGCCGGCACTGCCGGACAACTCCGCACCCAGCTCAAGGTCGTGCATGAAGCGGTTCGTGAGATCGCCGATCGGCCGCTGGGCACCGTGGTTGCCGCGGACCGCATCTACGGCCAGCTCGCTCCGACGCTGCTCCAGAACGCCGTCCTCCTGCATGAAGTGGACGAGACGATCAAGAAACAGGACGACGGGTCGCCCGATGGCCTGCTCCGCATGCGGCTCTGCTCGCTCATCTACCTGATCGCGCAGCTTCCCAGAGAGAGCGGCGCCGATACAGGGGTCAGGGCGACAGCCGACACGCTGGCCGATCTGTTGGTCGAGGACCTTGTATCGGGCGGCGCAGCGCTTCGGGGCCAGATACCGACCCTTCTTTCGGCCATGGTGACAAGCGGCGAACTGATGGTCGTGGAGGGGGAGTACCGGCTTCAGACCCGCGAGAGCGCCGAATGGGAGAAGGAGTACAGGAGCCGGCTGACGGCCTACAGCAGCGATGCGGTGCGCCTCGCCACCGACCGGTCCGCCGCGCTGAAAGTCGCCTGTGCGGCATTGCTGAAGGACGTGACCCTTAGCCATGGCGCCGCCAAGATCATGCGCAAGGTCGAGCTTGCGTTTGCCTCCGAGGCGCCGAGCACCGATGGCGGTGTCGTGCCGGTCTGGATCCGCGACGAATGGTCCGTGCCCGAGAAGACCGTGCGCGAAGATGCTCAGGCAGCAGGCTCCGAGGGTCCGATCGTCTATGTGCATCTACCGCGCCGCTCCTCCGACGATCTGGCGAAGACGTTGGCGGGTCTGGCGGCAGCGACCGAGACCCTTGGCCGCCCCACTGCGCCCACATCGGAGGCGCTTGAGGCCAGGCAGGGCATGACGACACGTAAGGCCACGCTGCAGGCGCAGTTGCAGACGCTGGTGGCCGCGGTGCTGAAGGATGCGCGCGTATGGCAGGGCGGCGGCGCCGAAGTGGTCGCCGGCGACCTGCGTGCGTCCGTCGCCGAGGCCATGAAGGCATCGCTCCAGCGCCTCTATCCCGACTTCAAGGTCGGGGATGCGGAGGGATGGGACACCGTCAAGAAGCGGGTTCGGGATGGCAGCGGTGATGCCCTGGGAGCGATTGGATACAAGGGGGATGCCAAGGACGAGCCTGCCTGTCAGCGCGTCCTGACCTATCTTGCCAATGCGTCGCGCAAGGGGCTCGACATTCGGAAACGGTTCACCGGCCCGCCCTTCGGCTGGGGCCAGGACGCAGCCGACGGCGCCATCCTGGCGCTTGCCGCAGCCGGCTGCGTCAGGGCCACCTGGAACGGCTCGCCGATCAAGGCGCCGGATATCGACCAGGGCAAGCTGGGTCAGGTCGAGTTCCGCTCTGAGACCACCACGGTGACGGCAACCGAGCGCATGGCCGTCCGGGCCATGATCATCAAGGCGAAGGTGCCGTGCAAGCCCGGCGACGAGGCCGCTGTACTGGCCTCCTTCGTCGACGCACTCAAGACGCTGGCCGTCAAGGCAGGCGGCCAGGCGCCGCTGCCCCCTCGGCCATCGACGAAGGAACTGGACGATCTCGCCGCGCTGGCGGGCAACGACGCCGTAGCATCTGCCTACTCTCAGATCGATGCACTCGACCAAATGCGTAATGCATGGGGTGCGGCAGCGAAACTGGCCGACGAGCGCATGCCGAGGTGGACGTTGCTCCAGCGCCTCCTCAAGCATGCCGCGGGCCTGGAGGCGGCCGCCGCGGCGACGTCTCAGGCCGATGCCATCTTGGCGCACCGGTCTCTGCTGGTCGAGCCGGATCCCGTCCAACCGGTCTGCACTGCGCTGGTTGACGCCCTCCTCGCCGCGGTAAATGCGGCGAAGGATGCCTACGCTTCGGCCTACTGCAGCCGGATGGATGCCCTTGAAGCCGACGCCACATGGACTGCGCTTAGCAAGGCGGAACAGGCAGAGATCCTCGCGCAGCATGACCTGGGTCCCGGTAAGCCGTTGGACATCAGCACAGAGGCCAGGCTGCTCGAAGCGTTGGATGCGACGGGCCTGGCCGCATGGTCCAGCAGAACGGCCGCCCTGCCCGAACGGTTCAGCGGCGCACTGCTGGAGGCGGCCCAGCGGATCGAGCCCGAGGCTGTCATGGTGAAGCCTCCCGGCGCCAAGCTCAGCACTGTCGACGACGTGGACAAGTACCTCGGTGAGCTGCGACAAGCGATCCTCGAGCAGATCGAAGCCGGCCATCCGGTGGTGATCTAAGCCCATGGCCACCCTCCACCCAACGCAGCGCACCCTACTGGAGCGCACCATCACTACCGCTCGGATCGAGTCGGAGAAGGCCGCTCGGGCCGCGTTGGTCACCCTGGCCGTAGACCAGGATGAGCCGTTCGCAGCGCATGGCGCCGATGAGCGGGCGCTGCGCAACCGGCTTCGCGTCGAGAGGCGCCGCGTTGGCGGGCTCGATGCGCTGGTGCAGGAGTGCGCCTACGCCCAGTGGCACCGGATGCTCTTCGCCCGCTTCCTGGCCGAGAACCACCTGCTGATCCACCCGAAGTTCGGCATCCCGGTGACGCTTGAGGAGTGCGCTGAGCTTGCCGACGACGAAGGCGAACCGGATGGCTGGATGGTGGCGGCCAAGTTCGCGGCGCTCATGCTCCCGGGCATCTTCTGCGTGGCCGACCCCGTCATGCAGCTCCGGCTTACTCCGGAGGGACGCGCGGCGCTGGAAGATCTGCTTGCCGGTATTCCGGATGTGGTCTTCGGCGCCGAGGACTCGCTGGGCTGGGTCTACCAGTACTGGCAGGCGCAGCGCAAGCAGGAGGTGAACAAGAGCGGCGCCAAGGTCGGCGGCGACAACATTGCGCCGGTCACCCAGCTCTTTACCGAGCCCTACATGGTCCGATTCCTGCTGCACAACACGTTGGGAGCCTGGTGGGCGTCCCGCCACCCCGGTCACCCGCTGCTGGCCGACATGGAGTATCTGCGGACCAAGGACGACGGCTCGCCGGCAGCAGGCGGCTTCGAGGGCTGGCCGGCCACGGCGGCTGAGCTGTGCGTTCTCGACCCCTGCTGCGGTTCGGGCCACTTCCTGGTTGCCGCCTTCGAGCTCCTGGTACGCATGCGGATGGCCGAAGAGGGGCTGACCGAGGCACAAGCCGCCGAGGCCGTCCTCCGCGATAACCTGGTGGGTTTGGAGCTGGACCCCCGCTGCACCCAGATCGCCGCGTTCAACCTGGCGCTGGCCGCCTGGAAGTCCGGCGGAGCCCGGCAGCTGCCGCTGCCTTCCGTGGCCTGCGTCGGTCTCAAAGTAGGCGGCCGCCTGCACGAGTGGGTCCGCCTTGCCGACGGCGACCATGAGATGGAAGCAACCCTCCGCCGCCTCTACCACCTCTTCGAACAGGCGCCCGATCTGGGCAGCCTACTGGACCCGGCCAGGGCGACAGTCGAGGATGGGCTCTTCGGTCAAGACTGGGCGGATGTCGCGCCGCTGGTGGAGAAGGCGCTGGCCGACACCCCAGCCGACGACCCCGCAGCCGCCCTCTTCGGAATGGCAGCCCAAGGTGCAGCACGCGGCGCCGAGCTACTTGCCCGACGCTATCACCTCGTGGTCACCAACGTGCCCTACCTGGCGCGGGGCAAGCAAGGTGACGCGCTCAGGACCTTCATCGATACCTTCCACAGCGACGGCAAGGCGGATCTGGCAACTGCATTTGTGGATCGCTGCCTGCGCTACTGCGCACCGGGAGGTGCAGTTGCGCTTGTGACGCCTCAGAACTGGCTGTTCCTGGGCTCCTACAGGGCCCTGCGGCAGCGCCTGCTAAGCGAGTGCTGTTGGAATGCTGTAGCAGGTCTGGGCATGGCGGCGTTCAGCGACATGTACTGGTGGGCGTTCAACACGAGCCTTGTCGTTATCACTGCAAGTAGACCCTGTGCGGAGCACTCGATCGCACTGCTGGACGCCGCGTCACCACGGGTAATTGCTGAAAAGTCCGTGATCCTGCAGACGAGTCACGTCGGGTTCTCAAGCCAGGCCGATCAGAGCGAGAACCCTGATGCGCGCATCACCCTTGTGGCCGGCAGGGCAACTTCAATGCTAACCGCGTATGCTGCCGGTCTGGTCGGCATACAGACTGCCGACTACCCAATGTTCGGCCGTTGCTTCTGGGAGTTCTGCATTGCGAGTAGCGACTGGGAGTACCAACTCAGCACCGTTCAGCGTACGTGTCCATCCGGGGGGCGCGAACACCTGATCTGGTGGCAAGGATGGAACGGCGAGCTAGCGCGGAGACATGCGAACGGAAACGCATACGTGAGGGGACGAGCAGCATGGAGGAAACCGGGCGTTGCCGTGAGTTCGATGGGCTCGTTGCCCGTTGCACTGCATACAGGTGAGTTGTTCGATAACAACGTTGCCGTTGTCCTTCCCCACGACCCCGCCCACTTGCCCGCAATCTGGTGCTTCTGCTCCTCGCCCGAGTACGCCGAGGCGGTGCGGCGGATCGACCAGAAGCTGAACGTCACCAACGCCACGCTGGTGAAGGTGCCCTTCGACCTGGAGCGGTGGCAGAAGGTTGCCGCCGAGCGCTACCCCCACGGCCTGCCCGAGCCAGACTCCGACGACCCGACCCAATGGCTCTTCCATGGCTCCGTAGCTCGCTCCAGAGAGCCGCTGCAGGTGGCGGTGGCGCGCCTTCTGGGCTTCCGTTGGCCCCGCCAGCAAGGTCAGACGGTCTCCGGCGCCGGACCGGTGCCCGACGACGGACTGGGTGCCCACTCCGACGCCGACGGCGTGGTCTGCCTGCCTGCGGTTGGCGGCGAGATGCCCGCCGCCGATAGGCTTCGCGCGCTGCTTGCGACTGCCTACGGGGCAGATTGGTCGCAGGCCTCACAGGAAGCGCTGCTGGCGCAAGCCGAGTATGCAGGCAAGTCGCTGGAGGAGTGGCTGCGCGACGGCTTCTTCGCCCAGCATGCCCGCCTCTTCCACAACCGGCCCTTCATCTGGCACATCTGGGACGGCGCCAAGGGTGGCTTCTCGGCGCTGGTGAACTACCACAAGCTGGACCGGCGCCTGTTGGAACGGCTCACGTACACCTACCTGGGCTCCTGGATCACGGCGCAGAAGCAGGCCGACGAACAGGGCCAAGCCGGCGCCAACGCCCTCCATGTCGCCGCCCTCAAGCTGCAGGAGAAGCTCAAGGCCATTCTGGAAGGCGAACCACCCTACGACATCTACGTCCGATGGAAGCCCCTGCACCAACAGCCCATCGGCTGGGAGCCGGACCTCAACGACGGCGTCCGCATGAACATCCGCCCATTCGTAACGGCCGGCATCCTCCGCAGCAAGTTCACCATCAACTGGAACAAGGACCGGGGCACCGACCCCGAACCCAACTGCTCAGGAACAACGGAGAGGCTGAACGACCTGCACTTCACGCGGGAGGAGAAGGAGAGGGCGAGAAGGATCGCACCCGGATAGGTGCTGGGAGAGGCCGAACGTGCCCGCACGGCCGAAGGAGCGACAGGGCGCTAGGCCAAGGAGACCAACATGAGTTTCGATTACCACTCAAGGCTCACACTGCGCGACTTCACAACGTTCCACGACGCCACTCTGGAGTTCGTGCCGGGGCTCAACGTGATCATTGGCGAGAACGGGTCCGGGAAGACGCACATCCTGAAGGCACTGTATGCATGGCAGACGGCACGTCACCTTGCCGACAACGGGCGGAGCGCCGAGTACGCCCGCGTCTTCGCCGACACCTACGGCGCCAGATCGGCTGCGGAGCTTCAACGGGCGAGCCCGAAGATTGCGGAGGTCTCTGGGAGGTTCGGGAACAGCGAATGGTCGGTTGCGTTCCAGGCGGGCAACGCAACCGACAACGGTGTGCGGCCGACCGTAACGAGGCCGGTCTTCATACCCGCGATCGATATGATGGCCCACGCCCGTAACATGACGGGGATACTGCGGGACTACGCCGATTTCGACAGGACGTGCTTCGACTTCGTGTCCATGGTCACAGCGCAGCCGGCTCGAACGGACGAGGATCCGCCTGGGCCAGACATAGGCTCGATGAGGGCGCTCCTGCCCGGCGCAGTCGATTGGGACGACGAAGAGCAGCGCTTTCATGTTGATGAAGACGGACGACGCATGCCATTCGCGCTGGCTGCGGAAGGGGTGCGCAAGGTCGCCGCCTTGCAGCGCCTTGTAGACGGCGGCTGGCTCCGCCCAGGAGGCGTGCTGCTGTGGGACGAGCCTGAGGCCAGCGTCAATCCGGTGTGGATCGACGAGATCGTGGAGGCTCTCGTCGCGCTCGTACAGCACGGCGTGCAGGTGTTTGTCGCCACACACAACTACGTCGTACTGAAGCAGACGGACCTTACACTCAGGCGCCGTAGAGCCCGCGGCGAACCAGACACTCCCGTTCGGTTCGTGGCACTTCAGAGGCAGCGCAAGGTCAGCCGAGCCACATGGAGCGACCACTTCAGCGATCTCGACCCGAACGCGATTCTGGATCAGTACGACCAGATGCTTGACGAGGACCTGCGTCTCGCCGACCTGTCGGACGGGGAACAATGAGCGTGTACAAGGAGAGTGGGTTCACATTCGACTTCGGCGCCGCCTCGGCCATTGCTGTTCACGACAAGGCCGACCCGCATGACGGTAACACCTTCTGGCCAGGGGTGGACTTCCGGGTCGCTGATGGAGGCCGCGAAGTCTGGATCGAAGTGAAAAGCTGGAGCTACAGGCGAATTCTGGATCGTGTTGAACGGCGCGGCGCCATGAAGGACTACGAAGCCAAGTTGGCACAGAAGACGACGGAGGAGTTCCGCGACGAGATCGTGGCGAAGTTCCTTGGAACATCCTGCTACCTCGGCTGGTCCGGGCTCGGCATCCCACCGAGGGTGCTGTACGTCGTGTTTCTGGAGCCACCGGATCGCGGCAGTCGTGCACTACTTGGGCCGTTCCGGGACCGTCTCCGCGATGAGTTCAAGAACGCCCAGGCCCGGCCCTGGGGGAAGCGGATCGGCCACTGCGTCGTTGATCTGCAGGGCTTCCAGCAGAAGCTCCCGGGCTACACAGTGACCCCGGCATGACGTGCAGGGTATGGCTGGAACACCATGCTAGATGACACCACTGTGACTGTACTGGGCGCGCTCGGCGCCGCGCTGCGTGCGGCAGCCGCCTACAACAAGCACGACCAAGCCGCACCGGTTGCAGTTCTCTGGCCCGACAAAGACCGGCACTGGGAGCCCCTCATTCCGAGGCTGCGGGAGGCCCTGGCGGTCTTGACCCTTGGCCCGTACGATCCGGCGACCCGAACCGGGCCGGCGATCTGGATTCGCTGCATGGTCGAACGGGCACTGCCTGAGGCGGATTGGCCCGCCGATGCTGTGCCGGTCGTCTACCTGCCGGGTGTCAGCAAGCAGGAGCTGCGGGCCGTCGAGGAGTGCCCAAGGCTGCTCCAGCCGCTTGCCGAACTGCAGTACCGGGGTGTGCTCTTTACCCACAAGAACGGTCGTGACTGGACGATACCGGGATTCATTCAGGCCCCAGATGCAGGCATTGGCGCAGCAGTTGCCGAGGACACAGCCACAAAGGATGCCGCTCGGAATGCGCTGCTGAAGCTGGCGGACACCACTGTGGACGCCTTGCGGGCCCAAGCGCCTTTGAACGCGGCATTCTTCAATGACCTGCTGAACCCGGACCCGGTGCTCCAGCTCTTACGCTGGATGGATGCGCCGGAAGCGCAGCGCACCGCCGCCACTCCGGAGGAGTGGGCCGCCTTTCGGGCAACCTGCCAGAGCCAGTTTGGGCTCGACCCGGATAAGGATGGCGCATTGACGGCAGCACAGCGTTTGGGGGACGGCGAGGGTTCCTGGTCCGTCGTGTGGAGCCGCTTTGCCGAAGCCCCAACCAAGTACAAGGGTCTTCCCGACCTCCTTCGCGCGGCGAAGCCGGCAAAGCCGGATAGCCTGTTCTACAAGCGTGAGTGCTGGCCCCAGGAGACTGAGCAGGCCGAAGCGGAGCTCCGCGACGAACTCAATGGCCTGGCGGTGAAGACCGGCCCGCAAGCTGCGGCTGCCATCCAGGCGCTGGAGTCGCATCACGCGGTGCGCCGGCAGTGGGTCTGGCATATACTCGGGTTGTCACCACTCGCCGGCGCCATGCCCGCCCTCGCTCGGATGGCACAGGCGGTTCAGACACCGTTGGCGGGATCAACGCCGACCGCGATCGCCGAGGCCTATGCGGCCGGCGGCTGGCGGGCGGATGCGGCCATGCTGGAGTGCCTCGGAGCGGTTTCGGCAGCCGAAGATGCTACGGCGGTCAAGGGTGTGGTCCGTGCGCTCTATGCGCCGTGGCTGTTGGCAGCAGCGGCGGCGTTCCAGAACGCAGTGAAGTCAGCGCCGCTGCCGACCGCACATCCGGCCGCCGCACCGGGGCAGCCAAAGCCCGGCCGCTGCATCCTCTTTGCCGATGGCTTGCGGTTGGACACCGCCAAGCTGCTCGAGCAGGAGCTGGTCTCCCACGGCGTCGACGTGACGGCCAAGTGGCAGTTCGGCGCACAACCCGGCGTAACCGATACCGGCAAGCCGGCGGTCTCCCCTGTCGCCGGCGCCATCCGGGCAGGCGAAGGTCTCGGCACCAAGGTGGCGTCCGACGATGTGAAGGTGACGGCTGACATCCTTCGCCGTGAGCTGGCAGCGGCAGGCTGGCAGGTTCTGGCCGAAGACGAAGCCGGCGACCCGAACGGATCGGCGTGGACGGAGTGTGGCCGGCTCGACTCCTGTGGGCACGCGGAAGGCTGGCGGCTGGCAATGCGGCTCGGCGAGGTGATCGACGAGCTTGTCGAGCGGATCCGATTCCTGCTGAAGGCGGGCTGGAGCGAGGTCCGGGTAGTCACCGACCACGGTTGGCTCCTTCTCCCCAGCGGATTACCGAAGGCCGAACTGGCCGAGCACCTGACGGAAGTGATGAAAGGCCGCTGTGCCCGCCTCAAGCCCGTGACCGCGCCGCCGCACCAGTCGGCGCCCTGGTACTGGGATCCTGCGGTCACGGTCTCTGCGGCTCCGGGCATCAGCTGCTATACGGCAGGCAAGGAGTATGAACACGGCGGCCTGAGCCCACAAGAGTGCGTCCTGCCAGTGCTGACTGTTCGGCAGCCCGATGCCCTGAAGCAACCGGCGGCGGTCAGTGAGGCCAAATGGGTCGGCTTGCGGTGCCGGATTCTGGCGACCGGCGACAGTAAGGGCGTATCGGCGGCACTGCGCACCAAGCCGGCTGATCCGGCGACGTCACTGTCGGGTCAACCCGTCCCCTTGGACGCGAACGGCAAGGCGGGACTGTTGGTCGAGGACGACTCCGCGGAGGGGTCGGCGGCGGTGATCGTTCTGCTCGGCCCGTCCGGTCAGGTCATCTCACAGAAGAGCACGATTGTTGGGGAGGACGGCTAATGGAACTCGATGTCCTGGATCGACTGGCTGCCGAGGCCTTCGACGGCTACATCGTTCGGAAGGACCTGGTCCGCCGCTTTAAGGGACAGTATCCGGTCCCGACCTACGTCGGCGAGTTCCTGCTTGGCCGCTACTGCGCCAGCACCGACGAGGAGGAGATCGCCGAGGGGCTCAACATCGTTGACCGGCAGATGAGCGAGCGCACCGTTCGGGCCGGCGAAGAGGAGCTGTTCAAGGCCAACGCCCGAGAGCGGGGCACCGTCAAGATCATCGACATCATCACGGCCCGGCTCGACCCCGAAACCGACTCCTATGTGGCGACGCTTCCGAGCCTCAGGCTCAACCTGGTGCGCATCGATCCGGACATGGTCAACAACAACCAGCGGATGCTCACTGGTGGCTTCTACGCCGAGGTGGAGCTGGAGTATGACGCCGCCATCGCTCAGGAGAAGAAGGGCCGACCGTTTGGGGTCAGTTCGCTGCGGCCCATCCAGCTCTCCAAACGCGGCGCCCTGGACGACCTGGCGACAAGCCGCGCAGCCTTCACCACCGAACAGTGGAAGCAGTTCCTGCTGCGCAGCGTCGGACTCGAACCGACAGAGCTCACGCCGCGCGCCCAGGACGTGCTGCTGGCCCGCATGGTGCCCTTTGTGGAGCGGAACTACAACGCCGTAGAGCTTGGGCCCCGGGGCACCGGCAAGAGCCACCTGTACCAGCAAGTGAGCCCCTACTCCCACCTGGTCAGCGGCGGCAAGGCCACCGTCGCCCGGATGTTTGTCAACAACGCCAACGGCCAGCGCGGGTTGGTCTGCCAGTACGACGTGGTCTGCTTCGATGAGGTCTCCGGCGTCTCCTTCGACCAGAAGGACGGCGTCAACATCATGAAGGGCTACATGGAGAGCGGCGAGTTCAGCCGAGGGCGCGAGAGCATCCGGGCCAATGGCGGAATCGTCATGGTCGGCAACTTCGACGTCGACGTGGAGCACCAGCAGCGGATCGGCCACCTCTTCGGACCTATGCCGCCGGAGATGCGCGACGACACCGCGCTGATGGACCGGATCCATGCGTACCTGCCCGGTTGGGACGTGCCGAAGATGGAGAGCCGGCTGTTCACCGACCACTTCGGGCTGGTGAGCGACTTCCTGTCGGAGTGCTGGACCCGGCTGCGCGGCGAGACCCGTTTCTCGGCTCTCATGGGCCGTGTGACGTTCGGCAGCGCCCTGAGCGGCCGCGATGCCACAGCCGTCAACAAGACCGTCAGCGGCCTCCTGAAGCTGCTCTATCCCGATGCCGCCGCGCCGGTCCCCGATGCCGACATGGAGTGGGCGGTCCGGTTGGCGTTGGAGTGCCGCCGCCGGGTCAAGGAGCAGCAGAAGCGGATCGGCTCCGCCGAGTTCCGCAGCACCCAGTTCTCCTACCGCATGGGTGAGGATGGCGTTGAGACCTTCGTCAGCACACCTGAGCTGGCCGGCGCCGAGGGCATCGGCGCCGACCCGCTGCCTCCCGGCCATGCCTGGGGAATCAGCCCGGGCGGCGCCGACGAAGCGCCGGGCCTCTATCGGATCGAGGCGACCGAGGGACCTGGTTCAGGCATGCGGATCACCAACGTGACCCCTTGCGGCACCTTACGCGAGAGCGTCAACACCGCCTACCAGAACCTGCTGTCCAGGCGCCGAGAACTGGTCGGCGAGCGCGACCCGCGCCAGCATGAGCTCAACGTCCAGGTTCGCGCCATGGACACCAACAAGAGTGGCGCCTTCCTGGGCATGGCCGTCCTGCTCGCCTTCGCCGGCGCCCTGCTTGAGCGCAGCCTCAAGGGCGGCCTGATCGTCATCGGCGGCATCTCCGTCGGCGGATCGGTCGAGCCCATCCACAACGCGGTCCTGCTGGCAGAACAAGCCGTGGAGCGCGGCGCCCAAACGGCCCTATTCCCGGTAGCCGCCCGCCGCCAACTCAACGACCTGAGCGACGAGATGGCCGCCAAGATCAACATCGTGTATTACACCGACGCCAGGGATGCGCTGGTGAAGGCGTTGTGTGACTGACACCGGGTGCACGAGGTGTCGATACCAGGCTACATGTGGCTGTTCCACTGCAGTACACGCACGGCTCTGACCATGAGTGCAAGGTTTAGCGAAGCGGCAAACGGCCCACCGACGGCGCCGAGAGTGACATGGCGCCCCTTGCGCCCATCGCTCGGGATCGGTTACGGGCGAGAGTCTACCACGCGCGCTTACCGCCGCTTGGCCGCCTGCGCCGGCTTCAGGATGCGGACCGAGAGGTCGTCGGCGTCGACGATGATCTCGGCCAGCCCGTCGCCGTCCACGTCCGCGACGATGACGCCTCGAAGGCCGGCGTCGAACGTCTTGCGCCAGAGGATGGCTCCCTGCCCGTTCTTGTCGGCCAGCGCCACCAGCTCGCCGTTCGGCATGGCTACCACGAACTCGTCGCGGCCGTCGCTGTTGATGTCGGCGGCCGCGATGTTGAAGGCGGCGTCGGACCTGGCGCCCAGGTCGATCTTCCACCGGTCCTGCGCGGTCACTGCGTCGGAGCAGTGGAACACCCCGTCATGCGTGATCGATGCTACGTCCCAGCCGGCAAGGCGGCCGCGCAACCGGCCCATCGCGCAACCGCAGAAGTCCCGCTCGTAGATGCTGCCGTAGGCCGACATGGCCAGGCGCCGGCCGGACGTGTCGAGGACCTCGAGCTTCTCCAGTCCGGGCCCCAGCACCAGCCGCGTCTCGCCTGCCGCACCGAAGGGCCCCACCATAGGCAGGACGTATTTGGAGCCGTCGGCCCGGCCGGGGACATCGCTGTACCAGCCCCGCGCAACCGTCCGCATAGCTCCGCGCTCATCGCAGAGCATGTGCTTGCCGTGGTTGTCGATAAAGAACATCCACTGACCACTATCGCGGAATGCGGCGGCGGGCCGAGGGTATGGACCCTCCTTCGGGTCGTACCAGACCTGCCGGCCGGTATCGTCCCAGATGCCTGACGACAGGGTGTGAACCCCGGTCTGCATGCCCACGAAGAGGCGCATGGCGTTGTCGCCGTAGGGAAGCATGAGCCCGGGGATTCGCAACGGCGGGTCCGGCAGCTCGATCCTGAGCAGGGGCTTGGGCCGGGCGGCGCCGTTGGCGGCAGGGGTCGGATCGTAGACGTAGGCAAGGTCTTCCTGCCAGTCTACGGCGCAGACGCGCCGTCCGCCGTCCGGGGCCTGCCAGATGGTCGGCACGGAGCCGCGCACCTCCCACCGGGATTTCCACGCGCCGCTGCGAGCGAGGTCGGGCACGCCGCCGGTGAGGGTCAGGTCCGTTCGCGCGACCACCAGCTCGCGGCGGCCGGACGCCGAGCAGACCAGCGGCGAGTAGGCGCCGGACGCGCCCACGGCGGTGGTCTCGGTCACCTGCAGGTCCGGCCGGACCGCCTCCGTGTCGGGCATGGACGCGAGGACAGCCCTGGCAGTGCTCGTGATGCCGAACGGCTCGAGCAGGGCCTTGCCGCCTTGCAGCCTCAGCAGGACCTCCGCGGCGTCCTTGCCCGGCCGGCGAACGAGGATGCCCCGCTTGCCGTCGGTGCGGAGGGCGTACACAAGGCTCTCGCGCCCGGAGAAGAAGCCCTGGCCGAGGGGTAGCGGGCCGGCGCCTACGGAGGGGCTCACGCCCTCGACGAAGGCCACGTCGCGGTAGGTGGCGCCGTCCACGATCTGAAGGGTCGTGATGGGCTTGCGCCGGCGCGCCGGCTCGGAACTGGTCACGATCTCGGGGCGTCCGTCACCGTCCAGGTCGTAGCAGCCCCAGCAGTAGCGGCCCGGCAGGTCGGCCATCGGGGTCTTCCAGCCGGCGAACGGGTCGAACACCACGGTATGCCACCGCTTGTCGCCGCCCAGGTTGTAGAGGCCGAGGGCCATCTCGCGCCGCCCATCGCCATTCAGGTCGGCGAACGCCGCCACGCTGGGTCGTAGCTCGTAGTCATCATCGGGGAGGTCATGCTCGACCCACTTGGACCACTTGTACTCGAACCGCTTGCCGCCCACGTTGCGGGCGACGCCGAGGTACTCCTCCACCTGGCACGAGGCCATCACCGCATCCGGGTAGCCGTCACCGTCGATGTCCTCGGCCTGCAGGAGGCCGTACGGCCTGCCGGTGCCGTCCTCGCCATCGATGGGATAGTGGATATCGAACTTCAGCGCGCCCGTGTCCGTGCTGATGACGGCGAAGTAGGTGGGCTTGGCCGCCAGCAGGATCTCCGGCTTGCCGTCCTTGTCCATGTCGGCCAGCACGATGTAGGGCCCGAAGTTGGCCCAGTACTTGTCCTTGTACACGGCGTGCCAGAGCAGGCGCGGCGGCCCCGGACGGCTGAACTCAAAGCAGAACCCCTCCAGCGTGTTCTGGGGAAAGGCGAAGAGGCGTCCGCCCTCGCGGGCCGGCAGGAAGCGGAACCCGCCCTGCTTGGCGCCCGGCGGCGGGGCCCATGTCCAGAGCGTCCGGCCCGTGGCCAGGTCCACCAGCGCGTAGCCGCTGTTGCCGGCCGTGGCCAGCACGGCCTCCGCGCCGACCGCCGGGAAGCGGACGATATCGAGGATCTGCCCCACGCCGAACGTGCTGCGCTGCCATGCGACCTTGCCGCTCGGGTAGACCACCTCGAGGCCGCCGCCGGACTGGCGCAGGAAGGCCTCCTTGCCTGCCACCCGGATCGGGCGCACCATGCCGTAGGCCCGCCGAAGGCTGCCGTACCTCCAGACCTCCTGCGGCGCAGTTCGAAACCGGCCCGGCACATCGGCCCGGCCCGTGTTGGCCGCGTCGTGCCGCGGCATGGGCCAGAGCCCGGCGGGGACCCGACCGGCGACCGGCCGAGCTGGTCCCGTCAGGGCCGCGGCAAGCCAGAGCACGGCTAGCGCGTGAAGCATGGCGGCCTTCCCTTTCGCTCCGAGCCGACGCCGGCAAGAGCCCGCGGAGCGCTCAGCGCCCGCCTCGCGCCGACAGCCAGCAGGCGACCTTACGGATGCCCGCCGCGGTCTCCTCCAGGTCGGCCTGGGTGTAGCCCTCGTTCACGCCGAGCATCACGCAGTCGCGCAGTATCCGCTCGGCCTCCGGGCAGAGGCCCGGCCCGTACTGCTGCGACGCGTAGGCGTGGGAGCCGCGCCGGAACGCGCTGTGCTCCGCGAAGACCGGATAGCAGTAGACCGGCGTGCCGATGTAGTGCGCCCCGACGCCGATGCCCTCGGCGCTGACGGCGGCGGCGAACTCATCGGCATCGGCGCCCAACTCCTCGGGAACCACCTGCATCATGTAGAACCACCAGGAGGGGTTACAGCCCGGCGTGGGCTGCGGCGTGCGAAGGCCGGGGACGCCCGCGAGCTGCTCGTTTAGCGCCTCGCACCAGGTCCGGCGCCGGGCCACGATGCCGTCCAGTTTGGCCAATTGCGCCAGGGCCACGGCGCCCTGCAGCTCCGTGAGGCGGTAGTTGGCGGCCAGGAAGGCGGGGTTCCGCATGGCGACGCCGGGCCGGCGGTCGTAGGACTTGTCGGTGGCGAGCCGAAGCCGCACGGCCAGTTCGTCGTCGTTTGTGACCACCATCCCGCCGTCGCCGCAGGAGATGTGCTTGAACTCGTTCAGGCTGAAGCAGCCGATGCGGCCCACCGTGCCGATGGGCTTGCCACGCCATGTGCATCCGAACGCTTGAGCGCAATCCTCCACCAGCGCGATGTCGCGCTCGGCGCAGATCGCCGTCAGCGCGTCCAGGTCACAGGCGTTGCCCGCCAGGTGCACGGCCACCACCGCACGGGTGCGATCGGTGATCAGGGCCTGGACCGACGCGGGATCCATGGTCCCGGTGGCGGCGTCGAGGTCCGCGAAGATCGGCACGGCGCCCTGGAACAGGATCGGGATCACCGACCCCATGTCCGTGATGGGCGCGACGATCACCTCGTCGCCCGGCGAGATGCCCAGCGCCATGAGAGCCGCATGGATCGATGCGGTCCCGCTACTGGTGGCGATGGTATGCGCGACGCCGTTCATGGAGGAGAAGGCGGCCTCCAGGGCCTTTACCTTGGCTCCCGCCGAGTAGAAGAGGGTCTGCTGCCCGATCGCCTCCTCCAACTGCGCCAGTTCGTCGGCGCCGTAGCGCGTCGCCCGGCCGTAGGGCGCGCCCTTTGCCTTGGGGCCGCCCGCAATGGCCGGAAGCGGAGTTGGGTCGCAAGTCATGCTGGTCTCCTCCTGTTGGCGTTTGCACGAGCCGCCGGGCGAGGCGGCCTATCGCGGCTATCCCCGCCCCTCCGCCTGGATGGCTTCCGCTACGGCCTCACCCAGGGCGCAGAGCCCGTCCAGGATCGCATCCTCGGTGATAGTCAGCGGCGGGCTGATTTTTACACAAGCCCCGCCTACCCCTACCGGCGCGAAGAAGAGCAGGCCCTTCTGGAAGCACTTCTCCACGATCCGGTGTGCCAGGTCCGGGTTCGGCTCTTTCCCGCCCGGCTGCACCATCTGCAAGCCGGCCACCAGTCCCTTGCCATGGACGCAACCCACGAGGTCCGGGTGCGCGGCCTGGATCCGAAGCAGCCCAGGCATGAGGACCCCTTCCATGCGGCGGGCGTTCTCCACCAGTCCACCGTCGATGATGGACCGGATGCTTGCGAGCGCGGCCCGGCAGCAGACCGGGTTGCCGGTGTGGGTGCTCGTCATGCTGCCCGGCGGGTAGAGGTCCATCATATCCGTGCGTCCCAGGACGGCGCCCAGCGGAAGCGAACTGGTGATCCCCTTGCCGCAGGTGATGATGTCCGGCGTCACGCCATAGTGCTCGAAGCCCCAGAATGTGCCGCACCGGCCGAAGCCCGCCTGCACCTCGTCGAAGATGAGCGCTACGCCGTGCTCGTCGCACCACCGGCGTAGCTCCTGGGCGTAGGCGACCGGCAGGAAGTCCGGACCTACGCCCTGATAGGTCTCCGAGATGACGCCGGCAATCCTATCAGGACCCACACCCAGCGCATCGAGGGCCCGCAGGAAGGAGCTGAAGCCGGTATCGGTGACCCGGAAGCCGTCAGGGAAGGGGATGTGGTGGATGTCGGGATCCAGGTTGCCGATCCACGCGTTGCCGCCGCCCAGGGCGCCCATCTGCTGGGAACCCATGGTGCGGCCATGGAAGGCCTGGCTGAAGCTGACGATGCCGATCTTCTTCGGTCCGCCCGTGTGCGCGCCCCAGGTGCGTGCCAGCTTCAGCGCGCATTCGGTAGTCTCGGACCCGGTCGTGAGGAGGAAGCACTTGCCGAGGCCTGCCGGCGCGAGGCCCACCAGCAGCTCCACCAGCTCCGACCGGACGGCGCTGGGGAAGCAGTAGTTGTGCAGCAGGCCATGCTGCACCTGGTCGATGATCGCCTCGCGCACGGCCGGGTTGCCGTGCCCGGCGTTGGTGACGAGCACCCCGGAGGACCAATCAAGCCACTTGTTGCCGTAGGCATCATAGACATTGACGTCCTCGGCCCGGTCCCAGACGATCGGCGGTTGGCCCGACATTGAGCGCGGCTCGTGCTCCAGCAGGCTCCGCAGCACCGGCAGCGAATCCGGGTGCGGCACGGGTGTGCAGATCCGGCGGAACGGCGTCTCTACCGGCGGAACGGTCTTCGATGTCACGTCGAAGGGCTTGCCCATCGCATGCTCCTTAGTTCATGGCTCCCAGGCCGCGCCGCATGGGCGGGCCATCTGCGGCCTGCTCTCCTACAGGTAGGCCCGGGCGGCGTCGCCCAGTTCCTCCCGAACCAGCGCCTCGACATCCACCTGCACGCCCCGCGTCGCGCCGCCCGGGCAACCGTCGCCGGACGCGAGGCTCCGCTCGGCGGCCTGCAGGATCACGGTGGTCCAGAAGCCCAGCTCCACGGGATCGAGCAACTGGTCCCGCTCCTCGGCCGGCATCTCCCCGCGCCGCGCACGAAGCAGCTTGCCGTAGAGCCTACCGGGCCTGCTGATCCCATAGCCGCTCACAGACCCGTCCGGCTCGAAGTTGCGGAACAGCGGATTGCGCTCCTGGATGCCCTCGGCGGCCAGCTCCCGGAAGCCGGGGGTGTCCAGCCCCAGGTCGACCATGCCGTTGGTGCAGATGAGCCTGGCCGACTGGACGGTGGTGGCGTGGGCGCTGTTGGGCAGGTGCCAGCCCGTGAGGATGTGGGCTACTCCGCCGTTCTCAAAGGTCACCTCGGTGTCGCACATGTCGCACCCCTTCGAGGAGATGGGCCGGAGAGACGCCAGCTTCTGGTTCCATGATGAGGCGCGCACGGTGACCGGCCGAAGCCCGATGATGCTCAGTAGCGCGTCCGCCATATGCACGGTGAGGAACGAGATGGGCGAGTTCTTCTCCACGAAGTCCGGCGACGCGAAGAAGCGAGGCTCGTGGTTCGGGTCGGCCACCATCAGCTTGTCCAGCATGTACCAGACGGAACACTGGTACTCCCCGTAGTCGCCGCGTCGGTAGCGTGCCGCGGCCTCGCGGATGCGCGGGTCGTCCCGCTTGTGGAAGTCCACCACCAGTAGGCGGCCGCTCGTCCGCGCGGCGTCGATCATGGCGTGCGCGGCGCCAATGGTATCGGCCAGCGGCTTGGGGACCAGCACGTCCAGCCCGGACCTCAGCGCACGGACCGTGGGCTCCTCATGGAGGCTGTCCGGCGTGTTCACCTGCACGGCGTCCAGCTCAGTGCCGGACAGCATGTCCACGTAGCTGGGGTACCGGCGGTCCGGCGGGATGCCGTACGGATCGCAGAATGCCGCGAGGGCCTCCGCGCTCGGGTCGGCTGCCGCCTCCACCGAGAGGAGGCGGCTGTAGTCGCTGTGGAAGTAGAGGTGCCGGTAGATCTCGCGCACCACGGACCCGGTACCGATGATCCCCAGTCGCAGTCTGTCCATGCTCATGGCTCCTTTTGCCAGGCGCGCCGGTGCGGCCTAGCCGGCGGCAGGCTCTGCCTGGCTCCGCTTGATGATGAAGTAGGCCAAGAACTCAGCAAACCGGGCCAGTTCGTCCAGGTCCATCTGCTCGCCGTCCGAATGCGCGTGTACCAGGTGCCCCGGCCCGCCGGTGAGGACCGTGGCATCCGGCCGTTCATGCGCGAAGATCCGGGAGTCACAGGATACATCCCAGCCCCTCAACGGAGCGCCGTCCCAGATCGACGCCTGCTGGGCCGCCTCGACAGCATCGAGGGCTGCTTCGGCATCCGGGTCGCCTGCGAATGCCGCGTTGTGCAGCTTGTCGTAGGTGACGGACAGGAACGCCTCCGGCCTCTCGGCCCGGCCGGCCATCCGCAGGTAGCTTCCGGCGCCGCGCATGACGGCGTCGGCGAGGCGGCGCTGCACTTCGGGTAACTCGTGGGTGGGCAAGAACCCCTGTCCCCCCTCCATGACGAGCCGCGCCTGGTCGTTCCAGTCCTGGAGGGCCAGGCTCACCGTGCCGCCGCATCGGCGCTCCAGGGCAGCCCGGCTCGCCATGGCCGCCCGCGCCATGGAGGCCATCTTGGTGATCGCGCCGTCGTTCAGCAGGATGGAGCCCATGTGTCCCGTAGATCCGTGTACCACCACCGAGTAGCCGGTGCTCGTTCGCTCCAGGTCGTAGTGGGTTGCCACTTTGGGGCGGCCGGTCTGGGGATCCGTCACCTTGGTCTTGTCGCCGTAGACGCCGATGTACTCCGCCAGGCCGCTCTCGAGGACATCAGCCACCAGGTCCCTGGCTTTCTCCAGCCGGTCCGGCACGGCGGGATCCACCACGACGTCGAAGGCCACGCGTCCGTTGATCCGAGAGGGATGCTCGCCGAAACCGCCCAGGATCCCGTGGCAGGTCTGCACGGGCCGGTGCGCAAAGAGGGGATGCCGGCTCTCGGCCTTGATGGCGCGCCCCTCGCGCTCCACCTCAGCGTATATGTAGGCCGAGGCCTCGAACAGGTTGGCGCCGGGCAGGCGGCCCTCCACCTTATACCAGACCGCGCCGCGGTTGGCCGGGTGGATCACGCCGGATGTGCACTCAAGCACGAGGAGCGTGTCGTAGCGCCGGTTCACATCGTCGTCCAGGGCCAGGGAGAGCGAGCCGTTTCCGCCCATCTCCTCATCGATGACGAACATGGCTGTGAGGTTCCGCCCCAGCGAGCCGCCGCCATCCTGCAGCCAGTCCGAGACGAGCGACAGGGCGCCCACGATGGCTACCAGCGGGCCCTTGTCGTCGCAGGAGCCGCGCCCGCAGACGGTCGCGCCCTCCCGCCGCGGCGGTATGTAGGGGCGTACCACGTCGATATGCGCGTTGAGCGCCAGGCCCGGCAGGTCGGGGCGCTCGCCGTCGGCCTGGAACAGCAGGTTGCAGCGGCCGGCATAGGCGCCGGCCACGTCCAGCGGCGCGCCGCCGGCTCCGTCGCTGGTGTAGTAGGGCTTGGAGTAGTAGGGATGCCCGGCGATGGCGGGGTCGATGGGCTTCCTCAGGGTCCTTGCGCCGGCCAGGCCGGCCAGGCCCAGCTCCCGCTCGATGCGGGCGAAGACGCGGGCCTCGGCGGCGGCAAGGGCCTCGACGTTCGCCACGGGCGTCGTGTCCACCGCGCAAATGTCCATCAGCAACGCGGCGAGCCTCTCGCGGAACTCCGGGCTCCGCGCGGACCGGGTGATCATCTGCATATCCATGTTAGCCGCTTCCCATGGGGCGGGGTCCGCCGCCCGGTTCAGGCGCAACCGGCGCCGCAGTGTGATGGTGCGTCAGAACTTGCCGTCCCGCGCCTCGAAGTGCGTCGGCTTGCCCAGGGATTCGCCTCCCCGCATGACCCAGTCGGCGAGCCACCGCATCATCTGCTCGGCGTCGGCCCTGGGAGCGCCGTAGAGCCCCAGGCCCTTCGCCCCATCGCTCAGCAGGGCTGTGGGCGTCGGGTCGCCGCGGAACAGCGGCGCCTTGCCCATCATCTCGCCGAACCGCTCGGCCACCGAGCGGACGCTAAGCTGCTCGGGACCGGCGATATTCAGGACGAAGGGGGGCACGGCGGCGTGCGCCAGCGACTGGAGGGCCATGGCGTTGGCATCGGCCTGCCAGATCACGTTGACGGCTGCGGTCTCCAGCGAAATGGGCTGCCCCCTCCAGACGTTCCAGGCGATATCGGCCAGCACGCCGTAGCGGATCGCCACCGCGTAGTTGAGCCGGAGGATCGCGGTAGGCATCTGCAGTGAGCGGCTGAAGTGCTCGAGCATCCGCTCGCGCCCCAAGCAGCTCATAGCATACTCGCCCACAGGCGCCGGAGGGTCGGCCTCGACCGCGCCCCGGTGGCCGACGGGAGAGAAGGGATAGACGTTGCCGGTGCTGAACGCCGCCACCCGGGAGCCGCGAAACCTGGCGCAGACGCGAGCCGGCAGGTAGCAGTTCATGGCCCAGGTGAGGGCCTCCTGGCCCGTGGAGCCGAACTTCATGCCCGCCATGGTGACGATGAGCGGGCAGTCTGGGAGCGCATGGAGGGCGTCGTCGTCCAGCAGGTCGCAGGCGATGGTCTCGACGCCCCAACGCCGCAACTGCAGGTCCAGCCCGCCGGAGGTGAAGCGCGATACGCCGATGACGCGGCGCGAACTGCCGGCAGCATCCATGGCTCGCCGGGCCATGCGGGCGAGGCTCGGGCCCATCTTGCCGCCCACACCCAGCACCATGAGGTCGCCGTCCAGGCCGCGAAGGGCCTCTACGACGCCGTCCGTCGGTTCGCTGAGGAGATCGTCCAGATGGTTCGCATCACGGATCGCGTCGGGGAGCGCACCTTGGATGGGTCTCATCTCGCGTCCCTTAAGCCTGCCGCCACCCGGCGTGTGGCCACTCGTAGATGTCCCTCGGGTCGTCGATGGTCCATTCAACGATCCGCGCGTGGGGCCGCCGGACGCCGGTATGGCTCGCGAGGCCGTCGGCACGGCCGCTCCATGCGAACTCCACCGAAACCTCGATGGGTCCCGAAAGCCGCCACGCGGATCCACGCTCCACCGTGCGAAGCGCGGCGGCCATGTCGCTACGGATGCCGGCGCGGACCCGGTCCGTGGGATAGAGCTCGCAGGTGGCCCAGCCGGTGCCGCGCTTGGTGGGCGTGGAGCCTGCGCCGGGGAAGAGCCTCGCCGCCTCGGCGCAGAGCGCCTCGTCACCGGACACATAGGCCAGCGGAACCCCGTAGGCGCCCGCATAGAGAGCCATCTGGCTCATCTCGCCGGCCTCCCGGCCGTTGATCAGGTAACGGCAGATATCCTTGGGCGACTGCGTGTGGTCCAGGAAGCCGTCCACCGTGCCGGCCATGGCGTGCTGCCCCAGCAGGGCGAAAGCGTGGACCTCCTCGTCCAGCCCCTCCCAGCGGAGCGGGTCGCGGCGGGCGATCCAGGTCTTGCGGGCCCGCGGGTCCAGGGCGGCCGTGAAGCCCCGGTTGCCGTTTCGTCCGTGCCCGTCCAGGATGCGGACCTCGGTTGCGCCGGCGTCGAAGGCGCCGGCAATCGCCGCGTTGGCGTCGGCCGTGAGCTGGTCCAGGCCATACCGGTAGACAGGCGAGTCATCATCCGGGTCGTAGCACTGGTCCCAGTGATCGATCCCTGCCAGGCCTTCCATGTCGGTGCAGATCCAGACGATCATGGCGGGAGGGCGCCTCCTGGTCGTTCCGGCGCCGGTGGTTCGTCGTCCGGCGGGCCGGGGCCGCACTTGACAAGCCGCGCAGCCTGATGTACTATAGCATAGGCAACCGTATACCGTACTCCTTTGCCTAGTGTCTACGCGGTGATGGGCGCCGCTGGCGCGTGCCCCAATGAATGGCCGCCAGCCGGCCGGAGGGTCCAAGATGGCAGCGAAGCTCGCCGATGTGGCGAAGCATGCTGGTGTGTCGACGGCCACAGCGTCACGCGTCCTGAACAACAGGATGGTGATGCCCATTTCGGCCGCCACCATGGACCGCGTCAAGCGCGCGGCCCGTGATCTGGACTACCGCCCAAACCCCATGGCTCGCGCTCTCCTGACCGGCCGGACCCACGCCCTGGGCCTCTTCAGCCGTGAGATGGGCGACCCCCACTTCATGCAGCTCCTTGAGGCGGCGGAGTCCGAGGCTCTGCAGTTGGGCTACCACCTGGTGGTCTCCAGCTCCCAGGGAGCAGTGGGCGGGCCGGGCCGGGTGGACGGACTGCTCGTCTTCGGCGCACCCGAGCAACAGGGCCGTGCCAGGCGATCTGACGGCTTCCCGGTCATCACGGTGAACAGCACGCTGGACCCGGAGCCTGACACCATCGGCTGGAGCGACGCAGAAGGCATGTACTCGGCCGTGCGCCACCTGGCGGAGCTGGGACACAGGCGGATCGCCGGGCTGTTCTGCTACGGCGAGGAGCCGCATGCGGACTCGCCGAAGCTGGTGGGCTTTCGGCGCGCCGTCGAGCAGTACGGCGTTGAGTGGCGGCCCTACTGGCGGGGACGCGACCCCTTCGAAGTGCACCAGACCAACCAGTTCGACAACGGCTACCTGGCGGCGCAGGACCTGTTGTCGGACTGGCAGGGCTTCACGGGCATCGTGGCCCGAAATGATTACATCGCGCTGGGAGCGCTGCGGGCCCTGCGCGAGGCCGGCAAGTCGGTGCCGGGCGAGGTCTCCGTGGTTGGCTACAACGACTCCATGCTGGCCACGTGCGCGGACCCGCCGCTGACCTCGATCCGCACACCCATCGCTGTGGCCGGCGCGATGGCGGTCCAGTTACTGGTTCAGGCACTCAATGGGGGCTCAGTCGAGCATGGGTGCACCATGCTTCCCGTCTCGCTGACGGTTCGCGGTTCAACTGCGCGGCCGGGCTCGAGTGAAGGTCAGGCGCGATAGGCAGGCTAAGCGGCCAGGCTTGGCGACCGGCCGCCTGAACAGGGCGCCAGAGGAAGAACAGCAGCAATGACGCGAAAGGAGGGCGAGCTGGCGACGCGCTCAAAGTAAGCCATCAGGGGTTTTGAATTGGGGGTTGTACACGTGCAGGCTGCCGTTCATGCGCTGCGCGGCGACCCATGCACTCACCCGGGCCACACGGTTCCCGGTATGGTCACCAAAGGAGACGTCCCCGACATGAGCAATAGGCGAGGCTTCACTCTGATCGAACTCCTCGTAGTGATAGCGATCATCGCTATCCTCGCGGCGATTCTGTTCCCGGTGTTCGCCCAGGCACGCGCCAAGGCGCGGCAGACATCCTGTCTGTCCAACGTCAAGCAGCTGGGCACGGCTATCCGCATGTACGTGCAGGACTACGACGAGATGTACCCGTTCGCGGCGAACCTTGAGTCGGGCTTCGCCGATGCCGACAAGTGGTACGGCACCCTCAAGCTGCAGCCCTACGTCAAGAGCGCCGCCATCCTCTTCTGCCCCTCTATGTCGAAGTTCACGCAGTACAACAAGCTCTGCACCTACTCCTACAACATCCATCTGGGGTACTTCTACTATCCGGCCGGAGGCGCCTACAGCTTCTACCAGGGCGCGACCGACTCCCAGATCAACTTCCCGGCCCAGACGGCGACCATCAACTGCGCCAAGCCGTCGTGGTACTACTACGACTCGCTTTACCACAGCATATACGGCGAGTACTACGCGTTCATCAACGGCACCAGCGGCATGTACGACGTCGCCAGGTTCATCCTCGCGGACCCGAGCCTGTGGGACACGATCTTCATCCACAGCGGTGGCATCAATGTCGCCTACTGTGACGGCCATGCCAAGTTCAACAACGGCAAGTACCTGATCACCTACGCCGGCTACATGCAGTGGGATCTCACGTCGAAGTAGCCTGTCGAGCATGGTGCGTGTGAGTTGCCGGCGCGGACCAGGTGGCGCCGCGCCGGCGCTCACGATGTCCAGTCCAGGCACGGGAGATCACGGAACGCCCGCGGGCGCGCCGGGTTGCCAGAGGCTCTTGCATCCCGTGGTCGCGTACGCCGTCGGGGTCTCAGGTGCGGCAAGAGGACGCCCTTTCCACCAGCCATCCAGCGCTCTGCAGGGTTTCCCGTCGCCTCTGAGCACCTTTGTTGCACTCAGTGATATCATAAGATAGGAGATTTCAATGGCGAACGTCGAGCGAGCGAAGTATGGGGCGGCTGCCTTCGCGGACCTGACCGGCAAGCTCCCCGGCCCCTTCCCGCGCACCATCGGGCCGAACACCGCCGGTTACCTTCAAGAGGTCTTGGAGAGCGGCCTGAGTTGCGACATGATCGGCCGCTTTGAGCGTGCGTTTGCCGCCGAACTCGGCGTGAAGCACTGCATCGCCGCGCCGGGGTGTACGCCCTCGCTGGCCATGCTGGCGTCGGCCCTGGAGTTCGCGCACGGCGATGAGATCATCGTCAGCCCGATCACCGACTACGGCACGCTGCAAGGGCTCATCCGGGAGAACTACATCCCGGTCTTCGCCGATACGGCGCCCGGCAGCGTGAACATGAGCGCCGAGACCATCGCGCCATGCATTTCCGACAGGACCCGTGCGATCATCTGCGTCCACAAGACCGGCATGATGAACGATATGGACCCGATCATGGAGCTCGCGGCGAAGCACAACCTTGTGGTGATCGAGGACTGCTGCCAGGCCGTCTTCTCGACCTACAAGGGCAGGTTGGCGGGCACCATCGGCCATGCGGCGGCGTTCTCTTTTGACTCCGAGAAGACCATGGGCTCGGACACGGGCGGCTGCATTGTCACCAACGACGACGACCTGACAGAGCGGATGCGCTTCTACGGCCAGAGCCGCGGCGCAAAGATGCAGCCCCACTTCGGCCGCCTCCATGTCGTGCCGGGCTACGCCTTCCGCATGCCCCTATGCACGGCGGCGGTGACGCTCGGGCAGCTTGAAATCATCCACGAGAACGTGGCCCAGCGCGACAAGATGATCCGGCTGCAGACCGAGCTCATGGCCGAGATCCCCGGCATCATCCCGCTGCCCATCCCGGACTACCAGGAGGTCTACTCCTGCTGGATGGTCTGCATCAACCTGGCGCCCGGCGCGTTCACATGCGGAGCCGAGGAGTTCGGCGACCAGCTCGCGGCCGAGGGCCTCCCCGGCGCCGGCATCGGCAACTACTACCTCATGCCCGAGGCCCTCACGTTCCTGAACGAGAACGCGCAGGCCGGCAAGTACCCCTACTCAAAGCCGCCCGCATCGCGCGACTACCGGTATGACGAGACCACGTGCCCCACGGCGCACAACACCCTTCAGAGCCTCGTCAGGTGGTCCACTTTCTGCGAAAAGTACGAGCCGGAGCACTGCCGGCTGGCAGCCGAGATCGTGCGCGTGGTGGCCGACCGGAACCGGAGCTGACGCACATGGCCTCAATGACCCTGCCCGTCACGTTCTACTGCGCGGTGCCCAGCAGCAATCCGCGCGGCCTCGTGACGGAGGATTGGGAACTCGATCTGGCCAAGACCGCCTTCGTGGAGCTCCACGGATGGAACGTGGGTTGCCCGGGCGGGCCGCCCGTGCCCGAGGAGTACTGGGTCGATGTGGGCTCGCCGCAGAACCACGAGCTCGCCTGGAGGGTCATCGAGGACCATGCCGCGCCGGCGCTGGAGGCGGCGCGCAAGGCCGGAATGACGGTGGCCCACGTGCAGCCGGACAGCATCGCCAAGCTCTACAAGGGTATACAGCCGCCCATGCCCGAGGCGCTGCCGGCGGAGCCGTCGTGGGGCTGGGCGCCCGTCAGCTCCCACGCCTCGGATCGCGCGCAACGAGTCCACGGCCAGGGGTTCATGAACTGGCCGGGCTGGAAGGACCTCGACATCGCCATTCCGCTAAAGCCGATCGACGGTGAGGCGATGCTGGCTACCACCGACCAGTTCGACGCCTGGCTACGGAGCAAGGGTATCGACACGCTGGTCTACATCGGCTTCTGCACCAACCTCTGCATCCTGGACTCGCCGGCCTCCATGAAGCCCATGGCCGGCCGGGGATACCGGTGCATCCTGCTGCGCGAGGCCACCCTGGCCGTGGAGTTCCCGGAGACCATCGAGCAGAGGCTCTGCACGCAGGTGGCCCTCCGGTACATCGAGTCCTGGGTGGGCTATACGGCCTCCACCTTGGACTTCGCAGTAGCCACAGCGAGCGTCCGATGAGCACGGGCGGCGGTCTCGCGACCCGACGGATGACGCCGGAAGAGATCGCCGCCGTACTGCTCCGCTACGGTATCCGCGCCGCCGCACAGCCGTCCCTGCATGGCGGTGGCACCGCGAACTCCAACGCGGTCGTGCAGACCGACCGCGGCCCCCTGTTCGTAAAGCGCCGCAACCCCAGGTATTCCGCCGAGGGATGCGTCGCCTTCGACCACAGCCTCATGGAGTACCTGGCTCCACGGCGCGTGGGCACGCCGCTGGCGCTGCGGACGCTGGAAGGGACCCGCTGGCTCCGCCTCGAGGGATCGGTCTACGAGGTCTACCCGTGGATGTCCGGCGAGCCCCATGACCGCCACTCCGTGCAGCAGGTCGCTGCGGCGGGCCGGGCCCTTGCTGCGTACCACGACGCCGTGCGCCACTTCCCGCCGCCGGCCGGCAAGGAGTGGCCCCGGTACCGCGATCCGGCCGTGATCCGCGACGGCCTGCGGGGGATCGAAGCCGAGGTGGCGGCGACACTGGCCGCGCCTGATGCGGAGTACCTCCGCGGGCAGGTAGAGGCCGTTAGCCTCGGGCTGACGGACGAGAAATACCACTCCCTGCCGAAGCTGGTGGTGCATGGCGACTACCATCCGGGCAATGTGCTCTACCAGGACGGCGAAGTCGCGGGTATCTTCGACCTGGACTGGGCCACGGTCCAGCCGCGGGTCCTGGACCTTGCCGACGGCCTGATGCTCTTCGCCGGGGAGCGTGACACGGAGATCGACGACGCCGACATCGTCTCCCTGACGCAGACATGGCGCCCTTCGCGAGACCGCGGCCGGGCGTTCCTGGATGCCTACCTGGAGCGAGAGGTCCTGACCGACGCGGAGATGTGCGCCCTGCCGTTCTTCGTCCGGGCGCTCTGGCTCTCGTGCCGGGTGGAGGGCATGGAGAAGGTGCCCGAGGGCGGGCGAGTGGCCTATCTGCTGGATGGGCTCCTGGCTCCCCTCCGCGCCATGGACGCCGCGGAGGCGCAGCCGTGAGCAGCCCTCCGGAGCCGTCTTCGTCCGAGCCCGTGTCGGCGTTCGGTGTCTACTCGCGGCAGGGCCTGACGCCGGGCCGGGCGGCCGCGGCCATGCTCGTGGCGCTGGCGGTGATCCTGCTCACGGCCGTGGTGACCCGGTACACCGAGATGGTCACTGGCAGGTACATCACCCAGGGCGTCCCGCCGGTTCCTGCGTTCGCCGCCATCCTGCTGCTGCTGGCCCTCCGCGTCTCCCTGCGCGTCGTGGCGCCCCGGATTGCGCCGACCCGCGAGCAGATGCTCCTTGTCTACGTGATGGTCGGCATCGGCGTCATCCTCAGCGGCGCCTACCAACTCCGTGCCTTCCTGCCGCACCTGGTCTCCATGCAGTACCAGGGCAAGACCAACCCGGCCATGGCGGAGCATGCCAAGGCGCTTCCCGAGTGGTTCGCGCCGCGCGACCCGAAGGCGATCGAGGACTACTACAACGGTGCGCCGGACCATGCCGTGCCCTGGAGCGAGTGGGCGCGGCCCATCGTCGTCTGGAGCTTCTTCCTCACTGCCGTGGCCGCGGCCGCCTTCTGCCTGGTGCTGTTGGTCCAGCGGCGGTGGATCCGCGAGGAGCGCCTCACCTTCCCGCTGTTGAACATAGCGCTGGCTATGTCGGCCGACGACTGGTCGCCCTACGGCCCCCGGGCGGTACGGCGCGGGCTCTTCGTCCTGGGCTTCGCTGTGGCGGCCCTCTTCAACGGCTCCAATATCTTGCACGTGCTGGCTCCGTCCGTCCCGGCGCCGGGCTTCTACCTCCTGTTCTCTCAGTTCTTCGTGGACCGCCCGTGGACCCCTCTGGGAGCGGTGGGCATCTACTACATGCTGGAGGCCATCGGCATCGGCTACTTCGTGCCGCTGGATGTCACCTTCTCGACGTGGTTCTTCTATCTTGCCAACCGCGTTTTCGCCGTGGCCGGCACCGCCGCAGGCTACGACAAGCCCGGCTTCCCCTACACACATGACCAGAGCGCCGGCGGCTACCTGGCGGTGGGGCTCTTGCTGGTCTGGGGCCTGCGGAAGCATGTAGGGCCCAGCCTTGCGGCCCTGATTCGGCGGGGGCCGAAGACGGAGGACGAACGCGCCGAAGGTATCGCATGGGTCGGGCTCGGCATCTCAACGTTCCTCATCCTGGCCTTCAGCCATCTGGCCGGCTTCTCCCTGCTGATCGCCATACCGTACTTCGCCATCATCGCCCTCTTCGTACTCGTCTACGCCCGCATCCGCGCCGAGACCGGTGTGCCCTTCGGCTTCATCTATCCCTTCACGCTGCCCAAGGAGATGATCATCAACGCCCTGGGCGCCGAGCGGACGCTGAGCCTGGCGGGCCACCGCTCATTCGTCCTCTTCTCCAGCTTCGCGTGGATGGGCAGGCACCACCAGGTGATGGAGCAGGCGGCCTACCAGATGGACGGGGTGAAGCTGACGCACGAGGCCGGCATCCGGCGCGCCATCTTCGTGACGGCTGTGGCGGTGGCGTTCATCGTCGGCCTGGGCGCCGCCTTCTGGGTCCACCTGAGCGCGTACTACGACGTGGGCTCGAACATGGCCGGCGGAGGCGGAGGCGGAGGCGAGTGGCGCGCCGTGGTGGCGGCGCAGGAGTACCAGCAGATGGCCGGCCGTATGACCGCCGCCCCACCGCGCGACGTGCCGCGGCTCCAGGCGCTCGGGGGAGGCTTCATTTTCACCAGCGCACTCTACTGGCTCCGGTTGCGGTGGCTGAACTCGCCTTTCCACCCGCTGGGCTTCATCCTGGCCACCGCTTACGGTGAGTCGGGCAATCCTATGTGGTTCCCGCTGCTTGTGGCCTGGTTCGTCAAGGCCAGCCTTCTCCGCATCGGCGGCCTCACCTTCTATCGCCGCGGCATGCCGTTCTTCCTCGGCCTGGCCATGGGCCACTTCTTTATGGCGGGGGTCTTCTGGCCGGTGCTGAGCCTGTTCCTCGCGCCTGAAGCCAGCCGGGCCTATCCCCTCTACTTCGGAGGTTAGCGATGTCACTCAGGATCTGCGACTGGAAGTACGGCAAGCGGTGGGTCTACTCCGTGACCTACGACGAGGCGTTGGAGGAGCTGCACCGGTTCGCCGTGCCGCACCACGAGGAGCTAGGCATCCCCGGCCACGTGGAGGCCGTCGCCGGGCACATCGGCAAGGTGAGGCAGCTGGGATCCTCCAGCTACAACGGCTACCACCATATGGGCCCCGACGGGCTCAGAGACCTGATCGCCCGCGGCTGGGGGGTCGGCAACCACACATGGGACCACGAACTGGTCCGGCCGGACACGGTTGGCCGGGACATCGGCGAGGCCAAGAAGGTGCTTGAGGATGCGTGCGGAGCCCCGGTTCCGCTCTACTGCGCCTCCGGCGACAACTCAAACATGTCGGACCATGTCCTCGCCGCCTGCCGCGAGTACGGGTACCTGGGCGCCATGAGCATCACGGACGCGCTGAACCTGCCCGGCGACGAGCTCTTCTGGCTGAACCGTACCGCCCTGCATGAGCAGTACTACGCGCCCTTCTTCAGCGATTATGACCCCTACCGCAACATCCGCTACGCCCAGGAGCGCGGCGGCTGGATCATCGACTATTGCCACTGCCCGCTGGAGCAGGCCGTACACCCGAACAAGGACTGCTCGGAGGCCCACCTCAGGCTCCGGTTCGAGACGGTGCTTTCGGAGGGGGGTGACGCCGTCTGGTGCGCCAACCCGAACGAGGTCGCCTACTACCACGCGACCCGGCGGCATACGCGCGTGGAGACGATCCGCGAGACCGACTTGGAGAGGGTCTACGCGCTGCGGTTCGACGGCATGCCCGAGGCGGCCGCCTGCCGCGCCCTGACGCTGGAGGTAGACACGCCGGCCGCCTGGTGCCGCGAGGCCGCGGTCTGGGTGGACGGGGTGCGGCAGAACGCCGAGCTGGTTCTCCCGCGCCTGCTGCGGATCACCGTCGACGCGGCCGACGGCATGCAGATCGCGGTTCAGGCCCACGCCAAGGAGCATGCGAAATGAAGATCGGGATCGTCGATCTGGACACGTCGCACCCGCAGAACTGGATACCGATCGAGCTGGAGCTGGGGCACGAGGTGGTAGGCGTCTGGGACGGCGGCTCGGTGCATCCCGGCAGCTACGTGGCCCAGTTCGCCCGCGAGAAGGGCATCGGACGCGTCTACGACTCGCTGGAGGCGCTCGCCCGCGACGTGGATGCCGCGATCATCCACGGTTGCGACTGGGACACCCACCTTGCGAAGGCGAGGCCGTTCGTCGAGGCAGGCAAGGCCGTCCTTCTGGACAAGCCCATGGCCGGATGCGTGCGCGACATCCGCCAGTTGCAGGCATGGGTGGACGGCGGAGCTCGGATCACAGGCGGCTCGTCGCTCCGGTTCTGCGTCGAGGCCCGAGGGTGGCTGGCGCAGCCGCTGGAGGAGCGCGGCACGCCGCACACCGCGCTCTGCGGTTGCGCGGTGGACGAGTTCAACTACGGCATCCACGCCTACGCCCTGCTGAGCGGCATCCTCGGACCCGGCGCCTGCTCGGTCCGACACCTTGGGGGCAGCCTCCAGCGGCGGGCGCTGGTCTCATGGGAGGACGGGAGGACGGGCATCGTCGTCATGGGTGCGGCGGCCGCCTACCACCCGTTCCACGCCACCGTGGTCACCGACCGGAGCGTCTCCCACTTCCAGCCGGACGCGGGCAAGCTCTACAGGGCGCTGCTGGAGACGGTCCTGCCCTACCTGGCGGGTTCGGCGCCGCCGCCCATGCCCTTCGGCGCCCTGATCGAGCCGGAACTGGCCGCCATCGCCGCCATGCAGTCATGGACCGAAGGTGGGCGCGAGGTACGGCTCGACGCGCTTGGCGAGGGCGGCTACGACGGCGCCGCGTTCGCCCATGGCTATCGCCTCATGAGGTACCCCGAGGGCGCTTCGGCATGAACGTGCGCGTCCTTGATGCCGATGTCTCGTTCCTGACCCAGCCGTTCGAGGTGCCCCTGCACATCAGTACAGGCGTCATCTCGGTCATCACCGAGGCCCGGGTCACGGTGCGCGTCAGCGTTGACGGCCGGCGATCCGAGGGTCAGGGCTCCATCTACCTGAGCGACCTCTGGGCGTGGCCCGATCCCACCCGGTCGCACGAAGACCGCGATGCGGCCATGCGCCGCTTCTGCGAGCAGATTGCGCGCGGCCTGGACGACCTGTGCGGGGGAGAGGCGGCGCACCCGCTGGAACTGGGCCTTCGGCTGGACCGGGGCGTCCACACGGCAAGCCTTGAGCCCGACCCGCCGGCCCTGGCACGCTCCAACTGTGCCTGCGCCTTCGACGCCGCCATTCACGATGCCGTGGGCCTGGCGCTTGGCGTATCCGCGTTCGACCTCTACTCGGAGCCCGCGCCCGCGCCGTCCGCCGACGGCCTGTTTCCCGGATGCGGCGCGATCCAGGCCGTCAGCAAGCTGATGCGCAGGCCCAATCCCTGCTCCGACGCATGGCTGGTGGTGAACCAGGATGCCGGCTTTGAGGAGGCGGTGCGGCCGTGGGTCCACCAGCGCGGCTACCGGTGCTTCAAGCTCAAGCTGCTGGCCCGCGACAACCGGTCCGATGCAGCGCACACCTCAGCGGTCTTCCGAGCCGTTAGCCAGATGGGGGCAAGGGCGCCCCGCCTCATGGCGGACACGAACTGCGCCAACCCCGATGCCGCATCCGTGCTCGACTACCTTGAGCGGCTTCGAGCCCTGGACCCACTGGCGTTCCGGGCGCTGGAGTACCTGGAGCAGCCCACGCCGCGGGACATCGTCGCCTCACCCAACGACTGGCGCCCGGTCACGCGCCTGAAGCCGATCTTCCTGGACGAAGGCCTGACCGACCTCACCCTCATGGAAGCCGCCATGGACCAGGGCTGGAGCGGCTTCGCCCTGAAGACCTGCAAGGGCCATAGCTTCTCGCTTGTGGCGGCCGCATGGGCCCGCCAGCGACATATGGGGCTGACCCTGCAAGACCTGACCAACCCGGGGCTCTCGGCGATCCACGGACTGCTGTTCGCCGGCCATGTGGCCACGCTGAACGGCGTGGAACTCAACTCACCGCAGTTCACCCCCGCCGCAAACCGAGAGTGGCTGCCCCGCCTGGGAAGCCTCTTCGCGCCCACCGACGGCAGGCACCGGCTTCCCGGGCCCATACCGCCGGGACTGGGCTCCATGCTCTGAGCCCTCGGGCAATCCCATTCAACCGGGCGCAGAGCGGCGCCCAGATGAACGGAGCGTCAGATGTCCACAACACAAATCAATCCAGACCATTCGCCCCTGGAGAGCCTCGTCTGCAGCCGAGAGCCAGAGACCCGTAGCCGAACACTGATGGAGCGTGCGGGTCGCCATCTGGGCTTGAGCGACGCCACCATCGCCGAACTGGTGAGCCCGCAGGAGGTCCGGGCGTTCCGCATCCCCTGCAAGATCCTGGGCAAGGTCATCGTGCTGTGGGGCGTTCTCGCGCTGCACAACAACGCACGAGGGCCCTTCAAGGGCGGTATTCGCCTCGCGGCCGATGTGTCGCTCTGGGAGACCGTCGAACTCGCCAGGCTGATGACGCTGAAGACGGCAGCAGTGGATATCGAGTTCGGCGGCGGGAAGACCGGCCTCCGGGTGGACATGGCCGAGATGTACCGGGTCTTCGGCCGCACGCCCATTGACCGGGAGTTCGAGAAGATCATCAGCCTCGATGCCGTGGAGTACTACGCCAAGGCCGTGGGTAGCCTCTTCGCCGAGCACCACTACGTGCCTGCGCCCGATATGGGCACCGGTCCCGATGAGATGGCCTTCATCTACAACGAGACGCAGGACTCGGCATCGGTCACCGGCAAGCCCGAGGGCACGCCGGGCTGGCAACCGGGACGGCGCGAGGCGACCGGCTACGGAGTGAGCTACGTGACGCTCCGGCTCCTGGAGGATCGCCTGAACGTGCCGGCCAAGCAGGCGTCCGTCGCCATCCAGGGCTTCGGCAACGTAGGGAGCTACGCCGCGCGGTACCTGGCCGACGCCGGCGTTCGGGTGGTCGGCGTGACCGATTCGTATGGCGGAACGTGCAGGACCGCGGGGCTGGACATACCCGCGCTGGTGGCGCACGTCGGGCGTGAGGGCACGGTTCGGGGCTTCGCCGGAGGCGATCCACTCCAGAGTGACCGCATCTTCGCGCTGGACGTGGACGTGCTGATCCCTGCGGCCACGGGGCACGTCATCACAGATGCGAACGCCGGCGATATCCGCGCCAGGGCCGTGGTGGAGGGAGCCAACATGCCCACAACCATGGAGGCCATGGATATCCTTACCCGCCGGGGTATCGTCGTGATGCCCGACATCGTGGCCAACTCAGGCGGCGTCATCGCCTCTATGGAGGAGTACGCGCGGTCCCTGAGCGCGGCCAAGATGCCGCAGGAACGGATGTTCCAGACGATCCGCGACCTGCTCTCTACCGCAATGGACGTCACGTCCGCCAGGAGCGACGAACTGAAGGTCACCTTGACGGAGGCGGCTGTGGGCATCGCCATTGAGCGCGTGTATGACGCCATGCGCGGACGCAGGATGATCTAGTCGCGGCCGCCGCCACTCACACAAGCACATCAAGGAGCGCAAATGGGCAGGTTCATCCGGCTATCGTTCCCGGCAGAGGGCGTGGCGGCCGTTGCGGAGTTGCTGGAGCAGGCTGCCCCGCGGACCTCGGAGGCGGTTTGGCGGGCGCTGCCGGTGGCAGGCATGGCGCACCACGCGGTCTACTCGGGCAGCGAAGGCGTCTTGCTGCTGCCGGATGTTCTGCGCGTCGACCCGGAGAACGCCACCAGCGATGTCGCCACCGGGGATGTGGCATTCACCTGGTTCGCCGCCGGATCGGCCTACGGGGTCGATGCCGACTTCGCCGAGATCTGCTGGTTTTACGCCGAGGATGCCCGCCCATCCATGCATGGCGGCGCCGCTCCCGTGAGCGTCTTCGCGCGGATCGCCGGCGACGCGGCCGGGTTTTACGCAGTCTGCCGGAGGATGCGCCGCGAAGGGATCAAGCCGCTGGCGGTGGAGCGCTGGCATGCCGATCACGCAGCCGCGGCGCAGGCAGTACACACGGTGGTGTGCCGCGATGCGCGCTTCTGCTCCGCCGGCCCCTCGGTTGCCCGTTCCGGCTCCGAACTGGTGGTGGCTTTCGTGCAGCACACGCCCCACCTCGGCGGCGGGCACGCCGACCCACGCGGCCTGCCGGCGCTTGTGCGGAGTTCGGATGAGGGACGCGCCTGGTCGCCGGAGCCGGAGCCACTCGGCGGCTACCGGTACTGGGGCGCCGAGCGTATCGAACTGGTCGGCGCCGAGGATGGGGCCCTCTCCGCGGCGATTTGGCTGCCCGTGTACGCCGCCGGCGGCGCCCAGCCGGGGCGGCGCACCTCGGATGGGCGCATCGTCCACCTCCGATCGACGGACGGCGGCAGGAGCTGGGTCGAAGCGCCGGAGGCCGGTCCCGCGCGCGGTGCGCTGCAGCTGCCCGGCGGCCGCACGTGGGCGGCCCATGTGGCGCAGGCGGCCATCCCGGCGGTCATCGGCAGGACCAGCCATCCCGACGCCGGCGGTGTTGAAGCCGCGGTGCGCGAGTTTGGATTGGCCGACATGGGCTCGCCCAGCGCGGCGCTGCTCGGCGATGGGCGGGTCCTCTGCGTCTACGATGGGGTTGACGGCGGGCCCGGTTGGACTGCGGGAGCAGGAGTGCGCGGCATTCACGGAACGCTGGTTACGCCCACGGCGTAGGCGGAGCGACGGGACAAGGGACGGCCGAGGAGGCCACAGACATGCGATGTTGCGGCAAGGGGCGGTTGCTGGCCGGCGTCGGCGGAGTTGCGGCGGCGCTGGGCACGGTGCTATGGGCGCCCCTGACCGCTGTGGCGGGCCCGCAACCCCCGGGCGACTGGCCGACCCCCAGGCAGAACCAGCAGCTGACCGGGCTCCAGCCAATGCCCGGCGCCATGCGGACCGCGCCGAGGCCTGTGGCCAGGCTCTCCTTCGGCAAGGGGATCGGCATGCTCACGCCGTTCGCCTCCAGGACGGGCGGGCCGATGGACCGCGTCCTCGGCATTGCGTCCGGCGCGGCCCGTTGCTACACGCCGGCGGGCAAGCTGCTCTGGAGCACCCACCCCGTCGGGCTCAACCTGGACTCGCTCGTGACGGCTGAGGACCTGGACGGCGACGGCGAGGCAGAGCTGGCCATCATGGCCGGACGTCCTACCCAGCCGCTGGGAGCCGCCGTGCTGCTGAACGCCTCCAACGGGAAGCTCCGGTGGCGCTACGACGTCGAGCCCATGTCCTACGACTGGAAGCTGCTGGCCGGGGCCTACGTGCCGCACATGCCCAACAAGCAGCTCATCGTTGTCATGCACGGCTACCCGCCTGACCCGAAGAACGGCTACATCGCCCTGTTCCGCTTCGAGGCCGCTGGGCAAGCTCCGAAACAGCTGTGGCGCTTCGACTTCGACCACTACACCTGCTTCCCGAACATCATGCAGGCCGATGTGAACGGCGACGGCGACCTGGAGCTCTGCGTGGAGACGCACAGCCGGATGTGGGTGATGGAGGCGCGCACAGGGAAGGTGCTCCAGTACATCAAGTGGGAGGTCGCGCCGGCCACCGAGCGTAGCTACGGGCTGGTGCGTTTCAAGGATCTGAACGGCGACGGCCTGCCCGAGTTCATCTGCATCGGCGACTTCTCCACGCACCACGAGGTGCTGGCCAATGAGAAGGGCCGGTTCCGTCTGGCCTGGGTCCACGCCTGGCCGGAGTCGGTGACCACGAGGACCATCGCCACCAACTGGCCCGATCCGCCCATCGCCGATATCGACGGCGACGGGCGCCTCGACATGGTGGTGAGCATGTACAAGGCCGAGGGCGAAGCGAGCTGGGCCATCCGCGTCTACGATGCTATGACGGGTGTCCTGAAGGCCGTGTGCCCGGGGCGCGTGGCCGTCCAGGCGGCCGACCTTGACGGCGACGGCAGGGCCGAGTTGCTCGCCGATGCGACCGGCGACCCGAACCGCCACGAGATCAACGGCGCATGCCTCCTGAAGTGGGACGGGCAGGGGCTGGAGCCCATCTGGGCCGGCCCGGGCGCCCGCTCTGTGGCGCCACCGGCGCGATCGGATCAGTCGGCCGCGAAGATGCAGCCCGACCCGCATGTCGCCACGCCCGACGGACGCATGCGCCTGGCATGGGCGTCCGGCACGGTCGTTGTGACCCCCGATCCGGAGAAGGCCGTACCGGGGTTCGACTACTCGCGCATACCCGCCGATGTGGGCTTCTTCCCCTCGCCGCCCCTGGTCGCCGACATGGACGGCGACGGCGTGAATGAGCTGATCCACGATCATAACGGCAAAGTCGCCGTGTACCGCCTGCAGGGCAAGGCAGGCCTCCGCAAGACGGCCGAGTTCGCCTCCGACGCCGCGCCGACGGTGGCGGATGTCGACGGCGACGGAAGGCAAGAGCTGATCATCGGTTCGGCGTCGGCGTCGGCGGACACGATGGTGAAGGCCCTGCGCCTGGGCCCGCCGGATACTGTGGTCTGGGAGGCTCGGCTGCCGCGGCCGGAGCGGCCGGGCCTGCCGTTCGGCAAGCCGCTCTACTTCCAGACCGGGCGCTTCCTGGGCCGCGCGGGTCAGGACGTGTACGTCTATGTGGGCACGCCGGTGGTGCGCAGCCTGATGCTGGACGGCGGCACAGGCCGACGCGTCTGGGAAGTGGACAAGCTGCCAAAGATCGAGCGCTATCTGGCGCCCACCAAAAACCTCGCAGCGGCGTGGGATGTGGACGGCGACGGCAAGGACGACCTGGTCTTCACGTGCCCGGACTACTACTGCGTGGTCTCAGGACCTACGGGCGCCCTGATCGTGGGTCCCGCGTTCCCGCCGGAGACGTTCAAGCAGGCCAGCCAGGGCCTCTACACGCGGCCGGTAGTGCTGCAGCGGGCCGGCCGAGACCCCGCCGTCTGCCTCACATCGGGCCACTACTTCCAGGCCGCGATGAGCTCCAAGGCCGTGGCGATGTGGTACAAGCTGCCGGCCACAGGGGAGGCGCCCTCCGGCTCCGAGGGGTTCCTGAGGCGTGGGGACGGCTCGTGGCTCATGGGGTTCGGCAGGCAGGACGGCAGGTTCGCCTGCGTGGAGGTCGAGACAGGCAAGACGCTCTGGGAGGCGCCCATCCAGGCAACCGTCAGCGAGACGGCATCGTGCGACGTGGACGGAGACGGCCGCGCCGAGTTCGTCTTCGGAACGAGCCACGGCGAAGTGGTCTGCCTTCGGCCAGGGCGGCGGGGCGCGGGGACCGTCTGGCGCGTCAGGACCGGAGGATGGACCGGCGCGCCGGTCATCGCGGACATCGACGGCGACCGGCTGCCCGAGATCATCGTCCCGGTCAGCGACGGCACGCTCACCGTCCTCAAAGGCGCAACGGGCAGGCCGGCCCAGCGAGCCCGCTAGGCCGGCCATGCACCGGACGGGCTGCCTACTTGCCCTTGACCGGCGGTGTCGGGACCTTAGCGCCGGGGCCGCCGCTGGAAGGCGCCGCCACGGGGTTCGGGCCGGGCGGCGGCTTGGGCGGGGGAATATCGCTGAGATCCGGTGGCCTGTTGCAACCGGCCAGCGCGATGGCTGTCAGGCCGACGAACGTCACGAGGACCTTGGCTTTCATCGGAAGCTCCTTGTTAGTGGTGATGCGATACCAGATTGAGTATAGCCCGTGGCCGCGCTCGCCTAACCAGCCCACGTCAGCATGATCTCCCGGTATATCCGCGCACAGGCCACGACCTCGGCCAGGCTCACCCGCTCGTCCACCGCGTGTGCGTAGGCGATATCGCCGGGCCCCAGCACCAGGGCAGGCGCACGGTCGGACAGCCACGAGGCGTCGGTGCCGTAGGGCTCGCCGCACAGCTCCGTCTGCGGCCCGGCGACACTCCGGCAGATATCCAGCACATGCAGGCTGAAGGGGTGGTCGACGGGCGTGTCCAGCGGCGGCGTCATGATCTGCAGGTCGCTATGGCTCAGCACGAGGCCAAGGCCCGCCACGCGGTCGATCAGCGCGTCGCGCGCCGCCACGGGGTGCATTCCCGGCGTGACGCGGAAGTCCACAGAGATCGTGCACTCGTCGGGCACGGCGTTGCGCGTTCGTCCTCCGTGGATCATGCTCACTGTGATGGCCGGCCCCGTCATCAGCGGGCTTCCGTAGCGGGATCGGAGCTCCGCCTGGTACGCGCCCAGGTCGCGGATGAGGTCTGCGGCGCCGAGGATCGCATTCACGCCGAGCTCGGGCCGCGACGTGTGGGCGCTCCTGCCATGGACCGTGATATCCCACCTCGCCGTGCCTTTGTGCTGCACCACCGGCATGAGGCGCGTGGGCTCGCCGAAGATGCCCGCCACAACGGGGACATCGCCGGCGCGAAAGTGCTTGATGCCGGTCTGGGCGTACTCCTCGTCGCCGGCGGCCAGGAGCACGACGGGCGCCGCAGCTGGAAGGCCGCGCTCCAGCAGGTCGAGGGCGGCCATGATCATCGCGGTCAGTGAAGCCTTGTCGTCGCACGAGCCCCGGCCATAGAGCAGGTCACCCTCGACCCTCGGCTGGAACGCGCGATCGAGCCACTCGTCGGCCGGCACCGTGTCGACGTGGCTCTCGAAGAGCAGGCAGCCCCCTGTTGAGCGTCCCGGTAGCGTTACTGCCAGGTTCTCATGCATGGGGCTCACGGCCTGCCGCTCGATGCCGACGCCATACGGAGCGAAGAGCCCTGCGATGGTGTCGTTGGCCGCCCGTTCCACGGGCTGCGTCCCTGCCCACGGCCGACCCACGGGGTTCACCGTGGGGATCGCCACCAGATCGCCGAGGATGCGCTCGGCGGCCTGCACGGTCATGTGATCGGTCATGCCGCTACCGCCTTGCGCACGCGGTCGAGAGCTTCGTCGATGACGGCTACGTCCTGGTGGCGGCTGGTTACGAACCGGAAGTGGGCCGGCGGACGTCCGCTGGCCAGCACGCCGGCGGCCTTGAGCCTGTCGAGGATGGCGCTCGTCGTGAGGCCCGTGCCGGTATGCTCCACGTAGACCATGTTGGTCTCTACCGTCTCCATCTCCACGCTCAGGCCGGGGATCTCGCTGATCCCGCGGGCCAGTTGCTGCGCGGTCGCGTGGTCGTCGGCCAGCCGGTCTACCATGCCCTCCAGGGCCACGATGCCGGCCGCCGCGATGATGCCCGCCTGCCGCATGCCGCCGCCCAGCCGCTTGCGTGCGGCGTCGGCCTTCAGGATGAACTCCTTGCTGCCGACGATCATCGAGCCCAGAGGGCAGCTCAGGCCCTTGGAGAGGCAGAACATCAGGGAGTCCACGTCCTCGGCGTAGGCCGAGGCGTCCACGCCCGCTGCGATGGCCGCGTTGAAGATCCGAGCCCCATCCAGGTGCACGGCGAGCCCCTTCGCGTGCGCCGTGCGGCACAACTGCCGGTGCAGCGCCAGGGGCGTGACGCGGCCGCCGCTGCGGTTGTGCGTGTTCTCCAGGCAGAGCAGGCGGGGGATCGGGTAGTGGAGGTTGCGGGGTCGGATCGCCGCGGCCACATCGTCCGGATCGAGCCTGCCGCCCAGGCTCTGGACCGGCATGGGCATGAGGCCCGCGATGTTGGCAAGGCCGCCCACCTCGTAGTAGAAGATGTGCGAGTCCGGGTCGATGATTACCTCGTCGCCGGGCGCGGCATGGGCCATGAGGCACGCCAGGTTGGCCATGTTGCCGCTGATGACCAGCAGTGCGGCCTCCTTGCCCAGCATCTCGGCCGCCAGCCGCTCGAGACGATGGACCGTCGGATCCTCGTCGTATGTATCGTCGCCCAGCGGGGCCGACGCGATGGCGTCCAGCATGGCCTGCGTGGGCAGGGTCTGCGTGTCGCTCCTCAGGTTGATCAGTTCCATGGTTCTCCTCTGCCGGAAGCCTCGGCCAGGTCCGTCAGCCGGCCGATGAAGCCGAGCCGCATCCTGACCAGGCACGCGTACTCGTGGTCACGCTCAGGCGCCAGTCCCTCGATGACTGCCAGCCGCTGGCGCAGGTCCTCCAGTTGCCTGGCAACGCAGAATGTGGGCGCCATCGCCAGTTCGACATCCGTCACGGCAGGCCGGGCCGCATCGACGTACCCGGCCAGGTAGTCCCTGAGCTCCTGGACACTGGCCGTGTGGAGTTGCGGCTGGTCCCACGGCGCCCGGAACAGGACATCGCCCAGAGCATCGTACAGCCTGTAGCCGTAGTGTGTGCAGTCCCAGTCGATCAGCGCGAATGTGGGGTCGCCCTGGCCGAAGATCATGTTCACCGGCGAGATGTCGCCATGGACGACCCGGCGCCGGATTCCGAGCCTCGGCAGCCGCGCCGTGGCCGAGGCCACGAGGCGGAACGCCTGCTGCACACGGGCGTCAGCTGCGATCAGGGCTGCCCGTGTCTCGGCCGCGGGCAGTCGCTCTGCACGCGCCAGGGCCTGCATCCGGGCTCGCCAGTCGCGCTCGACCGCCGATAGCTTGTCGAACTGGATGGGCGGCAACGAGGTCCGGAGGCGCGGGTCGCCGGCGGGACGGGCGGCCGCCAGCACGTTGTGGACGCCGGCGACCTGCGCTCCCAGGCAGCGGAGCGTCGCGGCGTCCTTGGCGGCGCACCAGGCCGCCCACTCCGGCGCCTGCCCGTCACAGTACTCATACAGCGCCCAGAGGCCGTCCTCAGTGCTGACCGACCAGTTGCCATCGATGGCGCGCACCACCCTGGGGCATCGGACGCCGGCGTCCGGGCGAACGCGATCGCCTCGGCCTGGAACCGGAACGTGGCGGCGGCGCGGCGGAACGCCTGGCGGCGGAGGACGTACTTTCCGCCTTCGGTAAGCAGCAGCGCGGGCCGCTCGAACATGCCGCCGTGCAGCGCCGAGCAGTCGAGCACCCTGCCGATGGCGTAACGTTCTGCCACAAGCGCGCACGGTCGAGGTATCGATCCATCCTGGGCATGCACAGCCGCTATTGTACATCCCAGCGGCTTGCCCGGTGAAGCATTTGACGAACGGCGGAGTGCCTGATAGAATGGTGCTGCGGAGACCTGCTCGGAGCGGCGCGATCTGAGGTCCGCCGGCCTCCAATGCACTGCCGGGTCTGCGACGGCCATGGGACCCTGGGACCCGGAGGAATGCGTGGTACTTGAGGCGGACAACCAGCCGACTTCCGGCGCCGAGCCGGCCGACCCCGGCCCTTCCGGAAAGATATCGACGCGCCAAAAGTTCGGCTGGGCGCTGGGAGGCCTGACGGACAACGGGCTCTCCTACGGCATCCTGGCCATGTCCATGCCGATATACAACATCGGGCTGGGCATCAGCGCCGTCTGGCTCGGCTGGGCGCTGGCGATCCCGCGGGTGCTGGACGCCGTCCTGGACCCGTGGATCGGCAACCTGTCCGACAACACGCGCTCCCGATGGGGCAGAAGACGGCCGTATATCTTCTTCGGCGCCATCGTCAGTTCCATTGCGTTCGCCCTGGTCTGGCTTCCGCCGCTCCACTTCGACAAGACCGGGCTCTTCGCTTACTACCTCGTCTTCACCATCATCATGTTCCTGGGCTATGCGCCCTACTCCATCGGCCTCTCGGCCCTGGGGCTCGAACTGAGCCCGGACACGACGGAGCGGACAAGGGCGCAGGGCCTTCGGCTCATCGCGGTGAACCTGGTCGGCATCATCCTGCCCTGGATCTACAAGCTCTGCACGCTCCCCATATTCGGCGGCAACGAGGTGCATGGCGCCCGGTTCGTGGGCCCTGCGCTCGCCGCGCTCTTGCTCGTCGCGGGCGTCCTGCCGGCGATCCTCTGCCGCGAGCAGGCCCAGGCCATGACGCAGCCCAAGATCCCTTTCTGGCCCGCCTTCCAGGCGCTCATCACGCATCGGCCCTTCATGCTGTTGATGGCGGTGAGCCTATGCGTCTGTATCGGCACGTTCATCGTATCGCCGATGCTGCTCTACATTCTCATCTACTACATCTGCGGCGGCGACAAGGGCTTCGCGGGGACGCTGAACGGCTACGGCGGCACCTTCTTCGCGGTCATGGGCATCGTGCTGCCGGCCGGCGTGGCCGCGGTCGGCATACGGATCGGCAAGAAGCTGACCATCTGCATCGGGATCCTGCTCACGCTGGCGGGCTACGCTGCCACCTGGTTCGTCTTCACGCCCGCGCATCCGTACTGGTCTCTCCTGGCGTTCCCCATGATCTGCACGGGCTCCATTGCGATTTTCATCTTCACGCCGGCCATGATGGCGGATATCTGCGACATCGACGAGCTTGAGTGCGGGCTACGGCGCGAGGGGATGTTCGGCGCCGTCTCGGCCCTGCTCAACAAGGGCACCGTGGCCGCCACAAGCGTACTCGGCGGCTATCTCCTGGCGTTTGCCGGCTACGTGGGAGGCGAGACGCCCGACGCGCACACGCTCCTCATAATGCGAGTGCTCTACATCGCGTTCCCGGTGGCGTTGCTGCTTTTGGCGCTCGCGCTGGCCACGCGGTACCCGATCTCGGAGGCGCGTGTACGTGAGGCGCGCGCCCTGCTCGATGCGCGCAAGGCGGCCTCCGGGGCCGGGGCCCCGTGACCGCCGACACCGTGGGCATTCGCATGATGCGCTTCGTGCGGGCCCTGGCCGCGCTGGCCGGGTTCCTCTGCCTCTTCTCGGCGCCGGGCCGGTGCGCCGAGTCAGGCGCGACGGCCGTGGGCTTCCTGGTCTGCTCGCCCGGGCCCGTCAGCGATAGGGTCCGGATTGAGCTGCGGCTCGGGATACGGAACGGCTCCGATGCCGGGCGCACCTACAAGGTCGGCTTCTACCTGGACCGTGCGGTGGATGCGGCCCTTGTCCACTCCGAGAGCGTCACCGTCCCTGCGGGCGCAGGGCGGCTTGTCTCCCACTGGCTCAGCACCAAGGCGCTCTGGGGCAGGCACAGGCTGCTCTACCGCGTGCGGACGCCCGGCTCCGCGGCAATGCTGGGCGAGTGGCCGATCGAGGTCTTTGCCTCGGACACTCCTGCGTTGCCCTGGGCGCAATGTGTCTGGCTGGACCCCGGCAACATGGCGCCTGCCGTAAGTCGTGCGCAGAAGGCCACCCCGTCCGAGGTGCGCCGGATGGTTGATGCCATGAGGGATATCGGAGCCACCTTCATACTCATCAGCTACGTCGAAGGGGTTACGTTCAACATGGGCCCCTTCTACCCGAGCAAGGTTCCCGAGCTCGGCAAGCCCGCGCTCGACTTCGACGCCATTGGCGTGGTACTGGATCAGGCGGAGCGCAACGGCCAGCATGTGATCCTGGGACTGGGCAGGGGAGCCGACCTGACCCTCGTCTACGACGGCGTCAAGGACCCCGCGCGCGTCGCCAAAGCGCTCGACCTGGGCAGGCGAGTCACCCGGGAGCTATGGGGCCGCTATTCGCGCTACCGGTCGCTCTACGGCTGGTACCTCTCGCATGAACCCACCGACCTTGCGGCCGCCGCGGCATTCCTGAACCCCATGGCCGACTTCATGCACTCGCTGGCCCCTGAGAAGGTGGTCGTGGTGGCTCCTAGCGGGACGCCCATCCTCTCCCCAGCAGTGCTGGCAGCGGCCCGCTACGACGTGCTGACCTACCAGGACGCCGTGGGCCCGGGCTACGTCCCGTACAAGTACACATGGAACCCCGAGAACAGGCTGGCGCAGCTGGACGACGTATGCCGTGCGTACTGCGAGGCACACAAGGGGAGCGGCAAGCACCTCTGGTCTGACACTGAGACATGGGAGATGGCCGGGCCGGCCTACGGCAATCCCTATCCTGCCGCCTTCGCGCGGGTGCTGCGGCAGATGGAGATCGCCAGGAAGCACTTCGACACCCTGACGCTCTACGAGTTCATGGCGACCATGACCGCCCCGGGCACGCGCATGGGCCCTTGCGACCCCAGGTCCATGGAGCTCTACCGCAGCGTCAAGGCGCACTTCACAAGCCAACTGGCGGAGGCGCGCGCCCGGACAGGCCGGCTTCGCAGCAAGACAGCCAAGGAGACCCACCGATGATGCCTGGGCGACAGATCCATCTGCTGGCGGAGCGCATGGTGCAGTGGCAGGGCCCCTACGGCAGGCCCGACCCCAGGAAGTGCCCGTTCATCTACACCGGCACACTGGTGAACTCCATGAACTTCCACAGTCCGACGTTCATGGCGATCGGGCTATACAAGGCGTCCGATGCCACGGGGACCCCCGCCTACAAGGAGGCCGCGGACCGGTACATCACGGCCTACCTGGCCAGCCTCAGGAACCCGGTGACGCAGGCGGACCACTACACCAAGCAGTGGATCAAGACCCTTGAGGAGCGCGACGGGCCGCTGACGGTCGAGATGCGCCGCTGGGCCACAAACATCCTGCAGTGGCCGTTCATCTACGGCATGGCGCTGGCAGGGTATCGGTACTTCAGGGAGTACAACCCCGACGAGCTGGCGTTCGAGTCCAAGGCCGCCGCCGTTTACGACTGGCTCAACTTCTGGCGCTGGAACGAGGGCAGCTACTACCGGAACGGCTACGGCAGCCTCCAGTACGGCATCCTCGACGCCGGCAACTCGGACGACAACTGCCACATGGGGCGCGGCCTGGTCGGCTACCATGCGGTCTCCGGCCGCGAGGATGCGCTGGCCGATGCGGAAGGCCTGGCCCGGTATTACCTCACCGAAGCCGAGCGTGGCACGTACAAGGGATGCTGGCTATCCAAGACCGGCACCTGGGTCATCGCGCCGACGATCAACGACAACTTCGAGCACCTGGTGGGCACACAGTCCGACGAGGCCTCCTGGGGTTTCTCATCGATCGGCGCCATCGAGTACCTGACCGAGCTGGCGCGGTTCACCGGGGATGCCGCCCTGCGCGGCGAGATCGCGTCAAAGTGCGCGTCCTCCATGCGGTGGCAGTTTGACGCATGCCAGTTCGATGACGGGGCAGTCGGCATGACCGGACAGGACGACAAGTGGCTAGGCATGGCCGCCGGCGCCATGCTCTCCTACATCTGGACGCGGGACGCCGGGTTCCTCAGCAATGCCGATACCGCCGCGTACGGCGCCCGGGCCCGGGCCGCGCGCGAGTGGATGATCGCGCACGTGACGCCTGAGCAGATCGATGCGGGCGGCTACATCAAGGTCACGGGCCGCACCGAGCCGCGGCCGCCCGACAACCTGGCCTGGCTGTTCGGAACGACGCTACGCGGCCTATGCATGGCCGACAGGCTCTAACCGGCGTCGGGCGCTGACGGGGCCGGGTCAGTCGCCGGCCCCGCATGCCCGTCGGTCACGCGCACCGGCATCCTCAACCAGCATGCGGGCAACGCGCATGCCCTCCAGAGCCTCGTCCGGAGTGGCGCCGCGGTACGCGGCCTCGCCTCGAATACAGGCCACGAAGTGGCGGAGCATGGCTCCGAAGGCGCCCCTGGGCTCGCCGTGGATGTCGGCCCAACCGGTCTGGTCCAGCAGCAGGATGCCGTCGCCTTCGGTGTTGGCTCGGAAGCCGCCTGCATCGTTGGCGACCTCCAGCACTCCTCGGTCGCCCATCACCTGGATGCCGGCGTTCCACTGCAGGTTCCGGTGCGTCTGGGGCGGGTAGAGCCATGTGGTCTGAAGCGTGGCCACGGTTCCGTCCTCGAACTCCAGGACGCCCCAGTTCACATCCGGGTTGGCCAGGCCCATGGTGTTGCGGCAGAAGCCGTTGGCCCGAGCGACGCGGCCGCCGACATACCAGAGGATCAGGTCGATGTCGTGGATGGCGTTCTCCACGAAGCTGTGCGTCCGGCTGTAGAGTGCGAACAGGTTCCTATCGAAGTTGCGCCATGCGTAGAGGCTTCGCGGCCGCCCGATCTCGGGTAGCCGGTCCTTGAGCTGCGCGTAGCGGGTGTCGAACCGGAGCAGCAGAGCGGTCATCATCAGCTTGCCCGATGCGCGCGCCGCCTCCACCATGGCCGCAGCGTCCTCATCGGTGGTCGCCAGCGGCTTCTCCACGATCACATGCTTCCCGGCCTCAAGGGCTACCACCGCGATGGCCCGATGCGCCGCTTCGGGCGTCACCACTACCACTGCGTCCACCTCCGGGTCGGCGCACACCTCGGCGACGTCTACCGTCCAGCGCGGCACGTCAAGCGCGGCGGCCGCGGCCTTCGTGCGGCCCAGGTCGCGCGCCATCACCCAGCGCACGTCGACGCCCGATACGCCGCGTAGCGCCCGCACATAGCGCGTGCCGAAATCGCCGACGCCCGCCACCGCCAACTGAAGCCTGCCCTTGCTGTTCAATGCTGGACACCTCCCCTAGGCGAGCCACTCGTCCCGATGCTGCGCCACGAACGCGTCGTCATTCAGGTGGGGATAGGCCCGGTAGACGCGGTCGATCTCGCTCGCCTGCCCCGGCGAGAGGCCCTCCTCCGGATCGAGGCACCAGAGCCCCTCCAGCAGCCCTTGCCGCCGAAGCACCTCATGCAGCCCCGCGATGCAGCCGCGGAAGGCGTTGGCCGCGTCGAAGAAGGCGGCGTTGGCGTCCGTCACCTCCACCGCCAGGGCCGGCAGATCAGGATCGATCGCAGCTCCAGATACCGCGGCGGCCCGGCAGCGCGCCAGCATCTCCACCGCCCTGCGCGTCCAGACCGACCAGTGGCCCAGCAGGCCTCCCACGATGCGTCGCTCCACGATGCCGTCGGACGTGCGGACCCGGTAAGGGGTGATGAGGTCCATGACGATGTTGTCGTCGTTGCCCGTGTAGAGCGCGATGTCCGGGCGGCCGGCGTCGGCCACGGCGCGCACGACATCCAGCGTCTGGTACCGGTTGAACGGCGCCATCTTGATGGCGACCACGGCTTCGATCTCGGCGAACCGGCGCCAGAAGCGGTACGAGAGGCTCCGGCCTCCCACTGCGGGCTGCAGGTAGAAGCCAACCACGGGGATGATGTCGGCCACGGCCCGGCAGTGCGCCAGCAGGGCGTTGTCATCGGCGTCGCCCATGGCTGCCAGGCTGAGCAGGCCCGCATGGTAGCCCAGCGAGTGCGCCAATGCGGCCTCGTCCGAAGCCTGGGCCGTTCGGCCGCAGACGCCGGCGATGCGCACCAGTGGTGACGTGGACAGGGCATCGGCGCGGTCCATCTCCTCGCGCGCCAACTGCAGGACAGGCCTCAGGAGCCCGACGGCCGGGTCGCGGATCGCGAACTGGGTTGTGTGGACGCCCACGGCCAGCCCGCCGACGCCTGCCGCCGCGTAGTAGCGCGTCAGCGCCCGTTGCCGCCGCTCGTCCAGCGTCCGGTTCGGCGTCAACGCCAGTGGATGCGCCGCAATGGCCCGCCCCTCCGCCAGAGCCGAACGACAGGTGTCGCTGTCCATGGTGCAGTTCCTCCACCCACACACGGCGCCCGATCCGTAGGTGGCCATCGGTCAGGGCGCGACCGGAGTATACTCGCCAACGCTGCAGCCCCGTCCGCGCCTCCGGCCCTCACACCGCGGACCTACTGCGATCCGATCGGAGAGACGCGGCGCGGCTCGCATCCGTATATGAGATGTACCGCCCCGATGGCTCGGAGCACGGGCCGCGGGGAGGGGCCGGGCGGACGCGCGTCGCGCCACGGCTGTTAAGCGCGCGGGGGCCGCCGAGCGGCGGCTCCAGCGCAAGCGCCTCCCCTCTTGCCTATTTCCTCGTTCCAGGGCTATGCGACAGCAGGCGTATCTCCACCTTGCGGAACTCCACCGGGTGGCTCTCGGACTGCAGCGAGATGTAGCCGCCGTCGATCAGCTTGGGGCTGCCCTGGGCCAGCAAGGCCGCGGCGTCTCCGTCATTCGGGTCCAGTTGCGGCTGCTCGTACTCCAGCACTACCTGGCCGTTAACGCGGTGGATCACCTTGCCTGACCCGTGCATCTCGAACTCCGCCGTGACCCACTGGTCGCCGTCGTAGGTCTTGGAGGTGGAGTTGGTGCAGTGCGGCGTATGGAGCTTCCCCTGGTAGACCACGTTGGTGCCGGGCGTGCAGAGGTTGTTGGTGGAGCGCGGACCTGTGCCGTCGCCGCCCAGCAACTGCGCCTCGATGCTCACCGGGAAGTCCTGATCCTTGCGCATGGTCTTAGGGTCCTGGCAGTGGAGCATGGCGCCGCTGTTGCGGTAGGCCCAGCCCGCTCCGCCGGGGCACTGCTCGCCCACGAACCGGTACTCCACGCGCAGCACATAGGCCGAGAAGGGCGTCTTGTAGAAGAGGTGCCCGTACCGCTCGTTGAACTGGCCGTACTCGCTGTACGATGCCTTGATGGCCCCGTTCTCCACCCGGAAGGTCTTGAGCGGGTCCTCGCCCAGCGCGTAGCCCTTGATCTTGGGCGTCCAGCCGCTCAGGTTCCTGCCGTTGAAGAGCGGGATCCACCGCTCGGCAGGCTTGGCGGGCGTCTGCGCCGAGGCGGCCCCGCACGCCAGTGCGGCCAGCGCCGCGCCGATCCAGAATCGCGACATATCTCGTTCCTCCCTTTCCGCTTTCGAGGCACTGGCGGAAGTGTACCGCTTGTACGTGACGCGCGCCCTCGCGCAGGAAGTCGGACGCGGCGCGGTGAACATGGGTGGGCCGGACGGATGCCGGCTGCATGAGAGGAGATCGACCATGGCCAAGATCGGCGTGATCCACTACAACTTCCCCCAGTTCGACTTCGAGCAGTTCCTCGACTACTGCCCCGGAGCGGGCTTCTCGTTCGTCGAGGTCGCGATCAGCGATGTCTGGGGCAACGGCGTGACCAACCCCGAGGCCGAGGCGGAGAAGGTGCTCGGCAAGTTGCAGGCCCGCGGCTTGCAGGCGTCGGCGCTGGCCGCGGGGAACGATTTCGTGGTGCTGGGAGAGGGTGAGATCGCCGAGCAGGTCGAGCGCATGAAGCGCATCTGCGGGTTGGCGAAGATCCTCGGCACCTCCGTCATCCGGACCGAGGGTGGCCAGCCCAAGGATTCGGTGCCCGAGGAGAAGTGGGTCGACGCCATCGCGGGCTGCTTCAAGCGGCTGGCGGAGTTCGGCGAGGCCAACGGCATCAAGTTCGCCATGGACAACCATGGCTGGTGTACCAACGACGGCGACCGGCAGCTGGCCATCATCCAGGCGGTGGGCTCGCCCTGCGTCGGCGTGAACCTCGATACGATGAACTACCGCTGGTTCGGCCACAGCGTACCGGAGATCAATCGCTTCTACGCTATGCTGGCCAAGCACACGTTCCATACGCACATGAAGGACGGCACGGGCTCCCGCGGCGAGTACGTGGGCGCCGCGCTGGGCGAGGGTGAGATCGACCTGGGCTGCGCGGTGAAGTGCCTGACGGAAGTGGGCTACGACGGCGTCTGGTGCGCCGAGTACGAGGGGCAGGAGCCCACCGACATCGGCTACAAGAAGTGCGCCGATTGGATGCACGCCAACATCTAGGCCACACCGGGGAACCAGCACCATGCAAGCCTACGCAGCCGTGGCCGTGGCGCCATGGAAGGTCGAGTACCAGCCGGTCCAGACGCCCGAGCCGGGGCCGGACGACGTAGTGGTCCGCGTCACGCACTCGTGGATCAGCAACGGGACCGAGGGCTCCTTCATCCGGGGAGAGCGGATCGCTGGCGACACGCCGCGCTCCGAAACCGACCCCATGCCCTTCCCGCACATCTCCGGCTACCAGAAGGTGGGGATCGTGGAGTGGATCGGCGCCAACGCCTCGGGCATCGAGGTGGGCGAGAGCGTCTTCTGCACCATGGGCTCTGTGGAGGGGATGTTCTACCCCTTCGCCGGGCACATCTCGCCCTGCGTGGCCCACAAGTCGCAGATCTGGAAGATCCCGGCGGGGCTGGAGCCGTGGCACGCCTCGGGCCTGGTGCTCACCCAGGTGGGCTACAACACCGGCGCCCGCGTGGGCGTCTCGCCGAGCGATGCCGCACTGGTCATCGGCGACGGCATGGTGGGCCACTGGACCGCGCAGACGCTGCGCCACCGCGGCGCGCGCGTGATGATGGTGGGTCGCCACGATGAGCGGCTGGCCCTCTGGGGCAAGGCCGACGGCGACGCGCTGGTGAACGAGCGTGGCGCCGACGTCGTGGCCGAGGTCCGAGCCTGGGCGCCCGAGGGCTTGCAGGCGGTGGCGGACACCGTGGGCGACATCGCCTTGCTCGAGTCGCTCTTCGCCACCATGCGCCACAACGGCCACATCTCGTCGGCGGGCTTCTATGGCCACAACGGCAAGGTGGACATCCAGAAGATGCGCAACTGGGAGCTGACCCTCCACTCGCCGTCCGGCTGGGCGCAGGACCGCATGGACGCCACGCTCGACCTGCTGGCCCGGGGCATCCTGCGCACCGACCACCTGGTGACGCACCGCTTCCCGGTGGAGCAGGCTGGCGCGGCGTTTGATCTCGTCCTCAACCGCACGGAGCCCGTCCTGGGCGTCATCTTGGACTGGTAGGGCCGTACTCACTCTATGCAAGGCAACAGCATGAAGATACTCAGCATCGGTAGCGGCAGGCAGGCGGAGCTTCTCGACGCCCCCGTGCCCCAGCCCGGCCCCGGCGAGGCGCTGGTCCGCATTGAGGGCGTCACTACCTGCCCCCAGTGGGACCTCCACCTGCGGCACAACGAACCCATGTTCGTTGGGCACAAGTTCCACTACCCCTACACGCTCGGTCAGCCCGGCCATGAGGCCACGGGCAGCGTGGAGCAGGTGGGCGACGGCGTGGAGCGCTTGCGGGTAGGGGACCGCGTGAGCGTCTGGCGCGATGCGGGCCACGACGTGCAGGGATGCTACGCGCAGTACGCGGCCCGGCCCGAGGGGCATCTCATCAAGGCGCCCGAGGGTCTGCCCGCCGCGGCCGTTGCACCGGTGGAACTGGCCATGTGCGTCGGCGCCAGCTTCTTGATGCTGAAGGAGATGAACGCTGTCCGCAGCCGCCGCTTCGGCGTCATGGGCCTCGGGCCTGCCGGGCTTGTTGCGGTGCAGATGGCCCTGGCAGAGGGCGCCCGCGAGGTAGTCGGCTTCGACCTCTCGGCCGCCCGCCGGGCCAAGGCGTTGGAGGTGGGCGCCGCCTCGGCCCACGACCCTCGCGAACTGCCCGCGGACCAGTTCGCCCGGCGGCCCAACGGCACCTGCCTCGACTGCGGGATCGATTGCGTGGGCGCCAGGGCCTCCGTGCAGCTCCTGATGGACCTGACGCTGGATGTCGTTGCCCTCTTCGGTGTGCAGCGCGAGGAGTACGTCTTCGCGCCGCATCACTACGGCTGGCTGCGGCTCTGCGGGTATCGCGGCCACCATATAGAGGCGGCGCAGTATGCCGTCTCGCTCATCGAGGCCGGGAAGCTGGACCTGGCCGCGCTTGTGACGCACACGCTACCGCTGGCGAAGTACGCCGAGGGCATCGACCTGCTCGAGAAGCAGGAGGCCATCAAGGTGCTGTTTGACCCATGGGCCTAGCGCGACCCGCCTGAGGACTGGAGCCGCACGGCGGGGCGGCATCGAGACGGCACAGGAGATACCCATGCAGAAGGATAGAGCGCCGCTTGCGCAGCTGCCCACGCCGCTACACCGGCTCGACGTGCTCTCCCGGGCCGTCGGGGCCGATATCTGGATCAAGCGCGACGACCTGACCGGTTTCGGCATGGGCGGGAACAAGGTGCGGAAGGCGGAGTACCTCATCGCCGACGCCTTGCGTTGCTGCGCTGATGCCGTCATCACGCTGGGCGCCGAGCAGTCCAACCACGTCCGCGTGATCGCCGTAGCCGCATGCCGTCACAATCTGGCGTGCCACCTGATCCTGAACGGGGTCAATGGCGATGGCTCCTTCCGGGGCAACCTGTTGCTGGACAAGCTGGCGGGGGCCCGCGTTCACAGGATCGGATCGGCATCTGAGCGGCGCGGGGCCATCACCGCCCTCGTCTCCCGGCTCCGCGAGAGCGGCCGGACCGCCTATGTCGTCCCGGTCGGCGGCTCCAACGCCATCGGGGCGCAGGGCTACGTCGACGCCATGGCCGAACTGGCGGGGCAGCTTGCCGCCCTGCCGCCCCGGCCCACGACCGTGCTATTCGCCACCTCCAGCGGCGGGACCATGGCCGGTGTGCTTGCGGGCCGCCATGTGGCGGGCCTGGATGTGGGCGTGATGGGCATCCGAGTAGACGCCGACGAAGGCGCCGCCGAGGGCATCTCACTCCTGACGCGCGACGCCGCCCAGGCGCGAGGAGCCTCCTATTCCTGCGCACCCGGGGATGTGCCGCTGGTGGCGGACTATGTGGGCGAGGGCTACGGTGTCGCCTCCGCGGAGTGCATCCAGGCCATCCGGCAGGTCTACCGCCAGGAGGGCATCGTGCTGGACCCGGTCTACACGGGCAAGGCCATGGCCGGCCTCATCGACCTGGCCCACAAGGGAGCCTTCGACGGCCGGCGTGTGGTATTCATACATACAGGGGGCGAGCCGTCGCTCTTCGCCGCCGACGCGAGCACCGTCGACGCGTTGACGCGCCCTGCCGGCCAGGCCTGAGCGCATCGCGCGCCAGGCCCGCACCAAATGAGACACCGGAGGTCTGCATGCTACGGGTAAGGATCGGCATCGCCATCCTCGTTATTGTCATCATGGGCGCCCTCTTCTCGCTCAGCAACAGCGCCAATGAGGCCGCCAAGAAGGAGATGGGCCCCTACTCAACGGCCCCGCACTCGCATGAGGGCGAGGGGCCGGATGCGCACAAGGGCGAGGCAGCCCATGAGGGCGAGGGTGCGCCCGCGGCCCAGACCGCCAAGGCGACCCAGGCGATGTCCGACGACAAGGAGATGTACAAGCTCCTAAAGATCGAGGACCTCGCACCGGGGTCGGGCGACCTGCCGAAGCCCGGCGACACCGTGGTGCTGCACTACACCGGCACCATGACCGACGGCACGAAGTTCGACTCCAGCCGCGACCGTGGCGAGCCTTTCGAGTTCATGTACGGGTCGGGGCAGGTCATCAAGGGCTGGGAGCTGGCCGTCAGCAGTATGCGCAAGGGCTGCAAGCGCAAGGTCACCATCCCGCCCGAGCTGGGCTACGGCCCCACCGGCATGGGCAAGATCCCGGCCAACGCCACGCTCATCTTCGACATGGAGATGCTCGACATCAAGCCGCTGAAGCCGCAACCGTAGGCTCCGCCGCATGCGTCGGCGGTCTCCACGGGCCGGGCTCCGCCAGGGGTCCGGCCCGCGGCGCGTCGGGCCCGCCTCAGGGGGTCGAGCGGAGGCAGCAGTTCTTGTGCTTGCGCCCGCTTCCGCAGGGGCAGGGGTCGTTGCGGCCTACCGTGCGCAGCGCGGCCCGGTCCGCGTCGCGTTGCCGGGCCATGACCTCGGCCGGCGCACGGCCCTGGTGTAGGAGGGCGGCCATCGCCTCCATGGCCGGTCCGACGTGCCGGAAGAAGCGCCGGTAGCCTGCGCAGAGGTAGTTGAGCCGCGGCTCGCCGTCGGCGGTTCGCAGGAAGCGGTGCTTGGGGCACTCCCCGTTGCAGAGGTGCAGCACGTCGCAGGCGCGGCATTGCGCCGGCAGCAGGTCGCGCTTGTCGCGCCCGAACCGGACCTGCTCAGGCGTGCGCACCAACTGGGCCAGGGCGGCCTCCATGATGTTGCCTCGGCGGTACTCGGGGTAGACGTAGTGGTCGCAGGCGTATAGGTCGCCGTTGTGCTCGAGCGCAAGCCCCCGGCCGCACTCCTCGGAGAAGACGCAGAGCGCTGATCCCAGCCGCATCCAGTTGCCCAGAGTCACGTCGAAGGTCTGAACGAAGACCTTGCCCACGTCGTGCCGCACCCACTCGTCGAAGACCCGCACGAGGAAGGCGCCGAAGGCCTCCGGGCGCACGCTCCACTCGGTCACGGCCTCGCCCGGCTCCAGCGGCGATGCCAGCCCGTGCGGCCCGGCATCCGGCAGGGCGCGCTCCACGAGGGGGATGAACTGCATGAAGCCGGAGCCCGCCTCACGCAGGAACCGGTAGACCTCCAGCGGCCGCTCCGAGTTAGCGCGGTTCACCACCGTCAGCGTGTTGAAGGTCACCTCGTGCTTCTTGAGTAGCTCCAGCCCGCGCCATACGCCGTCGAAGCTGGGGCGCCCCTGCTTGTCCACGCGGTAGGTGTCATGCAGCTCACGCGGGCCGTCCAGGCTGAGGCCCACCAGATACTGCTCGTCGCGCAAGAACCGGCACCAGTCGTCGTCCAGCAGCGTCCCGTTGGTCTGGATGGCGTTGGCGATGGGCCTGCCGTCGGAGTAGAGCCGCTGCAGCTCCGTGATGCGCCGGAAGAACCCCACGCCCAGTAGCGTGGGCTCGCCGCCCTGCCAGGCGAAGGCCACTTCGGGCGTCTGCGTGGCGGCAATGGTGTCACGGATGTAGGCCTCAAGCACCTCGTCGGGCATGGCCCAGCGGCGGTTCCCGGAGTAGATCGCCTCCTTCTCGAGGTAGAAGCAGTAGGCGCAGTCGAGGTTGCAGATGGGGCCGATCGGCTTTGTCATCACGTGGAAGGCGTAGGGCTCGCGGTCCGGCATGGCGTCGGCTCCTCTGGCGGCATTGGGCGCCAATAGGGTAGCACGGCTTGCGCGCACGGGCCTTCGTGGAACCAAGCGCAGCCGGAACCGGTATGCAGATGTGCTAGAATGCAGCGTTTCGAAAGGCGAGACGATGGCATTTGTGGTCGTGAACGCAGGCGACACCGTGACGCTGCGCAAGCAGCACCCATGCGGCGGCTCCGATTGGGCCGTCTACCGGGTTGGGGCGGACATCGGCCTGCAGTGCGCGACGTGCGGACGGCGAGTGCTTCTGGAACGCGTGGAGTTTGAGCGGCGCGTCCGGGATGTGCGCCATCCCGCGGCGACATCGCCGCAAGGGGACTCTTGCCAGAACGAAGGCTCTTAGCCCGGCCCATCAGGGCGATCAGTGCGCTGGTCGCCTCTGCCGGAGCCACGGCAGCATTCACCGCCCTGCCTGCACTGAAGCAAGACCCTGTGCAGCCCATCACTGCAGCGCCCAAGCCCGAGGCCGTGCATATCCGGATCGGCTCGCCCGGCGGTGACGCCCCCGCCATGACGCCCGCCGAGGTCCTGGGCTCCCTTGCCGTGAGCGCGCAGGCCGAGTGGCGCCTCAGTTGGTGGCAACCGCTTGACGGCGCCGCCGCGCCGGCCTGGTGCGACAATCCAGGTGTTCGTGTCTCGTCGGTGCAGGTCGGTCCCACCCTGGTCACACTGGTGAGAAACGACCTCGCCGGACCCGCCACCGTCTGGGTGCAGGCCGAGTGTCCGGCCGGGCCCTCCTCGTCCGACCTGCTCAGGATCCCGGCCGACTCCTCTGCACCGGCCTCGCCGGGTCCGATGTTCACCTATGCATCGTCCGTCCCGCGCAATCGCGGCCGCGGCGTTGAGCTACGATCCGGCGACCTGGCCCTCTTCCGGTTCACCAACTGGAGCCGGAAGGCAGCCCAGTGCGCCGCCGAAGTGGCTGCGTCCTGGAGGCCCGCCGCCCCCCGCACCGCCAGCCAGGCGCGCAAGGGCGCCGCCAGCGTCCGGGCCGCCTGTAGCCGCATGGGCGCCATCGGCAGGGGGCAGGGGCGCCTGGCCTCGGACCGGCTGCTGGAGCAGGCGCATGGAGCGTTGCTGCACCTGGCGTTTCTGGAGTCGGTCACCCGGAATGCGACCGGAGCCGCATCACCGACCTCGGAACCGGCGCAGGCGCTGAGCGCCGCCATCGCGCGCGCGCAGGCCTGCATGGGCGTCTGCAGCGCCGCCGCTCTGGGTCTGGCGGTCCAGGTCGAGGCCAACCCTCGCGAGCAGGGTAATCTGTCCGTGTCTGTATCGGTAACCAACCGGGGCCGACGTACGGTTAGGAACGTGCGGCTCTGGGTCACCGGTCCCGAAGGCGCCGGCCTTTCGCCCTCCGTGGAGAGCTCGTTCGGGTCTCTGGCCACCGGCCAGGCCGCCCGCGCGTCCTATACGGTGGAGCCCAAGGCGCCCTCCGAGGCCGGGGCCGTGCAGGGGCATATTACGTACTACATGGCCAGGACGCCGGCGCACCTGCGGTTCCCCGCAGTCTGGTAGCCTCCCCGCGCGTCCGGGCAAGGAGTCAGACATGGTGTTCCGCATCCGATTGGCGCTGCTAGGCGCCCTGCTGGTGGCGCTGGCCGGCGCGGCGATCCCCGCCTGCGCCCAGGATCTGGCCGTGCGGTTGGAGCCTGCCGACGGCGCCACACTCACGGACGTGGTCAAGGTCGCCGCGAAGGTCTCCGGCGCCGACGACGACGGCGTGGAGAAGGTGGAGTTCTTCGTGGACGGCCAGGCCCGGTCCACGGACACCAGCACGCCCTATGAGCTGGAGTGGGACACGCTGAAAGACCCCGAGGGCGCACATACCGTGGTCGCCAAGGCCACCGACGCCAAGGGCCGCACCGCCGAGGCCAAGGCGACCTACACACTCGACAACCAGCTCACCAAGGGCGCCGAGTTCCATGCCGACGCGGCCCTGGAGGCCATCAAGGGCGGCTCCATCGAGACGGCGCGGAAGGCCGCCCGCCGCGCCCTGCAGGTAGATCCCGGCAACCTGAAGGCGGCGCGCGCCATGGCGGGCATTCTACGCTCGCAGCGCGAGTACGGCAAGGCGATTGAGGTCCTGCTGGCCGCCTCGATGCCGCCCACCGAGACCGCGGCGCGGCAAGAGCTCGTCGCCCTGCGCATGCTTACGGCCGACGCCTCGGACACGCTTGAGGAATTCTTGGCATCCGCCTCGCAGGCCGCCATGGAGCAGCAGCGCCTCAACGAAGCGCGCATCGCCGCCGCCGGCGACACGCCGGAGGCCAAGGGCGACGCCTACTACCAGTCTCGCAACTGGAACCAGGCCGTCCGCGCCTACCAGGAAGCCGGTTCCGCCGACGAGGCCCCGGTCGCCACCGTGAACCGCCTGCTGCTCACCTACATCCGCGCACGCCGCATGAAGGAGGCCGACGGCGTCCTCCGTACGCTTAGGCAGACCCAGCGCGGCGATGCCACCACTCGCGCCCTCGAGGGCCTCTACCTGCTCGCCAACCATCAGGTTGTGAAGGCCCGTGAGGCCGTGCAGACCGGGCTTGAGGCGGGCGGCTACCTGGCGACGCTGGTGGCGATCTACGCCGAGATGGCCATGGGACACAAGCCCAAGGCCTCCGAGATGCTGGCCAAGATCAACGAAGCCGATGCCGGCCGGCCCGAAGTCGCCATGATCCGGGCCTACCTCGTCACGGATGTCTTTGACCTGAAGGCCGCGCTCCTGGCCTGCAATGCCCTGGACCCCTCGTCGCCCGAGACTTACGTCATTCGCGCCTACCAGATGTTTCTCAGCAAGGAGCCGAAGCCCTACGAGAAGGGCGACGCCCTGCTGGAGATGGCGCGGAAGATGGACCCCGAGGACCGAATGGCCAAGATGGCCTCAGCCGTCTCCTTCCTGGTGCAGAAGCGCCACCAGGAGGCCGAGCCCTTCCTGGCCAAGGTGCGCGAACTGGAGCCCGGCGCTCCGGACGCCATGGTCGCGCAGGCGCTCCTCTTCTCCTACCAGGACAAGACGAGCCTGATCACCGACCTGTTGAACAAGGCCATGAAGATCGACGACCTGCGCTGGAATGACGTGTACGTCCCCACGGCCGCCGACCTCCTGACCCGTGTCTACCGTTACCGCTTCCAGCCGATCATCACGCCCAGCGCCCTGTAGGCGGCGCTCCGACCCCTACCGGCATGCCCGGCTCACGCCCACCGCGGGCGTGGCGCCGGGCATGTCCATTCGTGGCCGGTCGGCGAGCTGCCGGGTGACCTCGTCGAACGTGGACAGGATAGCCCGGTAGTCGGGATCGGCGCGGTCGGCGAAGACGGCCTGGCCGCACCGCTGGGTCCCGCCCGCCGCATGGGCCAGCGGCGCCGTGAGGAACGGGTTGCGCTCGGGCCGCGTCACGCGGTACCAGGCCTCGCGCGGGATGCCCGCCTTGTGGCATCCGGCGCACCGCCGCGCAGCCACCTCTGCCAGCACCGGCTCCAGGCGCGATGGGACCATGCGGCGGCACCCCTCGTTGTCGGGGTACGCCGTCTCGGAGGTCCCGTAGTAGGGCACGTTCAGGTCGATCCAGGTGAGGATCGCCTGCCGCTCGTCGAAGGGCATGGACAGGCGCTTCTGGCCGGACGCATCCGGGTGGCCGCCAATGACGATGTCGGCCAAGCGGCTGCGCGGCGAGCCCCAGGTGCGGGGCCGGTTCTGCAGGATGTTCGCCTCGAAGCCGTTGTAGGTGGGGATCCAGCTGGTGTAGGGGTTGTCCCACATGCCGCCGTCGCGCCGCCCGCGGGCCAGCGTCTCGTAGGAGACGTTGAAGAAGTCGGTCTTGTCGCCGCTCAGGTCTACGCCGCCAGCCGGCCGCTCCGGCGAGTGGCAGCCGCCGCAGCGCCTGTCCAGGATCGGCTGCACGATGCGGCTGTAGTCGAAGCCCACGCCCTGACCCCACCAGGGCTTGTGCAGTGATGCGGGTTGCTGCGGGCCGCCGCGGCCGGGCAGGGGCGTCTGGCCTCGCGGCTCGTGGCAACCCACGCACCCCTGGCGCTCGCCGGGCATCAGGTGCGTGAAGGTGCGCATCCGCTGCAGCGCGCGGCCCTGGGCGTCCAGCGCCATGAAGTAGATGGGCCTCCCCGACGGCACGCGGAAGGTGGCGGAGCCGTCCTCGGCCACCGGCGCCCAACCCCAGACCCGCTTGCAGGCATAGGTCGCGCCGCAGGAGATCACCGGGAACTGGAAGCCGAACGCGCGCTTGCTCACATCGGTGCGGACGTTCTTCGTTACCTCTTCCACCACGCAGATCGAGCGCACCTCGCCGCGCCGCACCTCGGGCGCCATGCCCTGGTAGACGTCGGAGAGCGTCACCACGGCCCAGTCGCCCTCGGCGGGGCGCGGGGCCAGTTGCGGCAGCGTAACGGGCCGGGGACGCGGCCGGAGCGGGCGGGGCGAGTACCAGCCCAGCCCGCCGCCGGGCCGGTCGATCACCGTATACGCGCCCTGTGCATCGTAGCGCCGCAGCAGGATGCGGCCGCGCATGGAGACGAGGTAGGCCTCCTCATCGAGCGGGTAGGGGTTCTCGAATGGACCGCGCACCGAGTTGCCGTCGCCCCGGTCTACGCGGCCGATGTTCACCTCCGGCGTCAGGTTGCGGATGGCCAGCGGCGAGTTGACGCCGTAGACAGGGCTGACGATGGCGGTGGCGCCGCGCGCCGGGCCGTTGTGGCTGGTGAGGGTGCATAGCACGGCGCGGGAGCCGGGGATGGGCTGCGCCTCCATGAAGGTGGCGGGGCTCAGGACGCCGTTGCCGTAGAAGCCCTCCAGCGCCGTGCCGTCGGGCCGGATGGTCCAGAGGCTCTGGATCGGTATGGCGGGCTTGTCCACGTACTCCCAGCGGCTGTAGATGATCCGCCCGTCGGACATCACCGCGGGCGTGAAGTCGTTGACGATATTGGCCGAGAGGCGCCGCACGCCCGTCCCGTCGGCGCTCATCCGGTGGAGGATGCCCACGGGCGAGATCCAGCAGTAGGCGAAGCGTGCGCTCCGCGTGCTGAGGAAGGCGATGCCGCCGTCGGGCAGCCAGCAGGCGTTGTAGTCGTGCCAGTCGCCGCGCGTCAGCTGCCGTAGCCCGCTGCCGTCGGCGCGGATCGTGTACAGGTGGTAGCCCTCCTCGGGCGTGCGGCGCCAGCTGAAGAGGATCGTGCGGCCGTCCCAGCTCACGTCGCAGTCGAGGATCTCGCCCTCAGGCGACTGCACCAGGTCGCGCACCGAGCCGTCCCGCAGCGAGAGGACCGAGAGGGCGCCGCCGGGCTGGAAGCCCTCCGTGTGGTAGGTGTAGACGTGGCTGCAGTTGATCTCATGCCGCCGGATCAGCACCAGGCTGTCGCAGCCGAGGCCCTTCAGGCGGGCGGCCAGCTCGGGCGCCTCGGGCGGCTCGACCTCGATGATGGGCGTGCCGGGCGGCAGCGGGACGAACTTGCCCAGCGCGCCGGGCGACGTGGGTTCGGCGTAGACCTCGATTTCCGAGGCGCCGGGGTTCATGCCTGCGAAGGAGCTGGCGAACCGCAGCGTCAGTCGGCGGGCGCTCACCGGCTGCGGCAGGTTCAGCGGCTGCGGGCCGTGGCCCATCTTCAGCGCGAAGGTCGCCAGCGGCTGATCGGAGCCGTCGACAAAGAGGGTGCAGTCGGACCAGCACTCCTCGGCGAACCAGGCGGTGCGACCGTAGTAGACCACCTGCGCTACGGTTACCGGTTCGGGCCATGTGAGCGTCAGGTCGGCGCCCTTGCCGTGTGTGGCGCCGTTGACACACCACGCCTGGTTGGTGTCGGCCTGGCTCCCGCCGCCCGGCACCTTGCCGTCGACCGCGAACGCGGCCAGGTAGGCGCCGCTGTACTCGGACGTGGCCGACGCCGTGGCTCTCCGCGCCAGGTTCTCGGGTGCAGGCGGCGCGGCTGCCCTGCCTGCGTAGGCCAGAAGCAGGCCTACAGCGCCCAGGGCGGGCAGCAGCGAAATGGCCGCCGAGGCGCGGCGTCGGGAGGTCGTCATCGGGCGCCGCTCCAGTCCAGTGTGTGCGAGGCGGCCAGGCCCACGCCTTCGACCGCCAGCCGGTCGGGGTAGACGCTGACGACGCTGTAGGCGTTGGAGCCCTCGGGCGCCTCCACCATGCCGCGCTGAGTCACGTGGTGGATACCACCGCGATTGGCGTAGCCGCCGGCGTGGTCGTGCCCGGCGAACCAGGCCCGCACACAGCCGGCGCTCTGGACGGCGCTGAGGACCTCCGTATGGTTCCAGAGCAGGTGCGGCGCCGTGGTCGAGTCGGGGTGGACGGGAAGGTGGCAGAAGATGACCACTTTGTCGCCCCTGGCCCGTGCGTCAGCCAACCGTACGCGGAGCCAGATGAGCTGCTCGCGGTCGATGGCGCCGTCGTACTCAGGCAGCTTGGGCGTCAGCGCCATGTACCGCTTGGCAAGCTCCGCCTCCCTGGGGCCGGTGGGCCCCGCCACGCTCACGTCCAGCGCATCGAGGACGATGAAGCGCCAGCCGGCCTTGCGGAACTCGTACCAGCCGCGCCGCAGGCCCAGCGCCGGCAGGAGCTCCTTGCGCGGCACGCTCAGGCAGTGGTTGCCGATGACGTGGCGCACGGGCTTGCCCAACCCGGCCCAGAGGGCGAGCATGGCGTTGAGGTCTGTGCGGCTCTCGGCGCCCCGGCCGTCGATGATATCGCCCAGGCTCACGCCGAATGCCACCCGCCGCGCCTTCAGGTCGGCCACGCACCGGGCCAGGCTTTGCGCCGATCCGGCGTAGTGGCGCGTGCCCGCCGTGGGTTTGTCGGCGTACTGCGTATCGGCCACAAGGCCGAACCGGAAGATGGGCCGCTCCGCGCTCGGAGCCATAGCCATGACGCCTGCCGCCACCGCCAGAATGCCTGCTACCATCGCAGCCTCCCATCCGCGGGCCCACTGTCGGACCGCACACCATGTGATACCTCGTTCGCGGCATTCGGGAGGGACCGAGGCACAGATAGCCGGCAACGGGGCGCCGGACCGACCGACGCGGTCGGAGGTGCGGACGGGCGTGGGGGGGCTAGACGTCCAGGAGCATCCCCAGGCGATCGGCCACTTCGCCCAGCGCCTCTTCGTGCGCCTCACCCCCGCCTAGCGACCAGCCTGTCGGTCGAAATGGATCGCAGGCGCTCACACATGGCGAAGCTCAGGACGCTCACGCCGCCTTCGGCAGGGGGGCATGCGAACGTGGTTGGGGATGCCCTTCTCGCGGGGCGTCAGGGGCACTACGAAGGCGATGGCAGCCCGGCTTCGGTTCAGGGCGTCCGCCGACACGACCAGCACCGGGCGCATACCGGCCTGCTCGTGGCTACGGATTGGGTTCAGATCGGCCAGCCAGACCTCGCCGCGGCTAGGCCGAGCCATCGACTTCGTACCCGTTCTCGGCGCTCAGCCCATCGGCCAACGTCCCATCCAGAGCGCGGCGGTCGGCATCCTCGGCAGCTTGGGCAGCGGGATCGCTGTGCAGGCGGCCAAATGCTTCATCCAACTCCAAGAAGAACCGGCGGCGGTGGTACTCGTCCAGCGCCGCTTCCACCAGCACACAGATGAGTGTAGTAGCCATAGTGATACACATCAGATGCATACAGGGCAGTACACCTTGCCGTGCCGGCCTGTTTGGGTACGAGGCGGTAGCCCCGACGTGCAACGGCCACCTTAGCCGAGAGCGCGGGTGGTCCAGCCGACAATGGCCCAGCATCTCCGGCTGGGCCGCCAGGAACTCGACCTGTCGACCCACCTGCCAACCGCCCGGGTGTAGTGAAGACCGAACCCTCGTCCGCGCTCAGAACGGCCCCGGTTCGGGGCCCAACTGCGGAAGTCGGGCTACTTCCCGCGCTTGTTCTGGTTCAGGTAGTCCTGGATCACCTTGGCGCGGCGCTGCTCGGCGTCGGCGAAGTCCTTCTTGTGCTGTTCCTGGGCCTTGGTGATGGCCTCATCAGTGAACTGCGGCGGCGGCCAGTTGCGGGGTTTCTCGCCCGGGTTCTTCTTGTAGTGGGCGTCCATCTGCCGGAACAGGGCGACGTTCTCGGGGTTCCGGGCATCGAGGTTGAAGTAGTCCGGGCCGGGAGGGCCCATGAAAAGCCCGCGGTAGAACCATGCCGCCACACCCAACACCACCACGACGGCCGCTACGCCTACCCAGACGGGCAGTTCGCGCTTGGCCATGCCATTTCCGCGCATACCGTACTCCCTGGGGCGCCGGCGAGCGCCGACAGCCCGACACGCTTTGGTCGGAAACGGGACGGCGCACCGGGCTTGGCCTGCCGGCGCGCCGTCCGATGGACAGAAGGTTACGGTGTGGCCCAGAGGGGCGCCAGGTAGGCCGCCCACATATCGTTGGTGTCCTTCATCACGTTCTGGTCGGAGCTGTAGGGTCCCATGATCTGGCGGCGGCCCATGGCCTTGGCGTGGCCGTCGCAGAACCCTACGGATCCCATGCCGTTGTGCGAAGTGGCGAAGGTCGCCGCATGGATTGGCCAGGTGCCGTCAGGTCCCGGGCCGACCTCGCCGTCGACGAGCACCGACCAGTAGGTATCGTTCGCCATGTTGATGGCGTTCAGGAGGCTCGGGATGTAGTGGGAGTGGTTCCACGTATGCCCCATCGTCTTGTTCATATTGCTGTGGTTGGGGGCGCCGTACCAGTCCAGGTACCACGTGTCGAAGATGAGGATCGTGGAGGCCGGGTTGCGGATGTCCTTGTCACCCCGCGACGGAGCGCTCATGCCGAAGAGCCGGAAGTAGCCGTCCAGCGCCAACACGTTGGTGTTGGCCCCAAACGAGCCCCAATACGAGTTCTGGTAGTCCGGGTACCCGAATGTGGGGTCCGTGTAGGGCGACATGGTCTTGCGGGGCAAGTTCTTGCAGTGGAAGATATCGAAGTTCTTAGTGTATGGACTGGTCATCTGCTGCCAGAAGTAGTATGTGCCCGATGAGTTCGGGCTGTAGTCCATGCACTGCGGCCAGCACTCGTCTGCATCCTGGGTGTACATGGCCAGACCCAGCAGCGCCTGCTTCATGTTCGAGATGCAGGCGGTCTTGCGGGCCTGCTCCCGCGCCTGGGCGAAGACCGGGAACAGGATGGCTGCGAGGATGGCGATGATGGCGATAACGACGAGGAGTTCAATCAGGGTGAAGCCTATGCGTCTCTGGGACATGCGTGTCCTCCCATTGGCCCGGGCGCAGGTTGAACCCAGCGCCGTCAGGGCCGGTCTAAGGAACCGTCTCATTGCCCTGTCGCGGCCTCTCGTGGCCGCAGGATCGGCGGATGACGAGCTCCGTGGGGAGCAGGACCCGCCTGGGTGTTGTCCGTCCGGTCTCCAACCGCTCATGGATCAGATGGATCGCGGTTTCTCCTAGGGATCGGAACGGCTGCCGAACCGTGGTCAGCGGTACGCGATAGTGACCGGCGAACTCCATATCGGCGAAGCTCACGACAGCCACGTCGTCAGGTGTATGGAGGCGGTGCCGTTCCAGCGCCTCAATGACATCCATGGCGATGTAGTCATTGACCGCCACCGCGCCGTCCGGCGGCGGCTGCAGGTCGGCGAACCGCTCGGCGGCCAGTGCGCCCACGTCCGCGGCGCCTTCGTCGACCACCACGACTAACCGGTCGTCCACTGGAAGCCCGTGCTCCGCCAGCGCTCGTCGGTAGCCGGCAAGGCGATCGGCAGAGGTGCTGACTTTGAGGGAATTCACGACGCAGCCGATGCGGCGCCGGCCGCTGCGAACCAGGTGCGCAGTGGCCATGTAGCCCGCGGCTTCGTCGTCGATGCCCACGAAGTCGGCGTCCAGGCCCTCCACGCAGCGGTCCAGCATCACGACGGCGCAACCTTCGGCGGCCGCGCGTTCCAGCAACGGCCGCGAGGCATCGCCGCCCTGCCACCAGATGACGATGCCGCTCACCCCCTGGCGCAGGGCTTCGCGGAGGTGGAGCGCCTCGCGGGCGTGGGCCTCGGCGAATGTGGCGCCGTTGGTATCGCATAGCAGGAGCGGGGCGCGATGGGCCAGGGCGGCCGCGGAGCAGCCGGAAGCGACGGGGCTGGCCACTGACGGCGCGCCCTGCGAGCAGACGAGGGCGATGGTGCCGGAGGTCGCAACGCGGTCGGCCGCAGGCGGTTGAGGCGAATCCGGGGTGAGGACGTAGGTGCCCTTACCGGGAATGCGTTCCACGAGGCGGGCGGCAGAGAGCCGCTCGATGGCGTTGCGCACGGTTACCCGGCTGACGCAGAACGCCAGCGTCAGGTCGCGCTCGGATGGGAGGGCGGCGCCCGGGGGATAGGCGCCCGTGGAGATGCGCTCCTGCAGATGCGCGATCAGATCATCTGTCTTCGACAGCGATGGGATCACCATCGCCTAGTCCGTCGCGTTCGTTCCATGTCACCGGTATCATGCTCCGGTCTGACGATGGTGTCAAGACCTGTACGATACCGGTTCTATGTGAACGTTGGCCCGTCCTCAGCGGATGAGCTCCAGGCAGAGCAGCTCCTTGTCGTCGCGGAGCGTCAGCTTGCCGTCGGCGTAGGCCGGGCTGCACCAGTTCTTGCCGCAGGCCTGCGTCTTCGCCAGGAGCTTGCAGCCCGCGGGCGTGGCGGGAACGAGCATGAGCTGGCCGCCCTCGGCAAGGATCAGGAGGTTGGGGCCCGCCACGAGGAATGCTGCGAAGCCTGCCTCCAGCATCCCCGAGAAGAAGCCCACCTCCACCCAGGCCCGCGCGCCGGTACGGGCCTCCACGCAGAAGAGCCGCCCGCCGGGGCCGATGCAGTAGACGTGCGCGCCAACGGCCACGGGGCTGGAGAAGTCGATGCCCAGCGAGCGGTCGTTCCAGGCCACCTCGGCGGTGAGGCCGCCCTTGCCCTTGCCCACCCGCACTCCGATGAGCCCCGCCGTGTAGGAGCCCACCACCACCGTGTCGCCCACGACGGCCGGCGTGGTGACGTGGCGCCCGTAGAGCGTCTTGATGGGCACGCGCCAGAGGAGGGCGCCGTCGGCCGGGGCCAGCCCGATGAGCGCTGCCGAGGTGTAGCAGACCAGGTGCCGCACCCCGCCCAGGGTCGCCATGACCGGACCCGTATGGCCGGGCACGTCGTCCTGCGACTTCCAGAGGACGCGCCCGTCGCGCTTGTTGAAGCAGACCATGGAGGCGCCCGGCTGGCCGCCCACGGGCATAACCATCCGGTCGCCGTCGATGAGCGGCGAGGCGGTGTGGCCGTGGCGCGTGGTGCCCGGCATGTCGCCGGCCTCCAGTAGCGCCGGTGCGCCGAAATCCTTCATGAAGTTGGTGCGCCAGACCTGCCGGCCATCGGTCACCTGAAGGCAGCGGAACTCGCCCCGACAGGAGAGCACATAGACGCGATCGCCGTCGACGGTGGGCGTGCCGCGCGGGCCGGGAGGCGAGCCGCTGTCGGCGAAGACGTCGTCCAGCGTGACGCGCCACAGCTCCGTGCCTGTGTCGGCCGACGCGGCGTGGGCCACCTCCTTGCCCTCCTGGTTGTCCAGATAGAAGACCTTGCCGCCGGCGACTACCGGAGAGCCCTGGCCCAGCCCCACCGGCACGCGCCAGAGCACCCGCGGCGCGGCGGGCAATGACGCGGGGACCTTCCAACCGGTCGGTATGCGGCCCGTGCCGGCGGGGCCCTGCCAGCGCGGCCAATCGGCGGCCTGAACGGGCCCGACGAGGGCAAGGAGCGCGAGTAGGAGTGCGAACCGCTTCATCACTTGTCTCCTGATGTGCGTGCGCCCAGGCCGGGGCACGGGCTGTCGGGTCGGAGCCGGAAGTCGCGCCGGCCCGGGTTGACGAAACGTGGGTCTACCGTCATGGAGCCGCGGTCCAGGCCCAGGTTGCTCTGGTACCTGGCGAAGGCCTCCATGGGGTAGTCGCGGCCCGCCACCGAGATCATGGTCCCCCGGCGCTGCACCCAGACGTTCCGCTCCATGCGGAGGGCGCGCACGTCGTCGGTGGGCCAGGCGGGGGCGTAGAAGGCAGGGCCGGTGGCTTCGACGAAGAGGTTGCCGCTGATCTCGATGCCCTGGGCCCGTGCCGGGCTCTCGTAGAACCGGAGGTGGCACCCGCTGGGGTCGGGGCGCTGGGCGTGGCCCCAGCCGTGGCCCGCATCGACGCAGGTGTTGTTGATGAACCGGATATTGCGCGTGGTCGAGGTCTCTGGCCGGTTCCAGTACTCGAACGAGTACTCGCTGTTCCAGATCACGTTGTCGCGGTAGGTGATGTCGGCCTCGGTCACAGGGTCGCCCATGCTCTGGTTGGTGAGCGCCGCGTCGTAGATCTCCCACAGCCGGCACCGCTCCACCAGGTTGTCGTGGGCCCCGGCCCAGAACTCAATGCCGTTGCCGAAGCGCACCCGCTTGTTGCCGCCCATCTGGTCCGCACCGCCGGTGTATGAGATTTCGCATCCGCGCACGATGATGTGGTGCGTCGCCGCCCCTCCAATTCCGTGGGCGCCGCCGTACTTCAGCGCAAGCTCCTCGTAGGTGACGTAGGAGCGCTCCGACTGGTTGATGATGTGCCGGTACATGGCGCACTCGATGCGGCCGTAGCGCTGGACCGGGTTGACGTCGCACTTCAGCCAGAGCATCTGCCGCTCGGGGTCGTACCAGAAGTCGCCCTGTGCCCGCAGGTCTGCTCGCGTCCATCGCTTCACGCCGCAGGCGACCTCATCGCCCAAGATGAGGTTGCCCACGTCCACGCTGAACGGCGAGGGCGGCGGCGCATCGCCCGGATCGCACTCCCTGAACGAGAGACGCTCGACGGTGAACGCCGCGCCCGCCGGTAGCAGTCCGCCCAGGTAGAAGGTGAGCCGCGGCTTCGGGTCGGTGGCAGCGGCGCGGTAGTACTGCACCAACTGCACAGCATCGGGGCCGACGGCGGTTCGCGGGCGCGGGAAGCCGCCGGAGAGCCCGGTCCATGGCGGCCCGTCGCGCATGAGTTCGGGCGCCTGCATGGGCAGGGGACGGTCGGACCGGAGACGAAGCACGGCGGCGTATGTGGCGCCGACCCGGACGGCCGGGGCGGTTGTGTAGAGCTGCAGGTGGTGCGGCTCCGTGCCGGGCTTGCGGCAATCCACACGGAAGGCGGCGGGCGCCTCGGGCGATGGGCGCCCGGCGCCGGAGGCTTCGGCGCCGCCCTCGGTGTATAGGACCCACCGGATGGTGCGCTCGGCAGCATCGGCGGGCGGCATCGGGACGGGCTTCTCCGGTCCATGGCCGCCGGTGGACCAGAGTCCGTCGCCTTCGCTGCGCCAATCGGCGGGGGAGCTTCGCGCCACGGAACCCATGAGGCAGGGCTTGGCTCCGGAGCCGTAGGCCGCGTACCGGATCGGCGCGCCCTCCTTGCCGCTTCGAGGCGTCAGGCTACCGCGCCAGCTATCGCCCCGCCGGAAGAGGACCGCGTCGCCCGGCTTCAGCTCCGCCGAGTTCACGCGCTCCACCGACCGCCAGGGCCGCCGCGGCGAGCGCCCGTCCGAGCGGTCGGAGCCTTGGGCGGCCACGTAGTAGGTCACGGCCTGCGCCGGGGCTGCGGTCGGCGTTCCCGCGGCCATCAGGAGCAGGGCTCCCAACGCGCCCCGACGGTGCGCCGCGACGGTGGTCTGCTTGGGCATGGCTCGAGCGCACCTCCTGCCGGTCTGCCTGCGGTTCTTCGCCACATCGTACCGCGCATGGGGACGCCCCGCTACCGGTACTCCACCGTCACGGCGCCTTCGCGCAGCAGGCCGTTGGGCCAGTCCGCGTCACTCCGGAGCCGCTTGCCGTTGATGCGCACGTTCTCGAGGATGATGCGAACCGTCCCCGCGTTCTCCGTGCGCAGCCGCGAGCGCATGGGCGTGCCGATGAGGTCGGCCATATCGGCGCCCCAGTAGCTGCCCTTCTCGGTCCCCGTGATCTCCACGTCCTTCAGGTGCAGCTCCACGGGCTTGAGCTTCACCTCGCCCGTCGGCGTGGCGGACCAGGGAGTGGGCCGGTAGCGGTTGTCGATGGCGAGCAGGCAGAGCGTATCGCCGTAGACCTTCAGCCCCTCGATGCGGCAATCGGTGAACTGCGTGCCCGTGGAGGAGGCCAGGCCGAAGAGCCCCCGCGCCATGTTCTGCACGAGGGTCTTGTCCATGATGATCCAGTTGTCGCGCATCACGTGGCCGCTCGTGGCGTAGTCGTAGCCGTAGCCCATCATCACCAGGCTGGCGTTGTCCTGCTTCCAGATGACGCAGTTGCGGGTCTCCGAGACGGGCGACATCCAGCAGAAGACGTCGTCCTCGACCTTGAAGAAGCAGTCCAGGATGCGGTGGCTGAGCCCGGACACGATCCCGTTGTTGTTGTAGAGGTCGCCCAGCAGCTTGACGTTGCGGAAGGTGAGGCCCGACCCGTGGGTGCGTACCATGCAGAAGGGCGACTCGATGATCGTGATTCCTTCGATGAGCGCCCGGTTCGCGTTCCAGTCACCGTAGATCGTGGCCCACTTCTGCTCGTACATCCAGTCATGCTTCGGGGTCCAGGGCGTCGTGCTGCCGCCGGCCTTCGCGGCCAGCGCCGACTGAACGCGCTCCAGCATCAGCTTGCGGTCCGTCAGGATGCCCCGGCCCAGGATGCGCACGCCGTCGCCGGTGAAGGCGATGGAGCCCTTGACCAGCGCCCCGCCGGCGATGTAGACCGTCTCGCCGGCCTTGACCGGGTACTTGAAGCCGATGTCGTGGACGCCCGGCCCGAAGTAGTGGATCCCCGGCGCGCCCTTCCTCGGCGCCTCGGCCTCCGGCGGGTTGGCGAAGAGGAAGAGCGGGTGGTTGAACTCGTTGCCGGCCACTCCGCGCAGCTTCACCAAGAGACAGTACTGCCCCGGGCGGCTGATCACCACGCGCACCTTGCCGCCCTGCACCGAAGCCGCCACACCCGGCGGGTCGGGCCGCACCTCCACGCTGGTGGCCTGCCCGGCCGTCGGCTCTGCGATTACGGTGACCTTGCCCGAGAAGGAGAAGCTCGCCCAGTGGTTCTCCTTGGGGAAGAGGTCCCGGGTCCACGCCTCGGGGTACTCATGGTGCCAGATCGACTGCATGCGGTAGCAGAAGAGGGGCTTGCTCAAGGCGCCCTGCTCCACGCGTAGCCGGTACTGCGAGGATCGGTACTCGTCGTGCCCGACGCCCGGGTAGACCCAGAGCCGGTTCGCCGCCGGAGCGGCCGGCGCCGCTGCGACGCAGAGCGCGGCCAACGCCGCGAAGACATAGGCCATCAGCACACCTCCACGCGGCCGGCGACGCACAGGGCCGCATCCCAGTGTAGCGCGTTGCGGCCCGGCGACGTGATCGATGCCGGCGGCATGGACGGATGAAGACAGCCGCCGGCGCACCTTTCCCTGGACCCGGCCTACTTCCTCGGGCCCGCGGCCTTGATGATGGCCGTGGCCGCAGGGCTTTCCTTCTCGTCCCAGCCCAGCAGGTTGTCGGTCCAGGTGTGCCACTCGCGGGAGCACTGGTTGAAGCGGACCGGCTCGCCGGAGGTGCGGTAGACCAGGTTGCGGTCGAAGAGGAATCCCGTGCTGCTCTCATCCACGAAGAAGCCGTTGTTAGGCGCGCCGCCGTGGGCGAAGCCGCTGCGGTGGACGTCGTAGATGTGGTTCTCGCGCAGCACGGTGCCGGGCTGCACTCCCAGCGTGTAGATGCCGCCGCCGTCGGCCAGCAGCTTCATCACGTCGTGGATGTGGTTGTTGGCCACCAGGCAGCGGACTTGCGTGCTGGGGACTTTGCTCCAGCGGTAGCCGATGGACATGCCGGTGTAGGGCATGGTGTATACGTGGTTGTTCGTGACCGCCGTGTCGGCGCTGAAGGCCACGAAGACGCCCACGCAACCCGGGCTGGTGGCGCCGCACCGGGTGATGACGCAATCTGTCACGCTGCAGCCCGAGGGCGCATGGGCGGGATCGAGCCAGTCGCTGTCGAGCTCGCCTGCCTGACAGCGCACGGCGCCCTTGTTGCCGCGCCAGCCGACCATGACGCCGTTGCCGCCGATGTCGGCCAGTGTGCAGCGGCTCACGGCCACGCCCTTGCACCCGCGGCCGATGCCCACGCCCGAGCCGCCCAGGTTCCGCAGCGTGCAGCGCTCCAGGCGGCACTCCTCGGCGTAGCCGGCCTCAACCGCCACGGGCTGCACCCACGCCGGGCTGGTTGTGGAGGCGCCGTAGTGGCCCGCCTGCACCTCGGGGTAGCCGATTACCGGTAGCGCGAACTCGGTGTGCGCGAAGGTGATGCCCCGGAACGTGATATGCTGCGCCGGCTTGTCCTCGGCGCCTTGGAACACCACGAGCCGCTCCAGCCTCGGCGCCACCGCCTTCAGGTTGGCGGCCGTCTCGCCTGGGCGCGGCATGTAAAGGATGCTCCCTCCGTCGACGCACCACTCGCCGGGCTGGTCCAGGAAGGCCTTGCCGCCCTCGAGGAACGCGGGCTTGCCGGGGCTGGCGGTGGTCATGGGGCCATGGCCGATCCAGCCCATGGGCGTGGCCGTCTCTACCTTGTCGCCGCCCGACCGGGTGACGGCGCCGCGGGTGACGGACCAGTTCTCGTAGACCACAAGCTCCGCGCCTGTGCCGGCCAGGTCGCCGCCGGGGATAGGCTGCGAAAGCGTGAAGGACTTCACATCGCCGGAGACGTCGCCGAGCCTCAGGGCGCCCTCCTCGTTGGGCCACCGGGCGCGGGTGGCGCGGTCGGCGCCGATGAAGAGCTGCCGCATGGCCTTAAGGGCGCCGCCGGCCGGGATGGGCGCCTGCAGCAGGCCGTCGGGCCGGGCCTTCCAGCCGGTAACGGGCACGCCGCCGCTGATCGTGACGGCCTCGCCCGGCAGGCTGGTGTAGGTGACCGGCGCGCCCGCCGCGCCGCTGTCGGCGAAGGTGAGCTCCAGCGGCGATGCGAGGAAGTAGGTTCCTGCCCTGAGCGTGATGGTCACCGGCGAGGGCTTGGCGGCGATGGCGGCCCGTGCCAGGTCGCGGGCGCGCTGGAGGGTGGCAACGGGCCTGGCCTTGGTGCCGGGGTTGGCGTCCTTGCCGTTGGGCGCCACCCAGAGCTGGGCGCCTTGGGCCTGTGCGGCGAGGGCCAACAGCGCGACGGCGGCGGCGGATCGGGTCGTCATGGGGTCTTTCTTCCTTGGGTGGGGTAGCGTTTCTCCATCTCCGCCAGCCATCCGGGCATGCTGGGGGAGTTGAAGTCCTCGCGGATGTAGGTGATCTGGTTGCGCTCAACCACGCGGCGAAACTTCGCCACCAGGGCCGGCGCGTCGGCGGCCGATAGCGCGTACTTGTCGGGCCACTGCAGCTGGGCGTACCAGTGCGGCAGCATCAGCTTGTCCACGCGGTTGCGTACGGCTTCGTCGGAGCACTTCTCCCGGGCGCCGGCCAGTACCTCCAGCCCGCGGGCCACGAACTCGGGACGCACGGTGCCCGTTGGGTCCCATGCCCCGAAGGCGTGGACCTCCTTGCGTGCGCCCTCGGCGTCCACCAGCGCCAGATAGGCCTCCACGTCGGATGCTGCGGGGCCATAGTAGCCCGCGCAGAACTCGCGGCGGATCTCCATGGGATCGCCGGTGGGGTCCCAGAGCAGCTGTGCTACCAGGTACTGCCGCAGCTCGGCCAGTTCGCCGCCGGGCCCCTGGTGGTCGGCCTGGACCATCACGCCGTTGACGCCGTAGCGCGGGTAGGCCTTCAGGTCGGCGGCAAGCCCCTGCAGGTTGAAGTTGGGCGCTATGTAGTGCGCGAAGTTGGCCGCGTAGTGCCAGATGAAGATGCGCCGCGTGAGCTTCCGCCATCCCTCCAGGTAGGTCGTCAGGTTCGCGCCCAGGCCGCAGGCCTCGAAGCCGTGGTGGTAGCACCCGGCATGGCACAGGCGGATGATGACGTTGTCGCGCGGCCGCGTCTTGCCTGGTGGCTTGGTGGAATAGGCATAGGCCAGCGTCTCCACCCACTTGTCCGGGTGCTCGCGCTTCACGTCGTCGGCGATGGCATTGACAAACCGCAGGATGGGCCCGTGCTTGCTCTCCTCCTCGCGCTCCACGGCCACGCACGCGTCGCACTCGCAGGCGCCCTCGCCGTCGTTCTGCGAGATGTCGATGATCGGGATTTCGGGGTTCTCGCGGATCCAGGCCATGGCCTGGGCGGTGGCGATCCGCAGGACCTCCGGGTTCGTCAGGCAGAGCTGGCCGTGGATGGTCAGGTTGGTGCGCTTGCCGCCCACCAGACTGAAGTACTCCGGGTGCTCGGCGTAGTACTTCTCCGGCGGCACCAGCTTGCAGAAGCTGTGGACGTAGGGGAAGAAGGCGACCTTGCCGCCCGTGGCCTCGTCGCACTTGGTGGCGGGGCCGTTGAGCCGCTGAGGCGCGGCGGTCTCCTTGGGGTATGCGTCCCAGTAGAGCGCCTCGCGGTACATGAAGGGCGGCGCGTAGGTGTAGTTGATCTCCGGCAGCGTCACCGTGGAGCGCTTGGGGACCACCGTGCAGTCGTGCGCCAGGAACCGGACGCCGAGCCACTTCTCCAGCAGCACATAGACGGCGTAGAGGCGCGCGCGCCCATTGCCGCCCGACAGGACCAGGTCGCGGCCCGCGGTGCGGATCGCCACGCCGTCCTCCGCCGAGGGCTTGCCGCCCGAAGCGAGGAGCCCGGCGGCCTTGCGGGTCGGCCCCAGGTAGACGGCCGGGCCGTCGCCGCCCGCGCCCTCCTCGGCGATGGGCAGCGTGGCCCCGGACATCAGCGCCACCAGCCGCCGAAGCTCCTCGGCGGCGTGGCGCACCACCGGCGCCGCTTTGGCGGGCACAACGATGCGGCAGGCTACGCGACCGGCGCGGACCAGCGTGAAGGCGGGAGCGGCAGCAGGCATGGCGCGTGGCTCCTTGGCCGCGGCGGGGAGCGTCGCCGCAAGCATGGCGCAGGTGATAAGGGCGTTCATTCGGCCAAGTTCGGCGCGGCAACGGCGGAGTCCTCCGAGCGAGCGGGAGGCGCCAACCAATCCGAGCAGGAGCGTCGGCCTGCCGCGTCGAACCTGTGGTCGCTACGGATCCGGCCTGCCGCACAACCACGCATCGGGAGCCAACCATGAACCTGCGAACCCATCTTCGTATCATCCTCGCCGCCGTCGCGGCGACCTCGCTGCGGCCGATCGCCGCGCAGGAGATCGTGGCAACCGCCTCGAAGCCTCAAGCCGTCTACGCCGCCGGCGAGACGGCGCGGTGGGATATCGAGGTCCGCGGCCCCGGGGGCGAGGGCGCCTCCGACGTTCGCTATGTGCTGAAGCAGAACGGCCTCAAGGTCCTGCGGGAGGGCGCCCTGCCTCTGGCCGCCGGCAAGGCCGCGCTCGAGGCTAGGCTGGATGAGCCCGGTACGCTGCTGCTGGAGCTTAAGGCGAAGCTCCCCGCCAAGGAGATCACCGCTGCGGCCGGAGCCGCCTTCAGTCCGAGCCGCATCGGGCCGTCGCTCCCGCGCCCGGCCGACTTCGACGCCTTCTGGAAGGCGAAGCTGGCCGACCTCGCGCGGGTGCCGGCGAACCCCGTGCTGGAGCCGGTCGACATCGGCAAGCCGGGCATCGAGTACTTCAAGCTCC